>CAWGYQ010000004.1:0-172323 GCA_963826865.1 uncultured Acidobacteriota bacterium
CAACGTGGCGCTGTTCGTCGTGCCGGGGCCGATCACCACGTTCGAGCGACAGGCGCCAGCCGGCGCATATCACGTGCGCATCCTCGCGCGCAACGCCTGCGGCACCAGCGCCCCGTCGAACGAGATTCTCGCGACGGTCCCCTGATCAAGGTTCCAAGATTCCAAGGTTCCAAGGTTCCAAGGTTCCGGGGTTCCAAGGTTCCGGGGTTCCAAGGTTCTGGAGTGGCTGATCTTCGGTGCGTAAAGCACTCCTTGCCATTCAATTCCTGACTATCGGGTTGGCGGCGACGCTGCTCGTCGCGCCGCTGCCGGCGTCATTCATCGAACGCTACTACGCCGACTGGTTTTATCCGGCGCTGCAGGCGCGACTGACCTCGTGGTCGAACCAGACGGGCGTCGCGCTGTTCGATTTCATCCTGGTATTCCTGATCGTCGTGGTCGCCGTGCAGGTCTGCCGATCGATCGCCGCCGCGGTGCGCCAGCGATCGGTCGTACGCTTGCTGCGCGGGCTCCTGGCCACCATCGCGATGCTGGCCAGCGTGTATCTCTGGTTCGCGGGCGCGTGGGGGCTCAACTATGCGCGGGTGCCGATTGAATCCGCCATCGGCTTCGACCGCGCGCGTGTCACCCCTGACGCGATTCGAGCGCTGGCCGAACGCGCGATCGCCGAAACCAATCGCGCCTATGCGCCGGGTCACGCCGCCGGGTTCCCGGCCGCCGGCGAAGTGCCTCCCGCGCTGGTCACGTCGTTTCACGCCGTTGAACGGCGGTTCGGCCGGCCACGCACGACAACCCCCGGCCGCCCGAAGCGCACGTGGCTGAGCCCGTTCTTCCGCGCGTCGGGGACCGATGGCATGCACGCGCCGTTCATGCTCGAGACCTTGCTCAACCCCGACCTGACTCCGCCCGAGCGGCCGGCGGTCCTCGCCCACGAGTGGGCGCATCTCGTCCGGGTACGCGCCGGAAGACGACGCGAGCTTTGTCGGAGTCGTGGCGGCGCTTGGCGCCGACCCGGCATCCCGTTACAGTGCCTGGCTGAGCCTGACCTACGATGTGCTGGCCATGCTGCCGCGCGATGAGCAGCAACGGCTTCTCGCGACGCTCGACCAGGGCCCGCGAGCCGATCGCCAGGCCATCAGCCAGCGGCTGCAATCGCGTGTCGAGGTGGTCCAACGCGTGGCGTGGGAGACCTATGATGACTACTTGAAGGCGCAGGGTGTCCGCGAAGGCGTCGCCAGCTACAGTCGGGTCGTGCTGTTGATTGTCGGTTCCGGTGCGCTGGACTGGTGATTCAGCATGGCCGAGTTCCAGCCCGCGACTGACGCGCGTGCTCGCGAGTCGATCCGGATCGAGCCCGATCCAGAGCTCATTCGCGAGGCGGCCGTGCTGCTCAAGGCCGGCGGGCTCGTCGCCTTTCCCACTGAAACGGTGTACGGCCTCGGCGCGCACGCGCTCACCGAAGCCGCCGTCCTCGAAGTGTTCGAGGCGAAGGGCCGGCCCGCAACCGATCCGTTGATCGTTCATCTCTGGTCCGAAGATGAAGTGGCGATCGTCGCCCGCGATGTGCCCGACGTCGTGCGCGATCTCGCCGCTCGTTTCTGGCCGGGTCCGCTGACAATCGTGCTGTTCAAGCAGCCACATGTTCCATCCGTTGTCACCGCGGGACGGCTGACCGTGGGAGTGCGAGTGCCGGCGCATCCGGTGGCCCAGGCGCTTCTCGAAGAATCGCGAGTCCCGATCGCCGCGCCAAGCGCCAACCGCTTCTCGCGGCCCAGCCCGACGTGCGCGGAACATGTCCTCGCCGATCTCAACGGCAAGATCGATCTGGTGCTCGACGGCGGTCCCACACCCGTGGGCGTGGAATCCACCGTGCTGGACCTCACCGTCTCGCCGCCGCTCGTGCGGCGTCCCGGCGGCGTGACCATCGAAGCCCTCCGCGCGATCCTTCCGGACGTTCGCGCGGTGACGCATGTCGCCGGCGACTCGGAAGCTCAGGTGGCTCCGGGGCAGTTGCTGCGGCACTATGCGCCACGTGCGCGGCTCACGCTCTACCTGGGGGAGCCGGCTGCCGTGACGGATCGCATGGGCGCGGACACGCGGCAGCTCACTGGGGCCGGCCAGCGCGTCGGCATCCTGGCGCCGGAAGAAGACCTGATGGCCCTGGCGCCGCTCCTCGCATCGCTTGCGGCCGCCGGGCGCGTGCGCTTTGCCAACTACGGCGCCCGCCGCGACCCTGCACGCGCGGCCCGGGAGCTGTTCGCCGCCCTGCGCCGTCTCGATGATGACGGCGTCGATGAGATCCTGGCGTCGGCCCCCGCGGGCCACGACATCGGCGCGGCTATCCACGACCGCCTCACCCGCGCTGCGGAAGGGCGCGTCAAGCGACTCTGATTAGATAGATAATCCGGCGACCACCATGGCGGACGTCGACGCTGTCGTCGCGGCGTTGAACACGCACGGGCTGCTGCTGCTGCAGGACAAGAAGCTGCCGAGCGTGGTCGGCCTGCTCACGGGTGAGGCCGTGACCGGCTCGTGGTGGAGCCACCCGATGGCGCACCGGATCTTCGCGTGCCTCCAGCAGTTGAAACATCGGCCCGGACGTGACCGCGGCGCATCTCGTGGACAAGAAGATCACCTTCGTGCAACGGAAACTCTGGCCCGCGCTGCTCGCGGTCGCTGAGGGGCGAGAACCGTGGCAGACTCGTGGCCTGTCCGACGAAGGCCGCGCGCTGCTCACGCGTGTGGAGCAGGAACGGAGCGTCCACGCGACGGGTCCGGCCGCCCGCCAGCTGCAGGAGCGGTTGCTCGTGCACGGCGAAGAGGAGCACACGGACAAGGGCAGTCACGGGCAGGTGCTGCGCACGTGGAGCGAGTGGCGGACGACGCGCGCCATGCCCGCGGGCACGGGCATGCAGGCCTTCGAAGGGCAGCTCCTGCTGGAGAGCGCGCTGAAAAAGATGGGCGGCGACACCTCGACGTTCGCCTGGCAAAAGGGAAAGCGATTACCACGATGATGAGCCCCGGAATTTACTTGAGTGGAGAGCGCCAACGGCGCGCCCATAGCTCGAACGCCACTTCGTTGCGCCCAAATCGTCGCGCTACCTCGGCGAGACGATTGTCAACACAAGTGAATTGTGGGGCTGGAGCCATCACGCTGTGCGTATTGATCGGCCTGTGCGCGGCCGCAGATCCGGCCGCGCAATCCCGGCCTCCTCTGCCACCGTCCGAGTACGCGAAGTGGGAGACGCTGGCCATCCAGCCGCGCGCGACCGCCACGGGGCCGCTCTCACCCGATGGGCAGTGGCTCGTCTACGGCATCACTCGTCAGAATCGCAACAACGAGCTGCGCGTCGTCGAGATCGCCAGCGGCAAGTCGACGACGCTGCCGCTGGGCGAGCAGCCGTTGTTCTCTGCCGACTCCCGGTGGCTGGCGTACGCGATCGGTGTCACCGAAGCGGAGGAAGAGCGGCTGCAGAAGGCGCGGCGGCCGGTGCGCCGGCAGCTCGGCCTGCTGAACCTCGCGTCGGGTGACACGACAACGGTTGACGAGATCGAGAGCTTCAGCTTCGGTGCCGATGGACGGGATCTGGCGATGCGCGCGTATCCGCCGGAATCACCGAGGCGGGATACCGATGAGAGTGCGAGCGGCGAACGCGACGAACCCGACAAGATTGGCGGGTCCCTCATCGTGCGCAACCTCGCGACGCGCGTGGACACGACGTTCTGGAACGTGACCGACCATGCGTGGCAGACCAAGGGGCCGCTGCTCGCGTTTACCGTGGGTGCCGACGGGCGCCGCGGGAACGGCGTGCAGCTCTACGACCCGTCGACCGGTTCGACACGAGTGTTGGATGCCGCCGACGCCGTGTACTCCAGCCTGTCGTGGCGCAAAGATGCCGGTGACCTGCTGGTGATGCGCTCGCGCAGCGATCCGTCGCGCGAAGGGCCGACCCAGGTGCTGCTGGCCTGGACCGATCTCGAAGCAAGGTGTCGGCCAGCCTCGCACGCTCGACCCGGTTGCCGCGGGAAGCCTCCCTGGAGACAAACGGATCGTCTCGTTCAGACGCGGCGAGTGGTCGAAAGACGGCGGTACGGTCTTCGTTGGCGTGGCCGATTGGTACGAGAGCCCGGACACGCCGAAGGGCGACGGTGCCGACGACACCGCGGCGGTCGACGTCTGGCACTGGAAGGACGTGGACGTGATGCCGCTGCAGAAGAAGCGCATCGCCACCGATCGGCAGCGCAATCTGCTGGCGGCCTGGCATGTCGAGCGTGGCTCGCTGGTGCCGCTCGCGCGCCACGTGATGGAGGATGTGCGGCCGCTCGAGGGCCAACCGAACGCGCTGGTGATCGATCGTTCGGCGTCCGCCATGGCACGCAGTATCGGCCGCCTCACCGCCAGCCTGGAGATCGTCGACGTGACTACGGGCGTGCGGACCGCGGTGAAGGATCGGCTCGAGGATCGATATGTCCAGGCAAGCCCCGACGGCCGGTTCCTGTTGTACTTCTTCGAGGATCACTACTGGCTGTACGACATCGCCGCTCGCACGCACCGGAACCTCACCAGGACCATCGCTTCGTCTTTCGTCGATCGCGAGTCGGATGCGGCCGTGAAACAGAAGCCTCCGTACGGCGTCGGCGGCTGGACGACTGATTCGGCCGGCGTCTTGCTCTACGACCGCTACGACATCTGGGAGGTCACCACCACCGGCGAGTCCGCGGCTCGCCTCACCAGCGGCGCGGCGGAGCAGACACGGCATCGGCTGCTCCGGCTCGACCCGGATGCGCGGTTTGTCGATCGCCGCACGCCCGTCTATCTCGAGGCGTACGGAGAATGGTCGAAGCGGTTTGGCGTCGCGCGCCTGATGCCCGGCGCGGCGACGCTCGACCGGCCGCTCTGGCTCGACAAGCGGGTCAACCGGGTGACGAAAGCCAGGTCCGCGGACGTGTATGCGTACGTGGTCGACGATTTCGACGACTCGCCCGACTACTTCGTCGCCGGGCCGTCACTCACCGACGGGCGGCAGGTGACGAGCACCAACGCCGCGCAGGAAAAGTACGCGTGGGGCCGTTCCGAGCTGGTTGAGTACAAGAGCGCGCGCGGCGAGCGGCTGCAAGGGGCGCTGTTCTACCCGGCAGGATACGAACCTGGCAAGCGCTACCCGATGGTCGTGTACATGTACGAGACCCTGTCGGAAACGCTACACAACTACGTCAGCCCATCCGAGCGCGCCCCGTACAACGCCAGCGTCTTCACCAGCCAGGGCTACTTCTTCTTTACGCCCGACATCGTCTTTCGGCCGCGAGAGCCCGGCGTCTCGGTGGTGGAGTGCGTCGTCCCGGCTGTCAACGCGGTCCTGGCGAAAGGCGCCGTCGATCCGGCACGCGTGGGCATCGTCGGTCACTCGTGGGGAGGGTTCGACACCGTGTACCTGGCGACGCACACCGAGAAGGTGTTCGCGGCGGCGGTTGCCGGGGCGCCGATCACGAACCTGGTCAGCAACTACGGCAACCACCACTGGAGTCAGGGGATCGCCGAGACCGATCACATCGAGACCGGACAGCAGCGCATGGAAGTGCCGATCTGGGAGGACCTGCAGGCCTACATCCGCAACTCAGCGGTCTACCGCGTGCACACGCTCGCCACGCCGTTGCTCGTCGCGTTCGGCGAGAACGATGGCACCGTGCATTGGCACCAGGGCGTCGAGCTCTACAACATCGCGCGCCGGGCAGGGAAGCCGGTGGTGATGGTCGCGTACGCCGGCGAGGATCACGGGCTCAGGAAGCGCGCGAATCAGATCGATTACCAGCAGCGGATCCTGCAGTGGTTCGGACACTACTTGAAGGGGGAGGCGGCGCAGCCCTGGATCGACCGCGGCACGACTGCCCTCGAACGCGAGCGCGAATTGAAGAGGCCCAAGCCGGCGCCGATGAAACCGACGACGCCGTAGGCCGGCGCCTACCTGTCCCAGCCTGACCAGTCGATCTTGTACTTGCGTCGCAGGTCGCGCAGGCTGCCAGGATATGCGCCTGTCCGCCGCGCGATGTCACCGGCCTGCGACAACGTGCGACTGAACGCCGTCGCCTGCGTGCGGATATCCTCGACATACCGCGTGCACCACACGTCGGCCTGCTTGAAGCTCGGAGGCGTGTCCCGGAACGTGAACCACTCGCGATCCGCGTCGCCGCGATTCACCGGGTTCAGCAGGCAGTTCTTCTGGACGTTCTGCCAGAAGGTGTCGATCTCGTCGGCGCGGCGCGCCAGCACCTGCATCCCTTTTTCGTATTCCTCCAGCAGGGCTTTTCGTTGCGCATCCACTTCCGACGGGCGCGCGACGAGCGACGGCAGCTGCGCGCTCGGCGATTCCGACGGCAGCACCGAATCGGGCCGTCCGGAGATCAGCGACTGCGCGTGGTTGATCGCCACGGCAAATCCCAGACCCTGGGCCGCCCCGCCCAGCCGCAGCGTGTTGATGCCGATGACGCGCCCGGCGCGATCGAGCAGCGGGCCGCCGCTGTTCCCCGGGTTGATCGCCGCGTCGGTTTGAATGAGGATGACGCCGCCCGCATTCCGGACGGCCGACACGATGCCGCGCGTGACGGTGTTCTGCAGGCCGAGCGGAGAGCCGATGGCGATTACTTCCTGGCCCGAACGCACGCCTGCGTACGTCCCCAACTGCAACGCCGACTGCCGCGGATGCGGCTTGCTGGTCTTGAGCAGCGCAATGTCGACATTGGGCAGCGTTCGCTCGACCCGTGCGGGGATCGCGGTGCCGTCGGTCAGCTTCACCGTCACGAACGACGTCGATTCGACGACGTGCACGTTGGTCAGCACCGTGTCAGGGCCGATGAAGAAGCCGGTGCCGCGAACCTGGCCGGCCTCGATGAGCGCCACCGCGCCTTCCGACGCGTCGATGATGTCTTCGATGGAGCGGTCGCCGGACGGCAGCGAGGGCTCTGCCACCGGCACCGGTGGCGGCGTTGGTGATGGCCGGACAATCGTTTCCGATTCGGGCAGCGACAGCCTCGGCGCGGCGTCCGTCGGGCCGGGTGGGACCGGTGCGACCGGTGCGGCGACGGCGGTGCTGTTCCCGGGTGTTGCAAGCTGGCTCTGATCGCCCAGCAGATCCGCGGGCGCCTGCTCCGAGGAGTTGGTCGAGAACGAGAAAAAGACACCCACGGCCACGCCGAGGCCGATGAGGACGAGCAGCAGCCCCAGCATGCGCCCCGCGCCACTGCCTTCCACGGCCGTTGCGGGCTCGGCGGCCTCGGTGTCGTGGATGTACTCGAACCCGCAGCGGCACTGCTGCAGCTGGCCGGGCACACGGCGCTGGCACTGTGGGCAGGTCCAACTGCCGCCGGATTGACTTGCGGCCATGATGAGCCTTGTATCGGTCGAAGGCGGGAGAAGCGCCATCCTCCCGCTGCCTCAACGGTAAGTCAAGCGTACAGAGGGAGTTGCGGACGAATTCTTGCATCCGGCGCGCTTGAATCGGAGGACTCGCCATGGCGAAGTACGGACCGAAGGCGGCGGAGAAAGTCGAGAAGGCGATGCACGAGCGCAAGCGCGGCACGCTCAAGAGCGGCGGCTCGGGCAAGAAAGTCCGGAGCCGGAAGCAGGCGATCGCGATCGGCCTGGCGGAAGCGCGGCGCGAAGGCGGCAAGGTGCCGCGCAAGCGCAAGTCGGCGAAGAAGGGCCGGAAGGCCGCGAAGAAAAAGACTGCGAAAAAATCGCGCAAGCGCTGATCCGTCGTGCCTTGTCGGACGGCGTCATCCACTAGGATCCTCCATGCCGTTGACGGGTTTCCCATCCGTTTGTCGCTATCTGGATGAACAGGAACCCTGTGATGCCGATGCGTGGAGACCAGGATGCGCCGTCTTTCTTTGCCGATTGAGCAGATCAAGCCGCACTACACCGTTATCGTCGTCGGCTCCGGCTACGGCGGCGCAATTGCGGCGTCGCGCATGGCGCGAGCCGGTCAGCAGGTCTGTCTCCTCGAGCGCGGCAAGGAATTTCAGCCGGGGGAATATCCGAACAATCTGGCGGAAGCCACGCGTGAGTTCCAGGCCGACAGCCCGATCGGTCACGAAGGCTCGCATACCGGCCTCTACGATCTGCGTATCAACAGCGACGTGAACGTCGTGCTCGGCTGCGGTCTGGGCGGGACCTCGCTCATCAACGCGAACGTCGGCCTGCGCGCCGAACCGCGCGTCTTCGACGATCCCGCGTGGCCGGAAGGGTTCCGCACCGATAGCCCGCTCCTCGAGCAGAGTTACGCGCGCGCCGAGCGGATGCTCAATCTGAAGCCGGTGCCCGACAGCTTCCCCTCGTTGCCGAAGATGAACGCGCTGCAGACGTCGGCCGCGGCGCTGCAGGGACCGTTCTACCGCACACCGTTGTACGTGACCTTCGACGAGCCGGAGGGCGGCGTCAACGAATTCGGCGTCACGCAGCACAAGTGCAACGGCTGCGGCGACTGCGTGTCCGGCTGCAACTTCCACGCGAAGAACACGACGCTGATGAACTATCTGCCCGACGCCGTGAACTTCGGCGCCGAGATCTTCACCTCGGTGTCGGTCCGGTATCTGGAACGCGACGGCAAGGGCTGGATCGTGCATTTCCAGACGCTCGGCGATGGCCGGCAGCGATACGACGCGCCGGATATGTTCGCGCGCGCCGACCTCGTGATTCTCGGCGCCGGCACGCTCGGCTCGACGGAGATCCTCCTGCGCTCGGCGGTCAAGGGCCTCCCCGTTTCGACAAAGCTGGGCGAGAAGTTCTCGAGCAACGGCGACGTCCTCGGCTTCGGCTACAACACGGACACGGACATCAACGGCATCGGCTTCGGTGCGCACGATCCGAGCGGTCGCGCCGTGGTCGGTCCCTGCATTACCAGCGTCATCGATCTTCGGCACCAGCCGGCACTGGACGACGGCATGGTCATCGAAGAGGGATCGATTCCGGGAGGGATTGCCGCGCTGATGCCGCTGGGCCTGGAAGGCGCGAAGGTCCTCGACGGCAGCAAGCCCAGGAGCGCCCAGGAAGCGGTCGCGGAGAAGAAACGCGAGCTGGAAAGCCTGATCGAAGGTCCGTATCGCGGAGCGGTCCGGAATACGCAGACCTACCTGATCATGACGCACGACGGATCTGCCGGCCGCATGTTCCTGCAAGACGACCGGCTGCGGATCACGTGGCCGGGCGTCGGCAGCGAAGCGATTTTCGCGAAGGCGAACGCCAACCTGGTGAAGGCGACCGAGCCGCTCGGTGGCGTCTACGCGGCCAACCCGGAATGGCACGACCTGCAGTCGAAGCCGCTCATCAGCGTCCACCCGCTCGGCGGATGCGTCATGGGGGAGCGCGCCGAGCAGGGCGTGGTGAATCACAAGGGGCAGGTGTTCGCCGGTGCGTCGGGCGTCGAGGTCTACGACAACCTGTATGTCGATGACGGCGCGGTGCTGCCGCGCTCGCTGGGCGTCAATCCGTCCCTCACGATCTCTGCCGTGGCGGAACGAACCTGTGCGCTCATCGCCCAGGACCGTGGCTGGACGATCGACTACTCGCTGCCGTCGCGGCCGTCGCCGCCGCGCCCGGCTCCCACCGTCGGCGTTCAGTTCACGGAAACGATGAAGGGCTTCTGGTCGGCCGGCGCGGCCAGCTACGAAGCTGGCGAAACAGCCGGCAAGGCGGCCGGCAACGGCTTGATGTTCACGCTCACCGTCCGCGGCGACGACGTGAACCGCATGCTCACTGACTCGGCGCACCAGGCGACGATGGCCGGAACGGTCGTCGCGCATGCGCTGTCGCCGAAGCCGCTGAGCGTATCGAACGGCATCTTCAACCTCTTCGTCGTCAACCCCGACGAGGTCGAGACCCGCAATATGCGCTATCGCATGACGCTGGTCTCCGAAGAAGGCAAGTCGTGGTACTTCGAAGGGTTCAAGGTCGTTCACGATCGACCGATCTTCGACGTCTGGCACGACACGACCACGCTGTTCATCACGTTGTACGAGGGCGCGGACAGTTCGGGTCCGCCGCTGGGCAAGGGCATCCTGCACATCCAGCCGCTCGATTTCGCACGGCAGATGACGACCATGCAGGCGACCAACGCCTCCAGCCTGAGCGAGCGGCTCGACGCCCTGTCACGCTTCGGGACGTTCTTCGCGAAGACCCTGTACGAGGCCTACGGCGGCCTCGCCGCGCGCTCGACGGCCTTCAACCCGTCGGCCCCCCCGCGCCAGAAGCGCGCGCTGCGCGTGGGCACGCCAGTGATCCATCCCTTCCAGACCAAGGATGGCGTTGCCCTGCGGCTGACGCGGTATCAGGGTGGATCGAAAGGGCCGGTGATTCTCAGTCACGGGCTCGGCGTGTCGAGCCTCATCTTCTCGCTCGATACCATCGACACCAACATGCTCGAGTATCTCTACGCGCATGGCTACGACGTCTGGCTGCTCGACTTCCGCAACTCGATCGCGCTCCCGGCGGCCAGCGCGCAGTCGTCGGGAGACGACATCGCGCTCAACGACTACCCGGGCGCGGTCGACACGGTGCGCGAGATCACGGGCGCGAAAGACGTGCAGATGGTCGTCCACTGCTGGGGATCGACGACCTTCTTCATGGCGATGCTCGCCGGCCTCCAGGGCGTGCGCACGGTGGTGTCCTCGCAGATCGCCACGCAATTCGTGACGCCGACGGCGACGCACATCAAAACCGGGCTTCACCTGCCGACATTCCTCAAGGACATCGGTGTCGGCACGCTCACCGCCTTCGCGTCCACCGAGGAGAGCCTCCTCAACAAGGTCTACGACGCCGGGCTCCGGCTGTACCCCACCGCGCTCAAGGAACGCTGCCAGAACCTGACCTGTCACCGCATCACCTTCATGTACGCGCCGCTCTACGACCACGCGCAGTTGAACGAGTTGCAGCACGAGACGCTGTACGAGACGTTCGGCGTCGCCAACATGCAATGCTTCGAGCACCTGGCGCGCATCTGCCGCACCGGCCACCTCGTCGACTTCAACGGCAAGGATGTCTACCTGCCACACCTGGACCGCCTGGCCCTCCCCATCACGTTCATCCATGGAGGGGATAACGAGTGCTTCCTGCCGGAGAGCACGGCGCTCACCTTCGACGACCTGTGCGAGCGGAACGGCAAGGCCCTGTACAACCGCCACGTCATCCCCGGCTACGGCCACATCGACTGCATCTTCGGCAAGAACGCGGCGACCGACGTGTACCCGTTCATCGTCGACGCGCTCGACGCCGGCAATGCCGGCGGGGCGCCGCGAGCCTGATCGCGCATGGCCGGGCACAGGCATCGTCCCGAGATGAAAGGGTTTCGCATCTCGCCGGCCGTCCGTGAGGACATGGCCAGCAAGGCGAGCGCGGCCATTGCCGTCATCATCAGCCTTCTGGAGTCGCGCGACGCTCCCGAGAAAGGGATCCAGCCCTCGAAGGACGCGGTGAAGCAGTTCCTGACGGCTCGTGGCGTGAGCTTCAGGGAGAGCGAGTTCTACGTGTTCGCGGCGCTGCCGCCCGCCCTGATTGACGATCTCGCGGCGATGCGGACCGTCGTGGACAAGATCTGGCGCGACGACACCTGTCACGCCCACGTGCTGGAGTCCACCGAGACGGTGAAGGCCACCGCCTGCTGGCGCGCGTTCGGATCGTTCGGCAAAGGGATCACGTGGGCGGTGCTCGATACCGGCATCCGTTCGGACCATCCGCACTTCCTGACGAACAACACGATCAACAAGGAACTGAGCAAGAACTTCTCGAACTCGGCGTCGCTCGAAGACACGGAGGGTCACGGCACCCACGTCGCCGGCATCATCGCTGGCGCGGCGCCGGCGGGCAACTACAAGGCGGCCACGCAGGAGGAGGATCAGAACGCGCCAACCGTCGTCGACCTCGCGGGTCCGCCGTCCGGCGTGGCGCCGATGACGCGCCTGATCAACGTGAAGGTGCTCGATGACGACGGCACCGGAGCCGCGTCGACCTGCATTCTCGCCCTCGAGTACTTGCGGAAGTTGAATGCCGCGAGCCGGCAGATTCAGGTCGACGGCGCTAACCTCAGCCTGGGCTACCCGTACGATCCCAAGTGGTACGGCTGCGGCCACAGTCCGCTCTGCGAGGAAGTGACGCGCACCGTCCGCTCCGGCATCTTCGTGGTGATCTCGTGCGGCAACGCCGGCTACGGGACCGTGACGCTCAGCTCCGGCCAGCAGGTCCCCTCGTCGCTCGACCTGTCGATCACGGATCCGGCCAACGCGCAGGACTGCATCGCGGTCGGCAGCGTGCACAAGAGCAAGCCGCACGTCTACGGCATCTCGTACTTTTCATCGAAAGGCCCCACCGGCGACGGCCGTATCAAACCCGATCTCGTGGCGCCTGGCGAGAAGATCATCTCCTGCTCGATCGCGTTCGACAAGCAGCCCGTACGCATACGAGGAGAAAAGCGGCACCAGCATGGCCGCGCCGCACGTATCCGGCGCCATCGCCACGTTTCTGTCCGTGCACCAGGAGTTCCGCGGCCAGCCCGAAATGGTCAAGGAGATCTTCGTCAAGTCGGCGACCGACCTGAAGCGTGCCGAGGCGTTTCAGGGAGCCGGCCTGCTCGATATGTTTCGAGCCGTCATGTCCGTCTGACGATCTTTGGAGAAGCGATGTCGATCAAGCCCGTTCAGCATCCGGACCTCTCTCTCTGGCAATCCGTCATCGACGAGCAGGTGGCGACGCACACCAGCGGCGCCCAGACCCAGGATGTGGATGCGAGGCCACCCGCCATCCAGCGGCCGGACACGAGCGACAGCATGGTTCAGGCGACCGCCACGATGGGGCAGTACCGAGCAGCAGGGCATCACCCTTGCCACCCAGGCCGTGGCCGGAAGCCCGAAAGCCACCGAGGGCGTCGGCGACTGGGCCAAGTACTGCTCGTCCATCTGGTGGCAGATCGCCAAAGCGAAAGCCGCCGGCGACACGCAGGCGGAGCAGAACTGGCGCGCGCAGCTGGGTCCCTTCAGCACGTGCGACCCTCGATATGCAGAAGCCGCCGAAAAATACGTCGAGTACTTCAAGCTGAAGGGCGACAAGGTTCCCTACAAGGTGTGGTCGAACCTCAACGACTTCGTCATCACCGACGCGTTGCCGGCGAAAGCCAGAGTCGCCATCGTGGGTGACTGGGGAACGGGACAGCAGGACGCCAAAGCGCTCCTGGCCGCCATCGCCCGCAAGAAGCCCGACCTCGTCCTTCATCTCGGCGACGTCTACTACTCGGGCACCCAGTTCGAGATGGACCACTACTTCATGAGCATCTGGAAGTCTGCGTTGGATCTGACGAAGACACGGACATTCTCGCTCTCGGGCAACCACGACATGTACAGCGGCGGCCAGGCGTACTACGCGATGATTCAGCAGCTCGGGCAGCCGGCGAGCTACTTCTGTTTGCGGAACGACGATTGGCAGTTCGTGGCGTTGGACACGGGCCTGCACGATGACGATGCGTTCGGGCAGTCACCGACGTACCTGGAAGATACCGAGGTCCAGTGGCTCACCGACAAAGTGCAGACCGCGGGCGGGCGCCGTACCGTGCTGCTCAGCCACCATCAGTTGTTCACGGCCTTCGACAGTGTCGGCGGTCCCGGCTGTGTGAACCCGCGGCTGAGCGCGCAGGTCGGGAGCCTTCTGCCGAACGTCAGCGTGTGGTTCTGGGGTCACGAGCACAATCAGGTGATCTACGAACCGTACCAGGGCGTGCTGGCGCGCTGCCTCGGCCACGGCGCATATCCGGTCGGAATAACTGAGATTCCGGCGACGCAGAAGTATCCGCAGGTGCCCGTCGCCAAGGTGACGCTCAGCAAGGGCCCGTCGTTCTATTCACACGGCTACGTCATTCTCGACCTGGATGGCCCGCGCGCAACGGCGTCGTACTACCAGGACAGCGATCCTGAAGACACCGCGATGTTGACCGAAACACTGGGCGCGGCGTAAGCCGCCTCCGACCCGCAACCGCGAGGAGCCGCAGATGGAGAGCCCCATGAACACCCCCGACCAATTGACCACACCGCGAAACGCCGCGGCGATCTGGTTCGGCCGCGTGGTTGCTGTCGGCATCATTCTGAATCTGTTTTTCATCGCGCTGCAGGTCTTCGCGCCGGACAACGTCAACGTGCAGGTCGGCCTGATGCCCGGCTTTCCAACCGTGTGGAATCGGGCACACGGTCTGATGGTGCTGGCGCTGAGCATCCTCTACATCCCGGCCGCCCGCGATCCGCTGCGCTATCCCGGGTACTCCTGGATGGTGGTGCTGTCGAGACTCGTCGCCTCGGTCTTCTGGACATGGTGCATCGTGTCGCGTCAAGGCGCGTTTGGATCGTTTCTGGCGATGGACGGCACCTTCTTCATCCTCGAAGCGGTGCTGCTGCAGAACGCGCTGCCGACGGCGCAGCGCGTGCCGGCCAACATCGGCGCGGGTCTCGCGTCGCTGGGCACGAGCCTGAAAGCGGCGTACGCGTCCACTGCCGTGAAGGTTGCCACGCTTGTCGTCCTGGTCCTGCTTGCCGCCGCCGGTTGGGTGTTGTACGACAACCTGCTTCGGCACTCGCCGGACCCGACCTATCCGGATATCGCAGAGGACTACAAGTACGGCACGATCGGCCTCGGGCCCGGAAGCCGCATCCCGTACTGGATCTTCGCGGTGCTGCCAGACATGTTTCCCGAAAAGCTGCCGGGGCCGGGCGGGTACGCCTCGATCGGGATGATCATGGAGCCCGGCCACGACGTGCCCGTCGGCCTGGCGCGACGCCGTTTCGGCTACGAGAGCGTCGAAGCCAACTGCGCGTTGTGCCACACGTCGGTCCACCGCAACACACCCGGCGGACCGCCGATCGTCGTTGCCGGCGCGCCTGCCCACACGATGGACCTGCAGGGCTTCCAGCGGTTCCTTTATGCCGCCGCGGCGGATCCGCGCTTCAATTCCAGCGAAGTGATGGCCGCAATCGAGAAGAAGCACCAGTTCTCGTTCATCGAGGGGCTCATCTACCGCAACCTGGTCATCCCCCAGACGAAGGTCGCTCTTCTTCAGCAGAAAGCGGAGTACGCGTGGCAGGACTCGCGTCCCGAGCAGGGCCGGGGCCGGACTGACACCTTCAACCCGACGAAGATGGTCGTGTTCCACATGCCGGACGACGGCAAGATCGGGACGACCGATCTGCCGCAGGTGTGGAATCAGCGGCCGCGCGAGAACATGTGGCTGCACTGGGACGGGAACAACAATCAGATCACGCAGCGCAACTACGCCGCGGCGATGGCGGTCGGTGCCACCCCCCACTCGGTGTTGCCCGAGAACTTCAAGCGGATCACGGACTACCTCCTCGATCTGCAGCCGCCGAAGTTTCCGCTTCCGATCGACCAGGCCAAGGCCGCGCGCGGCGCTGCGGTGTTCACGCAGGCCTGCGCCAGCTGCCACGCGTTCGGCAGCAAGCAGATCGGGGAAGTCGTCGACATCGCCGATGTCGGGACCGATCGCCATCGTCTTGATTCCTTCAGCCAGGCCCTGGTAGATCGATTCCACACGTTCACGACGGCCCCGTTCGTCTTCACCGCCTATCGCAAGACCGACGGCTATTCGAGCGTGCCCCTCGACGGCATCTGGCTCCGCGGCCCGTATCTGCACAACGGTGCCGTGCCCAACCTGCGTGCGCTGCTGATGCCCGAGGACCTGCGCCCGGCGGTGTTCTATCGCGGGTACGACGTCCTGGATCCGGTGAACGTCGGGTTCATCAGCGACGGCCCTGAGGCCGCAAAGGTCGGCTTCCGCGTGGACACGTCCGTGCCGGGTAACGGCAACAGAGGTCACCGCTACGGCACGGATTTGCCTGCCGCCGACAAGGACGATCTGCTGGAATACCTGAAGACGATGTAAGCGCCGGGCTGCCGCGCGATCAGAAATTGACTCGCACGCCGATCTGAAACTGCCGGCCTTCGAGCGCGCTCTGCGGCTCGCCGAAGTTCGCCGGCAGCGTGGTGCCGGTGACGACGTTCCTGGGCGCGGTGTAGTTGACCCAGTTGAAGGTGTTGATGAGATCGCCCGTGACCTGGATCTCGCGCCCGCGCGCGCCCAACGGATGCCGGAACGTGACGCGCAGATCGAGCGTCTTGAAGTCCGGGCCCACGAACGTATTGCGATCGTAGCCCGGCAGCCGGTCGTTGACGAGATTGCGATTCGCGTCGACGAGCGTGATGGGTGAGTAGCGTTCGCCCGTGAGGTAGCGGAAGATCCCGCTCGCGCTGAAGGCGGACGTCATCATCACCTGCCCGTTCACCGCGAGGATATGCGTCCGGTCGGTGGTGGCGCGGCCCTTGTCGTTTTCGGGATGGAACTCGTCGTCGGGCTGCGACAGCGGCATGTCGGCGTCGTTCTCGGCGCGGCTCAACGTGTAGGCGGCCTGCACGTAATACCGCGACGAAAACCGCCTGGTCACTGACGCGAGCAGCGCGTGATACCAGCTGTTCGCGGTCGTCTCGATCTGGCGGATGCGGCCGAAGAGCGGATCGGGACGCGTGCCGGTCTGCGGATTGAAGGGATTGATGTCGCGGGCGCGGAACAGATGGCGGCCGCGTGAATACACGTAGTCCGTCTTCACGAGCACGCCGCCAAACGCGCGCTGGCCGCCGACGCTGCCGCTCGTCACGTGCGGCAACTCGCGGCCGGGATCGATCACGTCCGGGTTCGGGTTGTACGGGAAAGACGCGCGGTCGAGCGCCGGGACCTGGGGATAGGCCCGCAGGACGGGATTGATCGGAAACTGCCCGGACAATGGTCCGTTGTCGCGCACGTCGAAGAGCACGACACCGGTGGGCCCGTAGATGAACGGCAGCTCGTAGAACTGGAACAGCGACTGACCGTAGTAGACCCCAACGCCAGCGCGGACGAGCGTCGTCCCATCGCCGCCGACGTCCCAGGCGAGGCCCACGCGTGGGGCCACGTTGTTGGCGTCGGGCGTGATCGACTCGCGCTCCCAGCGGACGCCCAGATTGAGCGTCACGTGGTCGCCGAGTGGCCAACGGTCGTCGACGAACGCGGCGCTCGCATGGTTCGAGCCTCTGAAGCTGCGATCGCCGACCGGCACGACGTACCGGATCGGATACGTGGCGGGACTCGCCGGATTGAAGGGCGCGTCGCTCCCGAACGTGAACTGGCCGAGCCGCGGAAACAGTTCCCGGTCGACGGTGGCGTGGTAATACGACCCGCCGAATTTGAGATCGTGATTGCCGGCGATGAGAGAGAAGCTGTCCTCGAACTGGAACGAGCGATCGGTCCAGTGCACGGGAACCTCGAACGGCGTGCCCAGGATGAACTGGGCGCTGCCGGCCCGGAAGCCCGGATGGATTTCTTCGGCACGCACCGGATAGCCGGCGGTCGTATCGAAGCGGATGTCCTCGGCTGCGTACGAGAAGCGAACCTGGTTCACGCTGCGACGCCACTTCGAGGTGAGTGACACGACGGCGCTCTCGTCGCGGTCTTCCTCGTCGGTGGTGGCTTCCGGAAGGACGGTCCCGCCGACGCCCTGCACCTGGCCGGGCGACAGCTCCGTCACGTACCGGACCGTCAGGCCATGGGTCCTGTCGAACTGGTGATCGACGCGCCCGAAGACGTTCCGCACGTTGAACGTCGTCGCGGCGTTGGTGCTGAGATCGGGGCGTGACGGGATGAAGACCGTCTGACCGACTTCGAGCAGGATCTGTTCGTAGTTGACGAAGAACGATGTGCGATCCCTGGCGATCGGTCCGCCGAGATTGGCGCCAAACTGTTGCTGCGAGAACGGCGCCTTCGGCAAACCCGCACGTTTGGTGAACTCGTTGATGGCTTCGAGCGCTTCGTCGCGCGCGAACAGCCAGGCGGAGCCCTTGAACGTGTTCGTGCCCGACCTGGTCACCATGTTGAGCACGGTCCCCATGTTGCGGCCGTACTCCGCCGAAGACTGGTTGGTCAGCACCTGAAACTCGGCGATGGCGTCGAGGCTGATGCCCGTCTGTGCCGCCGCCGTCTGGCCGACGAAGTCGTCGTTGTTGGGCGCGCCGTCGATGGTGAAGTTGGCGAAGCGGGTGTCCTGGCCGTTGGAGCTGAGGGCGCCGGCGACGAACGACGCGCCGGCGCGCGCGAAGCTGGCGTTCACCCCGGGAGCCAGGCTCGCGAAGTTGATGAAGGAGCGGACGCTGACCGGCAGCTGCTGAAGCTGCTCGTCGCGCACGAGCTGACCGATTTGCGTCTGCGCGACCTCCACTCCCGGCGGCTCGCCGGTCACCGTGATGACCTCGCCGATGGACGAGAGCGTCAACGTGAAGTCGACCCTGGCGACTTCGCCGACGCTGATGCGCACGTCCGGGCGGACCAGCGTCGCGAAGCTGTTCAGACTGGCCCGGATTTCATACAGACCTGGATCCAGACTCGAGAAGCGGTACGCGCCGGTCGCGTTGGTGACGGTTTCCTGCGTCACGCCGGTGAGCTGGTTGCGCACGACGACGCTGGCGGCGGGCAGCACCGAGCCCGTTTCGTCGGTAATCGTTCCGTTGATGTCGGCCTTGCCCGGCCGTTGTGCCGCGGCGGGGGCGGAAGAGAGAAGAAAAACACTGAGGACTGTGGCAAACGAGCCCGACCGCGTAAGCATGCCGCCATGGTACTTCGCGCTGTCCAGCAGGCTGCGGGATCCCGGTCCAGCCCGGCTCAATGCTCGGGAGCCATGAGCCGAATCGCGCCGAAACGGCGCCTTCTGAGCAGGACAGGTTCTCGATCAGGAGGTGTTATGAGAGTTGCACGGCATGCGACGGTGTTACGGTGTGCGGTCATCGGCCTGGTTGTGTCGCTGAACGTCGGCGCTTCACCAGTCCGCGCGCAGGATGCGCAAGCCGCGGGGGGGCATCACGCGACGACCGCCGGCGCGCGGTCTGCGAGCGCGCTCGTCGACGTCGTCCGGCAGTCGACGGAGCGGTTCCGCGATGTGTCGGTCGCGATGGCAGAAGGCTACGCGCTGCAGTTCGGGTGCGTCAGCGGATCGGACTTTGGCGCGATGGGCATGCACTTCGTCAAGATGTCGCTCGTCGCGGATAGTGAGGTCGACGCTACTCGTCCGGAGATCGTGATCTATGAGCCGCTGCCGAACGGCCGCCTGCGCCTGATCGGCGCAGACTATCTCGTGCTCGCGGACGCCTGGAATGCGAAACACGCCGGTGCGCCCGAGCTCATGGGCCAGCTGTTTCATTTGTTCGAGGCGCCAAATCGCTTCGGTCTGCCGGCGTTCTACACGCTGCATGTCTGGGCGTGGAAGGACAACCCGAACGGGACGTTCGTGAACTGGCATTCCCGCGTGTCCTGCGACGGCTTCAGCGGCGCAGGTCAGTAACGGCGCGCGCCGGGTGCGCGACGCCGGATGCACTTGTTGGCGAACGGCGCCGCGCATTGCCGCTACTCCCGTGATGACCGAGGCGCCCGAGGTCGACGTGAGTGCGGTCAACGGGGAATGCCGACACGCCGCACGAAATCCTGGAACCTGCGATCGCCGCGAAGCGGGTTCATTCGGGGCTCCACCCCGATCCAGGGCATTCACGTCGAGCGTTGAGAGTACGCCTCTTCCAACGACGCGTACGCCGCCTTCGGATCCTCGAGATCCATGTAGGCGGCGGCGACGATGAACTGGCAGACGTACCGTTCCTTGGCCAGCGCAAGCGCTCGATTCAAGAGCTCTCGCGCCTCGGTGCGTTGCCCGATGCGCGCGAGCGCGGACGCCGTCATCGTCATGATCGTCGGACTGTTCGTCGACAGACGGGCCGCATGATCCGCCGCGCGCAACGCTTCTGCACGTTGGCCGAGGTGGGCGGATGCGAGCGCGAGCATCGCGTACGGTAAACCCGCGGCTGGTTCCAGCTCGATGGTCTTCTGAGCCTGTTCGACCGTATCGCGCAGACGACCGGAGTAGTAATAGATCCACAACGCTTCATTCCGGCTTCCGAGTGCAAGCGGATCGAACACGTAGGCTTGCTGCACACGAGCGATCGCGTCGTCGAAGCGGCCGAGCGTCGCCAGATATGTTGCATACCCGAGCTGTGCTGCTGGCAGGCTCGGATTGATCTCCAGCGCCCGCAGATACGCCCGCTCGGCCGCCGGCCAATCCCAATCGAGCAGCAGCAGAACATCGCCGAGCGTGACATGCGCGGCCGCCAGCCCGGGGTCGAGCGCGAGCGCCCGCTGGGCGGCTTCCCGCGCAAGCGGCATGACTTCCGCCGGCGAACTGTAATAGGTGACGACGGCGTGGTAGGCCTGGCCGAGGGCCGCATGGATACGGGCGTTGCTGGGATCGCTGGCGATGCCTTCCTTGAAGTACGCGATCGCCTTGTAACGGCCATCGCGCGTCCCTGTCGCCAGTTCGTGCAGGCCCAGCAGGTACCTGTCGTAGCTTTCCAGATTGACCGATCTCGGTGGTGGAAGGCTGGTGTCTGTCGGCAGCAGCCGGATGGAAAGCGAACGCGTCAAATGGTCGGCGATTTCTGCCTGAATGCTCAGAACGTCGGCGAGGGGCCGGTCGTAGGTGTGGGACCACATCTGGGTCTGCTCACCTGCGTGAACCAGTTGCGCGATGACCCTGACACGATCTCCTTCCCGACGAACGCTGCCCTCGAGCAGATAGTCCACACCCAGGTCGCGGCCAATTTGAGCGGCTGTGTCTTGTGTGTGCTTGTAACGGGCGGTGGACGTCCGCGCAATCACACCGAGTCTGGCCGGCTGCAACTGACCGAGCTGCGCGATCATTTCTTCGGTGAGGCCGTCGGCGAAGTAATCCCCGCGGCCGTCCTCGCTCACACTCTCAAACGGCAGCACGGCCAACATCGCCCGCGTCGGACGCGATGGCGGCGCCGGCTCGTTGCTCCCGCGAAACCAGTAACTCGCCGCGGCAATCACGATCACCGCCGTGACGCCGAGCATCGCCCACGTCCGCGCGCGCGGTCCGACGGCGACGCGGTGGTGGCGGCGCTCCGGAGCCGCTGCGACAAGACCGGCATCGGAGTCGCGAACGGCGCGCAAGAGATCCGCGCGCATGTCGGCGGCGCTTTGATAGCGCAGCTCGCGGGTCTTTTCGAGCGCTTTCACGATGATGCGCTCGAGGTCCGGCGGCACGTCCCGATTGAGTTCGGTCGGCGGTGGCGGCGTGTCTCCGAGAATGGCAGCGAACGCGACCGCGTGGCTGTTGCCCGGAAACGCCATCCGGCCGGTGACCATTTCGTACAGCACGGCGCCGATGCTGAAGACGTCCGTGCGCGCGTCCACCGGCTCCGCGCGCGCTTGTTCGGGCGACATGTACGAAGGCGTGCCCGCTGCCTGTCCCGGCTGCGTGATGACGGTCGGCGCCACGGCCGGCTCCAGGCCCGCAAGCTTGGCGAGGCCGAAATCGAGGACCTTCACATAACCGTCAGGCCGCACCATGACGTTCTCCGGCTTGACATCGCGGTGGACGAGCCCGCGCGCGTGCGCCGCCGCGAGCGCGCTCGTCACCTGGAGCGCGATCTCGATCGCTTCGCGGATCGGGAGTGGGCCGCCAGCGAGCCGCGTGCGCACCGTTACCCCCTCCACGAGCTCGGTCACGATGAATGGCCTGCCGTCCAACTCGCCAAAGTCGTGGACCACGACGATGTGTGGATGGCTCAGGCTCGAGGCCGCATGCGCCTCCTGCCGGAATCGCCGGAGACGGTCGGCATCGGCCGCGAGATGCTTCGCGATCAGCTTCACGGCGACGCGACGATTGAGCTTCTCGTCGTGCGCCAGATAGACCTCGCCCATCGCGCCCGCGCCAATTCGCGACAGCAGACGATACGTGCCGAGCGTCTGCCCGCAGAGATCGTCCGCGCGCCCCCCGAGCGCGAGGACCGAGCTGGCGGTGTGTTCCAGAAACGATTGGCTTGACTCGTGCGCCGCCAGTAGCGCATCGACGTGCGTGCGGAGCACCGCGTCGGCGCCGCACGCAGCCGAAAGAAACGCTGACCGCTCAGTGCCTTCGAGCGACAGCGCCTGCTCGAACACCGCTTTCACGCGCGGCCAGTTACCGAGCATGTCCGTCATGTGCTGAGCTCGTGATACAGCCACGCTTTGGCGGTCGTCCACTCACGCTTGACGGTCGCTGCTGAAATGCCGATCGCCTCCGCCGTCTCCTCAATCGAGAGGCCGGCGAAGAATCTCAATTCCACGACCCGGCATTGCTGCGGATCGACGGTGGCCAGCCGTTCGAGTGCGTCGTTGAGCGCGACGACGTCGACGCCGGACCCGGCGGCGACCGCGTGATCGTCCAACGAGGTGACCACGACGCCACCACCGCGTTTGTCGCGTCCCTGACGGCGCGCGTAGTCGACGAGCACGCGCCGCATGAGCGTCCCCGCCATCGCGAAGAAGTGTGCGCGATCCCGCCACTGGAGCCCGTTGATCCCGACCAGCCGCAAGTACACCTCATTGACGAGCGCTGTCGTCTGGAGCGCGTGGCCGGCGCGCTCCCCCTTCATGTAGTGATGGGCGAGCCGTCGCAGCTCGTCGTACACGATGGGCACGAGACGGTCCCGGGCAGTGGGATCCTGAGCAGCCCAATCCGCCAACAGCTGAGAGATCGTCGCCGAGCGGTCGGTTTCCGGCCCTGGTGTCACGGTGTAAAGCTGAGGCGCGACGATCTTATCGCGATACTCCAGCCGGTGCCATGAGCCGAATCGCGCCGAAACGGCGCCTTCTGAGCGAGACCGGTTCGTGAGCAGCGTGAGTCGACCGTGAGCCCGTTTTGGGTTCGATTCCGCTGTCCGGATCAGGACAACTCTGGCGGGTCAACGACTACTGGAGGAGATATGGGGAACGAAGTGTCACGTCGCGCATTTCTTCGGGTGGCGGCTTCCGGCGCGGTCGCCGGTGGATTGGGATCGCCCGTGCGTCCGGCGGCCGCTCAGACGCAGACCAGGTCCACCGGATCCGACTGGTCCCTGAACGCCACGATTATCGAGGCCTGCAGTTGCACGATGTTCTGTCCGTGTTACTTCAGCACGGTGCCGAGCGCCCACGGGCACGGATCGATGGCCGAGCATTACTGCCGGTTCAACATGGGCTATCGAGTCAATCAGGGAACCTTCGGGAACGTGGGCCTCAATGGCGTCAAGTTCTGGATTGCAGGCGACCTCGGCGCCGACTTCTCGAAGGGGGCGGCGTGGGCCGAGATCACCTTCGAGCCTTCGGCCACGAAGCAACAGCGCGACGCCATCACGACGATCGTTCCCCACGTCTATCCGGTGACCTGGAAGTCCTTCACGATCGGCAAGGACGCGCCCATCGACTGGAACGCCACCACCGATCGGGCCGAGGCTCGCCTGAATGCTGGCCAGGCCGCCGTTGTGGTGCTCCGCCGGAACCCCGGAATGACGCAGGAACCGGTCGTGATCAGAAACCTCAAGTACTTTGGCGCCCCTCGTAACACGGGGTTCATTCTGATGCCGAACGAAATCCAAGCCTACCGCGTGGGGCCGAAGCCGTTCGAGTTCAAGGGAACCAACGGATTCATGATCACCTACGACATCACGTCGAAGGACATCACGCCGGCGTAGCGCACGGCGCCGGTCGCGGTTCGATTGCGCGTTCGTGGTTTGACCGGACACATCTCGAAGCCGGCCAGTCGCGCGGGCCGGTGCCAATCAGATCGTCGAGTGCGCTGGCGAGCTAGCGCGGCTGAAACTCCATCGTCGTGTCACGGCGCCGCGGGGTGCGGAAGCCGCGCACGTACCTGACCGACCCCGGCGTCGGGTATTTCTTCGCGTAGGCGCGCTCGACGGCGTCGCGGATGCGGTCGCCGCGTGCCGGGACCGCGCGAATCTTACGTTCCCGATCCCCTACCTGGATCGTGCCGAGCGGATCGCCGATGAACGTCCGATACCAGCCGCCCGGCGTCAGCGTCCACGAACGGGCAAACACGCGCCCGTCCACGACGACGACCCAGATGCCGATGAACCGATGATCGGAGCGGGCACCGGCGCGGACGCCGATGATCTTGCTCTCGTCGATGGCTGCCACAACCGCACGCGAAAACCGACGCGCCGCGGCACGTCCAGACGCTTGCTCTCTCTTGACCGCCATACGCGCCCTCTCTTCCAGCCCTAAAGAGGCAGCGTCAGCGTCGCGCGCGCGCCGCGGCCGTCGGCGCGATTTTCGAGCTTCAGCGATCCGTCGTGCGCTTCGGCGATCTGGCGGCACAGCACGAGGCCGATGCCCGGAGCCGCCCGGCTTGGTCGTGAAGAACGGCACGAACAGGTTCGCCGTGTTCGACAGGCCCGGCCCTTCATCGTCCACCCAGATGTCGACGCCGTGTCGCGTGCGGCGCCACCCGACCGTGACCGATGCCGCCGCCGACTTCGAGGCAGGCGTCGGCGGCGTTGCGAATCAGGTTGATGAACAGCTGCTCGATCTGATCGGTGTCGACGCTGCACGGTGACGTCGGGTCCCGGGCGGCACGTGCACGGGCACGCGCGTTTCGAGACCGGCGATGCTGCACGAGCAGCGGCTTCAGCACGACCGGGCCGAGCGTCGGCGCCGGCAGACGCGCGAGGCGCGAGTACGCGGCGGTGAAGCGGCTCAGCGATTCGGTGCGCGACGCGATCACCTGCAGCCCGCGCGTCATGTCGTCGCGCCAGTCTTCGGGCGGCGGATTGCGCTGCAGCAGCGTTTCGAGACTGCCGGCGATCGACTTGATCGGGCCGAGCGAGTTGCCGAGCTCGTGGCCGATGACGCGAATCAGCCGCTGCCACGCCTGCCGCTCCTGCTCGCGCAGCGGCCGGCTGACGTCGGACAGCACGAGCAGGTCGTGCGGCAGGCCGCCGAGTCGGAACGTCGTCCGCCGCACTTCCCAGCGCCCGACGCTGCCGCCCGGCAGCGAGATATCGACGACGCGCGGCGCATCGCCGAACCACTCGGTGACGCCGAGCTCGTCGGCGGTGCGGCCGAGCATCTGCTCCATGCTGCGGCCCATCAGCCGCTCGCCGGTGCGATTGACGATGCGCAGGCGGTGCTCGGGATCGAAGGCGAACACCGCGACGTCGATCTGCTCCATCACCGTGCGCAGCAGCGCCGTGGCCTCGACGGCGCCGAGCCGCTGCTCGTGCAGCGTCTCGGCGAGCTCGTTGACCTCGATCAGCACGGCGTCGAGCGGATCGTCGGGATCGGCCGTGCGGCCGCGGATGGAGAAGTCGTCTTCGCGCATCGCCGCGAGCAGGTTCGCGAGCGTCTGCAGCGGCAGCGACGACGCGGCTGCGCAGCGAGGCGGCAAACCCGAGCAGGAAGCCGAGGATGACGACGGTGAGCGTCCACTGGACCTTCGGCGTGTAGTCGCCGGTCCAGAGAATGATGAGCGAGGTCAGGCGCGCCGGGCAGGCCCGCCGAGGAGGGCGAGCAGGAAGATCTGCTGGTCGTGGTCAGCCGCCGCACGCGTCACGCGTGCTAGCAGCTTGTATCGCTCCAGCCGGCGATAGAGCGCGCTGCGCGAGAGGCCGAGCGCGCGCGCGGCCTGGCTGACGTTGCCGTAGCGCGCCATCGCCTTCTTGATGAGGAACGCCTCGACGTCTTCGAGGCTCATGTCCTCGAGGCGCGCGGTGCTCGTGCCGTCGGTCCTGCAGGCCGAGATCGCTCGCGCGAATCGTGTTGCCCTGCGACATCAGCACCGCGCGCTCGACCGCGTGATCGAGCTCGCGCACGTTGCCCGGCCAGCGGTGGTCGATCAGCACCTGCATGGCGGCCGGATCGAAGCCCGACAGGTTCTTGCGATAGCGCTGCGCGTGCTGGCGCAGGAAGTGTCGCGCCAGCAGCGGGATGTCCTCGCGGCGATCGCGCAGCGGCGGCAGGTGCACTTCGATGGTGTTCAGGCGGAAGAGCAGGTCCTGCCGGAAGCGGCCCGCCGTGACTTCGGCGTTGAGATCGGCGTTGGTCGCCGAGATCAGCCGCACGTTCACCTTGCGCGTCTTCGACGATCCGAGCCGCTCGAATTCGCCGGTCTCGATGACGCGCAGCAGCTTCTGCTGCTGGTTGAGCGGCACGTTGGCGATCTCGTCGAGAAAGAGCGTGCTGCCGTCGGCCAGCTCGAAGCGTCCGACGCGATCCGACTTGGCGTCGGTGAACGCGCCCTTCATGTGACCGAAGAGCTCGGACTCGAACACGCCTTCGGCCATGCCGCCGGCATTGACCGTGACCATCGGCCGGTTCGCGCGCGGCGACACGGCGTGCAGCGCCTGCGCGACGAGGCTCTTGCCGGTGCCGTTCTCGCCGGTGATCAGGACGTTCGCGTCCGAGGGGCCGACGCGCGCGATGATGTCGAGCACGGGCCGCATCGCCGCCGATTCGGCGAGGAGCGGCGAATGGCCGTCCGCCATCAGCGCCTGGTTGGCGGCTTCGAGCTGCCGGCCGCGGCGGATCGCGCGGCCGAGCTCGGTCTGCGTGCGCACGATCGACGAGCAGCCGCTCGTTGTCCCACGGCTTCTGGATGAAGTCGCGCGCGCCGCGGCGCATCGCTTCGACCGCGACGTTGACCGATCCCCACGCCGTCATCACCACGACCGGCAGCGATTCGTCGGCGGTGTGAATGCGCTGCAGCAGGTCGAGGCCTTCTTCGCCCGACGTCGTGTCGCGCGTGTAGTTCAGATCCATCAGGACGACGTCGTAGTCCTTGAGCTCGAGCGCGCGCAGCAGTTGCTGCGGCGAGGAGCCGGTGTCGATCAGATAGCCCTCGGGCTTCAGCAGCAGCCGCAGCGCTTCGAGCACGTCGGGCTGATCGTCGGCGATCAGGATACGCGGCGCCGGTTCGCCGCGCGTGGATCCGGTCTTTTGCGAGGAGGTCTCCGTGATCATGTGCTTCCGCTATTCATCGACAATCCAGCCGTCCTTCAGCTTGATGACGCGCCGGCCGTACGACGCATTCACCTCCGAGTGCGTCACCTGGACGATCGTCGTGCCGCCCTCGTTGAGCCGCTTGAACAGCTCCATGATCTCGCGGCCCTGATCGGTGTGCAGGTTGCCGGTCGGCTCGTCCGCGAGAATCAGCGTCGGCTTCGCGACCACGGCGCGCGCAATGGCGACCAGCTGCTGCTGTCCGCCCGACAGCTGATTCGGATAGAGATCCTTCTTGCCGACGATGTTGAAGCGGTCGAGGATGTCGGCCACCATGCCCTGGCGCTCGGACTTCTTGACGTCGCGATACGACAGCGGCAGGTCGATGTTCTCGTAGACCGTCAGGTTGTCGAGCAGGTGATAGCTCTGAAAGACGAAGCCGACGTGCTGCTTCTGCAGCCGCATCCGGTCCTTGGCCGACAGCTGGTGCACGGGCTCTTCGAACAGCCAGTACTCGCCGGTCCAGGCGCTGTCGTGCATGCCGAGGATGTGCAGCAGCGTGCTCTTGCCGGCGCCGGACGGGCCCATGATGGACACGAACTCGCCCTGCTGGATGTCGACGTTGACGCGGCGCAGGACCCAGGTCTGCGACAGGCCGTGGCGGTAGCTCTTCTCGACGTTTCGCAGCTTGATCATGCAAGCGAGTCGTCATGATTCGTCATTCGGCGCGCAGCGCGGTCATCGGATCGACGCGCATGGCGCGGCGCGCCGGAACGTAGCAGGCCAGCGCGGCAATGGCGAGCAGCAGGCGCGGCCAGCGCTCGCATAGACGACCGGATCGGTCGCGCTGATGGAAAACAGCAGTCCTTCGAGCAGGCGCGCCACGCCGAGCCGCGCCGGCCAGGCCGATGCCGATGCCCACGAGCGCCAGCCGCAGACCCTGGCCGACGACCAGGCCGCGCCACCTGCGCCGGCCGTGGCGCCGAGCGCGAGCCGCACGCCAATCTCCGGCGACGCGCTGCGCCACGGTAGTAGCTGATCAGGCCGTAGAGGCCGACCGCCGCGAGCAGCAGCGCCGCGGCCGCGAACGCGGCGATCGAGCACGGCACGAAATCGCGGCTGTCCGGTGGCCCGCTCCAGCACGCGCTCGATCGTGTCGCACCTCGTCGATCGGCAGCTCCGGATCGATCGAGCGCACCGCGGCGCGCACGGCAGTCGCAACCGCCGCCTCGCCGGCCTCGGTGCGGACGACGACCGACATGAAGGGCAGCGTGAATTGCGGAAGCGGCGAGGTACATGGCCGGCTCGACGGCCGGCCTGCGAGATCGCCGCGCTTGGAATCCGCCGACCACGCCCACGACCGTGAGCCACGCATTCGGATCGTCGGTCGGCCCACCGAGCACGACACGCTTGCCGATCGGGATCCTGTCCGGGCCATTCGCGTTCGGCCAGCGTGCGGTTGATGACGATGACGCCGGCGGCCGTCGCGCGTGTCCGCGAACGACAGATCGCGGCCCTTCGAGCAGCGGAATCCCCATCGTGCTGAAGAAGCCGGGCGACACCGAATTGAGCTGCGCCACGCCGCGGTCGGCGCGCGCGCGGACCGGTTGCGCCTTCGACGTGGTACCCGCCGGCGGCATTGCCGCCGCCAAACGGCGTGCGGAAACACCAGCGCGGCGCGGCTGGTGACGCCGTTCGCGGTGACGCGCTCGTGCAGCTGCTCGTAGAACCGCGCCTGCGCCGGATTGTCGTAGCGCGCCTGCGGCAGCGGCACGTTGACCACCACCAGGCTCTTCACGACGAATCCAGGATCGACCGCGCGCAGTCGCGCGAAGCTCGTGAGCATCAGGCCCGCGCCGATCAGCAGCATCAGCGAGAGCGCAATCTCGGCGACGACGAGCGCGCTGCGCAGGCCGGTGCGCGTCGTCCCGGTGCGGCCGCCGTCTTTGAGCGCGTCGACCATCGTCCGGCCGCGCGCCCTGGAACGCGGGCACGAGGCCAAAGAGCACGCCGACCAGCGCGGACACGGCGATGCGCGAAGCGGCGACGCGCGGATCGAGTCCGACTTCGGCGATGCGCGGAATCGACTCGGGCGCGATCGCCAGCAGCACATCGACGCCCCAGATAGGCGACGAGCAGGCCGAGTGCGCCGCCGGCGCTGACGAGCACGAGGCTCTCGGTGAGCAGCTGCGCCGAGGAGGCGTCCGCGGCTGGCGCCGAGCGCGCTGCGCACGGCGAGCTCGCGCCGGCGTCCGGTGCCGCGCGCCAGCAGCAGACTCGCGACGTTGGCACAGGCAATCAGCAGGACGAAGCCGACCGCGCCGAGCAGCACGAGCAGCGCGCCGCGCACGTCGCCGACGAGCGCCTCCTGCAGCGGTTCCACCGTCGCGGTCTCGCCATCGTTGGTGTCCGGATACTCGCGCGAGAGGCGGTCGCTGATGGTCGCGCAGTTCGGCGCGGGCTTGGGCGAACCGTCACGTTGTGCCGGAGCCGTGCGGCGGCCTGGAAGTATTGCACGTCACGTTGCGCGATGAGGTCGCCCTCGATGGCGACCGGCGCGGTCGGCACCGCTTGCGGCGCCAGCACCCACAGATCGACACGGCGGGGATGGACGAACGAGGCCGGCATGACGCCGAGGACCGTGGTCGGGATGCCGTTCAGCCGAATGGTGCTGCCGACGACGTCTGCCGACCGCGACCGAGCTGAGTCTCCCAGAGCGTCTCGGAGATCACCGCGACGCGTGGGCCCGCCGGCGCGTCACCCGTTTCACTGTAGGCGCGGCCGGCAAGGGGTGGGAGGCCGAAGACGTCGAAGAACGCGGCGCGTCGTTTCGAGCGCGGTCAGCCGTACCGGATCGCCCCGGCCCGTCAGATCGACGATGTCCTCGCGATAAGCCGGCCATCGCCGCGAAGCTACGGCTGGACTGCTGCTTGTAGTCGAGGTAGTCGGCCGGCGAGAACGCGCCGTCGGCGCCATTGGACCCGGTCCTGCGACAGCGTGACGATGGATCCGGGATCGGGATAGGGGAGGGGACGAAGGAGGATGCCGTCGACGACCGAGAAGATCGCCGTCGTCCCCCCGATCCCGAGCGCCAGGGTGATGAGCGCGACGAGCGTGAAGCCCGGCGCCCGCCACAGCGATCGACACGCGTATCGGATCAAGGTTCCGGAGTTCCTAGGTTCCTGGGTTCCTAGGTTCCGAGGTTCGGAGGTTCCGAGGTTCTGAGGTTCGAAGGTGCCGAGGAACCCCGGAACCCCGAACCCCGGAACCTAGGAACCTAGGAACCCAGGAACCCAGGAACCTTGGAAGGTTAGACAACCGCGGCGCTTTCCTCGACGACGCGGCCGTCGAAGAGGTGGACGCTGCGACTCGAGTGGATCCTCTTCCCCCAAGTCACGCAGCTCGCGGAGGTCGGGGTGCCGATAGAGCGCGTTATCGTCGAAGGTCACCTTGGCGTCGAGCGCCAGGAGGTCGCCCGATGCAGTGACAATCAACGGGTTGATCTCGACGAGCGAGGCGTCGGTGGCACGGAACGCTTCGTACAGCGACGCAACCAGCTTGGTGAGCTTGACGACCTGCGCGGCATCGAGGCCAATGTCGAAGCCGAGCTTGCGGGCCTGGAACGGCACGAGGCCGGTACCGGGATGCACATGCTCGCGGAAGATGCGCTCGGGCGTCCGGGCGGCGACCTCTTCGATGTCCATCCCGCCGTCTGCACTGGCCATGAACACGGGGCGCCCGACTGCACGATCCAGCACGAGCCCCAGATACAGCTCGCGCGCGATCTCGAGACCCTCCTCGACGAGCACGCACGAGACGACGCGGCCATCCGGTCCGGTCTGAGGCGTCACGAGCGTCATGCCGATCATGTCGCGCGCGACACGTTCGGCTTCGTCGGGTGAGTGCACGAGGCGCACGCCGCCTCCCTTGCCGCGGCCGCCTGCGTGGATCTGCGCCTTGATCACGATGGTTACGACCGCCAAGACGACGGGCGATCTCGCCGGCTTCCGCGGGCGAGAACGCCACTTCGCCGCGGGGCACGGGCACGCCGTGTCTCGCGAGAATGGCTTTCCCCTGATACTCGTGAATCTTCAACGGCTTCCCTGCTCTGAAAGGTCGGACGCGGACGCTGGGGCCGCACAGACAACGCGCGGGAGACGCCGGAGCATCGCGCCGAGAAACGCGCGTGATGGTAGTCGTGGTACGTCCGCACGTCAAGCGCGCTTGCGCACGCTCGTCGGTCAACGCTACACTTGACTCGATCAGCACGCGCGTTTACGTGCCAGTCCCACCTCCGCGTCGGAGTTCCTGATGCCGCCCCGATCAAAGTTTTTCGCGTCGTCGCTCGGGACCAAGATCCTGGTCGCCGTGACAGGGCTCGCGTTGTTCCTGTACTTGATTCTGCATCTCGCCGGCAACCTGATGGTCTTTGCTGGTTCGGCGGTCTTCAACGAGTACTCGCACGCGCTCATCTCGAATCCGCTGGTCGTTCCGGTCGAAATCGGACTCCTCCTGGTGTTCCTCGTACACATCTTCAAGGCCGTGCGGATGACCATCGACAGCCGGCGCGCTCGGCCCGTGGCCTACGCCCGGACGGAATGGGCGGGAGGGCGCAGCCGCAAGAGCCTGGCATCCGCGACGATGATCGTGACGGGCATCCTGCTCGCCCTCTTCGTCGTCGTTCACGTGAAGAGCTTTAAATTCGGCAGCTACTATCAGGTTGCCGGCACCGAGATTCGGGACCTCTACCGACTGGAACTCGAGCAGTTCAGCAACCCCTGGATCGTCGCCTTCTACGTCGTCTGCATGGTTGTGGTGGGATTCCACCTGTGGCACGGGGTGTCCAGCGCCTTTCAGTCGCTGGGCGCTGACCATCCCACCTACACGCCACGCATCGTGCTCGCGGGAAAGCTGATGGCGATCGTCATCGGCGGAGGGTTCTTGATCATTCCCCTGTTCGTCTATTTCGCCGGGGGCCGGCCGTGACGCTCGACCCCAGGATCCCGAGCGGCCCGCTTCCCGAAAAGTGGAACCGGCATCGCTTCGAGTCGAAGCTCGTCAACCCGGCCAACCGCCGAAAATTCTCGGTCATCGTCGTGGGCACCGGCCTGGCAGGGGCATCTGCGGCGGCCGCGCTGGGCGAGCTGGGCTACAACGTGCTCGCCTTCTGCATCCAGGACAGTCCCCGCCGCGCCCACAGTATCGCGGCACAGGGCGGCATCAACGCCGCGAAGAACTACCGCAACGACGGCGACAGCGTGTACCGCCTCTTCTATGACACGGTGAAAGGCGGCGATTATCGATCGCGTGAGGCCAACGTGTACCGCCTCGCCGAGCTCAGCGTGAACATCATCGACCAATGCGTGGCGCAGGGCGTCCCGTTTGCACGCGAGTACGGCGGGCTGCTCGACAACCGGTCGTTCGGCGGCGCGCAGGTCGAGCGCACCTTCTACGCGCGCGGCCAGACGGGTCAGCAGCTCCTGCTCGGCGCCTACCAGTCGCTGATGCGCCAGGTTCACGAAGGCAGCGTCCGCATCTTCCCGCGTCGAGAAATGCTGGATGTGGTCGTCATAGACGGCAAGGCGCGCGGCATCGTCGTGCGCGACCTGGTGACTGGAGCGCTCGAGGCGTATGCCGGCCACGCCGTGCTGCTGTGCACGGGCGGTTACGGCACGGCGTATTACCTGTCGACCAACGCCGTGAACTCCAACGTCACAGCGGCATGGCGTGCGTACAAGCGCGGAGCCATGTTCGCAAACCCGTGCTACACGCAGATCCACCCGACCTGCATTCCCGTGAGCGGCGAGCACCAATCGAAACTCACACTGATGAGCGAGAGCCTCCGCAACGACGGGCGCGTCTGGGTCCCGAAGCACCCCTCTGATGAGCGGCCGCCCGCGGAGATTCCGGAGTCGGAGCGCGATTACTACCTCGAGCGGAAATACCCGAGCTTCGGCAACCTGGTGCCCCGCGATGTCGCGTCACGCAACGCGAAACAGGTTTGTGACGATGGGCGTGGGGTCGGAGACAGCGGCCTTTCCGTGTATCTCGACTTTGCCGACGCGATCAAGCGTTTGGGCGTCGAGACGATCCGCTCCAAGGTACGGGAACCTCTTCGACATGTACCGAAAGATCACCGACGAGGATCCCTATACGTCGCCGATGCGGATCTATCCCGCGGTTCACTACACGATGGGCGGCCTCTGGGTGGACTACAACCTGATGAGCACCGTCCCCGGGCTGCACGTTCTCGGCGAAGCGAATTTTTCGGATCACGGCGCCAACCGGCTGGGGGCGAGTGCGCTGATGCAGGGACTGGCCGACGGCTACTTTGTCGCCCCGTACACACTCGCCCACTATCTGGGCAGCACGGCACTGCCTCCGGTCACGAGCGACCACGACGCGTTCGGGGAAGCGAAGGAGAGTCAGCGCGAGCAGATTTCCAGACTGCTGTCGATCAATGGAACCCAGACCATCCGCTCGTTTCACCGGCGTCTGGGCGCCATCCTGTGGGACTACGCAGGCATGTCGCGCACCGATGCGGGCCTGAAGAAGGCGCTCGCCGACATCCCGCAGCTCCGCGAGGAGTTCTGGCACACGGTGTCCGTGCCAGGTAGCCGCGACTCGCTCAATCAGAGCCTCGAGCATGCCGGGCGCGTGGCCGACTATCTCGAGTTCGCCGAGCTGCTGGTGACCGACGCCCTGCACCGCACCGAGTCGTGCGGCGGGCATTTCCGCGAGGAAAGCCAGACGCCCGAGGGCGAGGCGCTGCGCAATGACGCCAGCTTCTCCTATGTGGGCGCCTGGGAATTCACGGGCGTCGGCAAACAGCCCGTGTTGCACAAGGAACCGCTCTCATTCGACGAGGTTCACCCGACACAGCGCTCCTACAAGTAGGGGGACCGGCCTAGCGGCGGGCGTCGGCCAATCCAGCGCGAGACCAAGGCACATGTCCACGATCAACGTGAAGCTCAAGATTTGGCGGCAGACCGGGCCCGACTCGCCAGGGCGGCTGGTGGATTACGCGGCGGAGCGCGTCAGCACCGACATGTCGTTCCTCGAGATGCTCGACGTGGTGAACGAAGGCCTCATCGCCCGAGGCGAAGACGCGATCGCCTTCGACTCGGACTGCCGCGAAGGCATTTGTGGAACCTGCGGGTTGATGATCAACGGCGTGGCGCACGGACCGACCCCTGCAACGACGACCTGTCAGCTGCACATGCGAAGCTTCCGCGATGGTGACGAGATCGTCATCGAGCCGTGGCGCGCCAGGGCGTTCCCCGTGATCAAGGATCTCGTGGTGGACCGGAGCGCGTTCGACCACATCATGGCGGCGGGCGGCTATGTGTCGTTCCACACAGGTGGCGCCCCCGACGGGAACGTGCTGCCGATCGCCAAGGACGTCGCCGAAGCCGCCATGGACTCCGCGCAGTGCATCGGGTGCGGGGCCTGCGTCGCCGCCTGCAAGAACGCCGCGGCGCACCTCTTCACGGCCGCGAAAATCACCCATCTGGGCCTCCTGCCGCAGGGCCAGCCCGAGCGCTACGCCCGTGTGGTCCACATGGTCGAGCGGATGGACGCCGAAGGCTTCGGAATGTGCTCGAACGAAGGGGAATGCGAGGCGGTCTGCCCGAAAGAAATCTCGATTTCGAACATTGCCCGAATGACGCGCGACTACTCCAGAGCCCTCTGGAGGGGTGGTCGCTAGCAGGTCACGCAAGCCGCCGGCCACCCACCGCCGTCGTCACTCCAGCATGTCCACCTCGGCTCGATCTTCGAGGACCGGTCGAAGATGCGGGCTGCGAAGAAGCAGCCGCGCACAAGCGTTCCACCGCAAGATCGCATCGTCGTTGCCAGGCGGCCGCAGAGCCTCAGCCTGTTCGTAGAACTCCATCGCGTCGACCAGACACTCGTAGATCCCCAGGACGGCCCCTTCTCCACCACGTTTGAGCTGCGCCTTCGCACGGCGCTCCCGAACAATGCCTCCGTAATACGCCCGTGCTGTACGGGTCGAGCAGCTGGTCGACCGCTTCACGCGCTCGGCCCACCACGCCCGCGGCCTCCCCGAACTGATCACTCAGCGCCAGCAGCAGGGTGACGAGCGCATCCTGATTGCCGGGATCCACGTCGAGGACGTCGAGGCAGATGCTCTCAGCCTCGCTCGGCTCATTGAGAAACCGGTAGCGCTCGGCACGCGCCAGCGCGGCCGGCACGGCATCCTTCGACAGGCGCTTCAGGGCGAACATGGCGTGCCTCCTTGCCTCCGTGATCGGATCAGGCGCCGGTGACCATGCGCAGCAGCTTGCGCACCGGATCGTAGAACTCGTCGACGACACGCTCCTTGAGCGGAATGATGGCGTTCTCGGTAATCGTGATGTCCTCCGGGCAGACCTTCGTGCAGCAGCGCGTGATATTGCAGAGCCCGACGCCCTGCGAGTCCCGCAGGTCGGCCAGACGATTCCCGGTGTCGAGCGGATGCATCTCGAGCGCCGCGGTGTATACCAGGAACCGCGGACCAATGAACGCCTCGTGCTGGTGATGCTCCCGAAGAACGTGGCAGACGTCCTGGCAAAGGAAGCACTCGATGCAGCGGCGGAACTCCTGAACGCGGTCAACCTCGCGTTGCTGAATGCGCCAGGTGCCGTCCGGCTGATCGGGGGGACGCGGCTTGAATGGCTTGATGCCCTTCTTGACGCGGTAATTCCAGGAGACGTCGGTCACGAGGTCCCGGATCAGGGGGAAGGCCTTCATCGGCTCGATCGTGATGGGCTCGTCGAGCTTCAGCTGGTTCAGGCGCGTCATGCACATCAGACGTGGCTGACCGTTGACTTCGGCCGAGCACGACCCGCACTTGCCGGCCTTGCAGTTCCACCGGACCGCGAGATCGTTGGCCTGATCGGCCTGGATTCGGTGGACGGCATCGAGCACGACCATGCCGTCGGCCACTTCTGTGGGGTAGTCGCGGAACTCTCCTCCTGCTACATCGCCTCGCCAGATTCGAAAGGTCGCGGTCGGCATCTGTGATTCTCCGCAGCTCGCGGGTGGCAGCAGCGCCCTATTTGTTCTCTTCGATGACTTGCCTGAGTTCCTGCGGCATCGGCGGAATCGGGACGCGCGCAACCTGCATCTCGCCGTCGGGTCCCTGGCGCGTCACGATATTGAACTGTACCAAACGCCTCGTCCTTCTTTGGAAAGTCGTCGCGAAAATGTGCGCCGCGACTCTCCTTGCGTTCCAGCGCCGATCGGGTGACGGCCTCCGACACGGTGAGGAGATTCCCGAGATCCTGCGCGGTATGCCAGGCGGCGTTGTATTCGCGGTTTCCCGTCACGCGCGCATGCGCCGTTCGCCCTGCGAGGCGGCCGAGGCCCGCCAGTGCTTCCTGGAGCTCCGACTCGACGCGGACGATGCCTACCAGGTCCTGCATCAAATCCTGGAGATCGCGCTGCACGTGGTACGGCGACTCGCCAGTCGAGGGCCGCTCGAACGGCTCGAGGGCGCCTTGGGTGGCTCGATCGACTTGTGCCTGGTCGAATCCATGCGCAGGGTGCTCTCGAGCGAATGCCGCGGCGTGCTCGCCGGCCCGCTTGCCGAAAACGAGAAGGTCCGACAGCGAATTGCCCCCGAGCCGGTTGGCCCCGTTGATACCCGCCGCGCACTCGCCGGACGCGAAGAGCCCGGGCACCGTCGACATCTGCGTCTCGGCGTCCACCCGCACGCCGCCCATCACGTAGTGGGTCGTCGGACCGACCTCCATGGGCTCCTTGGTGATATCGATGTCCGCAAGCTGCTTGAACTGGTGATACATGCTCGGCAACTTCCGCTTGATGTGCTCCCCGGCGTTGGGAAGCTTCCGCGAAATCCAGGCGATGTCCAGGAACACGCCGCCGTGCGGACTGCCACGCCCCTCCTTGAGTTCCCTGACGATGGCACGCGCCACGTGATCGCGGGTCAACAGCTCGGGTGGCCGCCGCGCGTTCTTGTCACCCTGTGTGTACCGCCAGCCTTCTTCTTCGTCGGCCGCGGTTTGCGCGCGGTAGAGCTCGGGGATGTCGTCGAACATGAAGCGACGCCCGGTGCTGTTGGTCAGGATGCCGCCTTCGCCGCGCACGCCTTCGGTGACCAGGATGCCCTGTACGCTCGGCGGCCAGACCATGCCTGTCGGGTGGAACTGGACGAACTCCATGTCCATCAGCTCGGCCCCGGCGCGGTAAGCCAGCGCGTGCCCGTCTCCGGTGTACTCCCAGCTGTTGCTGGTGATCCGATACGCTCGCCCGATCCCGCCCGTGGCGAGCACGGTGGCGCCCGCCTGAAACACCTTGAACCGGCCGCGTTCCCGGTCGTACCCCAATGCGCCGACGACACGCCCGGCAGCCGTCAGCAGGGTGACGACCGTGAACTCCATGTGCACGTCGAGACCGCGGTGGACACCGTGATCCTGGAGCGTGCGAATCATCTCGAGGCCCGTCCGATCGCCGACGTGAGCCAGCCGCGGGTACTTGTGGCCTCCGAAGTTGCGCTGCAGGATGCGCCCGTCGGCCGTCCGATCGAACAGCGCGCCCCACGCCTCGAGCTCTCTTACCCGGTCGGGAGCCTCTTTGGCGTGCAGCTCGGCCATGCGCCAGTTGTTCAGGTACTGGCCACCGCGCATGGTGTCGGCAAAGTGGACTTTCCACGTGTCACGATCGTCGACGTTGGCGAGCGCTGCCGCGATGCCGCCCTCGGCCATCACGGTATGTGCCTTCCCGAGAAGCGACTTGCACAGCAGTCCCACCCGCGCACCCGACGCGGATGCTTCAATCGCCGCCCTGAGTCCTGCGCCGCCCGCCCCGATAATCAGCACGTCGTGCTCGTGCACCTCGTGGCTCAGACGATCCTCCAGTCCGTCCAGACGCCCATCGAGCAGAGGCGCACATAGAGATCCGCGAAACCCACCGAGAACAGGCTGGCCCAGGCCCAGCGCATGTGGCGGCAGTTCAGGCAGCTGACCGCGTCATAGGTTTTCAGACGGGCGGGTCGGTTCGACAATTGGTTGAGCCGCCCGCCCACGAGATGGCGGAGCGAGTGACAGCCGAGCGTGTAGCCACCGAGCAGGACAACATTCACCGCCAGAACCAGGGTCCCGACTCCGACGCCGAAAGCGCGACGACCAGTGGCCGGATCGACGAACCACAGGGCCGTCCAGACGTCATAGGCCAGGACGACCAGAAATCCCAGTGCCAGATAGAGGAAGTAGCGGTGGACGTTCTGAAGAATGAGGGGGAACGAGGCCTCTCCGCGGTAGCGGCCTCGCGGCTCTCCGACCGTGCACGAGGGCGGATCTGCCCAGAAGGCCTTGTAGTAGGCGCCGCGATAGTAGTAGCAGGTCAGCCGGAAGCCGCCGGGCGCCCAGAGAATAAGGAGGGCCGCGGAAAACGGAATCGCGACCGGCCACCACCCGGGCTTTGGGCCGAACCAGCTATGCGGGCCGTCGCCGAAAAGAAGCGGAGAGTAGAAGGGCGAGAGGTACGGCCCGAACTCGTAGTGATTGCCCTGAAACGCTGCCCACGTGGCGTAAACGACGAAGGTACCCAACCCGAAGGCGGTCAGCAGCGGCTGCACCCACCATGCGTCACGCCGCGTGGTCTGACCGAACCCGCGCCGGGTCAGATGAAGAACTTCCTGCGCCAACGAATCCCTCCGGTCCTGGAATTATTCCGTGGGTCGTCACGACGCCGCCGTTTTGTCGGCCCACGATATCCATGCCGACCAGGGATTGCAACTGGCTCCGGGCCAAACTCTATCGCGTCATACCTTGATCACGTCGACGAGCTCCTTCACTGCCGCGGCGGACTTCTTGAGAGCCGCGTCTTCTTCCGGGCTCAGCCTTATCTGGATGATGTCTTCGACGCCGCGGGCGCCGAGCTTCACCGGCACGCCGACGAACAAGTCGCGAATGCCGTACTCGCCCTGGAGGAAGACGGCGCACGGCAGAATCTTCTTCTTGTCCTTCAAGATTGCCTCGACCATCTCGACAACCGCCGAGCCCGGCGCGTAGTACGCGCTGCCGGTGCCGAGCAGCTTGACAATCTCGGCGCCGCCGTTCGCGGTGCGCGTGACGATCTGGTCGATGGTCGCCTTGTCGAGGAGCTCGGTGATGGGAATGCCAGCAACCGTGGAGTATCGCGGGAGCGGCACCATCGTGTCACCGTGGCCACCAAGCACGAAAGCGTGGGTGTTCTCGACCGACACGTTCAGCGCGAGAGCGATGAACGTGCGCATACGGGCCGAATCAAGCACGCCGGCCATGCCAATGACGCGCTCCCTCGGGAATCCGCTGACGCGGTAGACCACCTGGGCCATCGCATCGAGCGGGTTGGTGACGGGAAGGATGATGCAATTGGGCGAATGCCTGATTACCTGTTCGGTGACACCCTTGACGATCTCGTAATTCTTGGTCAGCAGATCGTCACGACTCATACCCGGCTTGCGCGCCAGCCCCGCCGTAATCACGACGATGTCCGAGTTGGCGGTGTCGGCGTAGTCGTTCGTGCCGAGCACCCTCGAGTCGGAGCCCTCAATCGGACATGCCTCGAACATATCGAGCGCCTTTCCCTGGGGAATGCCCTCGAGGATGTCGATGAGCACGACGTCCGCCAATTCCTTGTCGGCGATGCTGCGCGCCGCGGTCGCGCCGACGTTGCCCGAACCCACAACGGTTACCTTGCGATTCATGCGATCGACTCCCGAAATTTGCTGGAGGCGTGCCCGCGACGTTGTCGCTCAGGCCAACTCCCCCGCCACCCTACGAAAGGAGTTCAACAGAAACTGTGGAAAACTCTGTGGAAAAATTCCGCCATCGAAACAGGAGACACCGTCAATCCGCGCGTTCGACCGCTTTGCACCATCGTGATGCGACGTCGCGGCAAACCCGCCATCCCGAAAGCCGAGAGATTATACTGTAATCGTTTCACCGCTCGCGCCGGCCGCGCATGCTGCACACGAACGCCACCGAGACCGACATTTCATGAAAATCGTCATCGCCGATGATCTGCCGGAGTCCTCGCTCGACGGACTCCGCGAAATGGAGACCTGGTCGCTCGACACCCGCTCGGGCCGATCGCGCGACACCCTGATCGCGGCCATCAACGACGCGGACGCGCTGATCGTCCGCAGCGCCACTCGCGTGGATCGCGATCTCATCGAGGCGGCGCCCCGCTTGCGGGTGATCGCCCGAGCCGGCACCGGGGTTGACAACGTCGACGTCGACGCCGCGAGCGCCCGCGGCATCGTCGTCATGAATGCCCCCGGGGTCAACAGCGTGAGCGTCGCCGAGCACACCCTGGCGCTCATCCTGGCGCTCGCCCGCCGACTGCCCGCCGCCGACGTCGCCATGAAGGAACGCCGCTGGGAGAAGAAGAAGTTCACGGGCGTCGAAGTGCGAGGCAAGGTGCTCGGCTTGCTCGGGCTAGGCCGAGTGGGTCAAGAGGTCGCGCTTCGTGGCCGCGCGTTCGGCATGAAAATTGTCGCGCACGACCCATTTATCTCGGCGCAAATTGCTTCGGACCTCGGTGTCGAGCTCCTGCCGCTCGATGAAGTCTGTGCCCGGGCCGACTATTTGAGTCTTCATCTCCCGTCCACTGAGACGACAGCAGGGTTGCTGTCGGCCGAGCGTCTCGCAAGGTGTAAGCCGGGTGCCTCAATCATCAATACGGCCCGGGGCGACCTCATCGATCAGGACGCGCTCGCCGACGCAATCGCTTCGGGGCACATCGGCGGCGCTGGACTCGACGTCTTCAGCGAGGAGCCGCCGCGCGATTGGCGGCTCGCATCTCTGCCGCAAGTGATCGCGACACCTCATATCGCGGCGTCGACCAGGGAGGCGCAGGAACTGGTCGGCATCGAAGCGGCGGGGGCCGTCCGCGATTACCTGCGGGACGGCATCGTGCGCAACGCGGTCAACTTTCCGGCGATTTCAGCCGAAGAATACCGTCGCCTCCAGCCTCACCTTCGGCTGGCCGAACGGCTCGGGTTGATGGTGGCGCAACTGGGTGAGGCTCGGACCGAGGCCATCGGGGTTCGATACTACGGAGGATTGGCGACCAGCCCAACCGAGCTGGTCACCGCCGCGGTTCTGCTCGGCGTGTTCCGGCCGATGCTGTCATCGGCTGTTACGCTCGTGAACGCCCGCACGCTCGCCCGCGAGCGCGGCGTCGAAGTGATCGAGTCGCGCAGCACGCGGCCGCGCGACTTCACCAATCTGATGTCCGTGAAGCTTCACACCAGCCAGGGTGAGCGCTGGATCGAGGGCACCGTGTTCGAGACCGGAAGTCCCAGGCTCGTCCTCATCGACGGCGTGGAGGTCGAGGTGCCGCTCGAAGGCGCCCTCCTCGTCATTGCGAATAACGATCAGCCCGGCGTCATCGGCGCCGTCGGAACTCTGCTTGGCCGTCACAACGTGAACATCGCGAATTTCAACCTGGGACGAGGCGAGAGCGGCGCCATCGGAGTGGTCAACGTCGACGAGGAGCCGAACGGCAGGGTCGGGGAAGCTTTGCTGGAGGAGATTCGGCAGATTCCCGCCGTCAAGAGCTGTTCCCTCGTCCGTTTCTGAGCGCCGTTACGGCTGAAGCGCGAGGGTGACGAGCTCGCCGGTCGACAGATCCTGGAGCTGGGCCAAGTCGGCAGCCACTTTTCCAACCCGATAGCGCGACTGCACGTCGTCGCCTTCTTTTACGAGATACAGGCGACCCTCGACGGTCAGGATGGCGGTACGAGTCACCTCGCCCTCGACGCGATCTTCCGCAACACCAACCAACCTGATGGATGGGGGAGCAATCACCGCCGGAGCGGCCAGCCCCTCCGGGACCGGCCCGGAAGTCCGTTCATCAGTCGGGCGGCTGCGCGGCACGAAGCGAAACGGATTGCGCGTTGACGCACGCTCGGCCGGCCTCGCGGTGAGGAGCTCGCGCAGTCGTGTGGCCTCGGCTTCGATTTCGCTCGCCGGGATAGTGGGTTGTTCGATCGCGCGCTCCGGCTGCGACGCCGCGGGGTCGACGCGGTACGTGTTCGCGGCAGCGAGCCACGTGGCCAGCAGCAAGCCGCCAACGAGCACCGTCGTCCGGTTGATGCGCATCGACCGCCCCGATTCTACCATCGGTGAAGCGTTGGCTCGAACCAGGCTCGACGCGGCACTGGATGTGCTATGATTCGTCGTGCACCCTGTTGGTTCGGCTGTTCTACCCCGCACAACATCATCCGCTCGAAACGTCGTCATCATTCCTGCTCGATACGCGTCGTCACGATTTCCGGGCAAGGTTCTTGCCGACATCGACGGCCGTCCGATGATCGAACACGTTTACCGTCGGGCCGCAGCCAGCGCTTCCATTCACCGTGTCATCGTGGCCACCGACGACGACCGCGTCGTGCAGGCCGTCACCGCGTTTGGTGGCGAGACGGTGCTCACCCGCGCCGACCATCCAAGCGGTACAGACCGCCTGGCGGAGGTCGCCGAAGATCTCGAATGCGAGCTCGTCATCAACGTCCAGGGAGACGAGCCGTTGATCGCCCCGGAAATGATCGACGAAGCCGTCAAGCCATTCGCCGTCGACGCGAGCCTTCTCATGACAACGCTCAGGCGGCGTCTCGCCAGCTCGGCCGACTTGCTGAATCCAAGTATCGTCAAGGTCGTGGTCGATCGCGATGGGAATGCCCTTTATTTTTCGCGGGCCCCAGTGCCGTTCGCCCGGGAACCCGTTCAGAACACCCCCGCTTACAAGCATATCGGCCTCTACGTCTACCGCCGGGAGTTCCTGCTCGCTTTTGCACGCTTGGAGCCTACGCCGCTCGAGCAATGCGAGAAGCTCGAGCAGCTTCGGGCGCTCGAGCATGGGTTCCGTATCAAAACCGTGGAAACCCGCTACGACTGCATCGCAGTCGACACACCGGAGGATCTCGAAAAGGTCCGACGGCTGACCGCCATGGAGGCGCGCGCTTAAGCGAGCCATGACCACGACACAAGAGCGACCCACGAAATACATCTTCATTACTGGCGGCGTCGTCTCGTCGCTTGGCAAGGGACTTGCGGCAGCATCGATCGGATGCCTTCTCGAAGGGCACGGCTACCGGGTCACCCTTCAGAAGTTCGATCCCTATATCAATGTCGATCCTGGCACGATGAGTCCGTTCCAGCACGGCGAGGTCTACGTCACCGACGATGGGGCCGAGACCGACCTCGACCTGGGACACTACGAGCGCTTCACCAGTACGGTCACGAGCCGGAATCACAACTGGACGACCGGAAAAATCTATCAGTCGGTGATTCAAAAGGAGCGTCGGGGAGACTATCTCGGCCGAACGGTCCAGGTCATTCCGCACATTACCAACGAGATCAAGGATGCCGTGCGCGCGGTGGCCAAGAACGTGGACATCGTGCTGGTCGAGATTGGCGGGACCGTCGGTGACATCGAGAGTCAGCCGTTCCTGGAGGCGATCAGGCAGTTTCGCCAGGATGTGGGTCGCGAGAACACGCTCTACATCCACCTGACCCTCGTCCCATTTATCGGAACGGCCAGCGAGCTCAAGACCAAGCCGACTCAGCACAGCGTGCGCGATCTCAGATCGATTGGTATCCAGCCCGACATCCTGCTCTGCCGGACCGATCGCTTCCTTCCCCTCGAGATCAAACGAAAAATCGCGTTGTTCTGCGACGTGGCCGAGGAGGCCGTCATTACCGCCAAGGATGTCGAAACGATTTACGAGGTCCCGCTGGTACTGGCGGCCGAGGGCCTCGACTCCATCGTGCTGCGGCATCTGGGTCTGCCGCAGACCGAACGGCGGATGGAGGCCTGGAACGACTTGATCGATCGCATCAAGAATCCCGCTGACGAGATCACGATCCACGTCGTGGGCAAGTACGTCGGCTACGAAGACTCGTACAAGAGCCTCAACGAGGCGCTCTTCCACGGCGGTTTCGCCCATCGGCTTCGGGTGAACATCCGCTGGGTGGAGGCCGAGGCGCTCGAGGCGGCCGACGGCCTGCCCCTGCTCGACGGCGCCAACGCGATTCTCGTGCCTGGCGGGTTCGGCGATCGCGGAACCCGAGGCATGATGAAGGCTGCCCAGGTTGCCCGAGAGCGGCAGGTGCCGTACTTCGGAATCTGCTACGGGTTCCAGTGGGCGGCCGTCGAGTACGCACGCGACGTGTGCGGGCTCGAAGGAGCCGACTCCACCGAGTGTTCACCGGACGCAGATCATAAAGTCATCTACAAGCTGCGCGACCTGCTCGGTGTCGACGAGATGGGCGGCACGATGCGCCTCGGGCAATATGCCTGCGACCTCGTCTCCGGCTCGCTGGCCCACCGGATCTACGGCACGCCGTCCATCCTCGAACGCCACCGGCATCGGTACGAGTTCAACTGCCTTTACGAGAAAACGCTGACCGAGAAGGGCTTGCGGATTTCCGGGCGCTCACCGGACGGCAAGTTTGTCGAGATCGTGGAGCTGCCGGATCATCCGTGGTACGTGGCTGTTCAGTTCCACCCCGAGTTCAAGTCGAAACCGCTGGCGCCCCATCCTCTCTTCGCGAGCTTCGTAAAGGCCGCGCATCGTCACAAGCTGGCGCATTCCTCCGAGCCCGCCCTGCGACCGGCAGTGGCCTGACCTCGCCGAGGCCGGCGCCTCGGTTGAGCAACCGGCGACCCACGGTCATCTATAATGACGCCCGTGCCAGCAGTCTCAATCGGCCCAGCCATGCTGGGTGACGGGCAAGGCCTGGTGCTGATTGCCGGACCCTGCGTCATCGAGAGCCGCGGGCACGCGCTCGAAATGGCGCTGGCCATCAAGGACATTGGCGCCAGGCATCGGGTCGCGTGCGTGTTCAAGGCGTCGTTCGACAAGGCCAACCGCACCTCGCTCGACTCGTACCGCGGACCAGGTCTCGAGGAGGGACTCTCGGTCCTCCAGCACATCAAGGATCGTACCGGCCTGCCGATCCTGACCGATATTCACGAACCGTCTCAGGCCGTCCTGGCCGCAAGCGTTGCCGACGTGCTGCAGATTCCGGCGTTTCTGTCGCGCCAGACCGATCTCATCGTGGCCGCGGCGAGGACCGGACGGACCGTGAACATCAAGAAGGGGCAGTTTCTCGCACCGTTGGATATCAAGCACGCGATCGACAAGGTCGTCGCGTCGGGCAACCGGCAGGTGTTCGTGACCGAACGGGGGTTTGCCTTCGGCTACAACAACCTCGTCGTCGACATGCGGGTCTTCCCCATCGTCCACGAGCTTGGCGTGCCCATCGTGTTCGACGTCACGCACAGCTTGCAGCTTCCTGGCGGGGCCGGCGCGGCGTCCGGTGGATTGCCGCAATACATCGAACCGCTCGCGCTTGCAGGCATCGCGGCAGGCGCTGACGGGCTGTTCGTCGAGATCCACGACAACCCCGCCGCCGCGAAGAGCGATGGCTTGAACGCGCTCCCGCTCGAGCGGCTGGAGCCTCTGGTCGAACGCCTGATCCGTGTGGAACGGGCAATTCACCCGATCGCGGTGCCATCACGTCGGTGACCCGCTCTCCAACCGCCGACTCTCGCGCCATGGCCGATCTCGCGCTCGCCCGAAAAGTGCTGCAGACCGAGGCGCAGGCGATTCTCTCGCTGATCGATCGCCTCGACGAGCGCTTCGAACGGGCGGTCGCGCTCCTGCTCGACTGCAAGGGCCGCGTCATCGTGACCGGCATGGGCAAGTCGGGCATCATCTGCCGAAAGATTGCTGCGACGCTGACGAGCACGGGCACGCCGGCCTTTTTCCTTCACCCGGCCGAGGCCATCCATGGCGATCTGGGCGTCATTCAAGGCGGCGACGTCGTCCTGGCGCTGTCGTACAGCGGTGAGACCGAGGAACTGCTCAGGCTCCTCGAAACCATCAAGCGCCTCGGCGCCCGACTCATCGCCGTGACGGGATCGGTGGGCTCTACCCTGGGCAAGGCGGCTGACGTCGCCCTCGACTGCCGCGTCAGCGAAGAAGCCTGTCCGCTGAACCTGGTTCCAACGGCCAGCACCACGGCCGCCCTCGCGATCGGCGATGCTCTGGCCATGACCCTGTCAGTTGCCAAGGGCTTCCGCCAGGAGGACTTCGCGAATCTCCACCCCGGCGGCAAGCTCGGAAAGAAGCTCATGCGCGTGGAGCAGCTGATGCACGGTGGTCCGCAGATGCCGTCCGTACATCTGTCAGCGCCCATGCGCGACGTCGTCTACGAAATGTCAAAAAAGGGTCTCGGCATGACGTGCGTGGTGGACGACCACGGACGACTGGCCGGCATCATCACGGACGGCGACCTGCGCCGCCGTATGAGCGAAATGGCCAGCATTCTCGACCGTACGGCTCATGAGGTGATGACGCCCGATCCCATCACGATCGAACGCGCCATGCTGGCCGCCGAGGCCTTGAACATTCTCGAACAACGCAAGATCACGTCGCTCGTCGTCGTCGGCGCCGATCATGTCGCCGAAGGCGTCGTGCACCTGCACGATTTGTGGCGCACGGAGCTCATCTGACGGCCGGCCGCGCATGATGGGCACTGGCGATCCCGTGACGGTTGACCATAAGGCCTCCCGCATCCGCCTCCTGCTCTTCGACGTGGACGGCGTGCTGACCGATGGTCGGGTGCTGCTCCACGGCGACGGAACGGAATCGAAGCGCTTCGACATTCGCGATGGGACGGCCGTCGTGTGGGCGCACCGGGTGGGGCTCACGACCGGTCTGCTCTCCGCGCGTCAGTCGACAACCACGACGCAGCGGGCGGCGCAGCTCTCGATACCGATTGTGGTGCAAGGCACGCTCAGCAAGCTCGAGGCGTACGACCGCATCCTCCGCAAAGGCGGATTCGAGGACAGCGAGGTCGCCTTCATGGGCGACGATCTCCTCGATCTCCCGGTGCTGAACCGCGTGGGGCTGTCCGCGGCTCCCGGCGATGCCGTCGCTGATGTCCGCAAGCGAGTGGACTGGGTGAGTCAGGCGCCTGGCGGCCGCGGCGCCGTGCGCGAGCTCGTGGAGCTCGTGCTCCGCGCCCAGGGCCGCTGGACCGAAATCCTGGAGAGCTATGCCGCTGGAGATGACTCCTGATGGACGGCCAGGCAACCCTTCTCGCGGCGCTCGTGGCCCTGCTCATCGGCCTCGCGGTTGGTAAGGCCTGGGAGCGCTACAAGCTGCGCGACGGCCGCTGGATCGATCGGCGCAAGGCCCGCGAGTCGCCGCACTTCATCCTGGGCCTGAACTTCCTCGTGTCCAATCAGCTCGATCCGGCCATCGAAGAACTGACGAAGGCGGTTACTTTGGCGCCGGACGCGCTCGAGATTCACATGATTCTCGGCAACCTCTATCGGGAGAAGGGACTGGTGGGCCGGGCCATCACGCTGCACCAGGATCTGCTGCAGCGCCCCAAGCTGACCAAGCTCGAGCGCGCCTACATCCTTCTGTGTCTCGGTCTCGACTACAAGCGCGGCGGCTTCGTCGACCGGGCGCTCCACACCTTTGGCGAAGTGCTCCGCTTCGATTCCGGCAATCATTATGCGCTCGTGAATCTCGAAAAGCTCCACGAAGACCAGCACCAGTGGCAGGAGGCTTACGACATCCGCAAGCGCCTCGTGAAGAACAGTGAGCAAGCCGATGTACCCAGGAATCAGGCCATCCTGGCGTTCCTCGAGCACGCGCTCGGGCTGCAGGCGTTTCGGGAGGGTGATCGAGGCGGCCGCGGGTGCCCGCTTCAGGGCAGCCATCGATCTCGATGCCCGCGCCGTGCCGGCCTATCTCGACCTGGGCGATCTGCGCGCCGAGGAAGGCAACCGGGCGGCGGCAGTGGAGGTCTGGGAACAGGTGCTGCAGGTGGCCCCCGAACGAGCGTACCTGACGTTCGATCGCCTCGCGGCCGCGTACCCCCTCCTGCGGAGCGCCCGATCGATTTCCGCACCTCTGCCGGCAGATCATCGCGAAGAGCCCTCAGGATTGGCGGGCGCGGCTGGCGCTCGCCCGTCATATGACGGGCGCTGCCCAGCACGCGGAGGCCTTTGAGGTCCTGCTCGACGCCCTACCCCACAACCCGCATTCGCTGTCCGTTCACGAAGCGATCTGGCAGACGCTCTCGGCACTGGGCCTCGATCCGGCGCACGTGCAGCGTTACACGGCGCTCACGAAGGTCTCGATTTTCTATCTCGACCCCCACGTGTGTCTGCGCTGCCGCTACCGCAGCACAGAGCTTCTCTGGCAGTGCCCGCATTGCCACGAGTGGAACACGTTTGTCGAAGAGCGAATTGCGCCCGCGAAGGACACCAACGAGTCGGGCGTCTGAAAAACGGACTAGCTTCCGTCGCTTGCGTCCTGACGGAGGGCCCGCACGACCCGATCGAGCTGGCTGTCGGTCTCGCTGAACGTGCCGTCGGTCCGGATCACATAGTCTGCGAGCCGAGCCTTTTCGTCGATGGGCATCTGGGCTGCGAGTCGCTGCCGAGCCTGTTCCGCGGTCAAGCCGTCGCGGGCCTGGACCCGTTCGATCTGAACCGCTGAAGGACAGAACGCGACCACGACGCGATCGAACGCGCCCTCACGACGGGTTTCGAAGAGGAGCGGCACGTCGGCCACGGCGAATGCATTCTGCAGGTCCCCCGATTCGAGATCACTGAACCACCGATCGATGGCGGAGTACACCTGCGGGTGGATGATGGCCTCGAGATCGGCTCGCGCGGCCGGATCGGCAAACACGATGGCGCCAAGCCGGCGCCTGTCGACGTCACCCTCCGGCGTGGACACCGTGGGCCCGAATCGCTTGACGACCTCGGCCGCCGACTCGGTTCCCGTTGCCAGTACACGGTGCGACAACTCGTCGGCGTCGATCACGGGGATGCCGCGCTCGCGCATACGGTTGGCCACATAGCTCTTGCCGCTGGCGATGCCTCCCGTGAGCGCCACCCGCACCATGGCCTGCTCAACCGCGCCCGGTTCGGAAACTGGCCGCTTTCAGCGTGTTGGAGAGCAGCATCGCAATCGTCAGCGGACCGATCCCGCCCGGCACTGGCGTCAGCGCGCCGGCTACCGAGCGGACCGATGGGTGCACATCACCGACCACGACGGCCCCCCGCCGCGCGAACTCGTCGAGCCGTTCGGGCATGCCGGCCAGAAGCGCGTTGGCCATCGAGCTGTCGGTAATCCGATTGATGCCGACGTCGATCACCGTGGCGCCCTGTCGAACGAACTCGGGCGTGAGGAAGCCGGCACGGCCGACGGCCGCAACGACGATGTCGCCGCGGGCGCTCAGCTCGGCCAGGTTTCGCGTTCGCGAATGACAAATCGTGACGCTGGCGTGCCTGTGTAACAGCAGCAGGGCCATTGGCTTGCCGACGATGTCGCTTCGACCGATGACGACGGCATGCGCGCCCGCAATCTCGATGTCCGATCGGTCCAGCAGCTCAACGACTCCGGCCGGCGTGCATGGCGCGAATGTGGACCTTCCCTGGACGAGCCGGCCCACGTTCAGCGGATTGAACCCATCCACGTCTTTCACCGGATCGATAGCGTCGAAGACTGCCTGGACATCGGCCGCGGTGAGCCCCGCGGGGAGCGGCGACTGCACCAGAATGCCATCGATGTCCTCTCGCCGATTGAGGGTAGCCACGGAAGCGAGCAGGTCGTCACGGGACGCTGACGACGACAGTCGAAGGAGCTCGGCGTGCAGCCCGGTCTCCTCGCTCGCCTTGATCTTGTTGCGGACGTAGATTTCAGACGCCGGGTTGTCGCCGGCCAGCAGGATACCCAGCCCGGGCCGCCGCCCCAACTGTGTGGTGATCGCCGCGATTCGTGGCTGGAGCTCCTGCCGAATCGCGCGCGCAACAGACACTCCGTCCAGAATCCTCGCCGTCATGGCTTCTCCGCCAGAGCTCCACCGGTCACGAGCCGCTCGTCGCCGTGTGGACACCTTCGGGGAGAATCGTGCCCCCCTGGGTCAGCGCGTGGCCTTTCCGCGGGCTGCTGAGCCCAGCACCCGGCCCAGAATGGTGATCACGATGCCAATGACCAGGATGGTCAGACCGAAGCGGTCCGCGATTTCCGGACTGATGTGCAGTCCGATTGGGCTAATCAGGGCATCGAGCTCGTGCCATTTCGCCGAGTTCTCGGTCGTGACGCCGAGTCCGGTCAGAACACCCAGAAGGGTCACAGCCGCCCCGTTGAACACCACCATGTAACCCAGCATCGTCAGACCGTTCGCGAACGATTCGGCCGGTGTCCGCCGTCTGGATTCGGCCTGATCGACGAGCGGGCTGTGTGTGCGGCCATAGAACCAGTAGATCACCATGCCGATATTGAGCCAGACGAGGAACCGGACCCAGGTCATGACCGACAGGCTGACCATCAGGTAGAGGCAGGAGAGCACGCCGAGGATTGGAATGATTGGTCCGCCGGCCACCTTGAAGGGCCGGCGCGCATCGGGGCGCTTCGCTCGCAGAATCGGCACCGCGGCGGACACCACGACGAACGCGAACAGCGTGCCGATGCTGGTCATTTCTCCGACGACCTGGATCGGTATCAGTCCGGCCGCGATCGCGACGACGATGCCCGTGATGATCGTGGTGATGTAGGGCGTCTTGAACCGCGGGTGCACTTTGCTGATGCCGGCCGGCAGCAGATTGTCGCGGCTCATCGAGAAGAAGATCCGCGGTTGGCTCATCAGCATGACGAGCAGCACGCTGGTGATGCCGGCGACAGCCCCGGCCGAGACCAGGCCCGCGGCCCAGTCCTGATTGATGACGGCCAGCGCGTAACCCACCGGGGCGTTCAAGAACTGCGCGTCGGATTTGAACTCCGTCACCGGAAGAATACCGGTGAGAATCCCGGCAACCAGCAGGTAGAGCACCGTGCAGACGACCAACGACACGATGATACCGATCGGCAGGTCGCGTGACGGGTTCCTGGCCTCTTCGGCCGTCGTCGAGACAGCGTCGAAGCCGATGTAGGCGAAAAACACGACCGCACCGGCGGCCATGATCCCCGGCCAGCCGTACGGCGCGAACGGCGACCAGTTCTCCGGATTCACATAGCCGACACCGACCACGATGAAAAAGAGGACGGCGGCGAGCTTGATGGCGACCATGACGGCGTTGAATCTGGCGCTCTCGCGCACGCCGATCACGAGCACCACGGTGATGACACAGACGATCAGCACGGCCGGCAGGTTGATGATCGCGCCAGACGCCGCCGCCGGCGCGGCGCTCATCCAGACGGGAAGCGTGATGCCGAAACCGGCCAGAATTCGCTGGAAGTACCCGCTCCATCCGATGGCCACCGTCATCGATCCGACGGCATATTCGAGGATCAGATCCCAGCCGATCATCCAGGCAAAGATCTCGCCGAGGGTGGCATAGGCGTAGGTATACGCACTGCCGGCAATCGGGATCATGGCCGCGAACTCGGCGTAGCACAGCGCCGCGAACCCGCACGCCAGACCTGCCGCCAGATACGAGAGCACGATGGCCGGGCCCGCCTGGTTGGCGGCGGCGGTGCCCGTCAGGACGAAGATGCCGGTTCCGATGATGGCGCCGACGCCGAGCAGGCTCAGATCGACCGCGGTGAGAGTGCGCTTGAGAGCCTTGGCGCCCCGCTCGACATCGCCGACGAGCTGCTCGATCGACTTGGTCTTGAGCAGATTCGAGTCCATATGCCTCCAGAGACGGCGGGCGTGAACCGGCCGCGATTATACACGCAGATCCGTGGGCTTCCGGCGCTACGAACGCCCGTCACTGATCCGCGTCAGATGCGCCAGCCACTGTCGAACACGGGCTTCGGGGTCGCCGTCGACGAGCAGATCGGAAATGACGGCAACGGCGCCCGCGCCGGCCCTGAGGACACTCTCGGCACGGTCCAGGGTGATGCCTCCAATGCCTACCACGACATGCTTCGTGCGGGCGGCCACGCGCACGAGATCGAGACCCACCGCCTCGTACCCGGTGTCCTTGGTCGACGTGCCGAACAGTGGACCAACCGCGATGTAGGTGACTGCCGCGTGCTGTGCGGCCTCGATTTGCGCTTTTGTGTGCGTCGACAGCCCGACCACCTCAGAGCCGCCGACGATGGGGCGTGCCGCCTCCGGCGGCAGATCGTCCTGGCCGAGGTGAACACCCGCGGCGCCCGCCAGCCTGGCGATGTCCGGTCGGTCGTTGATGACGACGATCGCCTCGTAAGCCTGCGCGTCGCTGACCATTTGCTCGGCAAGCTCGAGGAAGGCCGCGCCGGTCCACGACTTCGCGCGCAGCTGCAGCCATCGAGCGCCGCCCGCCAGATAGGCCCGCGACAGATCCCGCGGCGTCCATCCCTCACGCGCCGCGACGTCCACGTCAACGATGGCGTAGAGCGAGGGGAACGTCATCCGGATTGGACCGGCGCTCGGCCGGACGTGAGCTGAGCGGTCTTGGTCTAGACGGCCTCGGCGAGCCGTCCATTGGCTTTGGGCTGGAACCGTTCCATGAACGAGGTGGTCACATTGCCTGCCAGGAAGTCGGGGTCGGCAAGTGTCCTGAGATGCAACGGGATCGTGGTCTTGATGCCTTCGATGACCGTCATCTCGAGCGCACGCCGCATGCGGGCAATGGACTCCTGGCGATCGCGGCCGTGCGCGATGATCTTGGCAATCATCGAGTCGTAGTGGGGTGAAATGTAGCACTCCGAGTGTGCGGCGGTGTCGACCCTGATGCCCGGACCGCCCGGAGGGCTGAAGACGTGGATGAGACCTGGTGAAGGCGCGAAGGTCTCGGGATCCTCGGCGTTGATCCGGCATTCGATAGCGTGGCCGCCGAACACCACCTCGCCCTGCCTGAGCGGCAGCCGCGACCCGGCCGCAATACGTATCTGCTCCTTGACGATATCGAGGCCGGTCACCATCTCGGTGACGCCATGCTCCACCTGGAGACGCGTATTCGCCTCCATGAAGTAGAAGTGTCCCGAGCGGTCCATCAGGAACTCGAAGGTACCGGCATTCGAGTATTGAACGGCTTTGGCAGCGTCCACCGCCTGCGCCCCCACCTTGCGGCGCTGCTTCTCGGAGAGCGCGGGCGATGGTGACTCTTCGATGAGCTTCTGGTGCCGTCGCTGGATGGAGCATTCGCGCTCGCCCAGATGAACGACGCCGCCGTAGTGATCGCCAAGAATCTGGAACTCGATGTGCCTCGGGGACTCGAGATACTTCTCGAGGTACACGTCGCCCACGCCAAATGCCGCCTCGGCCTCCCGCTGCGCGGTCTTCAGCTGCACGCCCAAGGCAGCCGCCGAGGTCACGACGCGCATGCCGCGGCCGCCCCCGCCGGCGGTCGCCTTGATGATCACCGGGTAGCCGATGTCCTGGGCCAGCTTCAGCCCGCGTTCCTCACTTTCGATCGGCCCGTCGCTGCCGGGGAGGATGGGCAATCCGGCTTTCTTCATGGCTCGCCGCGCTCTGGCCTTGTCGCCCATCAGGCGAATCACCTTGGCGTCGGGACCGATGAACTTGATGTGACAGGCCTCGCAGACTTCCGCGAGATAGGCGCTCTCGGCCAGGAACCCATACCCCGGATGAATCGCATCGGCGCCCGTGATCTCTGCGGCGCTGATGATGGCGGGAACGCTCAAATAGCTGCGGGCGGCCTGCGGCGGTCCGATGCAGATGTCTTCATCCGCAAATCGGACGTGCAATGAGTTCTCGTCGGCCTCTGAATAGACGGCGACCGTCTTGATACCCAGCTCGCGGCACGCAACGATGACGCGAAGCGCGGTTTCCCCACGGTTGGCGACGAGGATTTTCTTGAACATCCGGCCTGCTAGCTGGTCCGAATCGCAAACAGCCGTTCCCCGTACTGGACGGCCTGCGCGTTCTCGACATAGACGGTCGCGATCTCCCCGTCGTACTCAGAGGTGATCTCGTTCATCAGCTTCATGGCCTCGATGATGCAGAGGACCTGGCCCTTTTTCACGCGATCGCCCACGTCGGCGAACGGCGGCGACTCCGGCTCGGGCGAACGATAAAACGTGCCCACAATGGGAGACTTGACGACGGCCAACTCGATGCCGTTCTCCTGTCCCTCACCGAGCTCCAGGGTCGCACCGTCGGGGCTGGCCACCGCGGGCACCGGCGCCATGACTCGCGCGGCGGGTGAATCGGTCGCGCTGGAGGCGGGCGTGACGGTGATCGAAGGGACTGCTCCCTCCTTCTTGATCCGAATCTTGAAGCCCTCGCGTTCCAGTTCGAATTCGGAAAGCTGGTGTTCGCGGACGATATCGAGAATCTGCCTGAGCTCGTCGAAATCCATCATAGGTCGCGGGGCACATTGGTCAGCACTTCACACCCACCGGCTGTCACGAGCACGTCGTCTTCGATCCGTACGCCACCCCAGCCCGGCAGATAGGCACCAGGCTCGACGGTAAACACCATGCCCGGTTCGAGCACCATATCCTCGTGCTCCCGGCCTTCTTTCGGTGTCGCAATCCGGGGCTCCTCGTGGACCTCGAGGCCGAGGCCATGGCCGGTGCTGTGACCGAACGCCTCGCCGAGCCCGGCCCGCGACAGGACGTCGCGCGCGGCCCGGTCCACATCGCTGGCGCGCACACCCGGCCTCACGGCTTCGATGGCTGCGGCTTGTGCATTCGCGTACAGCCGCATGCACCCGGCGGGCTTCCGCCGGGGGCGATCCCACCGCGAGCGTTCGCGTCAGGTCGACGCAGTATCCGTCGTAGACCCCGCCGAAGTCCAGCACGACCAGATCCGATGGCTCCAATCGCCGGTCGCCGGCTCGCGCGTGTGGACGGGCGCCGTTCGGGCCTGAGGCGACAATCGTGACGAACGCGCACTCGTCGAAGCCCGTGGTCTTGAGCGCTGAATCAATCCACGCGGCGACCTGCCGCTCGGCCAGGCCCTGCTGAACCTGGTCGGGAAGCTCGTGTGCGACCTTCGAAATCAACGTCGCCGCCTGCCGCAGGGTGCGAATCTCGTACGCGTCCTTGACGACCCGGAGCCGCTCAATCAGCGGTTCGGCGGGCACGAGAATCGGCGTAGCTCCCAGCCGGGCTTCGAACCACCGGAAGCGCGCCAGCGGCAGGTGCGCGGACTCGACTCCAACCCGATCACAACCCAGCGCCTGGAGCAGGCTCGCAAGCTCCTCGTCATAGGTCGAACGAACGATGGTCAGCTGACAGTCCGGCAACGACGCCTCTCCGGCGAGCAGACGCTCGGCGGTCCCGGCATAGCGAAAGTCCGTCACGAGATGCGTTGACCTCGACGTCACGACCATTGCTGCAGCGCTGGCGGCGAGGTTCGTCAAGTAGCGAACATGCGGCAGGTGCGTCACGAGGAGCGCCGGCAGGACGGCGTCGGTCAAGCGTGCCCGCAATCTGGCGAGACGCGCTTCGAGAAAATGGCTGGGAGCGCCTGACATGGGTTCATGGCCCGACACGGCCCGGAACGCAACGAGACGTCGTGGGGCGTGCGATCTTATCCCGACCGCTGCCCTTCCAGCTTGGAGGGTCCGAACCGCCGGGATGCGCGGACTTTACGGCTCCTCGGGCTCTTCTGGTTCCTCCTCCGGCTCCTGGACCACCACCGTCTGGGTGTTCTGGTCCTGACGGCCCGAGCTGTCGGTGATTGTGAGCGTTACCCCGTACGAGCCCGCGATGTTGTACAGGTGGTTCGCGAACTGGCCGGTGCCCGATGTGCCGTCGCCGAAGTTCCAGAAGAACTTGGTGATGTCACGCGGACTGGTCGACGGCGACCCGTCGAAGAACACGGTGCTCCCGGGCGTCGGGTTGGACGGCGAGAAGTTGAACTCCGCCGAAACACCGCCCGGTCCGCCTTCGCCAACGCTCAACTGTTGAGAGAGCGTCCCCTTCTGCCCTACGTCGTCCGTCACGGTGAGCGTGATGGTGTAGACGCCCTCCACATCGTAGGTCTTTGAAACGATGACACCCGTCGGCAGGCTGTCGCTGGTCCCAAGATTCCATTGGTATTTCTTGATCTCGCGGCCTGCCCCGGCCCTCGAGGCTGACGCGTTGAAGAACACCTTCTCGCCCGTCGAAGCGGAAATGGGCGTGATCGTGAAGCTGGCCACAGGCGCATCGCCCGACTGGACGGTCACGCCCACCGGTTCGGACCGGGTGACATTGCCGCGCTTGTCGGTGACGGTCAGTGTGACGAGAAAGTCGCCGGCCAGCTCGTACTGATACGTGACACGCATGCCGCTCCTGCTGGAGCCGTCTCCGAAATCCCAGCGATACGACGCGATGCCGTCGGGATCTGTGGTGGACGTCGCATCGAAGATCACGTCACTGAAGGTGGTCGGGTTCGTCGGGGAGATGTTGAAGACGAGATTGGACGGCTGGTTGGGCGGCTGGATGATCCCCATCGGCACGAGGCGGAGATCGACGCTCCGCGCCTGCGCGTTGCGGTGATTTCCTTCGGCCGGCGTGATGAAAATGGTGACGATCGTAAAGTTGTCGACAGGTTCGCCGGCTGCCGGAGCCGTATAGGTGACCACGGCCCGGCCATCGCCGCTGGTCACCGGCGAGCGCGTCGAGAGTCGCCCGAAATCAAACGCCGCGCCTCCGACCAGGATCTCGGCGTGCATCTTGACGTTGGGTATGGGCTCTGCGTTCGGTCCGCGGGCCGTGATCGTAATCCGCGACTGGGACGCCCCGTCCTGCTTGAGCGTGCTGGGGTCGGCCGACAGCGCCAGTGACAGGCCCAGCTCGGAGGGACCGGCCAACTCGGGCGCCTCGGTTTTCTCGAGCGTGCACCCCCCCATCAGCGCTGCCAGCAGCGACGTCAGAAGCACCCGCGTCGAAAGTTGAAGTTCTCGCGTCACGTCACTCGCCCAGGGCTAGGAACTGGGGTCGCCCCAGTCGGCAAAATCCACACTGATGATGCCGCCGACGGCCACCTCGTTACCCACTTGGTCGCGGCCGTAGAAGGTGACGTCCGCAAGCGTTGAAATGGCGATGGCGCCGCCTCCGTTTGCCAGAGCCTTCAGGGGCGCTTCAACCTTGGCCTGTAACCGGACCAGCGTGAAGCCAACGCTGATGGCCGACTCGGTAATCGTGGCGGTGGCCGCCCCGTCGAACGGATACGGCACATCGACGCCGGGCGTATTACGTCCGTCCGCTCGTCGGTACGTCACCCGATACCGATTGATCGTGATCGAGTTGTTGGCGGTCGGTCCCGATGGCGCACCGGGCACACCGAGATCCCTGAGCACGATTCGAAGCTGCACTTGTCCTGGATCGGGATAGATCGTCGGCACGCGCACGGTCTCGCCGCCGACGGTCTGTTCAACAAGGGTGACGACGTCGGACTCGAGCACCGTGCTCAGTTCGTCCGGCGTCGCCCCCGACGCGCCCAGGAGGGCATCGACGACGAGATAGGCCGCCGAGTGTCCCTGGCGGACCGCGTCGCCGCACGACAACGAGCAGAGCGCCAGCGTGATCGCTCCCGCTGTCCGGGCGATCCTGCGACCAGGATTCGCGACTTTCTCGTGCATCTTCATGATCTCCGTCGGTCTTCTACACTCCGTGTCGGCGTGGATGTCTACGAGCTGATGATCCGGGGGGTGATGAAGATCAGGAGCTCGCGGCTCTCGTCGGTGACCAGATCGCGCTTGAACAGCCAGCCCAGCAACGGAATCCGATGCAGGGCCGGGGTCCGGTCGTTCTGGTTCGTCTCGTTGCTGACATAGATGCCGCCGATGACGGTCGTATCGCCGTCTTTCACCAGTACCTGCGTCAACGCGCGCTGGGTGTTGATGGGCGGAATGTTGTTGACCGATCGGGTGAAGTCCGGCGTCGCATTCTCGACCGAGATCTTCATGATGACCGTGCCAGACGCCGTGATCTGTGGAATGACCTTCAGCGTCAGCGCCGCATCCTTGAAGGTGACCGTCACGGTGTTGTTCGCGACGGTCTGGATGGGAATCTGCACGCCCTGCGTAATCTCGGCCTCCACGTTGTTTTGAGTGGATACGCGCGGCGTGGACAGCAGGCGTCCCTTGCCGGTTCGCTCGAGGGCCGACAGCGCCACGTCGAGATTGATGGCCCCGTTGACCGACCCAATCGACAGGCCGATGGCGCTCGTCGCACCCGGCACCGGCAGATTCACGGCCGTCGCGGCAGAGTCGTTTGGCGATCCAGGCGCCCCCTGCAGCCCCGCGGCGCGACCGGTGACACTGCCCTGGTTGGGGAACGACAGGGGAAGCGTGTTTCCCAGCTCGGGCGAAATTCGTCCCGAGACGCCCCATTGCACGCCCAGCGACCTTGCGAAATCGCGGTTGGTCTGGACAATCCGCGCTTCGATCTCCACCTGCGGCTGTGGCGTGTCGAGTGTCGCAATCAACTCGGTGGCCAGCTGCAGCGCCGCGGGCAAATCGCGGATGATGAGGGTATTCGTACGCTGGTCGACCTCGACTTCGCCGCGCGGCGTGAGCGCGCTGCGGGTAATGAGAGTTCGGATCTCCTCGGCCCGGGCATAGCTGAGCGGTTTCGTAATGACGTTCAGCGCCCCGGCCAGTGCCTGCTCTTCCGCGAGTTTCCGGCGCTGCATTTCTTCGTCGGCCAGCACCGTGAGCGGCGCAATCCGGACGACGGTGCCGTCGATGACATACCCCAGCTTGTTGGCGCGCAGTATCAGGTCGAGCGCCTGATCCCACGGAACTTCTTTGAGCGTCACGTCGACGCTGCCGCTGACGGTCGGGTCGATCACGAGGTTCAGCCCGCTGATCTCCGAGAAGGTCCGGAGCACGGCGCGCAGGTCGGCGTCCTGGAAATCGAGGCTCACCGGATGGCCCGTAAAGACGCGTTCGCGTGATGGACCGATCTGTGCTCGCACGAGCGACGTCTGCGCCGTGCCCAGGGGTGGGATCGAAGTCGGCGGCTCAGGAGCCGTCTCCGCCACGATCGCCGGCGCCGGGGCTGGGGGCGTGACGACAGCGGCAACGACCGCTTCGGACTGCGGCAGCGGGGGCGCGGAAGGCACCATGCGATCCGCCGGCGACCAGATGCCGCCCGGCATCCCGACAGACCGCTCGGGAGCCGCGATGACGACATCCGGCGGCTCGGCACGTCGATCGAGCCGGGCGGTCGTGATGTTCGGCGCGTCCACCATCTGCGCCTGCAGATTCCGGCTACGAAGCAGCATTTCAGTTACCGGCTGGATGCGCGCAGGCCGTGGAACCGAGACGGTCCGCGCGAGCGGAGCCCAGGTCGTGTTCGCGGCAGTCACTGCCGTCGCTTCGAAGCCTCGTGTACCGCCAGCCAGAGCGACCGCGGCGGACAGGAGCACGAGCCATCGGCGAGCTGGTCTCATTGACCTTGGTCCATCGCGCGCAGCGACTTGCGAACGTCGCGCTGTTTGACGAGCGAGACCGCATCGTTGACCTCTTGCGTGACGACCACCTCGGCGGAGGTCACGGCCTTCACGCGACCATCGAGCAGCTGATCGTTCTGGCGCACGATGTAGGTGCGCCGATCGGGTGCCTGGATTATGGCCACGTGCCCTTCGCGACTTATGACGATGCCCTTCACCGTGATGTCGTCGGTCGCGAGCCCGTGCAGGCCGCCGCCCGACCGTGTCGACGCCTTGGGAGCGGAGCCGCGCGACAGCAGACTGATGAATGGGTCACGGCGATTGGCCGAATCGTAGGAATAGGCAGGAACCCGAGTCGGCTGAGACTGGTCCACACCTTCGGCCGCGGCCGTCTGCTGGGCCGGGACGGACAGGTCGAGACCTAACATGACGATCGCCAGGCCTGCCATGAGCTGCACGCCCGCTCGCCGCGATCCGCTCATGATCCGCCGCGCTTCGCCGAGGTTGGATCGGCCGCGGCGGCGCGCGCCGTATCGAGCAGGACGAACGTGGTCGCGACGCAGCGCGCCGAGATGCTCGAGGCCGAGTCCTGCCGGTCCTTGGCCCGGATCTCGACGTTGCTCACCTTGATGATTCGCGAAACATTGCTGATGCTGTCGAAGAAGGACGCCAGGTTGTGATACGTGCCGTCGAGCTCGAGCGAGATCGGCCACTCGGCGTGCAGCTGCTTCGTGCTCATTGGCGCCGGCTTGAAGCTACGAATGGTGAGGTTCGACTGTGTCGCCAGCGTCTGGAGATGGCGCAGCAGATCCGCGACGTCTTTCTGCTCGGGCAGCACGGCGCGCAGGTCGGTCAGGCGGGCCTCGAGCTCGCTGACATCACGCTGGAACTCGGGCAGCTTGCGCGCTGTGGCGAGGCCTTGATTGATGTTCACACCGAGCGCTGCCAACCGCTGTTGACGGCTGGCCAGCTCCGCTTCCGCGGGCATGACGTGGAAGGTGTAGAACACGGCCCAGGCCGCGGCCCACACAGCGACGAAGACGCCAATCTGACTGTGCCAGGGCAGCTTGCTGAGGCGAAGATTCATGATTCGTCGCTCACGCGCCCGGCTGCGCGAACTGTGCCTTCACCCGGAAGCGGATGATCTCGCCGGCACCCGGGACGCCGGCCTCGACCTGACTGTCGAGGAGCTCCACACCGGTGGCGAAGTAGCCCGATGCCGTCAGATTCGACACGAGGTCGGAGAGCGCCGTCAGCGTGACGCACCGGCCGTCGAGCGTCACTTCGGCCCCTGCCTGCTTCAGCTCGGTCAGCCACAGGCCGTCGGGCACTGCCCGGCTGATCTCGTCGAGCAGGTGCACCGGCCCGCTCTGTCCTTTGCGTAACTCTTCGATCAGCGTGACGCGCTGCTGGAGTTGCGCCTTGCGCTGGTCGAACTGCTGAACCTGCTGAATGAGCGTGCCGAGCCGTTGCTCTTCCCGGGTTGCAGCGGCCAGATCCTGATCGAGCTGAGCCGAGGCCTGCGTCAGGGACCAGTACCACCAGCCGATGCCGACCGCGGCCGCGGCGAGGATCAGGCTGCAGACGAGCGACACGACCTGCCCTGACTGAAAGCGGGAGCGTTGCTTGCCGTGCTCTCGATCCGCCGCAAGCAGATTGATTCGGATCATCGGTCGTTGCTCCGGCGCAGGGCGAGCCCGACGGCCACGGCCGCGATATGCGTCGCGTCGGCGTGATCACTCGCCAGCTTCCTGGCATCGAAAGCAATGCGCTTGAACGGGTCGAGCAACTCCACGGGCGTACCGAATCGTTCCTCGAGCGCTTCGCGGAAGCCCTCGATGAGCGAGGAGCCGCCCGTCAGCACGATGCGGTCGATGCGATGTGCGGCCGTGCCCTTGAAGAAATCGACAGTCTTCTGGATTTCGAGCACCAGACTCTCGGTGACGGCCCGCAACACCGCGCGGGCGTCGTCGACGGCCACCTCCTCGACACTGACGCCGCGCTTGAGCTGCTCGGCGCTGTCGAAGCTCACGTGCAGGTCTTTCTGTATCGCCTCGGTATACGTGTTTCCGCCCATCGAGATATCCCGTGCGAACAGGGACTGCGAACCGTTCAGTACGTTGACGTTGATCGCGCTGGCGCCAACGTTGAGGAGGACGACGACCGTGCCCAGCGTGGGACCGTAGTTCGCCTCGTAGGCGTTCTGCAGGGCGAACCCGTCGACATCCACGACAACAGGCACACCGCCGGCCTGCGTGATCACGTTCGTGTAGTCGCCGATCTTTTCCCTCTTGGCCGCGACGAGCAGCACCTCCATGGACCTTTTCGCTCCGTGCGACGTGCCGGCATCGAGGATCTGGTAGTCGAGATTGACGTCCTGAATGTCGAACGGAATGTATGGCTCGGCCTCCCAATGGATCGAGTCGGCGAGCTCGCTCGGCGTCATGACCGGCAGCGAGATTTTCTTGACGATGACGGCGCTGCCGGAGAGCGACGTCGCCACTTCCTTCGTCTTGAAGCCGCGGCCGAGCAGCCGCTTGATCGAGTCCGCCACGGCAGCGCCGTCCATGATGGCGCCGTCGACGATGGCGTCGGGAGGCAGCGGGTGGCTGCCGAACGCCGTGACGCGATGGCCGCGCCCCGACGCCTTGAGCTCGACGGCTTTGACCGCACTCGATCCGATGTCGAGACCGATCAAGGGTCTCGGCCTGCGTAGAGTAGGGATGTTCAATTTCGTCAACTGCGACCGTTTGTGCCGTTTCGCGGCGACAGATTTGGCTGACGGCGCGCATCCTGTCGGTCTGGCTGGGGCAAACGTGGTGCCAGCCCAGCGATGGCGGCCTGTACAAGCGAAAGGCGCTGCTGCCGAACGAAATCTGCAATCGGGATGGGTGGCCGGGATCACAATTCTGGCCACCGATCACAATTCGGTCAGCGTCTCCCTCGTTCGACTGGCGGCGCTTGTCGCGCTTTCCGGGGCGAACGCCTTGACAGTCGCCAGAAAGCTCCGTATCATTAGGGTTTACCGTCGTTGAGATAGCGCCAGAAGGGATCCCGCAGCATGCGCACGGTGATGGCGACTCCCGAGACTCGGGGGTCACGGGCGTGGCATGTGATTGATGCGAGCGGCGAGGTGCTCGGCCGGGTGGCGACCACCGCCGCCAAGCTGCTGCAGGGCAAGCACAAGGCGATCTACACGCCATTCATCGACGCCGGCGATCACGTCGTGATCGTCAATGCGGCCCAGGTGAAGCTGACGGGTCGGAAGGAAGAGCAGAAGCTCTATCGCCGGCACAGCGGCTACGAAGGTGGGCTGCGCGAAGAGCGCGCCAAGGACGTCCGCCAGCGGAACCCGGCGCGGCTGATGGAAGAAGCCGTCCGGGGCATGCTCCCCAAGACCAAGCTGGGCGATGCGATGTATCGCAAGCTGAAGGTCTACGCGGGCGCGGATCATCCGCACGCCGCTCAGAAACCGTCGCTCGAGGTCGCGTAACGTGGCATTGAATCAGTACTACAGCACTGGCCGTCGCAAGACATCCACCGCGCGCGTGTATCTGCGGCCCGGCACCGGCGAGATCACGATCAACCGGCGCGCCTTCGCGCCTTCTTCCCCACCGAGGCGCTGCGCACCCGATCAAGCAGCCGCTGGTGGTGACCGAAACGACCGAGAAGTTCGACGTGCTCGCCACGGTGGCGGCGGCGGGGTTTCCGGGCAGGCCGGGGCCGTGCGGCTGGGCATCGCGCGCGCGCTGTGCGTCTTTGACGCCGAGCTGCGCGAGCGCTCAAGTCGAGTGGCTTCCTGACGCGCGACGCGCGCGCCAAGGAACGCAAGAAGTACGGATTGGCGGGGGCGCGCAAGCGCTTCCAGTTCAGCAAACGTTAGTTCGCCGCGGTCTGGAGCCGCGAGCCGGACACCATTGGAGGACGCTTCGGAATTACGATGCAGGAACTGTTGGAGGCCGGTGTGCACTTCGGCCACCAGACGAAGCGCTGGAATCCCAAGATGAAGGAGTTCATCTTCGGCGAGCGCAACGGCATCTACATCATCGACCTTGGCAAGACGGTCAAGCTGTTCCGCCAGGCGGAAGAGTTCGTCTCGACTCTGGCCGCCGAGGGCAAGACGGTGCTGTTTGTGGGCACCAAGCGGCAGGCGCAGGACGTGATCGCCGAGGAGTCGCAGCGCTGCGGCATGTTATTACGTCAACCAGCGCTGGCTCGGCGGCCTGCTCACGAACTTCTCGACCATCCAGCGCAGCCTCGGCCGGCTGCGGGATCTCGAGGCGATGGTCACCGACGGCCGCTACGACACGCTGTCGAAGAAGGAGATCGCCCGCAACGAGAAAGAGAAGCGGAAGCTCCAGAAGAACCTCGACGGCATCCGCAACATGGGCCGGCTGCCCGACGCGATCTTCATCGTCGACACGAAGAAGGAAAAGATCGCGGTCGACGAAGCGCGCAAGCTGAAGATTCCGGTCGTCGGCATCGTCGACACCAACTGCGATCCCGACGAAGTGGACTTCGTCATCCCCGGCAACGACGACGCGCTGCGGGCGATTCGCCTGTTCGCCTCGAAGATCGCCGATGCGGTGCTCAACGGTCGCGGCCTGCGCGAGGCCGTCAGCGCCGAGGACCGCCGAGGGCGAGGGCGACGAGACCCGGCGCCGCGGCAGCAGCGCCGGCGCGCCCGGTCCGGAGCCGACGCCCGTCCCCGGCTCCGCCTAAGCGCGTTCCGCCGTTTGGCCGTTCATGGCGCGCCGGCCGGCGTTTCCTTCCGCACGCCGGCGCGCGGTGCGATCCACGGAAGACATCGACCATGGCAGCAGCAATCACAATCACGGCAGATCAGGTGAAGCGCCTGCGCGAGAAGACCGGCGCCGGCATGATGGAGTGCAAGGCCGCGTTGCAGGAGGCCGAGGGCAACGAGGAGAAGGCGATCGAGCTGCTCCGCAAGAAGGGCCTCGCCTCGGCCGCCAAGCGCGCCGGCCGCGCCACCGGCCAACGGCGTCGTCGGCAGCTACATCCACATGGGCGGCAAGGTGGGCGTGCTCGTCGAGGTGAACTGCGAGACCGACTTCGTCGCGCGCACCGACGACTTCCAGACGCTCGTGAAGGAGCTGGCCCTGCACATCGCGGCGGCCGACCCGAAGTTCGCGCGGCGCGAGGACGTGCCGGCCGAGCTGCTCGAGAAGGAGAAGGAGAATCTACCGCGCGCAGTTTGCCGACTCGGGCAAGCCGGCCAACGTCGTCGAGAAGATCGTCGAGGGCAAGCTGGGCTCGTTCTACTCGCAGATCGTGCTGGTCGATCAGCCGAGCGTGCGCGACCCAACGTCACCATCTCGCAGCTGATCGCGCAGGCCTCGGCCAAGACCGGCGAGAACATCACCGTCGGACGCTTCGCTCGCTTCAAGATTGGCGAGCTCGCCAGGCCAAGATTCGACCGGTTCCGGGTCAGGTTCACAATTCCGGGCGCCGGTCGATGACCCTTCGCACCCGAACCCGGACCTGCAGATCTAATCGTGCCCGACCCACCTACAAGCGCATCCTGCTGAAGCTGTCCGGCGAGGCCCTCATGGGCGCCGCGCAGTACGGCATCGACCCGGCCGTCACGTCGCAGATCGCCCGCGACGTCCAGGAGGTTCAGAGCCTCGGCGTCGAGACGGCCATCGTCATCGGCGGCGGCAACATCTTCCGGGGCGTCGCCGCCAGCACGCGGGCATGGACCGCGCGACCGGCGACTACATGGGCATGCTGGCGACCGTCATCAACGCGCTGGCGCTGCAGGACGCGCTCGAGCAGCACGGCGTGACCACGCGGGTGATGTCGGCCATCGAGATGCGCGCCGTGGCCGAGCCGTTCATCCGGCGCCGCGCCGTGCGCCACCTCGAGAAGGGGCGCGCGGTGATCTTTGCCGCCGGCACCGGCAATCCCTACTTCACCACCGACACGGCAGCCGCGCTGCGCGCGATGGAGATTCGCGCCAGCGTCATCATGAAGGCGACCAAGGTGGACGGCATCTACACGGCCGACCCGATGAAGGACCCGACGGCGACGCGCTACGACACCATCTCGTACCTGCAGGTCCTCGAGAAGCGCCTGCAGGTGATGGATGCCACCGCCATCTCGCTGTGCATGGACAACCAGCTGCCGATACTCGTCTTCAACCTGCGCACGCCGGGCAACCTGCGGCGGGCCGTTCTGGGTGAACCGGTGGGCTCGGTCGTCAAGGTCTGACCGGCATTCCTGCAGCCTGGTCGCGCCCGGCGCTGCGGAGCCATGTGCCATGGACGTCAACGATCTAAAGGACTCAACGCGGCGGTGAAGACGCGATGGACGCCGGCGTGGAACACGTCCGCACGCGAGCTGTCCAACGTGCGGACCGGACGCGCGTCGGTCGGCCTGCTCGAGAACGTGCAGGTCGAGGCCTACGGCTCGAAGATGCCGCTCAACCAGGTCGCGGGCCTGTCGATCCCGGAGCCGGCGATGATCATCGCGCAGCCCTACGACCCGCAGCTGCTGGCCGTGATCGAGAAGGCCATTCGCGCCTCCGATCTCGGACTGAACCCCTCCTCGGACGGCAAGGTGGTGCGCATCCCGATCCCGGCGCTCACCGACGAGCGCCGCAAGGAGCTGTCGCGGCACGTGCACAAGCTGGCCGAAGAGGGCCGCAACGTGCTGCGGCAGGTGCGCCGCGACGCCAACGAGCGACTGAAGAAGCTGCTCAAGGACCACGCGATCTCCGAAGACGACGAGCGCCGCGGCCTCGACGAGGTGCAGAAGATCACCGACGGGCACATCAAGCTGGTCGACGACCTGCAGAAGAAGAAGGACGCGGAGCTGCTGGGCACCTAGCGGCTATCGCGGGCCCGCGTCATGTCTCTTCACCCACCTGGAATGCTCGCGTCCTGCGGCGCGGTCCCTTCGATCCGCGGGCCGTCATCATCTCTGCTCGTGCGGCGCTCCCCTGCTGGCGCGCTACGACCTGGACGCGCTCGCGGCTGGGCCGCGAGAGTCCTGCGCGACCGCGAGCCCGACTCTGGCGCTATCGCGAACTGCTGCCGGTCTTCCCCGGCGAAGTGCCCGTCTCGCTCGGCGAAGGCTTCACGCCGCTGCTGCACGCGTCGCGGCTTGGCGCCGAGCTCGGCCTGTCGCGGCTGTACGTCAAGGACGAGTCGCCCAATCCCACCAACTCGTTCAAGGCGCGCGGGCAGTCCGCCGCCATCACGCGGGCGCGGCACTCGGCGCGCACACCGTCTCGGTGCCGACGGCCGGCAACGCCGGGTGCGCCATGGCGGCGTATGCGGCACGGCCGGTCTGGAGGCGCACGTGTTTCTGCCGCGCGACGTCAAGCGGGCCTTTGTCCGCGAGTGCGTCCTCGGCGCGTCGGTGAACTGGTCGACGGCCTCATCACCGACGCCGGCCGCATCGCCGCCGAGCGGGGCGGCCGCGCGGGGCTGGTACGACGTGTCGACGCTGAAGGAGCCGTATCGTCTCGAAGGCAAGAAGACGATGGCCTTCGAGCTGGCCGAGCAGCTCGACTGGCGCTGCCCGACTGGTCTTCTATCCGACCGGCGGCGGCACGGGCCTGATCGGCATGTGGAAGGGCTTCGAGGAACTGGAAGGCCTCGGCTGGATCGGTCCCGCCCGCCCGCGGATGATCTCGGTGCAGGCCGACGGCTGCGCGCCCATCGTGCGGGCGTTCAAGAGCGGCGCCGAGCGGGCGCCGGCGTCGGAACGCGCCACACCATCGCCGACGGCCTGCGGGTGCCGCGTGCCGTCGGCGACTTTCTGATGCTGCGCGCCATTCGCGAAAGCGGGGGGGACGCCCTCGCGGTTGACGATCGCGATGGTGGACGGGATGCGAGGGCTGGGACGGCTCGAGGGGATCAGCGCCGCGCCGGAAGCGGGCACGGCCCTCGCCGCGCTCGACGCCTCGTCGATCCGGCCGGGTCAGGCCCGACGAGCTGGTCGTGTTGTTCAACACCGGAGGCGCGTTGAAGTATCTCGATCTGATTGCTGACTGACCAACGCCCTCCCGCGTTCCTCGGCTTCCGATCAGTCTCCGAACGACACTCCAATCGCGCGTGCCGTCTGCACCAGGTCGAAGTCGATCGGCACGGTCTGGCTTGCCGACGACGTCCTCGATCGGGATCGGAGATGATCTCGGGCGGCGCAAACGCGACCATCCGGTCGAACTCACCGTTGAGCAGCAGCTCGACCGCCTTGCCGCCGAAGCGCGTCGCGAGCACGCGGTCGAAGCTGGTCGGCGATCCGCCGCGCTGCAGGTGGCCGAGCACGACGTACGCGACTCCTTGCCGGTCAGCTCCTCGAGCGCCGCCGCGACGTTCTTGCCGACGCCACCCAGGCGTTCGACGCCGCGCCTGCGGCCGGCTGGATCAGCGAGATCTTGCCGCCCTTCGGCTTGGCGCCTTCGGCGACCACGATGATGGTGAAGCACGCGCCCCAGCGTCGCGGTCCGAATTCGTTGCTCGACGATCTCCAGATCGTAGGGAATCTCAGGAATCAGAATGACGTCGGCGCCACCGCCGACACCCGCATAGAGCGCAATCCAGCCCGCGTAGCGGCCCATCACCTCGACGACCATGATGCGGCGGTGCGCCTCGGCCGTCGTGTGCAGCCGATCGATGGCGTCGGTGGCGAAGCTGACGGCGGTGTCGAACCCGAACGTGTTGGTCGTGCCGACGATGTCGTTGTCGATCGTCTTGGGCACGCCGACCAGCGGGATGCCCATCTTGGCGAACTTGTGGGCGATGGCCAGCGTGCCGTCGCCGCCGATGACGACCAGCCCGTCGAGGCCCACTGCGGGAACATCTCCATGCAGCGCTGGCTGTAGTCCTGCTTGCCCTCGGACGTCTCAATCGGATAGGCAAACGGGTTGCCTCGGTTGACCGTGCCCAGAATCGTGCCGCCGAGGCGCAGGATGCCGGTGACGTCCTTGGCGGTGAGCACCCGCGAGCGGTTGGGCTCGATGAGCCCGTCGAAACTGTCTTCGAGTCCGACGACCTCGATGCCGTGGTTCACCGAGGACTTGACGACGGCGCGGATGACGGCGTTGAGGCCGGGGGCGTCGCCGCCGCCGGTGAGTACGCCGATGCGTCGGATGTCGGCCATGTGGTGTCGGCTGGAAGACGCGAATGGTGGCAGGGAGAGCCTTGAGGCGAGTATAGCATCCGCGCCGCGCGTTGCCCGGGCGCGCGACGCGTGTTACGATGGCGTTTCACTCACTGCCTATGGGCGGCTAGCTCAGTTGGGAGAGCGCCGCGTTCGCAACGCGGAGGTCACGAGTTCGAGCCTCGTGCCGTCCACCAATCTCGCTCACCGAAGAGGCCAGCTTCGAGGCCTCTGAGCACCTCTGCCACACCGAGTTTACTTGTGGCGCTCGCACGCGCGAACTACAGTGATTTTGTGAACATGTCCAACAAGACTCCTTTGTGTTCCGAGTGTAAGCATCTCGGCACGCCGATCAGCGTTGAAGCGCGTGACAACACGATTGCGGCGACCTATCGCTGCACGCACTGCGCCCGTGAATGGGTAGTCTCGGCGCCGAACGTTGCGGACATCTTCAAGAAAAGCTTCTGGCGTTCGTCACGCACCGCCTGATTGGTCGCTTGCTCCCCCGTCATCGATCGCCAAGTTGGGTGCAAAGAGAACCCACAGGAACGCGCCCGGAACCTTGCCGACGATGAACCCTGTGGCGGCCGAACGGCCGTCGAAGGTTTCCTGAGTCAACTCGACCACCGTCGCGTCCACCAGGTCGCGCTGCTCAATCATGGAGGGCGCGCACGCGACAGACACAAGGAGGAGGCTCCAGCACACGCGACTGCACCTGGCTGTGGTGGTCACAGAGCTCAAGTGTATCGCCGACCGTCGGCCGAGGGCTGAGGTGGCGGCGCGTCGCACGTGGCAGGGATCTGGTGTAGGCTGAGGCCGCTCAATCCAGAATTGGTCACGACAGAATCTTCACGGGAGGGCGACCATGTTCTTCGGCATTCTCGGTTGGATTCTCTTCGGTCTGATCGTCGGCGTCGTGGCGAAGCTGGTGATGCCCGGCACGGATCCGGGCGGATTCTTCGTCACGATCCTGCTGGGAGTCGCCGGAGCCGTACTGGGTGGGTGGCTGGGTCAGGTCATGGGCCTGTACAGACCGGGCGACTCAGCCGGCTTCGTGATGTCGGTCATCGGCGCGGCGGTGCTGCTCTTCGTGTACCGGCTCGCCACGAGACGGGCGTAGCGCCGATGGCGTGAGGGCTCGCTTCGCGCGGTCGTGGCTTGACGATCGTTCCGTGGGAACGGCACAATGAACGCGTGCCTGTCCCCCGCATCTCCAAGGAAGATCTGAAGCAACGTCTCAGCGACTCGTCGGCCGACGCACCCACGCTGGTCGACACGCGCCTCAAGTACGCGTACGCGCACAGTACCCTGAAGCTGCCGGGTGCGTTGCGCCTGCCGCTCGAGGAGGTCGACACCTGGTCGATCCCCCGCGAGAAGGATGTCGTGCTGTACGACTCCGATCCGAACGAGCTCGTGAGCTCGCGGGTTGCGGCCGCGCTGATCCGGCGGGGCTATCGCGCCTCCGCGCTCAAGGGCGGCATCGTCGAGTGGCTCACCGCGAATTTTCCGACCGAGACCAAGGATGCGCCGAAGGCCGCTCCGCCAGAGCCCGGATCGCTCAAGGGCTGAGCCGGAGCGCTGACGGCACCAAGGCACGACACGGTGTCCATCGCCGGCGCTCTCAAACAGCTCGCCGATCTTGCCGAGATCAGGGGACGTCGAGCCGACAGCCAGGCGTTCGCAGAAGGTGCGGCTCGATTCGCCCGGCACAGCGAGATCGCGAGCCCCGATACCGTCCCGCTCCGCTCCTGCGGACTCGATCCCACACTTGCTGCCGCGCTCGGCCCTCTCGCGGACGTTTCTCTGTCAACGGCCGTCGCGGAGGCTGTCGCCGCGCTGCCGCGCGACCTGCAGCGCCTCCTCCAGGTGCCGGGCGCGACGACCGCTGATATCGCAGCGCTTGTGCGGGACACCGGAGCCACCACTCTTTGTGAGATTGGATGTCTGCTCGACAGAGACGGGTGTTGGCCAACCAGCGTCTCCGAGGGGCTCAAGCTGGAACTGGCGGGCCGGGCGAGCACGCTGCGCAGCCCGAACGACCGGGTGATTCTAGGGCGGGCGCATGAGGTGGTTGAATCGATTGCTTCTGAGCTTGGCGGCGCGTCAATTGAACGGATCGAAGCGGTGGGTAGCCTGCGGCGCTTCGATGCGACGGTGGGCGATATCACTCTTCTCGTTTCCTCGCGCCACCCCGACGACGTCGTGGCGCGCATCGGCCGTCTCGGGGGCACACGACTCGAGCGTTTGCGGGCAGCCGATCGCATCACCATCGAGTACGGCCGCCACGAGGTGACTGTCCGCATCGTGCACCCCGAGGCGTTTGGCGCCTCGATGCTGGCCCATACCGGGTCGTTCGCGCACCTCCGGTCGCTTGAACGTCATGCCGCGCGGAAAGGCAGGACCGCGCCCATGGCCCTCGCCGATCACGCGATCTGGCGCGGCCTCACGGAGGCGCAGATCTATGAGCGCCTGGGTCTGCCCTTCATTGCTCCCGAGCTGCGTGAGGGCGCCGGGGAAGTTGAGGCGGCCTCGGAAGATCGCCTGCCAGACCTCGTGACACGCGCCGACATCCGTGGCGACCTGCACATGCACACGGTGTGGAGCGACGGGCGCGACTCGATCGAGACCATGGCTCGCCGTGCCAGAAGTCTCGGCTACGAGTACATCGCCATCACCGATCACTCCCCCGCGTCTGTGGGACGGGGCCTCGACGCCGACGACGTCCGCCGCCAGCGCGACGAGATCGAGCGCACACGAGACCTCGTGCCGGACCTGACCATTCTGCACGGCATCGAGGTGGACATTCTGCCCGACGGTGCGCTCGACCTGCCGGATCGGACACTCGCCCGGCTCGACATCGTGCTCGCCTCGCTTCACGACGGCGCGGGCCACGACGCCCGCCTTCTCACCGAGCGCTACCTCGCCGCGATGCGGCATCCCTTGGTGCACGTTGTCACGCACCCGGCCAACCGCGCCGTGGGCGTGCATGATGGGTATTCGCTGGACTTCGATCGATTGATCGAGGCCGCCGTTCAAACCGGCACCGTGCTCGAGATCGACGGCGCGCCGGCACATCTCGACATGGAGGGTCCGCTGGCGCGGCGAGCCGTCAGCGGGGGCGCTCTCGTGGCCATCGACAGCGACTGTCACTGGTCGGAATGGCTGGACCGCCAGATGACCTTCGGCGTGGCGACCGCCCGGCGCGGGTGGGTCGAAGCCCGGCACGTCATCAACACCCGCCCGGTCGAGGAGCTGCGCGCATTGCTCGAGCGCAAGCGATCGCGCGCGTGACTCGCGCGCTCGGTGCTGCAGCGGTGACGCTCGTGGCGCTCCTTCTGTACACGCGCACGTTGCTTCCCGGCTTCGACCTGGGCGACAGCGCCTCGTTTCAGGCGGACATGTCACTCACCACCCTCACGCCCCGTCAGGCCTATCCGCTCTACCTCACGATCGGGCGGCTTGCCGCGCAAGTGAGCGGTGGGGATCCGGCGAGGGCGCTGAATCTCACGTCTGCGGTCTTTGGTGCCCTCGCGTGCGGCACAACGGTATGGGTTGGCAGCCTTCTGACAGGTTCCACCCTCGCCGGCATCTTCGCCGGTCTGCTGCTGGCCTCGTCCTATACGTTCTGGTCGCAAGCGGTCGTCGCCGAGGTGTACACGCTCCACGTGTTTCTGATAGCCCTCTGTTGCGGCGCGCTCTTGCTATGGCTGCAACGCCCCTCGTTGACGCGACTGGGGATTTTCTTCGGCGTGTACGCACTTTCCCTGGGCCACCATCTCTCGATGATTCTGCTGGCGCCGCCGTTCTTCCTGTTTCTCGTGCTCGCCGCCCGCACGAACCTTCGCTCGGTAGTGGGCCTCAGAGCGTTGGCGCTCGCGCTGCTGGTGGCCGCCGCCGGGTCGCTGCAGTATTGGACGATGTTCCGGTCTCTGTGGGCCGGCCGCCAATCCTCCGGCCGATCTGGCAGAGGGGCTTCGGATGCTCTGGTTCGACGTCACGAAGAGTGACTGGCGCGAATCGATGGTGCTGGGCGTTCCGAGAGCTGCCATCGCCGACCGCTTCGCGATGTGGTGGTTCGATCTGCGCCAACAGACAGGACTCGCCGGCGTGCTGCTCGCCTTCGTCGGGGCGGCGACGCTCGGATCCGCCGCTCCCGCGGCGCTCCTCATCGGCGGATATCTCGTGACGGCAGCCTTCGCATTCGGCTACAACGTCGGCGACGTCCATGTCTTCTTCCTTCCATCACATCTGATGCTGGTACTGCTGGCCGCGTGCGGGGTTGTCGCGATCGCGCGTGCGGCCGGACGAGCGGTACCGTCGCATTCACAGCCCGTGACCGCCCTGATCCTGGCATGTCTCGTCGCCTACCCCGTCTGGCGTGTCTGGGACACCTATCCGGCCGTCGATCGCAGCGCGGACGTCAGACCCGAGCTCGCCCTGGACCAATTGACGGACGGCCTCGACGGCGTCAATGACATTTTCGCGGCCGACCTGAACTGGCAGCTGCAGAATGGCCTGGCGTTCTATTCGCAGCACCAGAAGCCGGGCCTGTCGTATTTCCGCCTGGCCGAACACCTGCTTCAAGCCCCGTTCATCATTCACGACAATCGCGCCAGCGGGCGCGACGTGGTGCTCTCCGAGGGATCCGCGGCACGATTGCTCGCGGCCTTTGGGACACGCTACACCGTCACTCCCGACACCCGGGTCGACCCCCCAGAGCTCACCGCGTCGGTTGTTGCGATTCCGCGTGGGACGATCTACGCGCTCACTCGGCTCCGGCCGACACGCGACTCGTTCCTGGACGCGCACGAGCTCGACACCATCGTGAGACATTTGAGCGGAAGCGCGATAGACGCCGTGCCCGAGGGCGACTACCTGGCAGTCGTCGGCGTCTCGGGCGAGCTGCCCACGCTCGTGCAGGCCTCGTACCGTCCATTTCGCGTGCGGCACCGAGTGTCCGGGCTGGTCGTCGACGTGCGCATGGAATCGTGGCTTTCCACCGACACCATCCGCCGCGCCGGGTTCGCCCACGTGATCGTCAATCGCCGCCACGCGCTGATCGCGGAACGGGGACTCAGCCTGGTGACACTCGCGCCGGATGGATCGGTGACCGGACAGATCTACGCGGGGAACATCTTCCAGCCTCAAGTCCGTTTCATGATCCGCTAGCGGGCAGGGTGACCGTCAGCGCAGCGCCCGTACATGGGTAGAGCTTGGTCCCGGGTGCGCCGCCCGGAGTCCAGCATTCCCGATATGGCTGTGCTATCGTCAACTCATGGGTTTCAGAACCGTCCTTGCGATGATGCTCATCGCTGCCGGGCAGGTTCCCGTTCCCGACGAACGTCCACGCCCGCCGGCCGACGATCTGGCCCGTGCGCTTCAGCAGCGATACGACGGCATCCGTGACTTCTCGGCCGACTTCGTACACACCTACCAGGGAGGCGTCCTTCGGCGGAAGGCGACCGAGCGGGGCAAGGTGCTCATCAAGAAGCCCGGCAAGATGCGATGGACGTACGAAGCGCCAGAGGACAAGCTGTTCGTCTCGGACGGCGTCAAGATGTATTCGTACGTGCCGGCCGATCGACAGGTCGTCGTGACCACGCTGCCCCCCGACAGCCAGGCGACATCGCCGGCACTGTTCCTGGCCGGTAAGGGGAATCTCGTACCGAGACTTCACGGCGAGTTACGGCAAGCTGGACGGCTCGTCCCAGGATGCGTGGGTACTGACGTTCGTGCCGCGGCAGAAGGAGCGGGAGTACGCCTCGATTACGGTCGCTGTCGATGACGCGCTTCGGATCCGCGTGCTCGAAACGGTCGATGCGCAGGGCGGGCGTTCGCGCTTCGAGTTCACCAACCTGAAGGAAAACCTCGGCTTGTCCGATAAGCTATTCGCCTTTACCGTCCCGCGTGGTGTGGATGTCATCACCGATGGGCCCTCTTCCTGAGCTTCGGCGTAGGCAACCGGCGCGGGGTCGGCAAATGTTCGCCGCCTGCTGCGCCGTCGTGGTGGTCCTGTCGATGGCCGGCTGCGCCTCGACAGCCTCGATGCGAAGCGCCCGGCAGGCTGAACAACGGCAGGACTACGATGCCGCAGTGGTCGAGTACACGAAGGTCCTGCGCGACGATCCGGACAACACCGACGCGCGGCTCGCGCTCGACCGGGCCAAGCTGCGGGCCGCACAGGATCACTTCAACCAGGGACGCCGGTTCGCGGCGTTGGGTAACCTGGAATCTGCGCTGATCGAATACCAGATCGCCGCGGAGCTCAATCCCGGGAGCGGCGCCGTCGATCAGGAGCTGCGCGAAACTCGAAACCAGCTGCGGTCCAAGATTGCCGTCGCGCGCGAAGGCAAGACCGAGCTGCAGACCTTGACCGACAGGCTGCGCGACGTGCTGCCGCCGGGGCTCGAGCTGCCACGCGACGCCACGATGCCAGAGTCGGTGATTTTCCGCGACGCGAGCAGTCGCGACGTCTTCATCGCGCTTGCGCGATTGGCCAACATCAACGTCGCGTTCGACGCAGGTTTTCGCGAGACGCCGGTCACAATCGAGCTCAGAGACGCGACCCTCGAGCAGGCACTCTCGGCGCTTTCTGCCAGCACACGGACGTTCTACCGTGTGACGGCGCCGCGCACCATCACGATCATTCCCGATACGCCCGCCAAGCGCCGCGAGTACGAGGAAGAAGTTGTTCGCACCTTCTACCTGAGCAACGCCGACATCAAGGAAACCATCGACCTGCTGCGCATCGTCGTGGATCTCCGGCGGATCTCTCCCATCAGCGCCACCAACGCCATCACCATCAAGGACACGCCGGAACGCATCGCCGCAGCGGCGCGCATCATCAGCGCCATCGACAAGGCGCGCCCGGAAGTGATCATCGATGTGGAGCTGCTCGAGGTGAGTCGCAGCCGGTTGAAGGAATACGGGCTGCAGATCGCCTCAGCCGGTCAGCCGGGAATCTCCGGGCAGGTCTCCGTCAATCCGCAGAATCTGACGCTGGAGGGATTGACCAACCTGACGCAGTCCGACATCCTGCTCACCAATCTGCCGTCGCTCTTCTATCGACTGCTCAAGAGCGACGAGAACACGCGCACGCTGGCCAATCCGCAGCTGCGGACATCGGAGGGCATGGGGGCTCAGGCCCGATTTGGCGAGCGCATTCCCGTTCCCGTCACCATCTTCTCGCCCATCGCCACCGGCGGCGTCGCGCAGCAGCCCATTACCTCGTTCAACTACGAGAACATCGGGGTGAATATCGACATCACCCCCCGCACGCATCACGACGACGATGTCACCCTGACGCTGAGAGTGGCCGTCAGCAGCATCTCGGGTACGGGCTTCGGCGGTCTGCCGACATTCGGAAACCGCGAGATCAATACGGTGATTCGCCTGAAGGACGGCGAGACGAACCTGCTGGCGGGTCTCATCCGCGATGACGAACGTCACACTCTCGAAGGTGTGCCGGGCTTGAGCGATTTGCCCATCATCGGCCCTCTGTTCGCGCACACCAAGATCGAGCGCGAGGAAACCGACATCATTCTGACCCTGACGCCTCACATCGTCCGCGTGCTCGATTTGACCGAAGCCGATCTCAGGCCGTTCAAGGTGGAACGCGATTCCGGGTCGCCGCTCGTTGAACTACCGATGCCCCCCGCCGCCCCTCGCGAGGAACCGCCGCCCGCCCAGGAGGCGTCGCCGCCCGATCCCGCAGAACGGCCGGAGGTGCGGCCCATTCTGCCACCCAGGCCAGAACCTCCGCATTAGCCAGCACCGCCGCTACCCGTGACACGAGCGGGAGCGCAAGGTCATTCCGACCGCTCAACCTGCGCGCCGAGCTCCACCAGGCGCTCGACCAGCCGACCGTAGCCTCTCTCCACCGTTTCGAGCGGCGAGAGACGCGACTCGCCTTCGGTTGCCAGGGCCGCCGCGATCAGTGCCATGCCCGACCTCAGATCGCGACTATCGAGCAGACGTGGGCGTAAGGGAGTGGGACCGGTGACGATGATCCGGTGGGGATCGCAGAGAAAGAGATCGGCGCCCATGCCGCTCAGCTGCTCGAGCGCGAAAAGCCGCAGCTCGTACATCCAGTCGTGGACCAGCGTACGGCCGTCGGCTTGCGTCGCCAGCACGGTGACGAGGCTGACGAGATCGCTCGGAAACCCCGGCCACAAGCCGGTGGTGATGCGGCGGGCCGCAATCGCACGGGAAGGCTCGACGCGAAAGAGGGTGTCGTCGAACGAGCACTGAACGTTCATGCGCTTGAGCACCGCGGCGATCACTTCGACGTCGGCTCCGCGCGCGCCAACGACATCAATCGCGCCGCCAGTCACAGCGGCGACCACCGCCCAGCTTCCTGCTTCGATATAGTCGCCAGCCAGTGTGTGATCGGCGCCGCGCAGACGTCCGGTGCCCCGGATACGGATGGTCGACGTCCCGCCGCCGCTGACCTCTGCGCCCATCTTGTCCAGGAACTCGCAGAGCTCGACCACGTGGGGCTCCGTCGCCGCGTGACGCAGCTCCGTCTCGCCGGACGCGGTGGCAGCCGCCAGGAGCGCGGTCTCGGTTCCCGTGACGGACGCCTCGTCCAAATAGATGGAGGCGCCACGAAACCCGCCGTCGAGATCGAGCGCGTGCCATCGGTCCTCGTTCTGTCTGGCTCCCATCGCCATCAGCGCATCGAGGTGGGTCGTAATCGTGCGGCGGGCCGGAAAGTCGCCGCCGGGCGGCGGCAAGCGCGCGAGGCCCGAGCGTGCCAGGAGCGGACCGAGTATCAGGACCGAGCCGCGGAGCTTGCCGACGAGCCCCCGATCGGGTTCGCTCGTGGTGATGCGCCGGCAGCGAATGCGGAGCGTCGTCGTGCCGAGGCCCTCGACTTCCGCACCGACCGCGACGAGAAGCCGGGCCATGACGTCGACGTCGCCAATCCGCGGCACGTTGCGGAGCGTCGATTCCTCCTCGCTCAAGAGACATGCCGCCATCAGCGGGAGGGCCGCATTCTTGTTGCCTTCGACCTCGATGCGCCCCGAGAGCTGGCGGCCGCCTTCGATAATCAGTGTGGACATGAGCTGGTGAGCCTCGATCGCCGCTTAGAACTCCCCCACATACACGATCTCATCCCGCAACTCGACGCCGAAACGCTCGCGCACGCGCGTCCGGCATCGTTCGATGAGCGCCCGGACGTCAGCGGCCGACGCGCCGCCTTCGTTCACGATGAAGTTGCCGTGCGTCGTCGAGACGCGTGCGCGGCCAATTGACGCCCCCTTCAAGCTCGCCCGATCGACCAGCGCGCCGGCCGAGGCGGGAATGCCGGGTGGGACTGGATCGAACGAGGGATTCGGATTCTGAAAGATGCATCCTGCGCTGCGGCTCTCGAGCGGCTGCGTTCGTTTGCGAAACGCCAATGATTCGCGTGCCACCTGGCGGAGCGCCGCCGGGTCACCCGGCTCGACCCGAAACTCTGCCCAGAGCAGCGCCTCGCGAAGACGCTGCAGGCGGCTGCGATCGTAGCCGAACTCCATGTCGGCAGCATCGATATCGCGGGCGACCCCCGTCGAATCCGCGACCCTGACGCGCACGACGCGTTCCGCGATGAGGCGGCCACCAAAATGCGCGTTCCCGTGAATGGCCCCACCCACCGTGCCAGGTGTTCCCGCCCAGGCCTCGAGCCCGGCAAGCCCGCGCACGATCAGCCACCGCACGAGACCGTTGATGGTCACGCCGGCATCCGCCTGGACCAGGCCGGGTTCGCATGCCTCGACATGCGTCGAGCGGGACCGGATGACGAGGCCGCGGACGCCACGATCGCCGACGAGCACGTTCGAGCCTCCGCCGAGCAGGGTGACAGTCACGCCTGCCTCATGCGCCATTCGAAGCGCAGTGATCAGCTCTCCGGCGCTGCGCGTCTCGAGGAGAATGTCCGCGGGTCCGCCAACTTTGAACGTGGTCAGCGGGGCGAGCGGCACGTCGACGCGGACCCGGTCACGACCAAACTCGCCAACGAGCGCATGAACGAGCGCCGGGGCGGTCATGACCTGAGCATCACCCGTTCCTGCGCGATGAGTGCCCTCATCGCTTCCACGTGGCTGCAGAGAGCGAATTCGACCCAGTCACCCGGCGCAAGTTGTCCGCCCAGCGCCAGGTCCGCAGCAATCACCACCGCAATCACCGGATAGCCGCCCGTCGTTGCGCGATCGGCCATGAGCAGCATGGGCAGGCCGGACCCGGGCACCTGAAGGGCACCCATCGGCGCGGCATCGGAAATCAACTCGTTCGCCATTCGATGCTCGAGCCTCGGCCCTTCCAGCCGGTACGCCATGCGGTTGGACTGCAGGCTCACGGTGTACCGCCCGCCCGTCAAGGTGGCCTGCGCTGCGGGTTCGAAGCGTTCTCCGTGGCATCCTGCCATGACGCGAAGCGTGGCGCCACCCGTTGGTATCGACAGCGGTGCGGGTCCTGGCCGGAGCGTTGAGCCCGCTGCCGGATTCGCAACGGTTGGAAGAACATCGCCCGCGATCAGTGCACGACCTGCCACACCACCCAGACGGCTCACGAGATGCGTGGCGCGACTGCCAAGCACCTCCTGGATCAGGATGCCACCAGCCACGGCCAGATAGGCTCGCGCGCCCGCCGTCCGCGCGCCGAATCGAAGGCGTCCTCCTCGCGGCATGTCTATCCGGGTTCCCATCGGAACTTCGTGATCATCGAACGTCAGCGCGAACTCCGCACCCGACACGGCCACAATCGCCGGCGTGTCGAAAAACAGCTCCGGTCCTTCCAATGTGATTTCGAGGGTTGCCGCGCCATCCGGATTGCCCACCAGACGGTTGGCCCATCGATGGCTCACGCGGTCCATCGGACCTGCCGGCGGCACACCGCTCGCCTGGAATCCCCATCGCCCGAGGTCCTGCACGGTGGTCAACAGTCCGCCAGAAATGACTCGAATCGCCATGAGCGTGACTACAGAGAAAGCTGTGACCGAAGCTGGCGCCTCAGCCCGCGGCGCGGTCGAACTCGGCGCGATCGATGGGCACGAAACGCACCGAGTCGCCCGCCTGGAAAAGAAACGGCGGCTCGCGGGACGTGTCGAATGGCCGGAGCGGGGTCCGTCCGATGATCTGCCACCCGGCCGGCGTCTCCATCGGATAGATGCCCGTCTGCCTGCCTGCAATACCTACCGAACCGGCGGGCACGCGCAGGCGCGGCTTCGCATGGCGCGGCGCGCTGATGACGGGATCGACGATACCCATGTAGGCGAAGCCGGGCACGAACCCGACCATGTAGACACGATAGATCGGTGTGCGGTGCCGCTCGATGACCTCTTCGGCCGGACATCCGGCCCTCGTCGCGAGCGTTTCGAGATTCGGGACCGAACTCTCCACCGTAGCAGACCGGAACCACGGTGGGAGGGCGCTCGAAGATGTCAGGAGGCGCAATTGCCGCGAACCGCTTCAAATCGGCGGCAATGCTCGTCACGTCCGCACGCAGGGGATCGAAAGCGACGGCAACGGTGCGAAACGTCGGCACGACATCGTGGACACCTGTCCAGCCCGCGCGTCTCGCCAACCCGGCAATGGCAATGACCCGGGCATTGACGGCCGGGTCGATGACCTCGTCGAGCTCGAGCACGAGTGTCGAATCCCCGCAAAGCACGAGACGCGGTTCAGCCATGCGCCAGCGCCGTCAGCATCTTGCGATGGATTCCACCAAACCCGCCGTTGGACATGATGATCACCAGATCGCCTTCCTGGCTCTCGCCGGCCACCGTCTCGACGATGGCGTCGACGGTGGAGATGAATCGGGCGTGTCGGCCCGAGGCCTGGAGCGTGCGCACCAATTCAACGGGCGACAACCGCTCGCTCTCGGGCAGCGTGGATCGATGGACGGCGGCAATCACGACCTCATCAGCGGCCCCGAACGCGCCCGCAAACGCGCCCTGAAACACGCGACGACACGATGACGCCGATCGCGGTTCGAAGATCGCCCACATCCGTCGTGAGGGATGCGCTCGTCGAAGCCCGTCCAGCGTTTCGGAGATGGCCGTCGGGTGATGCGCGAAGTCGTCGATCACCGTGATCCCGCGGATCTCGCCGACCACTTCCAGACGGCGTTTCACGCCCCGAAATCGTCGCAGACCCCCCGTCATTTGCTCGGCACTCAATCCCGCCTCGGCACCAACCGCCAGGGCGGCCAGCGCATTCCGCACGTTGTGGGCGCCAACGAGCGGCACCATGAAGGTCCCGAACGCCTTGCCTTGCCGGCGAACGCCAAACCTCGTCCCGTCGGCCTGGATCTGGACGTTGTGTCCCTGCCAGTCGGCGTGCTCGCTCAATCCGAACGTCTCCACCCGGCTCAGTGCCGACGTTGCCAGCGCCGCCGCATCCGGGCTGTCGGCTCCGAGCAGCAGGAGCCCCCTGCGAGGCACGAGCAGCACGAGGCGGCGGAACGCCAGCCTGATCTCGTCGAGCGATCCGTAGATGTCGGCGTGGTCGAACTCGATGTTGTTGACCACGGCGATATCGGGCAGGTATTTCAGAAACTTGGCGGTCTTGTCGAAGAACGCCGAGTCGTACTCGTCACCTTCGATGACGAAGTCGCCGCCCGACCCAACCCGGAAGCTCGCACCGTTCGGGCCCAAGTTGGCAGCGATGCCACCGATGAACACGCTCGGGTCACGGCCGGCGTCGATCAGGAGCCACCCCGTCAGCGCGGTCGTCGTGGTTTTGCCATGCGTGCCGGCGATGACGATGGAACGCGCGTCGCGAAGAAAATAGTCGCGCACGGCCTCCGGCAGGGAGCAATAGCGAAGCTTCCGGTCCAGCACGGTCTCGAGCTCCGGGTTGCCCCGCGAGATGGCATTGCCGACGACCACCAGGTCGAGATGGCCCGTCACGTGTTCGGCGCGATAGCCCTGAAGAATGGCAATGCCCTGCCCGGCTAGGAAATCGCTCATGGGCGGATAGACGTCTTGATCCGAGCCTGAGACGTCGAAGCCGCGCGATTTGAGCAGAGCGGCCAGCGTGGCCATGGCCGTGCCACAGATGCCAATCAGGTGGACGCGCATCACGGCTCGACGGCAGCCTCTTCGATAATCAACCGAGGCGTCGGCGCCGCGATCACGCGGGCACGGACTCCGAGCGGCAGCGTATGCGCCGGACCATTCGTGTGTCCCGAGGGAAATCCGACGAGCACGGGACCGGGAAACTCCCGGAACAGCTCGCCAATGACCGAGCGCGCGGTCAAACTGCCGCCTGGCTCATCGCAGCCCGGCAATTCTCCGAACACGATGGCGCTGGCGCGCCCGAGGATGCCCGCCAGCCTCAACTGTGTCAGCATGCGATCCAGCCGGTACGGGCGCTCGCCCACCTCTTCCAGGAACAACACCGAGCCCTTCGGGGGATCGAACGCGAAGGGCGTCCCGAGCGAGAGCGCGATCTGGGTCAGCGTGCCGCCGACGAGCACACCAGCAGCCTCGCCGGGGCGTACCGCCAGCATGCCGTTCGACGACTGCTCGCCGAGGGGAAACGCCTCGGTCAACGCCCTTACGAAACTGTCGCGATCGTAGCCGCGCTCGCCCCGGTCCAGCCTGCCGGCGACGGTCGGTCCATGAAACGCCACAATGCCGCAGTGCAGGGTCAAGAAGGTCAGCAGCGACGTGAGGTCGCTGTACCCGACGAAGACTTTCGGCGTCTTCCGGAGCTCCTCGGCCTCGAGATGCGGGAGAATCTGTACGCTGCCGTACCCGCCTCGCACCACCAACAGCCCGGCGATGGACGGATCCTGCCACGCCCGCAGAAATGCTTCGGCACGGAGGGCGGCGGTCCCGGCCACATACCCCAGCCGCTGGAAGACTGAATCGTCGAACACCGGCTCGAAGCCCAGCGCGCGAACTTCGATGAGACCCGCCTCGAATTCCTGAGTGTTGAACGGGCTGGCTGGCGCGATGATTGCCAGGCGATCGCCTGATCGGAGGGCGCGAGGTTTCTGCATCGGACAGGCCTAGAGAAACCTCGCGATCTCCTCGGCCACGGCCTGATGACGCGGTGCGCCCAGGACGGTGCGCCATGCAGCGGTCACGGGCGGTCTCGTCCTCGGCAGGAAGGCCTCCTTCGCCAAGCGCTGGCGGCGCAGGGCGTCTTCGACTCTGGTCGATGGCAGCGCGTTCGCCTCCACGGCGTGCACGAGTGCCTCGAGCACGCGGACCTGCTCCGCCACGTTGCCCTGGCAGATGAGCAGCTGATCGCACCCGGCAGCAATCGCCTTCACCGACGCATCTGCCAGATCGTATCGGTTCGTGATGGCCTTCATCTCGAGGTCGTCGGTGAAGATGAGTCCCTCGAAACCCATCTCGTCCCGCAGCAGGTCCTGCACCACTCTCTTCGACAACGACGAGGGCGCCTGCTCATCGAGCGCAGCCGTCAGGACATGTGACACGAGAACGCCCGCCGCGCCGGCCGCTATGGCCGCCCGGAACGGCACGAGCTCGGTCGCACGGAGCCGTTCGAGGTCGTGCTCGACGACAGGCAGGTCCACGTGCGAGTCCACGCCGGTATCGCCGTGGCCGGGAAAGTGCTTGACGCACGCCGCGACGCCCTGCTCCTGCAGCGTCTCGAGGATCGCGATTCCCAGTTCGGTGACGACATCGACCTGATCCGCGAGCGCACGATCCCCGATCGCGGGATTCTTCGGATTGGTCAGGACGTCGAGCACCGGCGCGAAGTCGAGCGAAATCCCGACGGCCTTCAGCTCGGCAGCGAGCGCCGCGGCAAAACGCCGGGCCAGCTCCACGTCCCCGCTCCTGCCGAGCGCAGCCATCGGCGGCCATTCCGTGAATGGCCGCTTCAAGCGTGCGACGCGGCCGCCCTCCTGGTCAACGCTGACCCACAAGGGAAGCTCACGCGAAAGCTCCTGGGCCTCGCGCGCCACTTCGGCGACCTGCTCGGGGGCTTCCACGTTACGCGCAAAGAAAATGATGCCCCCCAGATCGAACTCGCGCGCGAGCGATCGCAGCTCTGGCGACAGGGTGTGGCCAGGGAAACTCCCGACGAGGAGCTGACCGAGCCGGCGCGTCACACTTCGCGAGGCCATCCGGGCGCTCATTATAGAGGCAGGCTCAACGGTGTGACCGGTCCGGCCCGGATCGGCCGATATCAGCAGATATACTTCGAGGTTCTGATGCTCCCACACCCGCGGGATGGTCGCCGGGTTCGGAACGGGCGGCTCGGAGCTCAGTGGCGCGCCGATGCCGTGATCGAGCTGGCCGCCAATGACCTCGATCGCTCGGAAATACGCCCCGGCGATCAGGTCGAGGTCATCCGAGCGTCACCGTGATGCTGTCCCTGTTTGCCCTCACGCTGTCGCTGAGCGCCGCGCTGCTGTTTCTGGTGCAGCCGATGTTCGCGAAGATGCTCATGCCTCAGCTGGGGGGCACACCCGCGATCTGGAACACGTCGATCGTCTTCTTCCAGCTCGCCCTCCTCGGCGGATATCTCTATTCCCACGTGACACGTCGAATGAGCCTGCGCCGCCTGGCCTGGACTCATGCCACCGTGCTGCTGCTCCCCCTGCTCGTGTTGCCCGTTCAGATTCGAAACCTCGTGCCCGTGGCGCCCGACCGTCATCCGTTTGCCTGGCTGTGCCTCGTGCTGATGGTTTCGGTCGGACTGCCGTTCTTCGCTCTTGCGACCAGTGCGCCCATCCTCCAGCGATGGTTCGGCTCGACGACTCATTGGAGTGCCCGCGACCCGTACTTTCTCTATGCCGCGAGCAACGCCGGAAGTCTTCTTGCACTTGTGGCGTATCCGTTAGCCGTCGAGCCGCGCCTCAGCCTCTCGACCCAGCGTCAGTTGTGGACGATTGGATATGGCGTCTTTGTGCTCCTGACCCTGGTGTGTGCCTCATTCGTTCGGGAATGGCCAGCGACCACCAGCCGGACGGCGGGAGCGAGCAGCCCCCTTCGCGCGATACCGATTTCCTGGTCCACACGGCTTCGATGGCTCGCCCTGGCCGCCGTACCGTCGAGCCTCATGCTCAGCACGAACACGCTCATCACCACCGATATTGCCGCGGTGCCGCTGCTCTGGGTCGTGCCGCTGGCCATTTACCTGATGACGTTCGTCCTCGTTTTCGCGCGACGTGAGATCCTTCCCCATCGCCTGCTCTCGGCCATCCTGCCCCTCGCCATCATCCCGTCCGTGCTCGCGGTCGTCCGCGACACCATGCCGTCTCCGAATGTCATTCCCGTTCATCTGCTGACGTTGTTCATCGCCGCGATGGTCTGCCACGGCGAGCTCGCGCGGACGCGGCCATCGTCAGCACATCTCACTGATTTCTACCTGTGGATGTCGGCCGGTGGCGCGCTCGGCGGGCTCTTCAACACACTCGTTGCGCCGCTGTCTTTTCACCTCGGCGACCGAGTATCCTCTCGGGCTCGTGCTGGCGTGCCTCGTTCGGCCGACGAGGCCGGTCGCCGACGCTCGAGACGAGACGACGACGGAGCCGTCATTGAGAAAGGGGCGTCACATCGACTGGCTGTTCGATGTGAGCGTCGCGGCGTTGGTTGGGCTCCTGGTATGGCTTCTGGGGACGATGGCGGAGAGACGCGGTGTCGGCACCGACTCGTTTCGTGGATTCATCCAGATTTTCGCCCTGCCGTTTGCGGCTTGGCTCGTCTTTGCGAGAGGCGCGCGACGGTCGGCGCTCGGTCTGGCGGCGATCTTCATCTGCTCAGCGTGGATTCCTTCGAGCGCCGAAAAGGTGATCCACGCCGAACGAACCTTTTTCGGCATTCATCAGGTGATCGACGAAGGGCAGCAGATGAAGCTGCTCAACGGGACGACGAACCACGGCTCCCAGTTCAAGGCCGAGGAGCATCGCTGCCGTCCCACCTCGTATTACCATCCGAGCGGCCCGATCGGACAGCTCTTCGAGAGCTTCGTCGGCGGCCATGCCAAGTCGCGTGTGGGAATCGTCGGGCTCGGCACCGCAGCGCTGGCGGCCTACGCCCGTCCGGGTCAGACCTGGATGTTCTACGAGGTCAATCCAGCAATGGAACGGATAGCCAGGGAGCCGCGATATTTCAGCTACCTGACCCACTGCATTGGCGACTTCCGCATCGTCATCGGCGACGCGCGGTTGTCACTTGCGGCTTCGCCAGACTCGTCGCACGATGTCATCGTTCTCGACGCATTCAGCTCCGATGCCATCCCTGTTCACCTTCTCACGCGCGAAGCCGTCGTCATGTACTTCCGGAAGCTCGGTCCCGGCGGTGTGATTGCCGTGCACATCTCGAATCGCTATCTCGACCTCGAGCCGGTGCTGGCGAGCCTGGTGCGTGAAATGGGAATTGCCGCGGTGATCGAGCCTGACGACACGGTGTCCAGCCAGCAGGAGCTCGAGGGCAAACTGTCGTCGACCTGGGTCGTGCTCGCCAGAGACCGCGAGGATCTCGGCGCGATTGGACAGAGCTCGCAGTGGGTGCCCTTGACGTCCAGACCCGATGTCCGAACGTGGACCGACGACTTCTCGGACATCGTCAGTGTGATCGATTGGACCAGTTGAAAGGGGTCGCGTTCTGAATCGATCGGCTCTTCGTCATTCGATGCTATCGCTCCGGTCGGTCGGGGTCTCCGCGGACCCTGAGGAGAGACGCCGGGTCGAGCGGGTCATTGCCTCGGCCCGACTGTTCCTCGGGCTGGCCGGCTTCATCGCCGTCTACGTGGATGCCACACAACCCCGGCATCTCATCAGCGTCGCCAACGGATTGCTCGCCATCTACGTGTCATACAGCGCCGTGCTGTTCCTCTCGCTGCGCACGCGGTGGCATCCCACGACGACCCTTCAGGTCGCCATTCATGCCGTCGATCTGATCTGGGCCACCCTCATCGCACTGGTCACGCAGGGTCCGAACAGCCCGTTCTTTCTGTTCTATGTCTTCGTGCTTCTGAGCGCCGCCTATCGCTGGGAGTTCTGGGAGACTCTCCTCACCACGGCTGCGGCCACCCTGCTGTTCATCCTGGCCGCCAACGTCGCCGCGCGTACGGGTCCGGCGCTCCTCCGAGGCCCGTTCGACGTCAACCGCCTGGTCATGCAGCTGGTCTATCTGATGATCTTCGGCCTGTTGCTCGGCTATCTCGCCCGCAGCGAAAAGCAACTGCGGGCTGAGGTCGAGGCGGTCGCCTCGATCATGTCGAAGATCCAGGCCGAGCGCGGGCTTCGGGCCGCCATGGAAGTCATGGCGACGGAAATTCTCGATACCTGCCGGGCCACTCGTACGCTTCTTCGCCGTCCAGGACCTGAACAGCGCTCAAGTGTTTCTCTGGGAAACCCAGAGCGACGCCGAGGGTGTCGTCCGCTCCAGCCGACCCGCCGAGGTGCCACTGAGCCAGGCGGACACCTATTTCTTCGAAGCACCGCGACTCTCATGGCATGCCGGACGCGTCGGCCGACCGGATTCCGACACGGAAGTCCTCACCCTCGACGAGCAGGGACAGCTCGACCACGCGACCCTGCGGATTCCAGCCGCGTTCTGCGAGCGCTATCCGTTTCAGACACTCGAATGTATTTCGGCCCGGATCGGCGACGAATGGCACTGGCGGTTGTTCGTCACCGACGCGGCGACCGGCACGAGCGTGACTTCGGGGCTGCATTTTCTCCAGACGCTCGTACGGCAGGCGGCGCCGGTGATTCACGGCGTTTATCTCTTTCGCCGCCTGCGGTCGCGCGCAGGCGCCATCGAACGGGCGCGCGTGGCCCGCGAACTGCACGACGGCGTCATCCAGTCGATGATCGGGATCGAGATGCAGCTATCCGTCCTTCAGCGCAAGCTGACTACGTCGCCGGCCTCGATCGAAGCCGACCTCGCGCATATCCAGGACCTGATCCGTGAAGAGATTCTGAATCTTCGCGAATTGATGCAACAAATGCGTCCACCGGACCTGCGGCCCAAGGAATTGCTCGATTTCCTGGCGAATCTGGTCGATCGGTTTCAGCGCGATACCGGCATTTCGGCGCAATTCGTATCCGATCTCCCGGAGGTCTCCCTTCCGGGCCGCGTGAGCCGCGAAATCGCCCGTATCGTCCAGGAGGCTCTGGTGAACGTCCGCAAGCACAGCGGGGCTACCCATGTCGTCGTCAGATTCTCCGCAGAAACAGGGGTGTTCAAGCTCGTGATTGATGACGATGGACAGGGGTTCAAGTTCGAGGGCCGTTTCACGCAGTCGGAGCTCGACCAGCGGCGCAAGGGACCCGTCGTGATCAAGGAGCGCGTCCGCACGTTGGGAGGGGATCTCGCGATAGAATCTACGCCCGGACAGGGAGCCCGCATGGAGATTACGTTGCCAAGGGACTTTCGTGGCTGAGCCGTCAATCCGCATTCTGATTGCGGACGACCATCCCATTTTCCGGGATGGCCTTCGAAAGTTGCTCGAGGCCGAGCCGGGCTTTCAGATTGTGGGCGAAGCTGCCGATGGCGAAGAAGCCCTCACGCTCGTCCACCGGCTGCATCCCGACGTCCTGCTCCTCGATGTCACGATGCCCAAGCTGCCAGGACTGGCCACGCTCAAGGAGCTGGCCGATGCCGGCCATCCAACCCGGGCGATTCTGCTCACGGCCGCCATCGAGAAGCCCGAGATCGTGACGGCGCTCCAACTGGGCGCACGCGGCGTGGTCATGAAGGATACCGCAACGCGCCTGCTCTTCAAGAGCATTCGCTGCGTGATGGACGGTCAGTACTGGGTCGGACGCGAGGCGGTGGCCGACCTCGTCGACACGTTGCGCACGCTCGCGCCAGAGCCCAAGGCAGACAAGCACAAGAAGTTCGGCCTGACCAAGCGCGAGCTCGAAGTGCTGACGGAGATTGTCTCGGGGTACACGAACAAGGAGATCGCCCAGAAGTTGACGCTCAGCGAGGACACGGTCAAGCACCACGTCACCAACATTTTCAACAAGCTCGGAGTGTCGAACCGACTCGAGCTCGCGCTCTACGCCGTCCACCACCACCTGGTCGACTCCGCGTAGGCGGGCGCTGCACACAAGACAGGTGCTCAGCCTCTGTGCCACGGGGCTGAGCCAGTCCGCTCGGAGCCACGAGACCGCCGACCGCGCCTGCAGCATTGAGAATTACCAAACAAAGAAGGCTTGGGGGTGGTCCCTCTGCCGCTTCGGCCCCCCACGGCTGGGCTATTCCCCCGGCACCATAGCACCCCCTATGCTCCACGATTGGACCCCCGAACGGCTCAGATCCCCCTCGGCACTACGGCTGGCGGCATCGACCCTTCGGCATCAGTTAGGAGCAGGCCGTCGCTCGCCAATCTCTCGTCGGACGTGTGAGTCCCCTGGCCACCGAGTCGGGCGTCGATCCCCACCGCCGCCGCCGCCAGACACGGTTCACGCTGGTGCTGCCAGTACGATTTCGCCCCGTTGGTGCCACGACGTGGCGCGAGGGCGTCAGTGTGAATATCAGCGGGAGCGGCATCCGATTCTCGGCCACCGAAACGCTCGAACCACGCACTCGGATCGAGATGAGTTTTCCACTTTCGGGTTCGAATGAACCGATCCAGATCCTGTGCCGCGCCCTGGTCGTCCGCACGGAACGCCGGCACGACGATCGAAATCCGGTTGAAGTGTCCGCGCTGATCGAGCATTACCGCTTCGCACGATCAACGGCCGAGTCGCACAGCCGCTAACACCTTCAACCCTTCCAGCTCAACAGACCTCGCCGGGCATGCATCATGCACACGTGCGTCGAGACGGCGGTACGCCTCTGTCCGGTGGTCAGCCTGTGTGCACCACGGGGAACTGTGACCATCCTGTGCTGCCGCATCTCAGGAGGACGCTTGTGCCCCATTTGCGCATGCACACGTCGCTGATCGCTTTCATCGCCTTCCTGTGGGCCGTGCCTTCACTGGTGGCGCAAGAGCGACACATCGCCGGCCAGCAGCAGATCCAGGACCTGATATCCGCCCAGGACGACCAACAGCGTGCCGATCGCGCCGTCGTTCTCGAAACGCTTCAAATCCCCCGGTACGAGAGCTCGCCCATGGTCTGGGCCTCCCGTTGGATCGCGCCGAAGGGGCGGTCCAAGCCCTCCAGGGCGAAGAACTTGCCAGGCTCGCGGCCCAGTCTCGTGCCGTCCAGGACGGCCTTCGGGGAGGCCAGACGTTCACCATCTCGGCCACCATCATCATCATTGCGCTGCTGGTCGTGATCCTGATCGTGGTGGCCGTGGACTGAATGCCGCGCCAGGCCACCGCGGTCTTCGGCGGTCGGTCGCACGACATGACTCGCAACGCCCACCGAATCGACCGACGTTCCCGCGCTACGCACGGATTACGGCGAGCCGGGGCCGCCGGCGCTCTGCTCGCGGTTCTACTGTCGGCCGCGTCTCGCGACGCGCGCGCGTCTGATCGGGCGGCAGATCGAACGCCTGCAGCACCAGCGGACGTGAGCCTCCTGGCACGCGTTCCCTATCTGGCACAAACGGAGAGCCTGTGCGGCGGCGCGGCGCTGGCTATGGTGTTGCGATATTGGGGCGCGCAAGGGGTGTACGCCGAAGACTTCACGGCGCTTGCAGACGAAGCGAAGGGCGGAATCGACACGGCGGCGCTGGCGCGTGCGCCCATCGTCCGCGGTTACCGGTCCGTCGCTTTCAGTGGGTCGATTGTCGATCTCAAGCACCACCTCCAGCGCGGACGACCGCTGGTCGTGCTCCTGCAGCTCTCTCAATCGCGCTATCACTACGTCGTGATCGTCGGCATGCTCGGCAATCGGGTGGTGTTCCATGATCCGGCACGCGCGCCATTCAGGCGCATGGCATTCGAGACGTTCGACCGGGCCTGGATGGCGAGCGGACGGTGGGCCCTTCTGGTGCTGCCTGGCGACGAAAGCCGTGTCGATCGCGACCTCGCGGCCCGCCCACACGAGAGTGCCGCCGAGGTGCACGAGGCCGCACGGCTAACGCCCGATTCGGCGGATCCGGAACGCTCGCCCGGCGTGTGCGACGGGCTCACGTCGAAAGCCGTCAAGGATGCTGGCGCAGGCCGGCTTGCCGACGCAGAGCAGACTCTCGGCCACGCGATCGCGCGCTGCCCGAACGAGCCGGCGCCCGTGCGTGAGCTCGCCGGGTTGCGACTGCTTCAGAAGCGGTGGACCGAAGCTCGAGCCGCAGCGGCACGTGCCGTAGCACTCGATCCGGACGACGAACATGCGTGGGAGCTCTTGGGAGCCAGTCGTTACCTCGAAGGCGACCCGGACGGTGCGCTGGCGGCCTGGAACGTCCTCGGCAAGCCGCGGATCGATCTGCTCGAAGTCGATGGATTGATCCGACTGCCGTATCGCAGCATCGCTGACGGCGTCCCGCACGAGCCCGGCTCACTCCTGACGCGCAGGAACCTGCAGCTCGCACGCCGACGACTCGACGAGCTTCCCGCACTCCAGTCCGCCATGCTCGAGTACCGGCCCACCGGCGGAGGCTCGGCGAATCTTCGCGCCGCCGTGGTCGAACGGCCATTGTTCGACCGCTCGCCGACATCGTTGATCGCGACCGCGCTCCAGGCCACGTTCGGTCGCGAGTTGATCGGTCGTGCCTCGAGTCCGCTCGGGACTGGCGAGGTCTGGATCGGCAGGTGGCGCTGGGCGCACGAACGGCCGCGCGCCATGCTGGAAGTAAGTGTGCCGCACCCCTCCGGGTTGCCGGGCACCTGGACGGTGGACGCGTTGTGGGATCGGCAGGCGTACGGCGGGTCTGGGATTGTGCGTGAAGAACGCTCGCGCGGCGCGCTGAGGATGGACGACTGGATTCACCCCTCGGTGCGGCTCGCCGGGCGAGTCGCACTCGACCGTTGGAGCGGTCACGGCCTTGCCTATTCGGTCGGCGGCGGACCCGAGCTCCGTTTGCTGGGCGACCGCGGCGCCGTCAGGCTGGACGGCGAGTGGTGGTTATCCGGCTCGCGGTTTTCGCACGCGGCCCTCGACACGGCCTGGCGCACCTCGACCCACGAGGCGATGACCTTTCAGGCTTTCGGCCGCGCAGGTGTCCAGCTCGCCAGCCGCGAGGCGCCTCTGGGCGTCTGGCCCGGCGCAGGGTCCGGTCATACGCGGTCGGTCCCGCTCCGAGCCCACCCGCTCCTCCATGACGGAGTCGTCCAGGGCGAAGCGTTCGGCCGCAAGCTCGTGTACCTCACGGCTGAAGCCCAGACATGGCGGCCGGCGAAGCGCCTCGTTCGACTCGGCGGCGCGGTCTTCATCGATAGCGCGAAGGCATGGGCACGACCCGACGGCGGCTCGTCGCCGTTTCTCGTGGACGTCGGAGCGGGCATCAGGCTGGCGGCGGCCGGTTATGGCACCGAGATCCGTGCGGATGTCGCGCATTCGGTGACCGACGGCCGGACGACGTTCTCTGCGGGTTGGGTCAAGTCGTGGCCGGACTGGTAGTCCTCCATCAGTCCACGTCGAATTCAGAGCTCGAACTGCAGGTTGACTCTGACGCTTCGCGGCAGCACCGGGTGCAGATGGATGTCGTCGACTCCCTCGGCTGGCTCGCCCGGCAGACGTGAACGATAGAAATAGTCGACGTCGCTGTCCTTGGCGTCGAACAGATTGAAGATCTCCGCGACGAGCCGCACGCGGTTCGAGAAGTGGTAGCCGAGCGCGGCGTTGACCAGCGACGTCGATTCCGAGCGGACGCTGTTGTCCTCGATGAGCGGCCGCGGTCCGAAATAGCGCAGGCGGAGTCCCCCGAACAGGTGGCGAAGAGGCTCGACGGTCACGCCACCCGACACGACCTGCTCGACCGCACCCGGAATTCGATTGCTGGCAGGATCGAGGTCCGTGAACCTGCTGTGCGACAAGGACACGTCGAAGTCCACGGTGAGCCAGGGTGCGAGGCGCGCGTAGCTGGTCCACTCGACGCCGTAGCGCCGGCTCGGACGGCTGGCTTCTGTCGTCCCCGCATCGCCTACGAACAGCAGCTCCGAGTCGATGCCCAGCATCCACACCGTGGCAGTGGACTGCAGGCCCCGGATCCGGACCGTTCGCAGTCCGAATTCGGCTCCGCGTGCGCGCACGAGCGGCGTGACGCGCTCGGCGGATTCGCCGCTGACCGGATCGACACGGATGGTCGCGCCGCGCGCGTCGTTGCTGTGAAACCCGAGGCCCGCGTTGACGTAGAACTCGGTGCCGGCCCAGGGGCCTATCACCGCAGAGAACTTGGGACTGACGAGTCCGTCCGACTCGGAGCCGCTGTTTGCCGGCACGTTGCTCGCGACGTCGAAGCGAAACAGGTCGCCTCGAAGGCCGACGGTCGTGCGAAATTGCGGCAGCCACTCGATCTCGGACTGCGCGAAGACACCCAGCGACGTCTGGTCCACACGGTCTTCGCGAACCGTCGACAGCCGCTCGCGCTCGCGCGTGTGGTACAGCCCGACCGTGCCGATGGTGTCGTCGCGCACCTGGATGCCAACGGCGTTCTCGACTCGAAACCTCGCGAAACGCCCAAGACGACGATGCGTGACGCGGCCGCCCAAGACGATGCGCTCGTCCGCCTGCTCGAATTGGTCGCCATCGACGGGGTTGTCCAGAAAATATGTGAAGTTGGAGAACAGGTTGAGCCCGTAGCTCATGACGAACGCGCTGGCGCGCGTCGTCGCCGATGCTGCGCCACGTTGGACGTCTGCTGACAGGCTGAAGCGATGGGTACGGCCGCCATCGCTGGGATCGATATTGCCGAAGCGCGACACCTGCCCTGTCGCGAGGCTCCGAGCCGGCACTTGATCGGTCGAATCCCACGTGCTGCTGTAACCGACGGCGGTGGCCGACACGTTGTTGGCGGCGTCACCGCGGGAGTACCGGAGCACGCCGTTCACACGGCGAAAATTCTCGGGCAGTGTCCAGGGCCCGTCGTTCTGGTCGAACTCGAAGGCCGCCAGGAGATGACCGTCGCCGACGGCAGGAGAGGCCACGGCCAGCACACGCGCCCAGCCATCCTCTCCTCCGCTCACCCGCAAGATCGGACGATCGAGCGTCGACACGTAGTTGATGTTGGCAGAGCCCGCAGCCGAGAAATCCCCGTCCTCGGCGTAGTAAGGCCCCTTGCGGAACTGAACGCCGCTCACCAGCTCGGGAATCAGGAAATTCGCGTCCGCATACCCGTGCCCGTGCCCATGCGTGGGCATGTTGACCGGAACACCGGCAACCGTCGCCGAGAAATCGGTGCCGTGATCGAGATTGAAGCCCCGCAGGTAGTACTGGTTGGCCTTTCCCTCGCCGCTGTGCTGGCTGATGACGAGACCGGGAACGGTCTCGAGCACTTCGGCGGCCCGCATGATGGGACGTCCCTCGAGCTGGCGTGCCGTGATCGCGCCCTGGCTCGCCGCGACAGCCACGCCCATCAGGTTCGCGGCCGGATCCGGCAGGTCGGCCAGATTGCGAAACGTGCGGGTTCCCGTCACCGTCACATCCGCACTGAGCGAGAGCGCGAGCGTGATATCTACCGCGGCACTCTGTCCGGCGACGACCGTGATCTCACGGCGAACGGGCGCGAAGCTGAACATCCGGAAGAGCAGACTTCCGGAACCGGGTGGCACGCTATCGAACCGGTACGACCCGTCCGGCTCGGTGAGTGCGACGATCGGGTCGCCCTGGTCCAGCTGCAGCTCGACCGTGACGCCTGGAAGCGACCCTCCTGTTTGATCAACCACACGGCCGCGGACCGATCCCGACTGCTGAGCCAAGCTGTTTCCCGGCGCGAGGACGGCGGCAAGCATGGCGAGACAGAGGCAGACGCGCCAGGGAGCGACCATGATCGACCTCTTTGTGCTTCTCCCTGTCTACGGGCGGCGGGACGAAAAGGATTACAGCTGACGGAGGAGAAATCGGGCCAAAAAAAACGGGGCGGCGATTGAACGCCGCCCCGTCAAAGGTTGGGTAACGAGCTTCGACGCTACCGTGCCGTCGTCGTGCCGCCAGACATCGGGTAGAGTCCGACGCCGACCAGCCTTGCTGGATCCGCACCCGCCTTCGGCTTGAACTTCTGCGGCCGGCCGATGTGCACGTCTGCCGTATAGAGGTTGCCCTCCGTGTCCACATGGAACTGGTGCACGCCCCAGAAGCCGCCCGGGAATCCGCCGAACGTGCCCCACGACGCGAGAAGTTTCCCGGCGGGGTTGAACTTCGTGAACTTCTGCGTGGTGCCGTCCGAGACCCACAGATGCTGGTCCTTCGACATCATGATGTAGTACGGACGCCGCACGTTGTTCCACATCTCGATGAATTTGCCGTTCTCGTCGAAGATCTGGATGCGCGAATTCGCGCGGTCGGCCACATACACCCGGCGATTGTTGTCGATCGCAATCGAGTGCACCGTGTTCATGTAGCTCGGGCGCTTCTCGTTGGGCGGTGTGCCCTTCTCGCCGAACGTCAACAGGTACTTGCCGTTCTTGTCGAACTTCGCGACGCGCGTGTTCGTGTAACCGTCGCTCACGAAGAAGCTGCCGTCGGGCAGCCACGCGATGTCGGTCGGACGCGCGAAGTGGGTCGGGTCGTAGCCCGGCACCTTGTGCTCACCGAGCTGCATCACGAGCTTCGAGCCGTCATTCGTGAACTTCATGACGGTATGCGCGCCGTCGTCCACGAGCCACACGTGCTTCTCGGCGTCATACGGGCTGATCAGCACCTTGTGGGTCCGCACGAAACGCTGATTGTGCTGCTCCCAGGACCCGATCTTCTTGCCGTCGCGATTCACGATGTAGAGGTTGTTGTCCCATCGGGGCTGCCGCTCCGGTTCCTTCCGCGACATGTCGAAACCCGACGCGTTGCGCTCGGGCACGAGATCTCCCGGTTGACCGACGCCGCCGCCGTCCTTGAGGGCCGGCAGGCATCCGCGCTGGAAAATGAACACCTTGTTCGGATTCTCCGCGAAGATTCCAGCCGTCGAGCCGAACGTGTAACCCTCACCGCAGGGATTCTCCGGCCAGCCAGCCACCACGTCGTACGGACCGGTCGCGTCATCGCCGCCCTTTTCCTGAGCCAGCTGCGGCGCCACGGCCAATGCCGCCAGCGCGAGTACGACGAGCACCCACTTACTCTTGTTCAGCATCTCCACTCTCCTGTTCGACCCGCAAACATGAACGGCTGTCCCGACAGTCATGATCTGCCCGGTACCGGAACTTTCCCCACTACCACTCTGTTCAACGGAGTCGTCTGCGCTCCAAGAGTACTCAAAAGCCGTCGTCGCCGCCATGTCAAATAATGTCTTTTCAATGTCTAGAATTCGTCTTTTTCCTTCATCAAACCTTCATCTTGGGCGGCCCGGCCGTTGACTGGCTCCCTGGACATTGACCGATCCGACACAAGCGTGCTTAACATCGCTTTCAGGCGAAAATCGCAAGGTTCATAGCACGAGACCGGAGGGTCGGGAGGAACTTCTGATGGAGACCCGCGAAATCAACCACGCCGACTGGTCAGATTTTCTCGACGAGTTCAGTCGCGAGCACATGGGCACACCCGTTCGCATCGAGGTACTAGGGAGTGACGTCGGGGCGCAGGTGGAGGCCGACAACCTGCCGCTCGTTGGCATCTCGACCGAGGCGAAGCAGGACACGATTTGGGTCTCGGTGGCGCGGGCTGCCGACGATCACATCACGCACGGTGTCCAGCAGGCGACGCACGTTCGGGTGGAACAGACCGAGGCCGGCGATGTGCAGGCGCTGCAGATCCAGAGCAAGAGCGGCGTCACGACACTCGTCCGGCTGACGCCGGTGAGGTGACTTGGGGGGCTCCTGCCGATCAACGGGTGCGGGCCAGGCGCCAGAACTGCGTTTCGTTCAGCAGCGTGATGGCGTGTCCCTGTTCGCGAAGGCGCTTGATTTCCATCAACTTCAAGCCAGCCTCGCGACCCGCGGCCTGGCGCGCATTGGGCCGCCCGCGAACCACGACCGTCGTCTGCGTCGACGCCGTGCCGTGAACGACCGCGCCGGCACGCTTCGCCGCGAGCATGGCCTCACGCCGGGGCCGGCTGAGGATTCCGGTAAAGGCGAGGTGCACCCCTTTCAGGCTGCGGATGATTCCGGCCGTCAGCCGCGCCGGCGGCCGCCGCAGCGCCTCGATGAGCTCGTCGGCCGTCTCGTAGCGCTTGCGCCGCTCCCCGATGCACCGGTAGACGATTTCCTTCAACTGATCGCTGCACGCGAGCAGGCGCACCTCGTGCGGGCGGATTCGCGCACGGGCATCACCCTTGACCAGCATGCCCAGGAGCTGGCCCACCTGATACACGTCGTCGCGCGTCTGCCACTTCGGAGCCGCAGAGGCGAGCAGATCGCTCGGAACCATCGATCGATTCAGCGTGTGCGCCGTCACGCCGCGGCGGTCGCCCTGATGACGGACGATTCCGAAATCACCGAGCTTCAGCCGCCGGCCGTCGCAGACGAACACGTTCAGCGGGGTGAGATCACGGTGAAGCAGCTGCCCGCGATGCAGCTTGCCGAGCACGTCCAGAATGCCGGCAATCTCTCGTCGCGCCGTCGATTCGGTCCATCCCCGTCCGCCGCGAGCCAGAAACGCGCTGAGGTCGCCGCTCGGCGCATATTCGATAGCCAGGTAATACAGCACCCGTCCGTCGCCACGGACCAATGAGAACATGTCGTACACGCGAATGGCGCGTGGATGCTCATCGAGCACCTGTCCGAAATACGCTTCGCGCAACCAGCCGTCGATGTGCGTGCTGACCTTGATGCAGACGCGACGCGGAACCCGCGAAGAGCGACCGCGGCGCGTCGCCAGGTAGACCTGCCCGAAGCCTCCGGTGCCGATTAGCCGCTCGATGCGGTACTCGAGCCTGGTCTCCGGGCTCGCAATCACCTGGGACCGATTGAGCAGCTCTTTCGAGCCTTTCACGGCTACGGGAACCGGATCCGTCGTGCGGGTAACGGCTGACGTGGGTTTCGCCATACGGAATGGATCCGGATACCTGGCAGGTAACGCCACCCAGCATAGCTGAGGGTGGCGTGTCGGCGCGACGGTCGGCTACCCGCCCGTCTGCCAGCGTTTCACGGCTTCGAACGGGTGCAGCAGCATGATGATGTTCAGCGTCAGATTGTCGCGGATCCACAGGGCCAGAGCTATCTCCAGGATCAGCACCCCGAGAATCGTCACGCGCGTCGGCAGACGCCAGGCCAAAAGGAATCCGAGCGCACAGGCGACAATGTCGGCCTGGGAATTGATGACGCTATCGCCGTAGTAGCCGAGCGCGATTGTCGCCGTGCGGTATCGGTTGATAACGGTGTCGGTGTTCTCGTACACCTCCCACGCGGCCTCGAGCGCGATCGCCACAATCGCCCGCAGCCCGACAGATGCTGAAGGCAAGGCCAGCCTTGTCAGCCCGTAGAACGCGGCTCCATGGACCACGTGCGTCAGCGTGTAGGGATCGGCAATCTGCTGCGAGCTCTGGTCGCTGTGAGGGTCGCCAGACCACAGCCGCACCGGGCCGTGTTGATAGGCCATCGGACGACCCATCTCGAGCTCGAGGGCTGCCGCCGCGCCCGCGATGACGATGGCGATGGCGATGTCGCTCGCCGGCAGCCCTCGATAATGGGTGCGCCCGAGCCACCTTCGCGCTCCAATCAACAGCAGCGCGAGCGAAATGACGATTAGCGGAGGGACTAGGCCGTCCAGCATGCGACCTCCGAATCGCGGGAGCTCACTTCACACATCGATTCGCGGGTCCGCCTCGCGCCGCCGTCTTCTCCCTGTAGACATCATGGCAATTCGCGCAGGCGGTCGCGACCTTGTCGCTCGCTTCGAGTACGGCATCCTGATTCTTGGACTGCCCGGCCTTGTAGGCCGCCATTCCGGCGTCCCGAAGCTCTTGAACGTAGGTTCTCCAATCGGGGTTGTCGACGGGTACGGGCCGGCCGTTCGAGCAGACCCTCCCGGAGAGGGTCAGGAGATTTGCAGCCTCCGCCAGCGCCACGCCACTGTTCTCGACGGCCTGCCACCCGCCGTAAACGCTGGCGAGTGGATTGGTCGCCATCGAGGGATCGTCTTCAGGTTTCACGGCGGTGGGATCCTGTGTTTGAGCGAAAAAGATGACGTTGGAATTCGGAAAGAGGATGCCCCGCATCACCTGCACGAGATTGCCGTGCACTCTCTCTGCCGCTGCCGGCACCGTTCCCTTGGTCGGCGCCTGCGCATCGGTGGTTTGAGCCAGCAGCAAGGAAGCAAGCCCGGCCGAGATGCCGATCGCTGAAACGAACTGGCGAATTGTCATCCAACACCTCCTTGATCAGCCGCCGGTGCTGATGGTAGCTGGACTCTCGCCTCGGAACCCGGAGATTTCGCCTGACGAATTCGTCAGAAACTCTTCAGGTGCTCGACAGGCCCCGGTCCATGTACCTTGACGCGGATCGATGCGGTTCTTTGGACTCGACAATGGAACACACGATGGATGGGTGCGTGACGACCACGGCTGGACGACTGCGGCGGGTGGGATTTGTGATCGCGTTGATATCGCTGCACCTCGTGAGCCGCGTCGATCCCCTCGGCGCCCAGACCGCGACGGCATCCGCCATCGAAGGCGTCGTCGTCGGCCGTGAGTCCGGCCGGGCCGTCGAGGGCGCGGTCGTGTCCGTTGAAGGCAGCGGTGTCTCAACAACCACGAACGCCATCGGCCGGTTCCGAATCAGCGATGTGACGCCGGGCGCCACGGTACTGGTGGTCAAGGCAACAGGCTTCCTCGACATGCCCGTTCCGGCCGTCACGGTGCTCGCCGGTGAAACGACGTCTATTACCGTCGAACTCGAGCTCACGCCCAACTACATGGAGCGCGTGCAGGTGACGGCCCGCAAGACGGCCGAACAAATCGGCGACATCGCCGCACAGGCCGACGTGGTCGAGCGCGCCACCATCGACAGCCGGGGCGACCAGACGCTGACGCAGGCCGTCTCCCGGGTCCCCGGAGCGCTCGTCAGCACACAGCTCGGGATTTTCGAATCGGTGACGCTTCGTGGCCTGCCGCGCGGCGATCCGGAGTTCACCAACACGCTGTTGTTGATCGACGGCGTGCCACAAACCCTCTCGAACAATGGCGCTCGTGTCGTCGCGCTGCCCATCACGGATGCAGGCAGCATCGAGGTGGTTCGAGGGCCCAACTCTGCGCTCTACGGTCGCACGGCGATTGGCGGCGCGATCAACGTTCGGACCGAGGACCCCACCTCGGACCACCAGTTCGCCGGCGAATTCACGGGCGGCGAGCTGGAGATGGTCAAAGGGATCGCGAAAGCCTCGGGTCCACTCGCACCCTGGGGCGGCTATTACGTGTCGGCCACGACGGAGCGAGGCGGTGGATACTTCGTCGATAAGACCAGCGATGATTTCGAAACCAACCTCTGGGCGCTGTTCGGCAAGGTCACTTTCGCTCCCGACAACCGGTCGTTCGGCAGCGTGAGCATGAACTACGCGGACTCCGACAACAGTACGCCGACGAATGAGCCCGTCGTGGAGGGTCGCCTGCTCCACGAGCTGGAGCCGGGTTTTGATCGGTTCACGAATCTCAATATTCCCGGGCCCAACTATCATCAGGACGAAGCGCGTCTGACCGCGAACTACACGCGCTGGCTCGCGTCATGGACGCGCATGGTCGCCCTGTTCGGCTACCGGAACGTCCAGCACAAGTTCATCGACGATGGCGACTTCATCGGGTCGCCGTACGATCTCGAGGCCAATACTCTGTCGATGTACCCGTTCAGCCAGCAGCTCGACGAGGACATCCTCTATCAGGAGGTGCGATTCGAGCTGACGCCGTCGCTCCCGATGAAGAGTCTGTTACTGATCGGAGGCTCGTACGAATGGACGGGCGGCTCGCTCTTCAGCGATTTCATCTACAACGATCCCGATCTCTTCGGCTTCACGATCAACTATCTCAACCCCGTCATCCCGCCGCGCAGCGAGTGGCAGCACGACGTCGGCAACCGCGAGTACCACCTGGGCGTGACCGGCATTTTCGGCCAGTGGATTGTCGAGCCCACCTCGCGTCTGGTGCTGGCCATGGGCGGGCGCTACGACCGGCTCGATCTCGACAACTCGCGCAACGGTGGCGCGACCATCGAGGACTCATTCGACGCGTTCTCACCAAAGCTCAGCGCCACGTTCCGGCTCCTCAGCGACGGCAGCCAGTCGGGCTCCGCGTTGAACATATACGGTGCCTACTCGCAGTCGTTCCTGCCGCCGCGCCGACCCAGCTCGCTCATTCCCGACGAAGTGCCGCTCAATCTCCAGCCCGAGGAGATCGTCAACTACGAGGCCGGCGTGAAGGGCGGGCTGCTGCACGGGCGCGTCTCCTTCGAGGCAACCTATTTCTGGATGACGGAAGACGGCGTGGTGCTCTCGACCCGGCAGGGGCCGTTCTTCGTGCCGACCAATGCGGGCGAGTTGCGGTACAAGGGGGTGGAGACTGGCGTCGGCTTCACGGTCACGCCGAGAGTGTCCCTGTATCTGAACGCCTCCTTCTACCGCAACCGGTTTGGAGACTTCGTCATCGAGACCGAGGACGGCGATACGGATCTCACGGGCCACCGCTTGCCCATGTCGCCCGATCACATCGTGAATTGGGGAGCGACGTTCAGGGCGACCGACTCGGTTGACGCCACCTTCAGCGTGAAGCACGTCGGCGACGTTCAGACGAATCGGTCAAACACGTTCGAGCTCGATCCTTACGCGCTCGTGGACGCGGCCGTCTCGTGGCGCCGGGGTCCGGTCCGGCTCACGCTCTCGGGGCACAATCTCTTCGACGAGGAGTACTACTGGAACAGCGACGGCGACACGGCCGATCCCGGCCGTCCGAGGCAGGTGCTCTTCACGACGGCGTTCGTTTTCAAATGACACGTCGATTTTCTTGATTCCTTCGAACACCCATTCGATCCGCCAGCTGTACATCTCGAATACAACGCCGTTGGTGTCCTCCGACACGAGACGGGTCGCTTCACCATAGACCATCTAAAAATGGCCGTAAGACGGCCCTGGAACGAAAGTCGCCTCATCAGGAAACGCCCGGCTGCGTGGTACGCAACTTGAATGGCGCCCTCTGCAGAGCCGCGGGGTCTGCCAGGATTTGGGCGCGTGGCGGCCGCTCCACGGTCGGCGCGGGTGAAAACCTTGGGGGTTGGCGTCATGGCGATACCACATGCGACCTTGGAACAGCCCGGCGCCGACGCTGGACTGCTGGTCCCGACTCAGGTGACCATTCCGAACGTCCAGCCTCTACCTCGACGCGATCCCTTGCGGGTTGAAGCCTTTGGCATCACCGACACGGGGCGCGTGCGCTCTTGCAACGAAGACCAATTTCTCATCGCCGAGCTCGCCAAGACCATGCGGCTCTGGCAGACCAGCCTGCCCGAACCCGAAGCGCAGACTGGCGACGGGCGCGCGCATCTTTTCATCGTGGCGGACGGCATGGGCGGTCAGGCTGCTGGCGAGCGCGCGAGCGCTCTGGCGGTTGCCGCGGTTGAGAACTTTGCCTTGAACGCCCTGGACACTCGTGAATCCGAATCGAAGAACGTGCTGGCACAATTTCAGGCCGCTCTCCGCCATGCCGATGCGCGTGTGGTGGGCGAGGCGACCGAGCATCCCGAGTTGAGCGGCATGGGTACGACCGTGACTCTCGCCTATCACCTCGGCACGCACCTGTGCATCGTGCACGTAGGGGACAGCCGTGCGTACCTGTATCGGAACGACACGCTCCATCAACTGACCGAGGATCACACCGTGACGGCGGAGCTGGTTCGGACCGGAAACCTCCGGCCTGAGCAGGTGGCGGGGCACCCCCTGCGTCATGTCATCACCAATGTCGTCGGGGGCGAGAGCACCGGCGTCGACGTCGAAACGCACGTCCTGGACGTGCGTGCCGGCGATCAGCTGCTGCTCTGTTCCGATGGTTTGACGGAAATGCTCACGAACGACGCGATTGCCGCCACGCTGGCTGCGGCGCCAGGTCCCGAGGTTGCGTGCAAACAATTGCTCGCACAGGCCAACGAGAGCGGCGGACGGGACAACATCACGCTCCTCATCGCGCGGTTCAATTCTCCAGCGTGATGTCACCGGACACGCACGCTGCCGCAGGTCGCAGTTCGCGATGGGGTGCATCGCCGGATTCCATACGACGCGAGGGCTTGGTGACTATCCGGAGCGTTGTGCTGGTGTTGTCGCTCGGCGTGGCAAGTGCCTGCGCACCTGCGGCGCCGCTGGAGCTCGAAACGATTCAGGTTGGCCGGTCCATCAATCCGGACGGGAGCGTCGGACTCCACACCACGACCTTCAAGCCGACCGACACGATCTACGTCGCGGTGCTGACCAAGGCGGCGGGCGCGGGGGTTATCAAGGTGCGGTGGACCTATCAGGGCGGCCTCGTCGGCGAGCCCGAGAAGAACGTGTCCTACCGCGAGCCGCGCGCCACGGAGTTCCACCTGGCCAACTCCGGTGGCTTTCCTCCGGGCGATTACAAGGTGGAGGCGTTCATCGACGGCAAGCCCGTTGGGGAGCGTACCTTCAAGGTGGACGCGGTCAAGTAAGCGGCTCGCGCTCGTGGAGGAAGAGAGTACCCGTCAATTGTGGGACCGCGAATCAAGATTGGTCGGGATGGCGGGATTTGAACCCACGGCCCCTTGACCCCCAGTCAAGTGCGCTACCAGGCTGCGCTACATCCCGACGCTGACCATCACGATATCACGGCGACGCGCTGGCGAGCGAAGCGGCTACCTTCGCTTCGACGTCCTGGCGCGCGCGGTGGGAGCCGATCTCTTCGCGGGTCGTGAACTGCGGGACGACGACGAGGGACGCGCAGCAGCCTTGGTTGCGCGAGCCGTAGCGGCTGACGACGCGTGGCCGTTCCCAGCCGGGGCATCTCTCGACAAGAGTTCGAGCAGTGCCCGGAGCCCGCGCTTCACCTCGCCAAGCCGCTCGCGCGCGTTCGACCCGAGCAGCGCTTCGATGGGCGGACCCTCGACAGGTGCAGGTTCCTCCTCGAGCCGGCGGCGAACGCCCGCCAGCGTCAGTCCTTCCTCGAAGAGCAACCGTTTGATCTCGAAGACGCGCTCGACATCCGCCCGTCGATACACCCGCGGGCTGCCCGGCGTGCGCGACACGCCGAGACTGATGAACTCGGCTTCCCACGATCGCAGGATATACGGCTGGAGGCGCGCGATTTCACAGACCTCCGAGGCCTTGAAGAGCGACCGGTTCGGAATCGCGGGAGACGCGACAGCGTCCGGCCGAGCTTCGAACGGGAGCTGCTTGATTCCTGTGGGGGACATGCTTCCGGCGCTGGGAGTATAGCACGCGTGCCGCGCCGATCCCCGCAGCGGGCGCCCTCTGAGCACCTGGATGAGCCTCGCCGAGCCTCACCCGCTGCGCAGCCCGCCGTGACACGTGCCCGCGCTACTTGCGTCGCGAGCGCGGACGGATCTGCAGCCGAATCGGCGTGCCTTCGAAGCCGAACGATTCGCGCAAACGGTTCATGAGAAATCGTTCGTACGAGAAATGGAGCTTCGCGGCGATGTTCGTGAACAACACGAATGTCGGCGGGGCAACGGTCGTCTGGGCGGCATAGAGGATGCGCACGGCCCGGCGCCCCTGGATCGCCGGCGGATGCTTCGCGCTGACGGTCTGGATGAACTTGTTCAGCTCGGCCGTCGCCACTCGCCGTGTGCGCGACCGGGCGACCCGGTCGATCGTCTCGAGCAGCTTCGGTACTCGTGCGCCCGTCAGCGCCGAGAGGTGTACGATTGGGGCATAGTCGAGAAACTTCAACGCGTCGCGCACCTGTTCGTCGAATTCCTTCGCAAACCCGACACCGCGCTCCTTTACCAGATCCCACTTGTTCGCGACGATGATGATGCCGCGACCAGCCTTGTCGGCAGCTCCGGCTATGGCGGCATCCTGCTCGACGGGACCAGCAGATGCATCGATGACCAGTGCGACGACATCCGCCCGCTCGATGGCCCGCCGCGCCGCAATCACGCTGACCGCCTCCACATGCCCGCCGCGCGCCACGCGTCCCGGACGCCGGATGCCCGCCGTATCGACGATGCGGAATTCGAGGCGATGCCAGCCAACCACGCCGTCCACGGCGTCGCGCGTCGTCCCCGGCACATCGCTCACGATCATGCGCTCCTCGCGGAGAAGCTGGTTGACCAGCGAGGACTTGCCGACGTTCGGCCGGCCAACGACGGCCACGTCGAGATCCGGCTCGCGCACGACGCGCGCCGTCGAGCCCTCCGGCGGCAGCAGGGCATCGATCGCCTCGAGCAACTCCTCCACGCCCGTGCCATGCTCGGCGGAAATCTCAATCACCGGCTCGAAGCCCAGGCGATAGAACTCCATGGCGCCCGCCAGGCTCCTCCGGTCATCCATCTTGTTGATCGCAATCACGACCGGCAGATTGGCGCGGCGCAGAATCGAAGCAATTTCAGTGTCGGCTGGCGCGAGCCCTTCGCGCCCGTCCACGACGAACACGGCGAGGTCGGCATCGGCGACGGCGCGCTGGCCGCGCTCGACCACCAGCTCGTGAAGTGGATCGTCGCTCGCTCCGAAGAGGCCTCCGGTATCGGTGAGCAGAAACGAACGATCGCGCCAGACGACCATCCTGTCCTGCGCATCACGGGTCGTGCCCGCAACCGGCGTGACGATGGCGCGCCGCGTCGCCGTGATGCGATTGAACAACGTGGACTTCCCTACGTTCGTGCGGCCCACGAGGACGACGGAGCTGGCGGTGTTGGCCATTTCGCCTGATCGGGCTACGGCAGAGCCTGCGCAACGCCGCCGCGGTGCCAGCGTCCGGCGCCAAATAGGCCGTCAAACAGGCCGGCAAAAGTCAACTTAGCAGATGCCTTGACAGCGTAAATTACTCTCCCTATAGTAGTTATCAGCTGACAGGAGTGACCTAAGCATGATCAAAGTCGACATCGTCAACGAGGTGTCCAGGGCCGCCGAGATCACCAAGGTCAAGGCTGAGACGGCCGTGGACGCCGTGTTCGATTCGATGCGGGTCTCCATGCAGCGCGGGGAACGCATCGAGCTTCGCGGCTTCGGCGTGTTCCAGGTGAAGCCCCGGAAGCGAGGAATCGGCCGTAACCCGCGCACCGGCAAAGAGGTGCGCATCCCTCCCGGCCGCACAATTCGATTCAAGCCCGGCAAGGACCTGCAGAATATCTCGTGAGACCCGGTCCGTCTGAAGACGACGGCGTTGGTCCGTCCATTGGCACCACCTCGCCCGTCTGGCTCCCCGACCGCCCGAAGTTTCAGAACCGACTCTGGCTGCACGTGGTGCTCCTGCTCCTGACTTTCGTCACGACCACCGTCGTGGGCGCGCTGCACTACTACGGCTTCCTGCTCGACTTCCGCTCCGTGGCGCTTCCCATGTCGCTCGTGCAGCTCTTGCCGTACGGGCTCTGGTACAGCCTCACCCTTCTGGCGATTCTCGGGGCGCACGAGATGGGGCACTATCTCGCGTGCCGCTATTATGGCGTGGACGCTTCACTGCCCTACTTTCTCCCCGCCCCGCTGCCGCTGACCGGCACGCTCGGCGCCTTCATTCGTATCCGCTCACCCATTCCAACCAAAGCCATCCTGTTCGACATCGGCGCCGCCGGACCGTTCGCCGGATTCGCACTGGCGCTGCCTGCGCTCATTGTTGGATTGAGCCTGTCACGGGTGGTGCCCCTGCCGGCCGATATGGAGGGAGCGCTCGAGCTCGGCGAGCCGCTCCTATTCAGAGCGGCCGCATGGCTCATCTGGGGCCAGACGCCCGACGCCTATTCGCTGAATATGCACCCGATGGCCTTTGCGGCATGGTTCGGACTGCTCGCCACGGCCCTCAACCTGATTCCCATCGGACAGCTCGACGGCGGTCACATCGCGTATGCGGTGCTGGGCCGGCATTCGTCATTCGTGACCTTCGGCTCAATCGCCGCGGCAGTGGGTCTCACCTTTGTGTCGAAGAGTTGGCTGGTCTGGACGACGCTGATGGTCCTGATGCTGTTCGTCTTCGGCCCGCACCATCCACGCACGATGGACGAGGACCAACCGCTGGATCCACGGCGCCGCTGGCTCGCGCTGCTGGCGCTTCTGCTGCTGGTGATTTGCTTCACCCCGTCGCCCATCGAGCCGATGGAGCTGATTCGTCGGCGCAACTGAGCGTACGCCCGTCAATTCAGAGCATCGAAACCGGGTCGATATCCACGGTCACGCTCTTCCTCGTCTCCCGACTCGATGCGAGGGCCTCCCGAACGGCAAGCCGTATCGCGCGCCTGTCGCTGCCCTTGAGAAAGAGTTGCGCGCGGTGTTCGCCGCGCAGTTTCACATACGGTGCGGGGGCAGGGCCGAGCACGCGGAATCGCCCGTCCCTCGCGCGCTCCCCCAGCCGCCCCGCGATGTCTCCCGCCAGTTCCAGCGCCATCGTCAGAGTTCGGCCACGTACGAGGATGTTGGCCATCGCCACAACCGGTGGATAGCGCATGGCACGCCGGAATGCGATTTCCTCGGCGAAGAAACCGCCGTAGTCCTGCCGGCAAGCATGACGAATGGTGTAGTGGTCGGGATGGATCGTCTGAACGAGGGCCTCGCCTTCTTCGGCGCCACGGCCCGCACGGCCGGCCACCTGCGTGAGCAGCTGAAAGGTGCGCTCGGCGGCGCGAAAGTCCGCGAGCCCCAGACCGACATCGGCCGATACCACGCCGACCAGCGTGACAGCGGGAAAGTCGTGGCCCTTCGCGATCATCTGCGTGCCGACGAGCACATCGAGCTCTCGCCGGCGGAAGCGGTCGAGCACGCTGGCGGCGGCGCCGCGGCGCCGCGCGGTATCCCCATCCAGCCGCCCGACACGTGCATCTGGAAACGCCCGACACACCTCGGCTTCGACCCGCTCGGTGCCGAAACCGGCGTGCTCCAGATACGGCGCGGCGCACTTCAGGCACGCGCTCGGGACCAGCATTGAAAAGTTGCAGTAATGACAACGCGCGCGGTGGGCCGACCGGCCCGCGGTGTGCACCGTCAACGACACGCTGCAGTTGGGGCAATCGAGCGTCGCACCGCACTGGCGGCAGAACACGGCCGTGGCCAGCCCGCGCCGGTTCAGCAGCACCAAGGCCTGCTCGCGGCGATCCAGGCGCCGTGCCATGGCCTCCCTCAGCGCGCCGCTCAACACGACGTCTGGGCCTTCCTCCGCGTACTCGCGCCGCATGTCGACAATCGAGACCGCCGCCAGAGGCCGGTCCAGAATGCGCCGCGTCATCACGATTCGCTCGTAGCGGCCGGCCAGAGCGTTCCGGTACGACTCGAGCGACGGCGTCGCCGATCCGAGGACGACGAGCGCGCCGGAGCGTTGTCCGCGCACGATCGCCACGTCGCGCCCGTGATAGCGGGGGGCTTCTTCCTGCTTGTAGGACGCGTCGTGCTCCTCGTCCACCACAATCAGGCCAAGCCGCTCGATCGGCGCGAACACGGCCGAGCGCGTCCCGATGACGACATCGATCTCGCCTCGGCGGATACGTTGCCACTGATCATGGCGCTCGCCGTTCGACAACCCGCTGTGCTGAATCGCCACTCGCGTCCCGAACCTCCGGCGAAACGCCAGCGCAATCTGAGGCGTCAGCGCAATTTCCGGAACCAGCATCAGCGCCGAACGGCCGGTGCGACTGACGTCGGCGGCGAGACGCACGTACAGCTCGGTCTTGCCGCTCCCGGTCACCCCGTGCAGCAGCGCCACACGAAACGTTGCGGCTCGCGCCAGCACGGAAAGCTGGTCGAAGGCCGACCGTTGCTCGTCGGTCAGCTCTTGATCGGGTGCATCCGACGGGGAACCCGCGATCGACAAGCCTTCAAACGGATCCCGTTCCATTCGCTCCCGGCGAATGGAGACCAACCCGCGTTCAGCGAGGCGTCGGAGCGTATGAGGTGACACGCCGCGCGTACCGAGCTCGACGGCCGGCAGCCCCTCCGGCGCACCGGCCAGCAGCGCGATGGCGGCTCGTTGCGCTTCCGCGGCCAGCGCCTTGCCGCGCGCCGAGCCGTCGGCCGGACCGGCGTTGGACGCCCCTGCCAGTTCATGGCCCTGAGCGCTCAGCGCTACGACCCGGCGGGTCTTGTGCGCCGATCTCCGGCCCCTCATGGTGTGCGTCATGGTCACAAGGCCGTCGCGCGCGAGACCGCGGACCGTCTTGAGAACCGCCACGGCCTCGCCGTCGGAGCGCGCGTGACGCAAGCGAGTGGAGAGCGCGGCCAGGGCCAGCGGGCGCCCGTCGGCGAGCGCTCCGAGGACCAGTCGCCGGCTCGCGGTATCCCGCCGGACGCCCCCGTCGACGGCTTCGATCTCGGCACGACCCTTCGGGCTGATGACCACCGCCCGCGCGCTCTCGATCCACGCACCGGGCGGCATAGCTGCCGCAATGGTTTCGCCTGCACCGGCCACGTAGTAGTCGGCCACCCATCTGGCAACGCTCAACACCTCTTCGGGCAGATACGGCTGCTCGTCGAGCACATCGATGATCGGCCGCACGGCGTTCAACTGGGTGTGGCCGCGGCTGCCCTCCGGCTCGGCAGCCTCTCCCACCAGGCAACCCGTCATCACCCGCGTTCCCAGCGGCACGAGGACGCGCACACCCGGAGACGGCAGGTCGAGGTCGTCGGGAAGGCTGTAGGTCAGCAGATCGAGGCCGGGAACTGGCACCGCGACCGAGACGAGGCGAGGCATGCGGAGCGTCGCGTCAGGCCGGCTCTTCGCCGTTCAGGATCGCCCGGACCTTCTTCATGTCTTCCCACACGTCGCGCCGGCACGAGGGGTTGCGCAGCAGATACGCGGGGTGAAACGTCGGCACGAGCCTGGCGCCACGACACAGGAAGACCCGGCCGCGAAGCCTCGAGATGGGATCGTCGGTCTTGAGCAGCGACTTCGCCGCAAAGGAACCCAGCGCGACGATCACCTTGGGCGCGATCGCATCGATCTGCCGCATGAGGAAGGGCTCGCAGGTGGCAACTTCATCGGGCTCGGGATTGCGATTGCCCGGCGGCCGGCACTTGATCACGTTGGCGATGTAGACCTGATCGCGGGTCAAGCCGATGGCTTCGATGATCTGCGTGAGCTTCTGACCCGCCCGCCCGACAAACGGGATCCCCTGGACGTCTTCGTCGTGACCGGGAGCCTCCCCGACGAACATCAGGCTGGCGTGTGGATTGCCGACTCCGTACACGATGGTTCGGCGACCCATCGTGTGGAGCTTGCAGCGGGTGCAGTCGCCGAGGTCCGCCCGGATGGTGTCCAGTGCTTCGCCTGAGACTTCCGCCGCGTCATGGCGAGCATCCCATCCGTCACCCTGCGGCTGGACTTCGGCGGCCGCCACGGCGCCCGCGGTGCGTACGCCAGGACGCTCTCGCCACTCCGAATCCCGCGAGACGCCATCGACGCCGAGCTCGGCGGCAAATCGCAGGTGCTCGGCAAGTTGCACGCGACGGTCGTCCACGGTCACAACTTCACGGTCGTCGGTGTGGCGTTCCCGGCAAGGAGCGCCTCGACCCGATCGAGAATGGCCGCGGCGACCTGGGTCTTTCGCCCGAACGGCAGTGGATATTCGGCGTCGGGACCGACAATCGTCACTTCGTTGGTCTCGACGTCGAAGCCGGCATCGCGGCGAGAGACGTCGTTGGCGACAATCAGATCCACGCGCTTGGCGAGGCGCTTGGCCCTCGCCCGCGCGACGACGTCACGGGTTTCCGCCGCGAACCCGACCAATACGGGCGAGTCGGCGCCGCGCTCCGCGCGCTGTCGGCCCAGCTCGGACAGAATGTCCACCGTGCTCTTCAGCTTGAGGCTGAGGCTCCCTGCCTGCTTGACAATCTTTTCCGCCTCGGCCTGTTCGGGCGTGTAGTCGGCGACGGCCGCGGCCATGATGACGACATCCACCTCGCCCGCACGGCTCATCACGGCGGTGTGCATCTCGGCCGCGGAGCGGACCGGCACGACGTCGACGCCGGGCGCGGCGTCCAGACGCGTGGGCCCGCACACCAAGGTGACGACGGCGCCTCTGGCGGCGGCTTCCGCCGCAATGGCGAATCCCATGCGGCCGCTCGAGCGGTTGCCAATGAACCGCACGGGGTCGAGATCTTCGTAGGTCGGCCCTGCCGTGACCAGCACGCGGCGCCCCTGCCAGGAGGCGGACCCGGCCAGCAGGCGATGAGCCGCGTCGACAATCGCATCGGGCTCGGCCAACCGGCCTTTGCCGATCCATCCGCACGCGAGATAACCGGAACCGGGCTCCACGAAGCTGACCCCGCGATCGGCCAGCGCCGTCAGGTTGCGCTGAACCGCCGGGTGCTCGAGCATGACGGTGTTCATGGCCGGCGCCATGAGTACCGGGGCACGCGTGGCGAGATAAAGGGACGACAGAAAGTCGTCGGCAATGCCGTTCGCGAACTTGCCGATGATGTTGGCGGTCGCGGGCGCGACGAGGAGCAGCTTGATGTCGGACGCGATCGAGATGTGCTCGATGTCCGCGTTGGCTCCAGGATGCCATTGATCGCCGATCACGCGGCGACGCGTGATCGCCTCGAAGGTAACCGGTCCGACGAAGCGGCGGGCAGACCGGGTCATGATCGCCACGACGTCGTGGCCACGATTCTGCAAACCGCGCGCGACCTCGACAGCCTTATAGGCGCCGATGCCGCCGGTGACGCCGAGGGCGATCAGAGACACTGCACGCTCCCTGCTTCGGGGACGGGCCGAGGCTTCAGGCGTCGGTGCGGTCGGCGTCCAGCTTCTGGACCTTGCCGGTCGACACCTCGATCTGGGCGACCCGAATCGGCTTGTCTTCGGTCGTCACGCGCGGCACGGCCCCGCGCAACAACTGGCGCGCCCTGGCACCCGCCACCACCACGAACTCGAACGAATTTCCCAGTTTGGTCCGATCGATCACGTCGTGTTCCTTTCATGGGGATGCTCGAACGTCTCGATGATGCCGTGCGCCTGCTCGCGCATGACGTCGAGCCTGGCGCGTTCCGTGAGCACGATGCTCTCGAGCAGCTCGACCGAGGGTTCGAACTCGTCGTTCACAATCACGTAGTCGTAGTCCGTAAAGCAGCGCACTTCGCGGCTGGCGACGTCGAGGCGCTTCTGAATGGCCTCTTCGGGATCCTTGCTGCGACCGCGCAGCCGGCGCTCGAGCGCGCCGTACGACGGTGGCAGCACGAACACCGCGCGCTGAGGGAGGCCCCGGCTGCGCACCTGGCGCGCGCCCTGGACGTCAATCACCAGCATCAGATCCTGGCCATCCTGGAGCGCGCGTTCGGTGTCGGCGGCGGAGGTGCCGTAGAGGTTGCCGAACACGTCGGCCCATTCCAGAAACGCGTCGCGCGCGATCATGGCCTCGAACTCTTCGCGCCTGATGAAATTATAGTCGACACCGTCGACTTCGCCCTGCCTGGCGGACCGTGATGTGTAGGACCGGGAGAGCCTGAGATTCGGCACGCGCTCGACCAGGCGCTCGGCCAGTGTCGTCTTGCCCGTGCCCGACGGGGCCGACACGATGAATAGCAGCCCCCTCCTATTCGACATTCTGGACCTGCTCGCGCATCTTCTCGAGCTCCGCCTTGGCGGCGATGATACAGGCCGACGCGCTCACGCCGTCGACCTTCGCGCCAATCGTGTTCACCTCGCGGTGCATCTCCTGCAGCAGGAAATCGAGCTTGCGGCCGCAGGGCTCGTCGCCGTCCACGAGCGCCTCCCAGTGGGCGAGATGGCCGCGCAAGCGCGTCAGCTCTTCGCTGACGTCCGACCGTTGAGCGATGCGAACGATCTCCTGCGCCAGTATCGCCGGCTCGATCGTCACGTCGGCCGACAAGACCTTCACGCGGTCGGCCAGCCGCGCTTCGACCGCGGTGCGCCCGTCGTTGGCAGCCACCGCGATATCCGCGACGAGCCCGTCGAGCAGCTGACAACGGGCGTCCAGATCCGCCCTGAGATGCGCACCTTCGGTCGCGCGCATGCGCTCGAGCGCCAGGAGCGCCTCGTCGACGACATTCTCCAGAGCCCCCGTCAGGCGCCCGAGGAGTTCGGCGTCAGACTCCAACGCTTTCTCACGCACGGTGAGGGCCTGTGGATGTCGAAGCAGGTCGCCGGGCGTCAGCGCACCCGAAACCAGGCCGCGTGCGCGCGCGGCGTCGATCGCTTCTCCCAGCGCCGCGGTGAACGCTTCGTTCAGTTCGACGTCGACGGCACCGCCCACACGCAGGTGCGCCGCGACGGTGAGCTCCACACGCCCGCGCGTGAGTCGAGACTGCACGCGAGTCCGGAGCGAGGGTTCGATCGAACCCAGGGCATGCGGCAGGCGAATCTGGAGATCGAGGTATTTGTGATTGACGCTGCGGATGGTCACCGCCATCGTGCCGAGTTCCGACTCGTGCGACGCCGAGGCGAATCCTGTCATGCTTCGAATCATCGTCTCGTCATCAGCTCAATCGTGGACGTCGGCCTCACGCCGGTGGGCGACGCCCGCCTCCACCGCCGGCGTGTGGCGTTCCTTGGACAGGAGCTGCAGGTCGTGGAGCGTCGCGTAGCGGCCGCCTGGCCGGGCCATGAGCTCCTCGTGCCGGCCCATCTCGACAATCCGCCCCCGCTCCAGGACGACAATCGCGTCGGCCCGGCGGATGGTCGACAGCCGGTGCGCGATGACGAACGACGTGCGGCCCGTCATCAGGTTGGCCAGGGCCCGCTGCACCAGCAGTTCCGACTCGGCGTCGAGCGACGAGGTGGCCTCGTCGAGGATCAAAATGGGCGCGTTCTTCAGCAGGGCCCGCGCGATCGCCAGCCGCTGGCGCTGGCCGCCAGAGAGCCGCTGGCCTCGCTCCCCGACCATCGACCGGTAGCCCTCCGGGAGAGCCGAGATGAACTCGTGCGCATGGGCCGCACGGGCTGCGGCCTCGATCTCCCCCGCCGTGGCGTTCGGCACGCCGTACGCGATGTTGTGCGCGACCGTATCGTCGAAGAGCACGGTTTCCTGCGTCACGATGCCGACATTCGACCTGAGGGACGAGACCGTGACGTCCCGGATGTCGACGCCGTCGATGAGAATGGCGCCGCCCGTCACGTCATAGAAGCGCGGAATCAAGTTCACCAGGGTAGTCTTGCCAGCGCCGCTCCGGCCGACGATGGCCACCACCTGACCGGCCCGGACCGTAAACGACACACCGCGCAGAATCGGCCGCGCCGACGAGTCCTCGTACCCGAAGCTCACGTCGACGAACTCGATGCGCGAGCGAAGGGGATCGAGCGTGGTCGCGTGCGGGCGCTCTTTCACCTCGGTGTGCGAGTCGAGCATCTCGAAAATGCGCTCGGAGGCCGCAATGGCCTGCTGCAGGTGCGCGTTCACCCGGCTCAGTTTCTTGATGGGCCCGTACATGAAGAAGAGCGCGGCCAGGAAGGCCGCGAACTCACCCGTTGTGAGACGGCCCGTTGCGATCTGCTGGCTTCCGTACCAGAGCGCCAGGGCGACGCCGACACCGCCGAGAAATTCCATGAGCGGCGGCAGCAGCGAGAGTACGCGCGTGACCATCAGGTTGGTCCGGTACACGGTCGAGGCGGCCGCGCGAAATTTCTGGGCCTCGCGCCCTTCCGCTCCGAATGCTTTGACGATGCGATGGCCGGCGAACGCGTCGGCGCTCACGTGCGACATTCGTTCGAGCGCCTCCTGGCTGCGGCGTGTCGTTCGGCGTAACCGCTGTCCGAGTCGGATGAGCGGATACACGACAAGGGGAGCGCCCGTCAGACAGACGAGCGCGAGCCTGGGGTCGTAGTGGATCAGCAACGCGACATAGCCCACGAGCGCCAGCGACTCACGCAGCAGACTGCCCACCGTCTCGGAGACCGCGCGCTGCACCTGCGCGACATCGCTGGTGATCCGCGACATCAGCTGACCGGTGGCGCGACGTCCGAAGAAGCCCGCCGACTGGCCGAGGATGTGTCGATAGAGCTCGTTGCGCACGTCCATGACGACGCGTTCGCCGATGTCGGACATCAGATACTCGGAGAAGTACGCGCCCAGTCCCTTGAACAGGTACAACGCCATCAGCCCGCCGGCCACCAGCGAGAGATGCTGGCGGTTCGGCAGCACGCTGTCGAAGATGGGCTTGATGAGAAAGAGAATCGCGGCGGAGGCCGCCGCGTAGACGAGCATCGCCAGCACGGCGGCTGCGAAGCGGCCCCGATAGGGCCGGGCATAGCGGAGCAGGCGGAGGAACGGGTTCACTCGGTAAATCGATATTTCAGCAGCACGCCCAGGGCAACCACGCCGTCACGCCACGTGATTTTCTTGCCGTCGTCGTACCCGCGTCCGTCGTAGGTAATCGGGATCTCGTACACGCGATACCCGCGCTTGAAGATCTTCGCCGTCAGCTCGGGCTCGATGCCGAAGCTGTCCGACCGCAGGGTGAACGATCGCAGCACGTCCGTGCGCATCGCCTTGAAACACGTTTCCATGTCCGTGAGCGTCGTGTTGTAGAGCACGTTGGTGACCATGGTCAGCAGACAGTTCCCGGCGTAATGCGTGAAGAGGAAGACGCGATGGCGCCCGAGAAACCTGGAGCCGTACACGACGTCCGCCCGGCCCTGACAGATGAGCTCGATGAGCTGCGGATACTCCTCTGGCGAGTATTCGAGATCGGCGTCTTGAATGACCACGACATCCCCGGTGACTTCCTCGAAGCCGCGCCTGAGCGCAGCACCCTTGCCCCGGTTGCGCGGCTGGAGGATGAGCGTGAAGCCATGCCTCCGCTGAAGCTCTGACAGCTGGTCGCGCGTCCCATCCGTCGACCCGTCGTCCACCACGATCAGTTGGACGCGCAGTGGCACCGACATCACGCGACTCACGATCTCTTCGATGGTGCGGCGCTCGTTGAAGACCGGCATCACGACCGAGAGGAGCGGATTCGGGATAACTCTATTCGCGCTGCCCATCAGAGTTGGACTCGGTGAGGTAGCCGCTCGGGTGAGCGAGATGCCAGCGACACGCGGTATCGACAATGGCCGTGAGCTCCGGAAAACGCGGCGACCATCCCAGCTCAGACCGCGCCTTCTGGCTGCTCGCGAAGAGTACCGCCGGATCGCCGTCGCGCCTCGGGCCAATCGTGTAAGGCACCGCTCGTCCAAGCACGCGCTCGACACTGGCGAGCACTTCCAGCACCGAGTACGGCCGACCATTGCCAAGATTGTAGGCCGTCGTCAGATCCGGCTCCCGGGTCAGACGGCCCAGCGCCAGCACGTGGGCGTCGGCCAGATCCGTGACATGGATGTAGTCACGCAGACACGTCCCGTCCGGCGTGGGATAGTCCGTGCCGTACACCTCGAGGCTACCCACGCCCGTGGCCGCGCGAATCGCCCGCGGAATCAGATGAAGCTCCGGCTCATGGTCCTCCCCCAGCTCGCCGTCCGGATCGGCCCCGGCGGCGTTGAAGTAGCGCAGGGCAATGGACCGCAGTCCGTAGGCACGGCCGAAGTGCGGAAGCGCGCGCTCGACGACCAGCTTGGACTCCCCGTAGGCATTGATGGGTGCCTTCGGGTGCGATTCGAGAATGGGCGTCTCATGCGGCTCGCCATAGACGGCGCACGTCGACGAAAACACGAACCGCTCCACGCGCTCCTGCACCATCGCCTCGAGCAGCGCCAGCGTGCCGCCGACGTTGGTCGAATAGTAGGTGGTCGGGCTCCGTACCGACTCGCCCACCGATGCCAGCGCCGCAAAGTGGATGACGGCGGTCACCTCGTGTCCGGCGATCGTGCGGCGCAGGAGCGCCGTGTCGCGAAGGTCGCCACGGACGAAGGTCGCATCCCCAATCGATTCACGGTGGCCGGCCGACAGGTCGTCGACGACCACCATCTTGTAGCCCGCCTGACTGAGCGCTTTGACGGTGTGGCTGCCGATGTATCCAGCGCCGCCGGTGACGAGGATGGCGTCCACTAGCGCCCGATGGAGAAGTACGCGAAGCCGAGCGCCCTCAGTTGCGCCGGCGAATAGATGTTGCGCCCGTCGAAGATGACCGGCGCCCGCATCAGCTTCCGCATTTTCGCGAAGTCCGGCTCGCGAAACTCGTTCCACTCGGTCACGATGGCCAGGGCATCGGCTCCCTTGAGCGCGTCGTAGCTCTTGCGCGCCAGGCTGATCCGCGATCCGAACAGCCGGCGCGCCATCTCTTCGGCCTGCGGATCGAAGGCCTGGACCCGCGCGCCGAGTTCGAGGAGCCTGTTGATGATGGCAATGGCCGGCGCCTCGCGCATGTCATCGGTGCGCGGCTTGAAGGCCAGCCCCCAAATGGCAATGGTCCGCCCTTTCAATTGACCGAAGTGTGCCTCCATCTTGTCGACGAGTCGCTGCTTCTGTGAAGTGTTCACCGCCTCGACCGCGCGCAGGACCTGGAAGTCGTAGCCCTTGTCAGCGGCAAATTTCAGCAGCGCTTTCACGTCCTTGGGAAAGCAGCTGCCGCCATAGCCCACACCCGGAAACAGAAACGAGGGGCCAATCCGCCGATCGGATCCGATCGCGCGCCGAACCTCGTCCACGTCGGCGCCCAGGAGCTCGCAGGCGTTGGCGATCTCATTCATGAAGGAAATCCGTGCGGCCAGCAGGGCATTGGCCGCATATTTGGACAACTCGGCGCTGGCGCAGTCCATGACGAGAATCGGCGCGCCAGTTCGCGTGAACGGGGCGTAGAGATCGAGCATCAGCTTACGGGCTCTCGGGTCCTCGGCGCCCAGGACCACGCGATCGGGCTTCAGGAAGTCTTCCACCGCAGCGCCTTGCTTGAGGAACTCCGGATTGCTCACGACGCTGAACGGATGCGTCGCTTCGCGGCGGATGACCTCGCGCACACGGACCGCCGTCCCGACGGGCACGGTGCTCTTGTTCACGATCACCTTGTAGCCGTTCATCGCGCGGCCGATATCCCGCGCCACCGAGAGCACGTGCTGCAGGTCGGCGGATCCATCTTCGCCCTGCGGCGTGCCGACGGCGATGAAAATAATCGTTGAGCTGCGGACGGCCTTCCCCAGCACATTGGTGAAGCTCAGGCGCCCCTCGGTTTGATTGCGTCGCACCATTTCCTCGAGCCCCGGCTCGTAGATGGGCATCCGGCCGCGACGCAACGAGCGGATCTTCGCGGCATCCTTGTCGACGCACAGCACGTCGTTGCCGTTTTCCGCCAGACAGGCACCTAGGACCAGACCCACGTAGCCCGTGCCCACGACCGCAATCTTCATACGCGACGCCCTCTCGGATCTCGAATCAAGGCGAGACGAGTAAAATTCGACACGCTAGCACAACGATTCATGGCTGTCAACATATTGACTACAAACGAGTTGCGGTCGATCAAGCGGCCTCCCGCCTCGTCCGGCGTGCGGTAGCATGAAGAGCTTCCCATGCGCGTTCTCATGGATTATCGGCCGGCGCTTCACGAGCGAACGGGTGTCGGGGAATACACGCACCAGCTCATCCGAGAAGTCGCTGTCACCAACAGGGCCGATTCGGTCACGGCCTTCTCCAGTTCGTGGAAGAACCGGGTACCCTCGGCGGCGCGGGCCGATCTCCCCGGCGCCACCGTCCTCGATCTGAAGATTCCGGTGAAACTGCTGAATCTGCTGTGGCATCGGGCGGAGTGGCCCTCGATTGAACGGCTCACCGGCTCGCGCTACGACGTCGTGCATTCCTTTCATCCGCTGCTGCTGCCGAGCAGCCACGCGGCGCAGCTCGTCACCATCCACGACCTCGACTTCCTCGATCACCCGGAACGCACCAGGGCTGAGATTCGGCGCGACTATCCCGTTCTCACGCGCGCCCACGCGCACCGCGCGGATCGAATCGTCGTGCCCTCGCGCTACACGGCGCGTGAAGTCGAGCGGCGCCTCGGCGTAGCCGCCGAGCGCATCTCGATCTGCCCGCCGGGCCTGCCGGCATGGCGTCAACCAGTTGCCCGCCCGGCGCCTGGTGAAGGTCATGTACTTTTTCTGGGCACGCTCGAACCACGCAAGAACATTGGTGTGCTGCTCGACGCCTACCGTGTGCTTGCCGGGCGCTGCGAGCTTCCGCGGCTGGTGCTCGCAGGACTGGCCACGAAGGCCTCCGTTCCCTGGCTGAAGCTCATCGCCGAGCCACCGTTGGCGGGCCTTGTCGAGCACGTCGGGTACGTGCCGGCCGAGCGCCGGCAGGAGCTCTTCGAGGGCGCGCGATTCCTGGTGCAGCCGTCGCTGGACGAAGGGTTTGGCCTGCCGGTGCTCGAAGCGTTGTCGCTCGGCGTCCCGACTATCGTGTCCGATCGCGGCGCCCTGCCGGAGCTTGTTGGTGACGCGGGCATCGTGTTCGACCCGACGAGCGCCACGGCTCTGGCAAGCGCGCTCGAGCGGCTGCTTGCCGATGCCGCGCTGGCTGCCGCCTGCTCCGGCAAGGGCCTGCTGAGAGCCCGTCAGTTTTCGTGGGCTTCATCCGCGCGTCTCCTTCACGACGCGTTCGAGCACGCAGTGGAGGACCGGGCGAGACGTGCGCGCGGGGAGCCGGCTTCGTGAAAATCGGCATCGATGCACGCGAGCTCACCGGAAAGCCCACCGGACTTGGCCGGTATCTGACCGGTCTCCTGGAGGCCTGGAGCACGCTGGCCGAGGCCGGCGCGCACGAGTTCACGTTGTTTTCGCCGAGGCCGATGAGGAAGCCCGATGGCGTGCCGGGAGAGGTGATGGTGGCGGCCGGCTCCGGCGATCTCTGGTGGGAACAGGTCAATCTCGCCTCCGCGGCCAACCACCGCGCGCTCGATGTCTTCTTCGCCCCGGGTTACACGGCTCCCCTACGACTCAGGGCGCCGGTGGTCCTCACGGTGCACGATGTGTCGTTCTGCGCGCATCCGGAATGGTTCGGCTGGCGCGAAGGCCTCCGCCGGCGCACGATGACTCGACTCTCGGCGCAACGGGCGCATACCGTCCTCACGGTTTCTGACTTTTCGAAGGCCGAAATCGTCCGGCGCCTCGGTGTCGCGCCCGGTGTGGTCCGGCGGGTGTACAACGGCCTGCCGCGGCCGGCCGGCCCGTCCGACGAGCGTCCCTCAGAATCCGAGCCGCTCGTGCTCTATGTGGGATTCGATCCTCAACCGTCGCCATGTGCTCGAGCTCATCGAGGCGTTCGGCGCCGTCGCCCGGCGCCATCCCCGCACGTCGCTGGCCATCGTCGGTGACAATCGGACCTATCCGCGGCAGAATCTTGCCGCGGTCGCCGGGCGTCAGGAGCTCGGCGACCGTGTTCGGCTCTACGACTACGTGGACGAGGGTCTTCTGGCCAACTTGTACCGCCGCGCACGAGTCTTCGCGTTCCTGTCCGAATACGAAGGCTTCGGACTGACGCCACTGGAGGCCCTTGCAGCCGGAGTCGTCCCGGTGCTGCTCGACACGCCGACCGCTCGCGAGATCTGCGGCGAGGCGGCCTGCTACGTGCCTGACACGCGCGTTTCGACGGTTGCCCCGGCACTGGAGCGCCTGCTCGTCGACGAGCGGGAGCGCGCGGCGCTCCTCGAACACGCTCCGGCGGTGCTGAGCCGGTATTCGTGGGAGCAAGCGGGCCGTGAAACGCTCGAGGCCCTCATCCATGCTGCGGGCTGAGGGATGAGCGACAGCCGCGTCGATCTCGCCATCGTCATCGTCAGCTACAACGCGCGAGCCGACCTCGAACGGTGCCTCGACTCGCTGCACCAGTCGCCTCCGGCGATCTCGCACGAGATTGTCGTGGTCGACAACGCCTCGAGCGACGGGAGTCCGCAGGCCGTGCGGGCGCGGTGGCCGGCCGTGCGCGTCATCGAGAACCGTGCGAATATCGGGTTCGGCGCCGCAAACAATCGTGGTATCGGCGCCAGTGACAGCTCGCTCATCCTGGTCCTCAACGGCGACACGATCGTGCCCCTCGGGGCCATCGATCGGCTCGCGAGCGAGCTGGCGGCGAGCCCGGACCTCGGCGCAGTGGGCCCGCGACTCGTGGACGAGCGGGGCCGATCCGAGATCTCGTTCGGACGGATGATCGGTCCCTTCGCAGAGCTCGCCCAGAAGACGCTGGGACGCGCGTACGAAATGCGGCTGCCTGGCGCCGAAGCCTATGTCCGCAGGCTCACGGCCCGTCCGCGCGATGTGGACTGGGTCAGCGGCGCGTGCCTGCTCGTCCGACGAACGGACGCCTGCGCGGCCGGCCTGTTCGACGAGCGATTTGCGCTCTACTGCGAGGATGTGGATTTCTGTGCGTCAATCCGGCGGTCCGGGAAACGCGTGCGATTCGTGCCCACGAGCGAGATCGTGCACCTGAGGGGCCGATCGCGCGCCGCTGCACCCGACACCGCGGCCCTCGCCTATCGACGCAGCCAGGTGGCGTTCTACGCGAAGCACCACCCGAGATGGGTGGGCACACTCCGAACGTATCTGGCCCTGCGCGGAAAACTGCCGCCCGGCTCATGACCCCGATCTTCGAGCCCTGACATGCGCATCGGCATCGACGCACGCAAGCTGCACGATTTCGGCATCGGCACCTACATCCGAAACCTCCTCCGCCACCTCGGGCGGCTGGATCGCGAGTCGGAATACGTGCTGTTCTGCCGTCCCGGGGACGTCTCGCTGGCCCCGGTGTTTGGCGAGAACTTCCGTGCGGTCGCCGAACCGGCCAGGCCCTATTCCTTCAGCGAGCAGCTCGCCATCCCGCGCGACGTCGCGCGGGCGCGGCTGGATCTGTTTCACGAGCCGCACTACGTGCTGCCACCGCTCACGCTGACCAAGTCGCTCGTCACCATTCACGACTGCATCCACCTGATGTTCCCGCAGTACCTGCCGAACCGCCTGGCGTACGTCTATGCGCGCGCGTCGATGTGGGCCGCCGCCCATCGCGCGTCGCGCGTGCTGACCGTGTCGGAGTCGTCGAAGCGTGACATCCTGCATTTCTTCGACATCGCGCCCGAGAAGATCACGGTCATCTACAACGGCATCGACGAACGGTTCAATCAGCCGCCAGAAGAGGCCGATGTGGCCAGGGTTCGGACGCGTTATCAGCTCGACCGGCCCTTCATTCTGTACGCGGGCAACGTCAAGCCGCACAAGAACCTCGAGCGGACGATCAACGCGTTCCATCGGGTGCGCAAGGCCGGGTTCGACGATCTCAGGCTGGTGATCATCGGCGACGAAATCTCCAAGCACCCGGCTCTTCGGCGGGCTGTCCACCGCTACATGCTCCACAAGCACGTTCGCTTCCTGGGCTTCGTGCCCGACGACACGTTGGCCGTGCTCTACCGGCTCGCCGCGGTCTTCGTCTTCCCGTCTTTGTACGAGGGCTTCGGGCTGCCGCCGCTCGAGGCCATGGCAAGCGGCACGCCGGTCGTGACTTCGAACGTGTCGTCACTGCCAGAGGTGGTCGGCGACGCGGCGGTCATGGTGGATCCCTACAGCTCGCAGGCCATTGCGGACGGCATCATCCGCGTACTTGGCGATCCCGGCCTCCGCGAGACACTCAAGCAGCGTGGACTCGCCCGCGCGCAGGAGTTCTCGTGGGCGCGCTCCGTCGGCCGGGTGTGGGGCATCTACCACGAAGTGGTGAACGGCTCATGAGCCGCGATGGGCGGGCGGCACCTCGCGTCGCGCTCGTGCACGACTGGCTCACCGGTATGCGCGGCGGTGAGCGCGTGCTCGAAGCACTTTGCGAGATGTTCCCCGACGCGCCTCTCTTCACAATGGTCCACGTTCCCGGCTCCGTGTCGGCCGCACTCGAGGCCCGCCGGCCGCGTACGTCGTTCGTGAGCCGTCTGCCCGGCATCGCGCGGTACTACCGGGTACTGCCTGCCGGTCTACCCATTCGTCGTCGAGCAGTTCGACCTGGATTCGTTCGATCTGATCGTGAGCACCAGTCACTGCGCCGCCAAGGCCGTCGTGCACCCGGGGCATGCGCGTCACCTCTGCTACTGCCACACGCCGATGCGCTACGTGTGGGATCAGTTCCCGGCGTACTTCGGTCCGGACAGGGTGGGCCGAACGGGCAATCTGGCGCTGCGGCCCCTGATGGCCGGGCTTGCCCGGTGGGATCGCGACACGGCAGGTCGTGTCGATCGGTTCGCGGCCAACTCGCAGTATGTTGCCGACCGGATCCGCCGATACTATAATCGCGGGTCGACCGTCGTGTATCCTCCCGTCGACACCGCGTTCTTTAGTCCCGGCGACGGCGAATCCGAGCGATACTTTCTGATGGTGAGCGCCCTCTCGCCCTACAAGCGGATCGACCTTGCCATCGACGCGGCCGCCCGCGTGGGCGTTCCGCTCAAAATTGTCGGCTTCGGCCCCGAACGTGCCCGGCTCGAGAGCCAGGCTGGGGCGAACGTCGAGTTTCTGGGCGTGCAGACCGACGAGGCCGTGCGCTCGCTCTACCGCCGGGCTCTCGGTGTCCTGCAGACCGGCGAGGAAGATTTCGGTATCGTCCCGGTCGAGGCGCAGGCGTGCGGGCGCCCGGTCGTCGCGCTCGCCCGCGGCGGCGCCGTCGAGACCGTCAGGGACGGCGTCACCGGCGTGCTCGTCGCCGAGGCAACCGTCGACGCATTCGCCGAAGGCCTCTCGCGCATGCTGGCCACGCCGTTCGATCCGGCGGCGATCCGCGCGCATGCGTGTCGGTTCTCCCGCGACCGATTTCGCGCGGAGTTCGCCAGTCTCGTCTCCGAGGTCTTGTCCAGACATTGATGGTCAGACGTCACAATCGCCTGCTCGTCGCCGTTCATGTCGCCTCGGACGCGCTGCTCGCCATGGTCGCGTTCGTCCTCGCGTACATCATCCGGTTCGACTCGGGCCTCATCGAGGTGACCAAGGGCGTCCCCCCGCTCGCTCAGTACCTCAACGTCCTGCCGTTCGTGGCGGTGGCCGTGCCCTTCGCGTATCAGCTTCAGGGCCTCTACCGTCTTCGACGCGGCAAATCCCGCGTGGACGACTTCTTCGCCGTGTTCGTCGGCAGCATCATCGCCGTGGTGCTGGGCGTCGTCAGCACGCTGTATGTGCAGACCTATCTCGTGACGGGCCCGATGAAAGACCGCGGCGCCTTCGAGGTCTCGCAGGTCGTCTGGGCGATCTTTCTCGTGCTCAACGTCATCCTGACCTATTCCTCGCGCGAGTTGGTGCGCGAGGCGCTCGAGCGCAGGTGGCGCGCCGGCCTGGGCCTCAAACGCATTCTGATTGCCGGTTCCGGCGAGCTCGGCCGCCTCGTCGCCGACCGCATTCTCGAGCATCGCGAGCTCGGCTATCAGATTGTCGGATTTCTCGACGACCGGGCGGCACGAGGGGGTGGGCCGACTTATCGCGGGATTCCCCTACTCGGCACGCTCAGCGAGGTCAGCGAGATTACGCACCGCGAGCGTGCCGACCATCTCTACATCGCGCTGCCGCTCGAAGAGCACATGCAAGCGGTCAATCTCATCGAGAATACGAGCCGCGAGATGGTCGATGTGAAGGTCGTGCCCGATCTGCTGCAGGTCATCGCCCTGCGCGCGAGCCTCGAAGATCTCGATGGCATCCCCATCATCAACATCAACGACGTGCCTCTGCAGGGCGTCAATGCGGTGGCCAAGCGGGCGATTGACATCGCCCTGTCGGCCATCGCGCTCCTGTTGCTCGCCGTTCCCCTGGGCCTCGTCGCGCTGATCGTGCGGCTGACCTCGCCGGGGCCCGTGTTCTACCGCCAGGAACGCATGGGCCTCGACGGCAAGGCGTTCACGGTCTTCAAGTTTCGATCGATGTACGACGACGCGGAGGGCGAGTCGGGCCCGATCTGGGCCGGCGACGACGATCCCCGCTGCACGCCGATCGGCCGCCTGCTCCGGCGCTTCGACATCGATGAGATGCCGCAGCTCTGGAACGTCCTCGCCGGAGACATGTCGCTCGTCGGCCCGCGTCCCGAACGGCCGTTCTTCGTCGCCCAGTTCAAGCATCTCATTCCACAGTACATGCTGCGCCACAAGGTGAAGTCCGGCATCACCGGCTGGGCTCAGGTGAACGGCTGGCGGGGCAATACGTCGATCGAGAAACGGATCGAGTACGATCTCTACTACATTGAGAACTGGTCGGTGTCCCTGGATCTGAAGATCATGTGGTTGACTCTGGTCCGCGGCTTCTTCCAGCGGCACGCCCTCTGACCACGGTTTCCCTTCGCTCGGTCGCCTGCCCGTGAAACCACGAGTCGTCATCACCGGTGCCGCCGGCTTCATCGGCTCGCATCTGGCCGAAGCGTTGCTCGATCGCGACTATTCGGTTGTCGGCATCGACAATCTCCTGACGGGCGACGTCGCCAACATCACCCAGCTCGCCACACGCGATTTCCTCTTCATCAAGCACGACATCACCAACTACATCTACATCGACGGCCCGGTCGACTACGTGCTCCACTGGGCCAGCCCGGCCAGCCCCATCGACTACCAGGAGCTGCCGATTCCCACGCTGAAGGTGGGCGCGCTGGGGACGCACAAGGCACTGGGACTCGCCAAGGCGAAGCAGGCGAAGTTCGTGCTCGCATCCACCTCGGAAGTCTACGGCGATCCGCTGGAGCACCCGCAAAAGGAAACCTACTGGGGCAACGTCAATCCGATCGGCCCGCGCGGTGTGTATGACGAGGCCAAGCGGTTCGCCGAGGCGATGACCGTCGCGTACCACCGCTATCACGGGCTGGACGCCAAGATCGTCCGCATCTTCAACACCTACGGTCCACGGATGCGCATCAAGGACGGACGGGCCGTCCCGTCGTTCATCGCCCAGGCGATCGGGAACGAAGACGTCACCGTGTTCGGCGACGGACGGCAGACGAGAAGCTTCTGCTATATCAGCGATCTCGTGGACGGCATCATCCGGCTGATGCTGTCTGACGTCACCGATCCGGTGAACATCGGCAACCCCCACGAGATGACCGTGCTCGAGATTGCCGAGACCATCATCCGAATGACGGGCTCCACGAGCCGCATCGTGCACCGCGAACTCCCGCGCGACGACCCGAAGGTGCGACAACCCGACATCACACGCGCGCGCACGCTGCTCGGCTGGGCGCCGCGCGTCGACCTGGCCGAAGGATTGAGCTCGACGATCGAGGATTTCCGCCGGCGACTGCTCAAGTCCCCTCACTGATCACCCGCGCGACCCTCACGGCATAGTCTCCGCTGGAGATCACGGTGATCGCCGCCGACGCGAAGAGACACACGGTGACCAGAGGCGACTGCCGCTCGAGATAGTTGAAGAGAAGCAGCATCGCGCAGGTCACGACGTAAATCCCGGTGGCGGCCTTCCCATAGATCGACGGCTTGAACGTGCGACGCCCCACCGCGAGATTCACGACGGCGACGGTGAGGACGATGAGCACGTCGCGGCTGATGATGAGGATCGTCAGCCAGACCGGCATGCGGTTGACCAGGCCCAAGCCAGGCCAGGTGAGCACGATGAACGCGCTCACCAGGAGCAGCTTGTCCGCCATGGGATCGAGCCAGGCGCCAAGGGTCGTCTTCTGGCCCGATCGCCGCGCGATGAGCCCGTCCAGCAGATCGGTGATACCCGCGACTGTAAAGATCACGAGCGCCCACCCGAGATAACCGTAGATGACGGCAATGACGAACGCAGGGATCAACAGCATCCGCAGCAGCGTCAGCTGATTGGCCGGCGTGAGCGTCGTCATATCGTGATCAGCGCGGTCCGGGCGGCAGGCCGCCTGACGACGAGAGCTGGGCGAGTTGATCGACGGTTGAAATCGCTTCGGTACCCGCGACCGGACGTGCAAGACGGAACGTGTCTCCAGCGAGGAGCGGCATGACACCGGAGGCTACGGCGGCGGACGCCGCCGGATAGTTGAGGTGTTCGGGCGCGAGGTCGGCCATCCGTACCCGGGCACCCTGCCACGGCCGCGCAGCAGCGGGGTTGGCCATCGCAATCAGGTCGAGCACCCTGCCGACGGCCTGCGCTAGATCACCGCGCGACACGCTCGCCGCGGGCTCGAAGGTGTGATTCGCGTAAATCTCCATCACGCCTGCGCGCACCACATCATGAATCCAGGGCGCTGCCCAGTGGGCGCGCACATCGGTAATGACCACGCCCTTCGGACCGGTCGCCCGCCCGAGCACCGCTCCCAGCCGCGCGCCCAGCAGGGCGGCGAGGTCGCCGCGCGAGATGCGCTCGGCACCGGCGATGGCCCGATACTCCACCGGCATTCGAGCCAGCTCTGCTCGCAACCGAAGCGCCGCGATCCGGCGATCGAGCGCCTCGGACGGCTCAACCGCGGCAGCCGACGTGAACGCGGCCATCGCACCCCCGAGATCGCCGCTGGCTTCGAGCACCTCGCCAAGGAGCGTCCACGCGCGCAGGTCCGAACGATCGGCGTCCACCGCCCGGCGCGCGTCCGCCAGCGCCAGGTCGAGCCTGCCCTGCTTCTGCTCGACGGCGGCCAGTTCGCGGTAAAGCAACGAGCTTTCCGGCGACGCCGCGATTGCCTGCTGATACGCGGCGCGCGCCATGTCGAGCTGTCCGGCGGCCATGGCGCGCCTGGCTTCGTCGAGCCGATCCTGCACGGCCCGGAACTTCAGCACCTCCACCCGCCTGCGCACGTCCGCAAGCTCCGGATTTGCGCGGAGCGCCGCCTCGAAGCTCGCCAGCGCCTCGTCCTCCCGACCGAGGCCAAGCAGCGCTTGTCCGCGTCCGACCAACGCGGGGGCATAGTCCACGCTGGACGTCAGCGCGCGATCGAATCGCGCGACCGCGGCGGCCTCGTCGCGGCGGGCGAGCTCGACATACCCGAGACCCGATTCGGATGGATAGAACCCGGGCGTGCGCCGAAGAAGGCTCGTAAATTCCTGGGCCGATCGCCCGAGATCCCCGGTCTGGAGGAGATTCCACGCCAGTTGATGGCGCGCCATCAGATCGGCGTCAGCGAAGGCGGACGGCACCGCGGGAAACACGAAGTCCGGATATCCCGGCGTGACAGGCGCCACCACCGCCGCTCGTGATGCACACGCCGACGCGAGCAGCGCCAGCACGATGGCGCCGAGCTTACTCACCACCCCGCTCCCCGCCGGATCCGGACCTGACGTTCACATGACGCCCGAAGGCGCCGAGGATGTTGCGAGGCACGTCGGCCTCGATACGCACCAGGTGCTCGACGGTGAGGTGACTCAAGACGCGCCCGAGCCGATAGAGCTGGGCGATCTTCTGCCGTCCGCGCTCGCTGTCATCGAACTCGAGCGTGACCCGGAGGGTGTCCAGCGACAGCCGCGCCGCGACCACGCCGACGAGCTCGTCGACGCCTTCGCCCGTCTTCGCCGACACCGCGATGCGAGCTGGATCGGATCCGGTGGCACGAATCCGTTCGGCCCCCTCGAGACGATCGATCTTGTTCATGACCTCGATGACGGGCACCGCATCCGCGCCGACCTCGGTCAGCACCCGCTCGACCGCCTGTACCTGCCGATCCCGCTCAGGGCTGGACGCATCAATCACATGGAGAATCAGATCTGAGCCAGAGACTTCTTCGAGCGTTGCACGAAAGGCCGCCACGAGTGCATGGGGCAGGCGATCGATGAACCCGACCGTATCCGACAGCAGGAGCTCCCGGCGATCGGCCAGACGCACCCGGCGCACCAGCGGGTCGAGCGTCACGAAGAGCGCGTCGGATGTAGGCGCCGTCTCCCGCGTCAGACGATTGAACAGCGTGGTCTTCCCGGCGTTGGTGTAGCCCACGAGGGCGACGGTCGGGACCGATGTCTTGTGACGGCGCTCTCGCAGCTGCGATCGCCGCTGCCTCACGAGATCGATGTCGCGCGACACGGCATGAATACGGGCACGGATCCGGCGGCGGTCGGTTTCGAGCTGCGTCTCGCCAGGTCCCCGTGTACCGATTCCGCCCCCCAGCCTCGAAAGCATGGCGCCGCGGCCGACGAGCCGCGGCAGGAGATATCGAAGCTGCGCCAGCTCGACCTGGAGCTTGCCTTCGCGAGTCCTCGCCCGCTGCGCAAAGATGTCGAGGATGAGCTCGGTTCGATCGATCACGCGGGCCTGCACGCGTTTCTCGAGGTGTGAAATCTGCGCCGGGGAGAGCTCGTGATCGACGATCACCAGATCGGCGCCGGCCTCCGCGCACCCAAGGGCGAGCTGATCGAGCTTCCCCGATCCGAGGAACGTCGACGGATCGGGACGCGCGCGTTCCTGCAGGAGCCGCAGAACGACCGTCGCGCCGGCCGCTCCAGCGAGTTGTGCGAGCTCCTCGAGCGACTGCTCGGCGTCGCTGCGCCTGGCGCGTCCGAGGATCAGACCGACGAGAGCTGCACGCTCTGACTGAACGTGGGAGGGTGGCGGCATAGACCGGCTGGCGGGCGATGGGACACGCAGGCGATCGTCAACATACGTCGAGGGATCTTAGCACGCGTTCCCACGGCACCGCGCCCTCGCGCACGAGTCGTGGATGCGTCGTGGCCTCGACGATTGTCGACGGAGGCCCGCCGCGCGCGGGACCGCTGTCGATGAGCACGTCCACCTCGGCGCCGAGCGCCTCCGCAACCTCCTCGGCGGTCGCCGCGGGCGGGCGCCCGCTCCGGTTGGCGCTCGTGGCCGTCAGCGGCACGCCCGCCAGTCTCGCCAGGCTGCACGCAACAGCGTGATCGGGAACCCGCACGGCAATGAGGAGCGTCCCGGCGTGCACGGCGGCGGAAAACGAGGGCGGCGCGGGCAGGAGCAGCGACAAGGGCCCCGGCCAGAACGTTCGCGCGAGCCGGCCGGCCGCGGCTGGAAGCGGGCCGAACCACTCGATGACCTGCGACATGTCTGCGGCAATCACTGGTAGAGCTTCGCCGGGTGGCCGACCCTTTGCGGCGAACAACCTCGCCACCGCGTCAGCCCGTCTCGGGTCGACGGCCAGTCCGTACAGCGTGTCGGTGGCCATCGCCACCAGACCGCTGCCGGCAATGGCCGCGACTGCCGGAACGAGATCAGACGCCGTGAACTCCGCCAAGTCGATCGAGAGCCGGAGCATTGCAGTATTATCTAGCCCTCATGCCGCGATAGCTCGCGGATCCTGCCTCGCAGCCACGCGCAACCGTGCCACATTCTCTCCAGCTCCTTCTTCTGCTCGGTCTCATCGTCGCCGCCGCAAAGCTGGCCGGCGCCGCCGCGAACCGCATCGGTCAGCCCGCCGTATTCGGCGAGATTCTGATCGGCCTGCTTCTCGGCCCGACTGCCCTGAACATTCTCGGCTGGCCCATCTTCGTCGACGCCGGCGGCCATGACGCCGCCACGCATCCGGCCCTCGGCGCGGTCGTCCGCGATCTCGCCGATCTCGGGGTGATCCTCCTGATGTTCGTCGCCGGACTCGAAACCGATCTCGACGAGATGCGCCGTGTCGGACGCGTCGCGTTCTGGTCGGCAGCCGGTGGCGTCGTCCTGCCGCTCGTCGGAGGCGCCGTGACCGCGGTCGCGTTCGGCCTCCCGCTTTTCTGGGAGGGGATCTTCATCGGAACCATTCTCACCGCGACCAGCGTCAGCATCTCGGCGCAAACACTCATCGAGCTCGGCGCGCTCAAGTCGAAGGAGGGATCGACCATCCTCGGCGCAGCCGTCATCGACGATGTGATGGGCATCGTCGTGCTCTCGCTGGTGATTGCCTTCGCCCGCGCGTCGGGAGGCATCGATGTCGCGTCGCTCGGGCTCATCCTGCTTCGCATCATCGCCTTTTTCGTCCTGGCAGTCGTCCTCGCTCGTTTCTTCGAGCCGTTGGCGTCGTGGGCCGAGGGTCTCAGAGTGAGCCAGGGCGTGCTCGGCATCGTTCTCGTGGTGGCATTTCTCTATGCATGGGGCGCCGAATACATCGGCGCCGTCGCCGCCATCACCGGGTCCTACGTGGCCGGGGTCTTCTTCGCGCGCACGCGCTTCAAAGAGCAGATCGACGCCGGTATCCACCCGCTGACCTACTCGATGTTCGTGCCGGTGTTCTTCATCAGCATCGGTCTGCGCGCCAACGCCCGCGATCTCGGCACCGCGGCGATGTTCACCCTCGTGCTCCTCGTCGTGGCGGTTGTCACGAAGGCCGTCGGGTGCGGCGTCCTGGCCCGGTGGTCGGGGTTCAACTCGCGCGAATCGCTTCGCGTCGCGGTCGGCATGATTTCCCGCGGCGAGGTGGGCCTGATCGTCGCCGGTTACGGTCTGTCTTCCGGGCTCATCGGGCAGGACGTCTTCTCGGCGTCGGTGATCATGGTTCTTGTGACGACCATGATCACCCCCCCGCTGCTTCGCCTCGCGTTCCCGCGCGTTCCCGACACCGTCCGCGCGGTGGTGGAGGAAACCATTGCCAGCCAACCGGAAGAAGCCGCGCCGCCCCGCTAGACCGCGCGTGCCGTTGCCGCGCCAGACCGGCGGGGTGCACGAAGACCGGCGCAAGCGTCCCCACCGGCGCCGGAAACACAAGAAGATCGCGGGCGACGAGTAGAAACCCGTCGCGGCGGTCGCTCAGGCGTCCTCGGCGCTCGGCGAGGTCGTTGACACTCGCGGCGTATCCACCATGATTCGGCGAATCACCCAGGCTACGCCGACCAGCACCACGGCATCGACGAGAAAGACGAGTCTGAGGCTGAGCCCGCTGAGCAGTCCGCTGGCCACAGGCCCGACCGCCAGCGCGCTCAGCGAAGCGCTGGTGAGGAACCCGAAGGCCGTGCCGTGTGCGCCGGAGGGAATCACGCTGCTGGCCGCCGTGTAGGCTGCGGTCATCGCGACGCCGACGCCAAATCCGAATATCCCGACGAGCGTCATCAGCATCGGCAGACCCGGCGCCATCGCCAGCATCGCCACTGACACCGCGGCCGTTGCGGCGGCCGCAGAAATGACGCGTCGCGCCGGCGCGCGCCGCAGCAGCGACTCGCAGAGGTGATGCCCGACTGCCGCCGTTCCCGCAAGCACGGAGAACGCCGTGCCCGAGACGAGAGCGACCCGATGCGGCTCCACGCCGATCTGCTCGACGAACAGTGGCAGCATCGGTCCGAAGCTTCGATCGACGAATTGCACGCCGAAGATCGTCACCATCAGCAGCAGGAAGTTGTCGAAGCGGAGCACGTCGCCAAACGTCGTACGCGCAGGTGCCGTGTGGGTGACCTGCCGTTGGATCGGGGCTTCGTGATAGCCGAGCAGTACAACGAGGAATGCGACGAAGTAGATTCCCGCCGTCACGAGAAACGTCTGACGCAGGCCCACCACCCCTGCGACAATCGCCCCGATCACCGGGCCGATGGCGGGGCCGAGGCGCTGCGCCGTCTGCACCAGGCCGATCGACGAGGCCAGCCGCTCGCGGGGCGCCGACTCGGCAGCCATCGTGAGGATAATCGCGCCATACCCCGCGAAGAACCCCTGGACGGCGCGCAGGGCCAGGACGTGCCAGGGCCTCGTGACGAAGGCCAGCGCCGCCATCACGACGACGAAGCTCAGGAGCGCACGCTCGACCATGATCTTGCGTCCGACGCGATCGGCGAGACGTCCCCACACCGGCGACATCACGGCCGTCACCGCCGGTGTCACGCCGATGCTCAGGCCCGTCCACGCCGCAATCTCACCGACATCGGTGACGCCGAGCTGCGCGATGTACAGGGGCAGGAAGGGCATCACCAGCGTGAAGCCGGTGAACCCGATGAAGCCAGCCGTCGTGACAGCGAAGAGGTTGCGGCGCCAGGACACGATGAGACCGCGCGCCTCGCGCGGTCGGCCTCAAAAGCGGATACGAGCCTCGCCGGGCCGCACGTGGATGCTGTCGATGAACCGGATGCGATGCGGTTCGGTTTGCATGATGAGTGAGCTCGTGCGCGTGCCGTCGCCGAAAAATCGCACGCCCTTCATGAGCGCTCCATCGGTGACGCCGGTTGCGGCGAAGATGATGGAGTCTCCGGACGCCAGGTCCTTCGACGAGTAGACCCGCCGGAAATCGCTGATCCCCATGGCACGACACCGCTCTTCGTGCTCGGGCTTGGCCACGACGAGCCGGGCCTGGATCTCGCCGTTCAAACACCGCATGGCGGCGGCCGTCAACACGCCCTCGGGCGCGCCGCCGGTACCCATGACGGCGTGGACGCCCGTGCCCACCACCGCTGCGGCAATGCCCGCCGAGAGATCCCCGTCCGAAATCAGCCGGATCCGCGCGCCGGTCGAGCGGATGTCCTCGACGAGCTGCTCGTGACGCGGCCGATCGAGCACGATCACCACCAGGTCCTCGACGCGGCGATCGAGGCAGCGGGCGATGGCTTTCAAGTTGTCGAGCACGGGCGCATCGAGATGCACGTAATCCTTGGAGCTCGGACCGACGACGAGCTTCTCCATGTACAGATCGGGGGCATGGAGCAGGCCGCCTTTGGGTGCGGCGGCCATGACCGCAATCGCATTGGGCGCGCCGGTGGCGCAGAGATTGGTGCCCTCGAGCGGATCGACGGCGATGTCCACGGCGGGAAGACCGTCGGTACTCCGTCTGCCTTTCGCCGCGAGCCCGACCTTCTCACCGATGTACAGCATCGGCGCTTCGTCGCGCTCGCCTTCGCCGATGACGATGGTGCCATCGATCGGAACGGTGTCCATCTCATGCCGCATGGCCTCGACGGCGACCTGATCCGAACGATGGCGATCGCCCTGCCCCATCGTCTGCGCGCAGGCGATGGCCGCCTGCTCGACAACCCGCAGGAACTCGAGAGAGAGATCGGGCTGCATGTCGGCTACACCTTCGCCTTGTGGCCGTCTGGCTCGTAGGGCGGCAGCTCACAGCGTGTCGGGCGATCGATGCGATACCCGAAGACGTAGTCGGCCTGCATCAGCTTGTGGATCTCGCGTGTCCCTTCGTAGATGACCGCCCCCTTGCAGTTGCGGTAATAGCGGCCCACGGGTATTCGTCGGAGTAGCCGTTGGCGCCATGCACCTGGACGGCGTCACCCGCCGCGCGCTCTGAGGCCACGGTTGAGAACCACTTCGCCAGCCCGGTCTCGCGTGTGTTGCGGCGGCCGATGTTCTTCAACCACCCGGCGCGCAGCCAGAGGAGCCGCGACGCCTGATAGTCCGACTCCATCTGCGCAATCATCTCCTTGACGAGCTGATGCTGAGCGATCTCGGTGCCGAACGTCCGGCGTTCCAGCGCATAACGAGACGAGGCATCGCGACACGCGCGGATGAGACCGGTCGCCCCCGCCGCCACGGTATAGCGTCCCTGATCCAGCGCGAACATCGCAATCTTGAAGCCCTCGCCCGGCCGGCCCACCATGTTCTCTTCGGGCACTTCCACTTCCTCCATCTTGAAGAAGCCGGTGTTACCCGCCAGGATGCCCCATTTCTCCTTCAGTGTGCCGCTCGAGAATCCGGCGAAGCTGCGCTCGATGATGAACGCGCTGATACCTGAAATGTCGCGCTGCTTCTTCTTTTCGAGATCCGTCCAGGCGAACACCAGGAAGTTGTCGGCCACGTCGGCCAGCGAGATCCACATCTTCTCGCCAGTGACCAGGTAACGGTCGCCCTGCTTCACGGCGACCGTCTGGATTCCGCGCACGTCACTGCCCGCTGCCGGCTCGGTCAGTCCGTAGGTCGCAATCTTCCGGCCCTGCGCCTGCGGCACGAGATACCGCTGCTTTTGATCCTCGGTGCCCCAGGTAAGCAGCGACAGGCAGTTCAGGCCGGAGTGCACCGACATGATCACGCGCAGCGACGTGTCCACGTACTCCAGCTCTTCGCTCGCAAGGCCGAGGCTGATGTAGTCCATGCCCGCGCCGCCGTACTCGGTCGGCACCGAGATGCCGAGCAAGCCGAGCGATGCCATCTGGGGCAGAATGGCCGGATCGAAACGATGGGCCTTGTCGAGGTCGTGAATCTTGGGCGCGACTTCCCTGGCCGCCCACTCACGAACGGTCTGTTCGAGCAGGCGGTGCTCGTCGTTCAGGTCCAGGTCAAACATGATTGTCAGTGAGGGCCAATCGAGGCCGGAAAACAGGCTGTCGGCAAACGCAGGATCCTAGCACATCGAGTCACCCGCGGGTGACCGTCACCTCGGCGCCGCGCCCGAGCCGCAGACGTTCGGACGCACTGTCGGCATTGGCGGCGATTTCCAGATGGTCGGTGCTGCCGAACAGGGCGCAGATTTCACCGGCGGGCGCCTCCGCATAAGTCGCCACGAGGCGCTGGACGTCGTGTCCGCCGGCCTGAATTTGGATGCTCCCGCCCTGGGCGACCTTCTCGAACGTGCGCCGATCGATGTTCGTGACGAGATTGCCGAAGCGATCGACTCGCAGGACCTGGCCGCTGAGCCGATCGCCCACCACGTGTGGCGATGGCATCTCAATCTGCACCGGCGCCCCCGCGGGCCGCCCGAGTGCCGAGAGCTCGATGCCCTTCGCGAGCCAGGCCGCCGCCGGAGCAAACCGATCGCGTCCTTCGAAGGTTCGACTCACGGTGGGCCTGGCATAGCGCCGCTCGGTGAGCTCCACCACCTTGCGTGGCGGAATCTCGCTGAACACCGCCGTCAGGACGCCATTGTCCGGCGCCACGAAGCGATAGTCGCCGGCTTCGGCGGCAATCCCCCGGCGCGACGATCCGACGCCAGGGTCGACGACGGTCAGGAAGATGGTCCCGGCAGGGAAATACCGGTAGCTGGCGGCCAGCTCGAGTGCGCCGCCCAGCACATCGTGAGGGATCAGATCGTGGGAGATGTCGACGAGCGTGGCCTCGGGGCAGATCCCCAGCATGACACCCTTCATGGTGCCCGCGTAGTGATCGTGCGTGCCGAAGTCGCTCAAGAGCGCAATGATGGGGCGAGCCATAGCGCCACGCGAGGGACGGGCGTGCGACTAGATCGTGGCCCGCGATGCGCCCAGGTACGCGGGCTTTTTGAAGAGTATCTCCCGGAGATTCGTCTGCAGGAGGAACGAGTCCGATACCCGCAGACCATCGAACAACTTGAGAATGTCCCGGTTCTGGAGCACCTGCTGCCGCCCGCGCGACGCGGCATACGAGCGGTGCCTCAGGGTGAGATCGTCGACGACGACGTATTTGGTGAAGCGGGCATCCGGAGACGGCGCCGTCCCGAAAAACCCGAGCAGCACCCCATCGACGCGCAGCATGCGCGTCAATTCGGCGGCGAGCACCTGCGCCGACGCGCGATCGAGATAGTCGATGACGTCCCAGCACAGGATGCCGTCCACGCTCTTGTCCGGCTGCGGGAAGCGCTGCCGCAGGAAGGCGGGCATGAGCGCCGCCTGTTCCTGCCGATAGTGACGGTCGACATCGGTGTAGAGATCCTCGACGTAGATCTTGCACCCGAGCTGTTCGCCGAAATAGGTGACATTGGAGCCGACGACCGGACCTAGATCGAGCAGCGAGGGCTGAGGGCGGGTGCGGAGCTGGGTGAAGAATTTGCCGAGCGCCTTCGTGCTGAAGACCGGATCCTGCTCGGCGGCCGTGCTGACACCGGTACTGACAGATGATTGGTCGGAGGGACGCCTCGGTCCGAACCGCCAGAGCAGGTCGCCGATCGTTCGCGCTGATTCACCGCTCGACAACTCGCGTCCTTGTAGCGATCTCCCGCGCGGCAGCGACGCCACCCCGCCCGATCGCGTCAACCGCCGATGCCCGGAGCGGGCGCCGGCGCGGGTTCAGGTTGCACCGGCCGAGAGCGTGCACGGACAGGCTGGCGCTCGACGATCCATCGAGTGCCTGGGCCTCGCGACGTCCTCCGGCCAGCGCTAGACGCCGACGCGCTGCCCGCTACCCACGACGGGCGACGGTGCAGGAACGGCGGGCTTGGGTTCGACCTTGGGCTGCGCAGGCGCCGTCGTCGTGGCACCCGCACGGCCTGCGCGCTGCATGTCGACACTGCCGCGGAAGTGCGCCCCCTCGGCAATGGCGACGCGCGGCGCGACGATGTCACCGTCGACCGATCCGGAGTCGCGGATGTCGACCTTTTCCGTCGCCGTCACATTGCCGGTCACTTCACCGAGAACAACGACCGACTTGGCAAAAACCTGCGCCTTGATCTTGCCGTTCGGCCCAATCGTCAGCACATGCTCACGCAGCTCGATCTTGCCGTCCACGTGGCCTTCGATGGTGAGATCTTCACTACCGTTGAGTTCGCCTTTGATGACGACCGACTTGCCGATGTTCACCACGTCCCTCTCCATCTGGCTCCTCGTTTCAGCCGCGGAACGATGCCCGACGTCCTGTGGTGAGGAGGGCGACACCGCCGCAGGCCCTGTCGGCTGATTGATCGGCGGGCGCACCGTCTCATCGCGTTTCCACATGTGAACCTCCGCCGCTCCCGGCCACGGGTCGCCTGAGCTGGTCGCACGACCGAAAATTGAGTGCGGGAAGCGCTACCGACGGCCAGTATAGATACCGATTCCGGTGTTGTCTAGTCCTTTTATTGCCGGGGTTTAGCGTCGGTGGTACAATTTTCTGGATCGTGACCCCAATCACCAAGATCTATTTCGACCACAACGCCACCACGAGGGTCGAGCCCACGGTCGCCGACGCCGTGGCGCGGGCGCTCGTCGAGGAATTCGGCAACGCCTCGAGCGTGCATCATTTCGGTCAGCGAGCCAAAGCGGCGCTGGACCTGGCGCGCTCGTCCGTGGCGTCGCTCGTCAACGCGGATCCGGCCGAGATCGTGTTCACGAGCGGTGGAACCGAATCGGACAATTTCGCACTCCGCGGTGCGGCCGATGCCATCGAACGATCGTCGAAGCGCCACATCGTGGCGAGCAGCATCGAGCACGAAGCCGTACTCAACACGTGCAAGGCACTCGAGCGACGTGGCTGGCGCGTCACGCTGCTCGGCGTCGATGCCAGCGGCATCGTGTCGGCCGATACGCTCCGCGAGGTCTTGTCGGAGGACACGGCGATCGTCTCGGTGATGCACGCGAACAACGAGATCGGCACCGTGCAGCCCATCGCCGAGCTCTGTGCCGTGGTGCACGAGCGCGGCGCGTTGTTTCACACCGATGCCGTGCAGACGGTGGGCAAGCTGCCCGTCGACGTGCGATCGCTCGGCGTCGATCTGCTGTCGCTCTCCGCACACAAGTTCGGCGGGCCCAAGGGCACCGGCGCGCTGTGGATTCGCCGTGGCATCCGGCTTGCGCCGTACACGACCGGTGGACGTCAGGAGCGCGGGCGGCGCGCGGGAACCGAGAACGTGCCGGCGCTCGTCGGACTCGGCGTCGCCGCCGATGTCGCGCGCGCCAAGCTGGCGACGGAACCCTCGCGCCTGGCGAGTCTTCGGGATCGCCTCGAACAGGGCATTCTTCAGCGGATTACCGGGACGACCCGAAACGGCGCCCAGGCGCCTCGCGTGCCGAATACCACGAACATCGGGTTCGACCACGTGGAGGCGGAGTCGCTGTTGATCGCTCTCGATCTGGAGGGCATTGCGGTTTCGACCGGCTCGGCGTGCTCATCGGGCACGCTGGAGCCCTCGCACGTCCTGCGCGCCATGGGCCTGCCCTCGCCGCGGACGCAGAACGCCATTCGTTTCAGCCTGGGCTCGGGAAATACCGGCGCGGAGGTCGATCGGCTCCTGGAGATCCTGCCGGGGATGGTGGAGAGGCTACGGGCATTGAATCGGGTCGGCGGAGCCCGGCGGTGAGTGCGTCCACGCGAATCGTCGTGGCGATGTCGGGCGGCGTGGACTCGTCGGTGGCCGCTGCCCTGCTTCGTGAGCAGGGACACGAGGTCGTCGGTATTTCGATGCAGCTCTACGACCAGCGTGAGGGGCAGGCGGGCTTCGGCACCTGCTGCACGCTCTCCGACCTGCAGGACGCCCGCCGCGTTGCGTCGGTGCTCGGCGTGCCGCACTACATCATGAACTTCGAACGGCAGTTCGAAGATCAGGTGATCTCCAATTTCGTGCGCGAGTACGTCGGCGGCCGCACGCCTCTGCCGTGCGCACGCTGCAACAGCGATTTGAAGTTCCTGACATTGCTCGACCGGGCTCGGAGCTTCGGTGCCGATCGTGTGGCGACCGGTCACTACGCGCGCGTCGAGCAGGACGACGTCACGGGACAGTTCCTCCTGAAGCGCGGAATCGACAGCGCCAAGGATCAGTCGTACTTTCTGTTCTCACTCGATCAGGCGCAACTCGCGCAGGCGGTCTTTCCAGTGGGCGGTCTTCTGAAGGAGGCGGTGCGCCGATACGCCCACGACTTCGGGCTGCCGGTGGCCGACAAGCCTGACAGCCAGGAGATCTGCTTCGTGCCTGGCGGCGATTACGCAGAGTTCGTATCGGGCCGGGCCGGCGGGGACATCCCGGGCGGCGCCATCGTCGATCACGCGGGCCGAACTCTCGGCTCGCACAACGGAGTTCACCGCTTCACCGTCGGGCAGCGGAAGGGTCTCGGCATCGCGTCGGGCAGCCCGCTCTACGTGCTGGAGCTCAAGCCCGCGGAGCGCACGGTGGTGGTGGGGCCACGCGAGGCGCTCGAACGGACCACGCTCACGGCGTCGGGCGTCAACTGGATTGCCTGCGCCCCGCCCGCATCGCCTCGCCCCATCGTCGCGCAGATTCGCCATCGTCACGTTCCCGCGCCGGCGCGCGTGGTGGCGCTGGACGAGGGGCGGGCGGCCGTGGAGTTCGAGGAGCCGCAGCGCGCCATCACGCCCGGACAGGCCGTCGTGTTCTACGAGGACGACACGGTGGTTGGGGGAGGCTGGATCGACTGAGTCACTGCACGAGCGACTTGGTGGCCGCCGCAGCTACCTCGACGTGGTGGGCGTGCTCCAGATACTTCTCGGCATCGATGGCAGCCATGCAGCCTGAGCCGGCCGCCGTGACCGCCTGACGGTAAACGGGGTCCTGCACGTCGCCACTCGCAAATACGCCTGGCACATTCGTCTTCGTCCCGTCGTGCGTGAGGATATAGCCGCCTTTGTCCATCGTGAGCTGACCGGCGAAGAGTTCGGTGTTGGGCGTGTGTCCGATGGCCACGAACAGACCCGAGACGGGAATTTCCGTCGACTCGCCGGTAATCCGGTGGCGCACGACGATGGAGCTGACCTCGCCGCGCTCGACGTCGCGAACCTCGGTGACTTCGCCGTTCCAGAAGTATTCGATCTTCGGATTGGCGAAGGCCTTGTCCTGCATGATCTTCGACGCGCGCAGCTGATCGCGTCGATGAATCAGGAGCACCTTCGACGCAAACTTCGTCAGGTAGATCGCTTCCTCGACTGCTGAATCGCCGCCACCGACGACCGCAATCTCCTGTCCCCGAAAGAAGAAGCCGTCGCAGGTCGCGCAGCTCGAGACGCCATGTCCCCTGAGCTTCTGCTCGGCAGGAAGCCCCAGCCACCGTGCGGACGCTCCGGTCGCAATAATGATGGCTTCGGCCGTGAACTCCGTGTCGGACGTGCGAACGACGAACGGGCGCTCGCTGAGCCGCACCTCGACGACATTGCCCTGAACGATCTCGGCGCCAAAGCGCACGGCTTGCGCACGCATCTCTTCCATCAGCGCGGGGCCCATGATGCCGTCACGGTAACCCGGCCAGTTGTCGACCATCGTGGTCAGCATCAACTGCCCGCCAGCCTCGACGCCCTCGATGACAAGGGGACGCAGATTGCCGCGCGCGGCATACAAGGCCGCCGTCAGACCGGCCGGACCCGACCCGATGATGATGACTGCCCGGCTGACGTCGATTTCCGGCATCAAACGCTCCCGACGGCCAGATGCGGCTCGATCACGCGCTTCAGTTCATCCTTATCCGCGAGCCCGACGACGGCTTCGACGACCTGGCCTCCCTTGAAGAGCAGCAGCGTCGGAATGCCGCGAATGCTGAAGCGGCCCGCCGTGTTGGGATTTTCGTCCACATTCAGCTTGCCGACGGTCAGGCGACCGTCGAAGTCCGTCGCCAGCGACTCGACCGTCGGCGACAGTCGCCGGCATGGGCCGCACCACTCCGCCCAGAAGTCCACCAAAACTGGCTTCTCTGCCTTGATGACCGTCGTCTCGAAATCGCCATCGGTGAACGTCTGCACCTTGTTGTTCTCTGTCATGCCGAAGCACCTCGCTTTTCGAAATATGAATCTCCGATCCTACCCCACTGGCCCAGCTGGAAGCGAGGCTGCGGCCATCGCCCGCATATAGACTTGGACGTACTGTCGGGCCGCAGCGTCCCAGGAATTGTCACGCTGCATCCCTCTGATTTGAATGGCCTTCCACTCTTCGGACCGGCCGAAGACGTCGATGGCCCGGCTCAGGGCCGCCAGAAGCGCGCCGGGCGTGTAGTCGACGAACTTGAAACCCGTACCCGGACTTCCTGGCCCGGTGTAGTCGTCCACCGTGTCGTCGAGACCGCCGACGGCGCGCACGACGGGCACGGTGCCGTATCGCAGGCTGTACATCTGATTCAGGCCGCAGGGCTCGAAGCGCGACGGCATGAGGAAGATATCCGCTCCGCCCTCGATGAGGTGCGCCAGGGATTCGTCGAACCCGATCCGCGCTGAGACACGATCGGGGTGACGGGCGGCGAGATCACGCCAGAACGCCTCGTACGACGGCGAGCCGCTGCCCAGCAGCGCGAAGCTCGCGGGCACATCGGCGAGCGTGCCGCCGAGCGCGGCCAGCAGGTCGAAGCCTTTCTGGTCGATGAGGCGCGAGATCATGCCGACCAGCGGGCGGCGCCGTGCCTGTTCGTCGCGCGCCAGCCCGAAGAGCTCCAGAACGCGGTCCTTGGCCGCGGCCTTGCCCGAAAGCGAGGTCGCGTCGAACGGTTCCGGCAGATGCGGATCCTTGCGCGGGTCCCACTGCTCGGTATCGATCCCGTTGGTAATCCCGACGAGGTCGATCGCGCGGCTCCGAACGATCCCCTCGAAGCCGAAGCCGAACTCGGGGGTCTGAATCTCTCGCGCGTACTTCGCGCTGACGGTCGTCACAAGCGTGCTGTAAACAATGCCCGCCTTGAGCAAGCTTCCCCGGCCCCAGTATTCGAGGCCCCCCATGGTGTAGAGCTCCCAGCCCAGACCGAGCGTCGGCATCCACTCCGGCGGGAAGAGGCCCTGATACGACAGGTTGTGGATGGTGAAGACCGAAGAGACACGTCCGATTGGTGACGCCCCAAAGGCAAGGCGCTGCACGACTGGAAGCAACCCCGCCTGCCAGTCGTGGCCGTGGAAGACCGACGGCGCCCGGCGCAACCTGCCGGCAGCCTCGAGCGCGGCGCGTGTCAGCAGGGCGAAGCGGACGGGATTGTCGGGATAGTCCATGTTGCCGGATCCGTATAATCCGTCGCGATCGTACAACTCGGGACACTCGACCAGAAGAGTCGTGACCCCCGGCGCCAGGCGACAATCCGAGAGCCTGACCGGGAACGTCCGCGGGCCGACGGGAACCATCAGCTCGCCTCGCGCGCGCCCCGGTTCGATGCCGCGATACTGCGGCAGCACGACGGTGACGCGATGGCCGAGGCGACCGAGCGCAAGGGGCAGCGCACCCATCACGTCGGCCAGCCCGCCTGTCTTGGCGAAGGGCAAGGCTTCGGACGCAATCATCCAGATGTTGAGGGAAGGAGATGCGGGACGGTCCGACCCGATCGAGCCGTTACGGTCGGTCATGTCCGGTCGTATGTCGTGGAGGCGACGATCAGGACTTCGCCGCGCGAGGCCTCTGACCAACCCGCCGCTCTGAGGCGCGCCCGCGGGCGGCTTCGTTGGCCGCGTCATCCAGCCTCCCCTGGCGATTGTACAGGTCCGCCAGAATGTAATGGCCCAGCGCTTCGTACTCGGGCGCAGGCTTGAGTGCCAGACCTCGTTCGGCGAGTGCGATGGCGTCGTCCAGGCGCTCGCCGCTCTCGAGATAGAACTTGGCGAGAAACAGGTGTCCCTCGGCGAACTCAGGGTTGATCTCGGTGGATTTCCTGAGCGCGTCGCGCTCGGCGGTGCGATCGCCCACCTGCTGATAGAGGCGGCTGAGATTGAACTGCGCGCGGTAACTGCCGGGGTGAAGCGCAATCTCCTGCTGATACTCGCCGATCGCGCCTCGAAGGTCGCCACGCTCTTCGGCCAGCAGCGCCAGATTGAAATGCGCCAGCCGCACGTCGGCCTTGGCAGCGATGGCCGCTCGAATCTCCCGCTCGGCGCCTTCCGGATCGCCTCGCTTGAAGGCGACCACACCGAGCGCATTGCGCGCAGCCGCCAGGTTCGGCTCGAGGCGCAGAGCCTCTTCGAGCTGTCTGGCCGCTTCGTTCAGTTGTCCCGCGTCGATCATGATCTGGGCCGCTTCGTACCGGATCTGCGCGTTCTTCGGATCGAGCTCGATGAAGCGCTGATACCCGACGAGGGCTTCCTCGTCCTTGCCGAGCGACCGATACGCGTTGGCCATGTTGATGACGGCCAGATCGTAGTCAGGCTTGAGCGCGAGCGCACGTCGGTAGTGGGCAATCGCGCTGTCGTACTGCCGGCGCTTGACGTGCTCGTTCCCGAGCATGAACCACGCGTCGATGACGCGGGGATCCTCGGCCACCACTTTCTCGAGCGCATGCAGACCGACATCGGAGTTCTTGTCGCGGCGCGACGCCTCGCGGGCCGACGTCATCAGGTTGAAGAGCCCGATTTTGTCCTTCGGATCGGCCAGGCCCGATCGATCGCCGGACGCGCGCTGTGTGACGAACGTACCGACATAGCCGAGGGCCGCCAGCCGATCGCGCGCATCGGGATCGACTTCGACCGCGCGTGTCGCACCGTCTTCGTGGCGCTCGAGACGGGTCTCGAGCTGAGCGAGCTGGGCCGCCATCTGATCGCCCAGACTCCTCCGCTCGGAATAGAGGTTGGTCAACTCGCCCGGATCGGTTTCGAGATCGTACAGCTCGGGGCGTGGTGCCGCGATGAACTTGAAACGTCCCGATCTGAGCGCACGCAGGTCGCTCCACCCGAAGTGAAACTTCGGATAGACGGCCTCCGAGTACGCATCCAGGCCGAGCTCACGCCGCGCTCCGGTCATCAACGGCGCAAGGCTCACGCCCTCGATTCCTTCGGGCGCGCTGAGCCCCAGCAGATCGGCCACGGTTGGCAGCAGATCCACGCTGCGCACGACGTCACCCACCCGTCGGCCGCGCATCGATTCATACGGCGTCCGCACGATGAAGGGTACGCGCAGCACGCCTTCATAGATGAAGAAGGCGTGGGTGCCCTCGGAGTGCTCGCCGAGACTCTCTCCGTGATCCCCGAGCACCACCACGACGGTCTTTCGGGCCAGATCGCGGCGGTCGAGCCAGTCGAGCAGCCGGCCCACCTCTGAATCGACAAATGCGATCTCGCCGACGTAGGGCCGGCTGGAGAAGCGCGTCTTGAAGGGTTCCGGCGGCTCGTAGGGCGAGTGCGCGTCGTAGTAGTGCACCCACGCGAAGAAGCGGCCCGCGACGACCTGGTCCAGCCAGCCGAGCGCGCGATCGGTCACCTCGTTCGCCGGCCGGTCGACGCTGGCGAGCGACAGCGATTGCTCACGGCTCAGATCGAAGTCATCGACGTAGGTGTCGAAGCCCTGCGCAAGCCCCCACTTCGAGTCGAGCACATACGCCCCGACGAAGCCGCCCGTGCGATAGCCGCGCTCGCTGAGCTGCTCGGCCAGTGTGTGCTCACGCTCGGCGAGAAAGAACCCGCCGTTGTCACGAACCCCATGCGAGGGCGGGGACTTGCCGGTGAACATCGTGGAGTGGGCCGGCAGCGTCAGAGGCGCCGGCGCCACCGCATGCTCGAAGAGCACACCCTGCGCCGCCAGCTGATCGAGATGCGGCGTGCTCGCGGGCTCGAACCCATAGGCACGGAGGCGATCGGCCCGTGTTGTATCGAGTGTGATGAGCAGGACGTTGAGATCGGCGGGCGTCGTGCCCGGCGGCAGCCGGCCGAGCGCCTCACCCGAAGGGCTAACGACCGAGACGGGACGCCACCACCACCACGAGCCCAGCGAGACGGCCAGAATCAGGCCCCCCACGAGGGCGAGCGGTCGCGATCGCGGCCGGCGTCCTATCGGTTTCCGCTGAGCCATCGCTGGCGAGACGCGTTATCTCCCGCGCAGGGTCTCGAGAATCGATTCGACCTGGGCGCGCTCCGGCGCCTGAGGCGCCAGCCGCACAAAGGCTTCGAGGCGCTCCGCCGCCAGATCGACCCGTTTTGCACGCTCGTACGCAAGGCCCGCGTAATACCGTGCGTAAGCGTTGTCTGGAGCGACCCCGGCCGACCGGTCCATGGCACGCGCTGCTCCAGCGTAATTGTTCTTCCCCGCCAGCGCCATGCCCAGCTCGAATTGAACGTACGGATGATTCGGATACGCGTCGGCCGCCGCAATCCCGCGGTCGATGGCCTCCGCGTTCCCTTCCAGCAGTGCAGTCCCGAGTTGCCCGACCAGGTGCCAAGCCTTGTCCTTGTTGGAAACGAGACGTCCGAACTGCCCACGGGCCTGATCATCGCGCTTCATGCGCTGATAGCTGTGCGCGGCCAGCCAGAGCTGTTCTGGAGACCCCTGGTTCGGAGTCGTCGTGCCGGTGGCGGTGACGACGTCCTGATAGCGCCCGGCCTCGTAGAGCGATTCGAGCGATACGGGTGATGGAGCCGCCGCCGGGCGGACTGGCTGGGTTTGCGGCGCCCGGCCGCCGCTTCCGCCGCAAGCCGTCACCACCAACAGCGTAACGAGCATCGACACGCGCGCAGCTGACATATCTCGCCCTCCAGGATTCTGGCAGCTCGCCGCCCCAGTAACGTCGCGGTCGAAGCCGACCGAGGGCACGCCGGGCGTCCACGAAATCCTCATCGCTGGCAAGTGCACTCTCGGAGTGGCCGATCGCTCGGCCCGATCCCCTCGCGCTTCGGCGAGCTCTCCGAGCTCGAAATGCGCAAGAGCCATGCCAGGGTTCAGCTCCAGCGCTTGCTCGAAAGACGCACGCGCGCCGTCGAGGTCACCCGCTGCCTTGTCCACGAAACCGCTCACCATCTGACCATAGAACGAATCGGGCTCGAGCGCGAAACCCCGGGCGAGCCGCGCGCGCGCACGGTCGAAACGCGCAAGTGCGGCCTCCGCACGCGCGGCGTCGAAGAGGATCTCTGCGACCCGATCCTCACGCTGTCGCGCGAGTTGCCATCCACCTCAAAGTTCAGCACAATCCCGCTGTGCCACCTCCGCCTGAAGCCCCACGACGGCCCACTCGTGCGGAACCGCGAGAAATTACGGAGCTGCGCCGACTTCAGTCCACGCACCCAGAGCTCGCGAGCGCCGTGGATATGCAGATTGCCCTCGTCGATACGCAACGGCGGGTGCAGTCGCGATTGGCCCTGCCATGGATGGACGTGGACACCGAATGGTGGAACAAGGAACAGGCCGAAGGGCGTCCGCTGTTGCGGTTGAAGGAACTGAGCGTCGACTGGACCGAGTTCCGGCTGCTCTTCCGTCAGGCCACCGACATCCTGCGCCGCTTCGACGCGCTCGAGGACGGCGATCACGAGCGCATGCAGACGCTGGTACGCGACACCGCCGGTCTGGAATCCATCGTCACCGCCTGGTACGGCTCGTCACCAGGACAGGAGCGCGTCGGAGACACTTCCGCGCACCCACCGAGCGCGGGCGAGACGGGGCAACCCGCGCTGCTCGATCAAGTGCTCACGCTGGCCATGCGGCCGTTTCTGGCACGCGCCGCCGAGGTCATGTCGCAGCGGCTCGATCTGTCAGGCTGGCGGGCGCCCTACTGCCCGTTCTGCGGCGGCGAGCCCGATTTGGCGTTCATCACGCCAGCCGCGGACCGGCGGCTCGTCTGCGGACGCTGCGCGGGTCAATGGGCGTTCGACCCCGTCGCATGTCCTTTCTGCTCGAACGCCGACCGATCGCGCGTCACCTCGTTCGCGACGCGCGACGGCCAGTACCGCATCTACGGGTGCGACGTGTGCCGGCGCTACCTCAAGGCCTACGACGGACGACAGTCGACGCGCCCGGTCCTGCCGGCCGTCGATTCAGTGGCGACACTTCCGCTCGATGCGGCAGCGATCCAGAAGGGTTATCGGAGTTAGGCGAGACGCCTACTGATTCGAGGCGGTGGCGGTGGGACCGAGAAGCTCGCCGGCTTTCGAGGTGAGCCAGTTGAACAGGTGTCGCGTCTCCATGAAGCGCCCCGCGTTCGAGCGCGCACCCAGCACCACAACGGCCACCTGCTGATTCCCCTGTGGCAATCTGAGCAGCGTTGCGAGGCAGTAGCCGGCCTTCGAGATGAAGCCGGTCTTGCCGGCCCGGACTTCGATGTCACCGGAACGGACAAGCTGGTTGGTGCTGTGAATGGTGATGGGCCGCCGGCTGGTCCGGAAACTGTATTGCGGTGTCCGCATGATCGAGCCAATGCGCTCGTCGCCTGAGGCATAGACGATGAGCTGCGCCATGTCGTAGGCGGAGGAGACGTTGGCCGGATCGAGGCCGGAGGGATCCGAGTAGTGCGTATTCTCGAGGCCCAGCTCGACCGCCGTCTCGTTCATTCGCTGAATGAATCCCTCGGAGCCGTACTCGGACACGCGGGCCAGCGTACGGGCGGCGCCGTTGTCGGAGGCAATCAGCAGCATGTGGAGTAAGTCACCCACCCGCACGCGCTCATTGATTCTGAGCAGGGAGTTGCGAATCCCGCGCAGATCGGCGCGGGTGACAACTACCTGAGGCGTCAGATCGGGATCGCCCTCCAGGAACACCGCCGCCGTCATCACCTTCGTGATGCTGGCGATCGACCGCTGCGACCGCGAGTTTTCTTCCCAGAGCACTTGTCCCGTGTCGGGGTTGTAGATGATGGCAGCCTCGGCCCGGATATCCGGTACCAGCGTGCCATCGGCGCCGAGCTTGAAATGCGGCGTCGCCGCTTCGCGGGCTTGCGCCGCGCGGGCGCGCTCACGGGCGAGGCGAGCTCGTCGCGCCCGCGACAGCCGCGAGCTTGCCGTGGTGGTCGCCTTCTTGACGGTCTGGGTCTTTTTGGTCGCGGATTGACCGGCAGATGACGCGGCGACCGGGCCGACGATGACAAAGCTCAACCATGCAACGAGCAGGCGTACGATGGCAACTTTGGTCACGCGGTTCACGATATTTGTGCTAACCCTTGATGATCTGAGGAGTTACCCGGTTTCATCGGCATTGTATCAAAAGACCTGTAGGGCGCAAGGGCCATTTCGTGCCAGTTCGAGGTTTTTTGGCCTATTGAGCGAGCGCAATCGACAGAAGCGTCGCCCGCTGGGTTCCACGCCATGAGTCTGTCGCGTCGAACGTCTCCCCCAGCGCGTGGGCACCGCTTCCGCGGCCCCCGCCGTCAATCGTGATGGCCGGAATCCCGAGACTCATCGGAAAGTTTGCGTCCGTCGATCCCTGGTCGAGCGAATGCGGCAGCCCGAGGGCCTTGGTCACCGACACGGCCGTCTCCACGATTGCGGATTGCGCGGACGTGCTGCCGCCGGCCGGCCGGTTGCCGACGAGCGTCATCTCGACCGACAACCGCCCCTGACCGGCCCAGCGGGCGTTTTCCTCAGTGAGCGCCGATTCAACCGCCTTCTTGAACTCACCATCCAGAGCCGCGAGCGAGTCGCGGTCGGACGATCGCATATCCATTTCCAGCCACGCTTCCTCGGGAATGGCGTTGATCGACGTGCCCCCGCCAATGCGCCCGACGCTGAACGTGGTGCGCGGCTCTGAGGGCACCTTGAACTCGGCGATCCGCGCCACGGCCCGACCCAGCGCGTGCGCCGGATTCGCGACGCCAAAGGATCCGAAACTGTGACCGCCCGGCCCCTTGAAGCTCACGCGATAGCGCAGGCTCCCGACCGCGACATTTGTGATGCCGAACCCAGTCCCGTCGATCGACACGAAGCGGTCCACCTGCCCTTTCAGCGTCTCGGTGAACAGGTGTTTCACGCCGCGCAGATCCCCGAGGCCTTCTTCGCCGACCGTCGCAACGAAGGTGATGGTCCCGGCGGTTCGCACTCCCCCTTCTGAGAGGGCGCGAATGATGCCCAGAAGTACCGCTAATCCGCGACAATCGTCGCCGATTCCGGGACCCTTGAGAAGGTTGCCTTCTCGCGACGTGGTTACGTCGGTCCCCTCCGGGAACACCGTGTCCAGGTGCGCGCTGATGACCACGTTCGGGCGGGCCGCCCGGCCCTTGCGCTCGCCGATCACGTTGCCCAGTCCATCCAGGCGGATGTTGGTCAGTCCGGCCTGCTCGAACCTTCGACGATAGGCAGCTGCCCGGGCCTGCTCCTTGAAGGGCGGAGCCGGAACTTCACAGATCGCCCGCTGTTCGTCGAGCACCCAGGGCTCGTGACGCTCGGTCGCGGCCAGGGCCGCTTTTACCGTGGAATCGCTTAGAAGACGGGTGCCGATGTCTCCCGCCTGACCGGCCATCTCCCGACCAGGCTCGAAACTCCGAGACGATGACGTCGACCCGAGGGCAATCAACAGAAGCAGTGTCAGGGGCGGCAGCGTTCCCTTGGACATGTGAGCGCTCATACGAGAAACGAATCGCTGGAGAGAGAATCCAACTGTTTGGTTGCGGCACATCGCGTCTTGAATCCGGCCTCGACATTCAGCCCAAGGCGTTCGGCCAACTTCCTGGGGCAGCTTGGAAAAGCCGTTGTTTCCGGACGCCGCTTTTCAGGACGGGAAATCGTGCCATCGGCAGGCATGCAAATTGCTTTCGCCCTGACCGAGGGTCGGCGATGAGTCATCTGGTCAAGCTCCTGGGTTTTACGACGCTGGCGTGCGGCTGTCTCGTTGGACGATATCGTGAAGTCGCGACCAATAACGAGATCGCGTACGTCGAAGAAAAGGGCCGCGCGTGCGAGTCGCACAGCCACCGGCGCAATCATGCGCTGACCCGCGAGAGAACTGGCGTGGCGCCGATGCTGGCCGCCTCACGCTCGTTCTGACGACCGCTCCGCTCCGCCCCCGACACGTTCATTATCGGTCTGTCCCCTCCCGCTGACGCCCGGCGTCCGCTCGATTAGAATGCCTGCGGTGTCGGATTTTCCGCCGGCCACGACTGTCATCCGCGCGCCACGGTCGGTACTGCGGTTTTACCACGGCGACTGCCTGGACGTGCTCCCGCGGATTCCCCAAGGCTCGGTCACCACGGTGGTGACATCGCCCCCCTACAATCTCGGCATACCCTATCGCACCTACCAGGACAGCCTGTCGGGTAAGGACTATCTGGCCTGGACGGAGGCATGGGTGCGCAGCGCGGCGCGGACGCTGACACCCGACGGGTCGCTGTTCCTGAACGTCGGCTCCAAACCCACCCGCCCCTGGAGCGCCCTGGACGTCGCCCAGGCGGTTCGCCCGCACCTTCATCTGCAGAACATCATCCACTGGGTGAAGTCCATCGTCATCGAGCGCGACGCGGCTGGCACGTCCGCCGGATTGAAGCGGGATCTCGCAGTGGGTCACTACAAGCCGATCAACAGCGGCCGGTTCCTCAACGATTGTCAGGAGTTCGTGTTCCATTTCACACCGGCCGGACGGACCGTGCTCGATCGGCACAGCATCGGCGTCGAGTACCAGGATGCGTCCAACGTCAGCCGCTGGAAGGCAGCGGCCGGTGGCCGGCGCTGTCGCGGCAACGTCTGGTTCATCCCCTACGAGACGATCCAGAACCGGGATCAGGACAGGCCGCACCCGGCCACCTTCCCGCCCAAGCTGCCGGAGTACCGCCTGCGTGTGCACGGTCTCGCGCGCTCACGGCTCGTCCTCGATCCATTTCTCGGACTCGGGAGCACGGCGATCGCCTGTGCGCGGCTCGGTGTGGACTTCGTGGGAATCGAGCTCGACAAGGACTACCTGGACGAGGCCGTGGCGCGCACGAGGCAGGCCCTGACTCCATCGAAGACGACAGCGCGTCTGCGGCAGGCACGCTGAGCGCTCAGCCGGCTCGGATAGGCCGCGACGAGACGACCGGCCTGCCGAACTAACGACCGGTCGTGTTCGGCTGCCTGGGTTCCTTGATGGTGTACGCCTTGCGCGACCACACAGTGACCTCAGGTCGCGCCACCTTGACTTCGATTCTCCGCTGACGCTGCGTGGGATCGGGATTGGTCGAGTAGTAGCCCAGCACGTAGTAGTCGCTCGTCTCGGCATCGATCCGCTGGAGCGCCTTGTTGAAGTCGTTCACGTTCACGACAGCAAAGCCGCCGGTCTCTTCCGCCAGAACCCGCAGGCTGTCCTGCGACTTCCTCACGTAGTTCATGTACTCGTTCGGATCGACCTGCTCGTCGATCTCGCCGCCCGCCACCAAGCCGCGCGGATCAATCGTGTAGATGGTCGCATTGGCGCGATTGGCCGCGCGCGTCAACTCTGCCAGCTCGCGCACCAGATCGGTGTCACCGAACTGCGCCTGGCTCTTGAGCCGCTCGTTGTAGCCCTGATCATTGTCACGCGCCGAGCGCGGCCGCCCGCCGTCGAAGAAAGGATTGGTGCCGAGCCGCGCGTCGATGAACGGATTGAAGTCGTAGCCGTCGCTCAGATAGATGAACGCCTTCCTCCGATTCGTCACCTGCTCGAGATTCCGCATCATGTCGTATGCCGTTGAAAAAGCCACGTGCGCACGATAGCGAAGCTCGCTCGGACCTTCCGCGCCCTGCGGGCCGTTGATGATGTCCGACGGCTTCAAGCCGTGTCCCGTGACCTTCTTCAGGATTTCGTCGAGACGTGAGCGGTCGTACGTCAGGTCCTGCGCGATCGACGACGGGCCGCTGGACACCACGCCGTACATGTCGCCCTCGTGAATCAGCTCCTTCGTAATCCGCTTGAAGAGATCCCGCAGCCGGCCGGTGTTCTGGAATTCGAGGTGCAGATCGTCCAGGAAGATCAGGAAGATGCGGCCGGCCGTGTCGGTCGGCGGTCTCGGCGGCGGCAGGATGATGCCCTCCTGCGGCGGCGGCGGAGGCGGGGCCTGAAGATTGAACGCCCGTCCGCCATGGACGAGGACGAACGAGACGACTTCCTGCTTGACGCCGTCTTCCCAGACCTCGAAATCGGTCTTCGTGAGATCCGACGCAAACAAGCCGTTCTTGTCGCGAACGATGGCGTCCGTGGTGACCAGATCGACCGTCGTGCGGAAGGTCGGCTGGAGAGGAACGCTCGGTTGCTGGGCCGGCGCCTGCGCGGCAAGGCCGGCAGCGAGCCCGAGGGAAACGAAGGCGGCCGTCAACGTCTGGCGGCGGAATTTCATGACCGTATTATACCGCCCGGTTTGGCGGCGATCAGCTTTCGTCGGGCTCCTGGATGTCGGTCTCGACCGCCCCGCCCGCGCCAGACTCCGGCCCGTCGGCCGACGTCGCTGAACCGGCCCCCCCGCCTGTCGCGCGCTGACCGCGACCGGAGCGTCTTCGACCGCCGCGACGCGAGCGGCGTCGCCTCGGGCCGAGTAGACGACGGAACTCTTCGAGCCGGGCCTCGTAGTGCTCGAGCGCAAGGCGCGCCTCGTCGTGGGTCACCCAGGTGTCAGGATCGAGCGCCTCGGCGCGCCGCCGCAACTCGACGACCTCAGCCGGGTCGCCGCCTCGCTCCGTGATGCGGGCCTGGATCTCGGCATGGCGCGCGCGGAGTCGCGCAAGACCTTCGGCGCCGACCAGCGCTTCCACCGCACCAACGTGAGGCACCGGTTCGCCATTCTGATCGAGGGACTCCCATTCGGCGAGAGACGCCGGCTCGTCAGCCACGATCTCGTCGGAATCGAGCCGATCGAGTGGAGATTCGACTGCCGCGACAAATGCCGCTGTTGCACGCGGCGCCTCGACCTCTCGAGAGATCGCGACCTCCTCGGCCGCAAACTCAACGGGCGTTGGAACCGCCTCGCGCTCGAGGCCGCTTTCTCCCGCGCGCGGCGCCCCCTGCCGCCTTCCGGTACTTCGGCGCGGCCGGCGCTCGGTTCGTCGAGGCACGGGCGGCGCGGCCGCCTGCGTCTCCAGGATCTTCGTCCAGTCGAATTCGAGATCCGGATGGTGCTTCTCGATCTCGCGAATGGCCTCTTCATCGAGCGCGGCGCGACCGACCTTGACGTTCGGCGGCGTGCGAAACCAGTAGAGGATGCGCGGGCGGGTCGCCCCGCGCCGCCGGAAGGTGTGAAGAACGCTGGTGCTCTCGTAGCCGCGCGGGTCGCGCGCGAAGCGGAGATACGGCACTGCTATTTGCGCTTCTGCGCGCGGGCAGACTTCTTGGAGGCTGACTTCTTGGCGCGCGGACGCGCCGCAGGCTTGCTGCGCGAACGGGGCGGGCTCTTGCGCGCGGTCCGGCCCTGAGCCTGCGCGGTGCGCGCGGGTCTCGCGGAGACGGGTCGCAGGGCAGCGTGGCGCGCGCCCACAGGGGCACGGTGCACCATCATGAAACGCAGCTGGTCGCCGACGCTGTGGAACGTCCAGAGCTCGGACACCGCAATCTTGTTGTCGGTGCAGAAACGCCGTGCGCCGTCGACCGATGCGGCCGGCACATACAAGTGCAAAGGAGCGCGCAACTGGGCCAGCCGCGCCCACTGGCCGATCGCTTCGAGATTGTTCACCGATTCCGACGTCTCGACCTCGATGATGGCCTCGATGCGCCGGCGACGCTCGGGAGAGGTGAGTACGAGGTCTGGGAACATGGCCGAGGTGCCGGTGCCAACCGGGGCGGTCTGCTCGGCGCCCGGGTTGATGGCGACTTCGAACCGGCGGCGGAACTTGGCCTGGAGCAACCGGATGACCCGATCGTGTTCGAGTTGTTCGCGGACAGGACGCACGAGAATGGGGCTCACACCGCCTCCAACGAACTAGGGCGAGCAACCTAGCAAAACTCGGCATTATAGCATGGACATCGCGGGGTGCTGGCCGTCGCTCTCGAAACGGCAGCGAATCCACGCGTAGTACCATCGGCCGGTGACCAATCGCTTCCTCCGGGCATGCCGTCGCCAGGACGTCGACGCGACGCCAGTCTGGTTCATGCGCCAGGCGGGACGGTACATGCCCGAATATCGCGCACTTCGCGAACGACATTCGCTGCTCGACATCTGTCGAACGCCTGAGCTCGCGGCCACCGTCACTCTCCAGCCGCTGCGGCGGATCGAAGTGGACGCGGCCATTCTGTTTTCCGACCTGCTGTTGCCACTGGCCCCCATGGGACTGCCCTTCGACTTCATCAAGGGCGAGGGGCCCTCGATCGAGCGGCCCATCAGGAGCGAGGCGGACATCGAGCGGCTGGAAGTCTTCGAGCCGCGCGAAGCGCTCGCCCACGTCCAGGACACGGTGCGTCTCGTACAGACCGAGCTGGAGGGTCGCCTGCCGCTCATTGGTTTTGGCGGCGCCCCTTTCACGCTGGCGTCGTACGCGATCGAAGGCGGTCACTCGGCGAACTTCGCGCGGACGAAGACACTCATGTACGGGCACCCGCAGGCCTGGCATTCGCTGTGCGAGAAATTGTCGACCGTCGTCAGCGAGTGTCTCCTGGCTCAAATCGAGGCCGGCGTGGATGCCGTTCAGCTCTTCGATTCCTGGGTGGGCGCGCTCGACGCGCGCGACTACGGCGAGTTTGCGATGCCGCACACGCGGCGAATCTTCGAAGCCCTGGCCGGGACCCATGTCCCCATCATTCATTTCGGCACCGGCACCGGATCGATCCTGGGCTCCATGCGCGAAGCCGGAGGCGACGTGATCGGGGCAGACTGGCGGATTGGACTGGACGAAGCCTGGGATCGAATCGGGCCCGATCGCGCCATCCAGGGCAATCTCGATCCCACCTTGCTCCTCGCGCCCCTCGAGCGGCTCCTGGCAGGCGCCGACGAGGTTCTGGAGCGTGCCGGCGGCCGGCCCGGCCACATCTTCAACCTCGGGCATGGCATCCTTCCGGGCACACCCGTCGAGCACGTGCAGGTGCTGGCCCGCCACGTGCACCAGCGATCGAGATCGATGGTGAGAGGAAGCGCATGAGCCCTGCCGAGGCGCGTCCGATCGGTGTGCTGCTGATGGCGCATGGCACGCCTGACAGCCTGGACGACATGCCCGAATATCTGCGGCGCGTGCGTAGCGGACGGCTGCCTTCGGACGAGCTCGTCGCGGAGATGCGTCACAACTACGCGGCCATCGGAGGCCGTTCGCCGCTGACGGATCTGACCAGAGCGCAGGCCTCTCAGCTTCGAGCCGCCTTGCCGTCCTCGTATGTGGTGGCGGTGGGGATGCGCAACTGGCATCCGTTCATCGACGAAGCCGTGCACGAGCTCGCGATTCAGGGAGTGAGCGAGATCGTGGGTATCCCCCTCGCCCCTCAGTTCTCGACGCTGAGCGTCAGGAAATATGTCGATGCGGCGCGCGCGGCCATGCCAGCCGGCATGCCCTTCGTCTGCGTGCGCTCGTTCTGTGATCACCCCCTGCTGCTCGACGCTTTTGCTGCCAGGGTCCGAGAAGCGGCGCGCGCGGAAGACGAAGCCGTGGTCTTCACGGCTCACAGCCTGCCGGTTGCAGCGATCGAGAGCGGCGATCCATACGCACGGCTCGTCGTGAAGACGGCCGAAGGCGTGGCGGCCCGATGCGGACGGTCGCGGTGGACCGTGGCCTATCAGAGCGCCGGTCGCACAAAGGAGCCCTGGCTCGGTCCGGACATTTCGGATCACATCCGTGCGCTGGCCGCCGAAGGCGTGGCGCGCCTTCTGGTGGTTCCCATCGGCTTCGTCTGCGACCACACCGAGATCCTGTACGACATCGACATCCTGGCGAGGCGCTCGGCCTCGGAATGCGGCGTCAGCCTTCGGCGTACCGAGTCGCTCAACGACTCTCCCCTGTTCATTCGACTGCTGGCCGATCTCGCCCTGCGCACTTCCGCCAACCCGCCGGCTCGAACGCGCGACGCCGTTGATGTCCTGTGACGGTCGACTGCCTGATCGTCGGCGGTGGAATCGCCGGCCTGACCGCAGCCTACGAGGCGCACCGCCTTGGCCTCAGTCTGCAGCTGGTCGAGCGGCGCACCAACGTGGGCGGCGTCATCCTCACCGAAGCTGTTGACGGATTCCTGTTCGACGCCGGCCCCGACTCCATGCTCGTGGAGAAGCGGGCGGCTGTCGATCTCTGCCACGAGCTGGGTCTCGGGGATCGGCTCATCTCGACACTCGAACCTCGCACGGCGTATGTCCTTCGAGGCGGAGCGCTGCACGCGCTGCCAGAAGGTTCGGTACTCGGCATCCCGATCACCTTGCAGGCGCTCGCCGCGTCGTCGCTCTTTTCGTCCTCCGGCAAGGCGCGCATCGCCGCGGAGGTCATGGTGCCGCGCCGGAGCGCCGATGCGGACGATGACGAGTCGATTGGTGCGTTCGTCGAGCGACGGTTCGGCCGCGAGGCGGCGAGCTATGTAGCCGAGCCGCTCCTCGCCGGCATCCACGCGGGCGACGTCGACCGTCTGTCCATCCGGGCGCTCTTTCCGCGTCTGGTCGATGCGGAGCGGGAGCACGGCAGCGTGATTCGCGCGCTTCGCCGTCAGCAGCGGACTCGACCTCGCGACGGCATCTTTCGTTCGCTCGCCGGCGGCCTGGGCGGGCTCGTCTCCGCGGTGGTCGACAGGCTGCCTGCCGGCACTATTCGCTGCAACGCCGAGGTCGTCGCGATCGAACAATCCGAACCGCTCTCTGCGCGCCTGGCTGGAGGCGAGAGAATTCCGGCACGCACAATTGTCGTTGCGACGCCGGCGCACGTCACGGCGCGCCTGGTCGGCGAACTGGACCCGGAGCTGGCGGCACTATGCCGCGAGGTTCCCTATGTGTCGAGTGCCGCGATCGTGCTCGCGTACCCGCGCGAAGGCGTGGAGCATCCGCTGGCCGGATCGGGATTCGTGGTGCCGCGAGCCGAAGGCGGAACGCTTCTCGCGGTCTCGTGGATCTCATCGAAGTGGCCCAGGCGCGGGCCTGCCACCCTGGCGTTGATGAGGGGTTTCATCGGCGGCACCCGCAATCCGTCCATCGTCGACCGCGAGGACCGCGAGCTGGTGGCCCTTGTCGACGCCGAGCTTCGTCCGGTGTTGAAGATTCGGGCTCGCCCGGTGTTCCAGCGCGTCTATCGATGGCACCGGGCCAACCCGCAGTACGAGGTCGGGCACCTGGCCCGAATCCGTGCGATTGACGCCGCGCTCGTTCGCCGTCCCGGGCTCTACGTGACCGGCAGCGGCTTCCGGGGCGTCGGGATTCCCGATTGTGTGAGCGATGCCCGGACAACGGTTGCCGCCCTCGCGGCCGGGCTTGCACGAATCCGATAGAATCTCGATGTGCGCATCTCGATCCTGCTTGCGCTGCTGCTTCAGCTCGCATCGGTTCCACCTGGTGCCGCGCGTGGCGCACTTGCGCCGGTGGCATCGACCGATGCGGCGGACGTGCCCCCTCGCGCCAGTGCGGTGCTGATCGCCATTCGGGCCGCTGACAAGGGTCAACTCGCCGTCTCCGAGGAGGACGGGCGTTTCCTCCGTCTTCTGACGGCGTCCAACAAGACGCGGCATGCGCTCGAGATTGGCACGGCCAGCGGATACAGTGCCATCTGGATCGGTCTCGGGCTTCGCGTCAGCGGCGGCCGCCTGACGACGGTCGAGTACGATCCGACGCGGGCGCGCGAGGCACGCGAGAACATTCGGCGTGCCGGTCTCGAGGACATCGTGACGGTGGTGGCCGGCGACGGCTTTGCAGAAATTCCCAGGATCGCCGGCACGTTCGATCTGGTGTTTCTCGACGCCTGGAAGCGCGACTACCGCCGCTTCTTCGATCTGGTGCTGCCCAGGCTCGATCGGGGCGGCCTCTTCCTGGCCCACAACGTCCTCAACAAGGGCAGCGAGATGACCGACTTCCTGACGGCCATCCGGACCGGACCCCATCTCCTGACGTCGATTGTGGCGCCGTCGGGCGAAGGCATCTCGGTCACTTACAAGGTCAGATGAGCACGGTTCACCTGATCGGCGTTCCGCTCGATCTAGGCGGCGGTCGCCGCGGCGTGGACATGGGGCCCTCGGCATTCCGCACGACGCTCATCGGCGAACGTCTCGCCTCGCTCGGCCATACGGTGGTGGACAAAGGCGACCTGCCCACGCCCATTCCCGAGACTCGTGGACCCGGCGACGAACGGCGGAAGTACGCGCGCGAGATCGCACGCGTGTGCCAGAAGCTCTATCAGACCTCGCTCGCCTCGCTGGATGACGGCGCGCTGCCGATCGTGCTTGGCGGCGATCACAGCCTCGCGGCGGGATCGGTGGCCGCTGCGTCGGAACATGCCCTTCAAATCGGCAAGCCGCTGGGACTCATCTGGGTCGACGCCCACGGCGACATGAACACACCGGCGAGCACCTCGTCGGGGAACGTGCACGGGATGCCGCTGGCCGCGCTGCTCGGCCCTGAGCCTTCAGAGCTGGCGCGCATCGGCGGTCGCTCGCCAAAGGTGCTGCCGAGACACACGGTGCTCATCGGGGTGCGCAACCTGGACCAGCGCGAGAAGGAGCTGGTACGCGCCTCGAACGTCTACGTCTTTACGATCAAGGAAATCGATCGGCTCGGCATCGCCACGGTGGTCGAGCGCGCGCTCGAGCTGGCGGGCAAGGGCACCGCCGGCATTCACGTGTCCTTCGATCTCGACGCCTGCGACCCCGAAGTGGCGCCGGGCGTCGGCACGCCCGTGAAGGGTGGCTTGGACTATCGCGAGGCGCACATGGTGATGGAGCTCGTGGCCGACTCCGGACTGCTCACGTCGCTCGATCTCGTCGAGGTGAACCCCACGCTCGATGTTCGCAACAGGACGGCAGAGCTCGGCACGGAGCTCGCACTGTCGGCGCTCGGGATGAAGATCCTCTAGCGGTACAGCTACGTCTATCACTCCGCGGCCACCACTCCGGCGGCGGCGTCTAAAACCTCGGCGGCATCGATGCTGGGCCGCGTGAGACCAAGGAGCACAGGAGCTATGAAGCGAATCGCGTGGATGTTCGGCGCGGCCGCCGTCGCGGCCGTGGTTGTCGTCGTTCAGGGTCAGCAGCCACGAGCCAGCCCGCACGCAACCGTCAATGCCACCGTCGGGGGCGCCAAAATCGGCGTTGAGTACGGTCGACCGTACGTGAAGGGCCGGACTATCTGGGGCGGCCTGAATCCCTGGAACACGGTGTGGCGGCTGGGCGCAGACGAGGCCACGACACTCACGACGGATCGGGGGCTCGAGTTCGGCGCGGTGCGGGTGCCCGCCGGTAAGCACACGCTCTACATGTGGGTCTCGGAGAAGGAGCCGCAGCTCATCATCAACAAGCAGACCGGTCAGTGGGGCACCGAATACGACGCGAAACAGGATCTGGGTCGCGTGCCTCTCACGCGGACGCCCGTTTCTGCGCCGGTCGAACAGCTGACGTTAGCCGTCGAGCCGCAGGGACCCGGCGGGGTTTTGAAGATCACCTGGGCGGACCGGCAGTACTCCGCGCCGTTCACGGTCAGTAAGTAGGCCGCTCGGCGCTGCCGCGTGAAGCTGTTCAACTTCCCGCGCTCATCGACAGCATCGCCCGCCTGCTGGTGAGGCTGGGGACGTCGGGCCTTGATCCGTCGATCCAAAAGAAAAACGACCGGCGCCCCTGTCGGGACGCCGGTCGCTCGTCGTCTTCTGTAAAGACTTCCTTAGAAGGTGTAGCGCAGCGAGATCTGCGTCTGCCGCGCCGTGCCCAGTCCCACCGTTCGATTGAGCGGACCCAGCATGTAGCCGAACGTGCCGGCCTGCGAGTCGGTGAAGGGCACGCCCGGTGAGCCGTTGGGGAGCGTCGCCGCCGGGTTCTCGTAGTTCAAGCGGTTGGCGATGTTGAAGAGCTCGACGCGCACCTGCAGGCCCTGAGAGTCCATGAAGCGGAAGTCCTTGCTGAACATCACGTCGGCCTGCCAGAACTCGGGTCCGCGCAGGAAGTTCCTCGGCAGGTTGCCGAACGTGCCGGGCGCGGGTGTCGCGAACGCGGCCGGGTTCAGCCAGCGCACGCCGTCCCTGAAGTACGGATCGACTCCAGGCACCAGGTCGGGGCGCTGCGAGCCGCGGCTGTTGCCTCCAGGGATGTTGGTCACCGATGCGCCGTTGACCGTCAGGTTGTCGGGACGGCTGATGACCACGTTGATGGGAACGCCGCTCCGGGCATTGACGATGCCGCCCACTCTCCATCCGCCCGTCCAGAAGCCCTCGCCAGGAAGCTGGTACACGAGGGAGCCATTGAACGTGTGCGGAATGTCCTGCGGGTTCGTGCCGTACTCGGTCTCGAAGTCGAACGTGTTGCTCGCCGTCGCGGCTTCGTTGGAGCCCTGCGTCGTGCCCTTGTTCTTCGAGGACCGGTACTGGAGACCGCCCGTGAAGCCGGACTTGAATCGTCGCGTCGCCGAAATCTGCAGCGCGTTGTATTCCGCATACCCACAGCCGCGAATCGCGTTGCCATTGATCACGAGACCATCCACGCAACCCGAGGTCTTGTAGTCGACTTGCCCGACGGAGGGAACCTCGCGAACCCGCGTGTCGAAGCTCAGCGTGTTGGCAACGCCGCGCAGGAACATGTCCTTGCCCTGGCTGCCGGTGTAGCCGATTGTCAGGTTCACCTCACCAGGCAATTCTCGCGCCACGCTCACGCCGTACTGGACGTTGTACTCGTCCGGCCGCTCGTGCGTGTAGCCGCGCACCGACAAGGCATTCTTATATAGCTCCGGTGCCACGGGTACGCCAGGCCGTTGTTGGGCACGTCAGCCGCGCCGAGCCGGCGCCGTTCGATGAAGTTCTCGATCGGCTGGATTCGATCCTCGAACTGCCCCGGCCCGTAGAACAGCCCGAAGCCACCACGAATGACCGTCCTGTCGTTCAGCTGATACGCCGCGGAGAGACGCGGCGCGATGTTGTTCCTGTCCGGATTGTAGAAGTTATCGGCGTCGTCGCTGAACGCATTGTCCTCGATGAAGAACGGACGGGCTCGGCCGTCCGCTTCGTTCACAACCGAGTAGTAGTCGTACCGGAGCCCGTAGTCTAACGTCAGCCTGTCGTTGACTTGCCACGAATCCTGCACGTACCCGATGAGATAGAACTGCTGCGGCTTGAACACGGGTGAATCGAGCGCCACCGCAACGGCGTTCGGCTTGTTGTCGATGAAATCGTTGATGTTGTTGAAGGTGTATTCCGTGCTGCCGAGGAACTGGAAGTCCGACTGGATCCGGCGGTACTCGAACCCGCCCTTCATCGTGTGGTCTCCGCGGCTCCACGTGACCGTGTCGGCAAATGACAGCGATCTCGGATCGAAGACCGAGCCCGTTGTCGCCGCATTGCTGGTCGCACGAATCAAAAGGCCGCTTCGCGCAATTCCCGTGTTGCCGCGGGCGTCGATCGATGACGAGGTGAAGGTGCCCGAGAGGGAAACACCCGTCGGGTCGTACCGGGTGTACCGAAGGCCTTCGCGCTGATCTGGGGACCGTTGTAGCCGACCTTGAATTCGTTGACCTTGTTCCCGAAGATGCTCAGGAAGTTGGCGACGAGGTTCTGCGGCTGTTGCTCCGCGAGCACACGCCGGTCGGTGACCGTGCGGTCGGGCGTGTCCACCTCACCGTCGCTGAAGAGATAGCGGGCGTAGAACGTGTGGTTGTTGGAAAAGTTGTGATCGACACGGAAAGAGAGACTGTTCTCGTTCTGCTCGGCCTCGTTCCCGCGCGTCAGCAGGGCGGCCAGGGCGTTGGCAGTCGCCGTCGAGCCCAGCGGAAAGCCGCTGAGCAGCGGCGCCACAGCCTGAGTGCGGGCCACGCTCTGGCCGGCGCCTGAGCCGACCGGCTCGCCCGCCAGGATCCGGCGGCGCGCCTCGTCGCTCGGCACAGCCTCGGTGAAGCTCAGCCCCGTTGTCTGCCGGAGGCCCTCGAAGCTGAAGAAGAAGAACGTGCGGTTCTTGGCCAGCGGTCCGCCAATCGAGCCGCCGAACTGATCGAGCGATAGCTCCTGCTTCTTGTCGTCGTACTTGCTGGCCGCATCCAGAGCATCGTCACGCTTGTACTCGAAAACCGAGCCATGGTACTGATTGCCGCCGCTCTTGGTGACGACCGTGATGTTGCCCCCGGAACCAAGGCCGCTTTCCGCAGGCGCCAGCCCGGAGTTCACGCGGAACTCCGACACCGACTCCATCGATGTCTGCAGGCGGAACTGCGAGCCGGTCGTGCTCAGGTACGCAGGACTCGCGTCGAACACGTAGGTGCCGTCGACGCCGTCGTAGTTCAGATAGTTCTGCTGATTCGACTTGCCGTTGAACCGGACGCTCGCCCAGCCGCCGTTGCCGTCGCTGGTCGCGCCAGTGGCCAGCGTCATGAGGTTCGCGAAGTTCCGGCCGTTCACCGGGAGGTTTTCGACTTCCTCCGGCGAGACGTTGACGCCGAGCTTCGCCGACAAATCGATCACGACGGACGACGCCGTCACGGTGATGGCTTCCTGCACGCCGGCAACCCCGAGCGTCACGTTGAGGGCTTCCACCTGCCCCAGGCCCAAGTTGACCGCGAACGTCTTGGTGGCAAAACTCGGAAGTTCGATGACGACGTCATACCGTCCGGGTCTGAGATTCGTAACCACGAACGAGCCGTCAGCCTCCGCCACCTCCGTGCGAGCCACTCCCGTGTCAGCCCCTGTGACGGTCACAGTGCTTCCGGGCAGCGCGGCACCGCTCTCATCCAGCACCTTGCCGATGATGCGGGACTCAGTTTCCTGCGCGGCGACCATCGGGGTAATCAGGGTCGCGGTGACACCCACCGCGATCACTGCCGCGAGAAACAGGCGAAGAAATTTCATGAACTCCTCCGATCGATAGCCGAGACGCCCAATCCCTTGTGTAAGCGATGAAATATGCACAAGCGCACTGTAGCGAGCCGGTGTTATCGACTGGTGACGAGTCTGTTTCGCCCACGTTAATTCGCGGCTCGCCCAACGAGCCTGTTTCGCCCACGTTAATTCGCGGCTCGCCACCGACCTGAAACTCGAGCAATTGCATCTCTTCAACGCCTGGCTAGACTCGCCGCTTCTCCTCAACCGGCTCGCAAGACGACGAGCTCAATGAATCGAGCGCGCATCGCATCAATCGGGATGGCTCCTCGCCATCGCGAAGCGCGCTCGCCGCGAGCCACCTCCAGGGTGCCGGCACTGTGCAGAGCTGCGCTGCGGTGTGTATCGAGCGACTTCAGAGGCAGGGGACCCGCCGCCGACCAATTGCAGGGGATTTATTGCGGTGAAATGGTGGGCCGCGTTGGGATCGAACCAACGACACCGTGATTAAAAGTCACGTGCTCTACCACTGAGCTAGCGGCCCCGGAGAGCGGCGATTGTACCACGCGGTACGCAGCACCTCCCCGCCCTCGTCGTCGCCTCTGACGACGAGGGCCATCGCGCGAAAACCTTGAGCCGCCTCACTCCTGCTCAGAACCCGCTCATTTCGGCCAGGAGGCCCACACGCCGCACATGCCGGCGCTGTCGATCGCACGCGGCGACTGCCGGATGCCGGCATACACGGGGTTCAGGACCGCCGCCGGCGGAGGCCCGAAGTGTCCGATGCCGAGCGAGTGCCCGTTCTCATGAAGGGCAACGGTCTGGACGTCGATGCCGGGAAGCGCAACGTTGATACCCCACGGGTTCCCGGCGCGGTCACCGCTCGGGTCGCCGAAGGTGTTGTTGTAATAGACCTCATTGAGCGCGGTGTCGAGGCGGTTGTCGCCGTTGATGTCCGTCGGGACCCCGGTGACGTCATCGACGAAGATGAACGTCACCGAAAACGCGAGAATGCCCCGGCCGCCGCCCGGTCCGCCGACCGCCTCGAAGAACGCCCGTGGGAGCCATCCGGCGTTGGTAATGTCTGCCAGAAACGGATCCCCTGCGGCGCCAAACCCGAAGAACGAATCGAAGATATCGGGGTCGGCCCCTGTATCGGCTCGCTTCACGATGTCCACTTTCGCAAAGCAACGGTTCGCCTGCCAGGTGTTCATCGCGCGATCGATGGCGCCTTCGGTCTGCGCGCTGGTCAAACCGCTGAGAGTCGCGCCGTCACTTTGGTCGACGAGGTAGGTGATCCTGTCACCATCCGCCAGGCGGCGAGGGTCTCCGGCCACCCAGCGAAATTCCTGCGCGTGAATGCGGTTGGCCGGACGGCCTTGTCCGATCGTGAAGAACTCGATCTGCTCGACCGCAATACCGAGCCCCATCTCACGGAGCTGACTGTTGATCCGCTGCATCTCTGCCAGGAGCGCCGGGTCGCCCTCCTGAGCAACGGCGAGCGAGAACGTCGGCAGCCCGAGAACAGCGACAACGACGACGCGGAATAGGATCCTGCTCATCGCAATCACCCTCCTTCGCGAACAGTTGCGCGTACCGGAGCCGATCCACGCGAGAACAACCTCGACGAGGACTTGATCCGGCGCGCAGTCGCGGGAAGCAAAATTCATGCTCCCTGCCGCCTGAGCTTTGATGCGAGTGCCGGCGAACGAGCATGCCGGCTGCCGTTCGCAGATGTTCTGGATGAACGAACCCGGTTATTTGGCCAAGCCGACCTTCTGGACGAGCTGCTGATAGCCCTTGTCGTCCGCGAGCGGCTCCCAGCGCGGGTCGGATGCGACGTGACGGAAGTACATGGAGCGGCCCTCGTAGCCCTTCTCGAGCCACTCGAACGCGCGCTGACGATCGCCGAGCCCGAGGGTGACCAGGGCGACGTTGTACGAAAAATCCACGTCTGCGTGCGCAGCTTCTTCGAGCTCGAGGAGGAGCGCCCGCGCCTCGTCAGCGCGACTCGCGACGCCGTAGGCCCATCCAAGGGACGACTGGATCCGCCGGCTCACACCGGCGGACTCCACCGCGTGCTCGAGCTGCTTCACGCCCTCGTCGATCCGTCCGCTCATGGCCGACGAGATCCCGAGCACCCAGAGCGCCGTCGGAAACTGCGGGTTGAGCTTCAACGCGTGCCGGCACTGCTCGATGGCGTCGTCGTACTGGCGCGAGAAATAGGAGAGATACCCGAGCAGCGAGTTCACCGGCAGCGACAGCGGGTCGAGCTCGCGAGCCTGGCGTGCCTGCGCAAAGGCTTCACTGGCGCGTCCTCTGTCCATCAGGTGCTCGGCGAACCATTGATGCGCGGTCGGATAGCTTGGATCGAGCGCCATGGCTCGGCGGTACTCGGCCTCGGCGGCCGACCAGTTCCAGGCATCGTGATTCACGGCGCCCAGCACCGTGTGAGCCTCGGCCAGGCTGTTGTCCAGCGCCAGCGCGGCCAGCGCCGCGCTTCGCGCCCGCGCGTTCGCTTTCTTCGGCGCCATGTAGCCGAAGAAGGCAAACGGGACGTACGCCGACGCCAACGCCGCCTGGGCCGGCGCAAAGGTCGGATCCTTGGCGATGGCGTCCTCGAAGTGCTCGATCGCGCGCCGCAGGCTCTGCGCGGTGCGGATGTTCCACTGATACCGGCCCTTGAGGTATGCCTCGTGCGCGGCCGGATCGACACGGCGCACACGTGACAGACGGACGCGCTCGCTGCGCGTGACCTTGATCTTGATCTCCCGCGCGATGGCCTTGGCCACCTCGCTCTGGACGGCCAGGATGTCGGAGAGATCACGATCGTAGCTTTCCGACCAGAGATGTCCGTCCGTACCAGCGTGAATGAGCTGGGCCGTGATGCGCACGCGGTCGCCGGCTCGCTGCACCGATCCCTCGAGCACGCCGTCCACGCCGAGCTCGGCCGCAATCTCGGGCACCGACTTCGCCGTGTTCTTGTAGCGCATCACCGAGGTGCGCGACGTGACGCGCAGCGCGCTGATCTTGGAGAGATCGTGGATGAGCGCCTCGGTCATCCCGTCGGCCAGATAGTCTTCTTCCGGATCGCGCGACAGATTCGAGAGGGGCAGCACGGCGAGCGCGCTGATTTTCGTCGGCTTCGTCCGCGTCGACGTGGTGGCGGCTGGCGCCCGCCGCAGCGCATGTGTCGCGTCGTCGAGGTGAACGGACTCGAGCGCGGCGCGCACCTCGCCGCCGCGCGAGTAGCGCCGGCCCGGCTCCTTGACGAGGCATCGCGCGATGATGCCGCGCAGGCTTGCCGGGATCCGCGGCGGCGGAGTCGTAGGCGGGTCGCGCAGGATGGCCGACACCAGCTCGGCATGCGTCGCGGATCGAAATGGCAAGGTGCCTGTCGTCATTTCGTGGAGCACGATGCCGAGCGCCCAGAGATCGCCGCGAGCGTCGCCTGGCTCGCCTTTCAGGACCTCCGGGGCCATATACGCGAGTGTGCCGGCCATGATCGGATGATCGGTGGGCGTCGCCCACGATTGCGTGTCACCGTCGAGCAGCTCCGCGGGCTGTCGCACCGCCAGGCCGAAATCCAGCATCTTGACCGTCCCGTCGGGCGTGATCAGGATGTTGTTTGTCTTCAGATCGCGATGAATGACGCCGCGGTCGTGAGCGTGCGCCAGCGCATCGGCAATCTGGATGCCGTAGCGGACCGCCGTCTCGACGGGCAGCCCGTCCGAGGGAATCAGATCGAGCAGCGTGCGCCCTTCCACGTGCTCCATCGCGATGAACGGCTGCGCACACTCTTCGCAGACCTCGTAGATGGTCCGGATGTTCGGGTGGTTCAAGATCGACGCCGCACGCGCCTCGTGCAGCAGCAGGTCGCGCCCCTCTTCGTTGCCCTCGAAATCGCGCAGCAGCTTGATGGCAACGGTTCGCTGTAACCGCGTGTCGAACGCCCGATAGACGACGCCCATGCCGCCGGTGCCGAGATGCTCGACGATCTCGTACGAGCGAAGGCGGGTGCCAGGGATTAACAGCGAGGGCGCGTTCATCAGTCGTATGTTGCAGCGATCGTCGTCACCTGGCCGGAGGACGACAGGCCGAAATCGATGAGCAGGGTCGGCCCGCCGTAGTCGAGACGATACTCGAAGCGCCGTGCCCCATTTTCTCCAGTTGTCGCGCCGATCAGCGCGAGATCGCGCCACCGGCCGGGTTCTTCGAGCTGGCCGCGCAGGCTGGCCACTTCCTCGGGCGTCATCTCGCTGCGCAGCTCGGGGGCGCACTCGTCGGGGGGCACGTGCCCTGAAACAATCCGGTCGAGCAGCGCGCGCAACCGGGCGGTGACCGCCGGGTCCGCGTCAGCAATCGGCTTGATGTCGCGAGGCGCCAGATCCGGAACGAACAGGCTTGCCACGCCCTGCTCGATTCGTTCGAGGTTGGCGAGCGACGTGTTGACGAGAATCATGACGGAGAGTCGATCGCGCTCGTAGCGCGCAATTCGCGCCAGAAACCCTTGCCAGGCACCACTGTGCGACACCGTGTCGTGGCCGTTGACGGAGCCCAGCCGCCATCCGAATCCGTACGGCTCCGTGCGACCGTTGTTGAGACGAACTGGAGTCCACATGGCCTCGTAAGAGGACGGCTCGAGCAGCCGGCGTGCGGTCAGCGCGGCGTCCCAGCTGGCCAAATCACGCACGGTCAGATAGAGCGCCCCGTCTGCCGTGGTGTTGAGCGAAGGCGACACCCACGCCTGGTTCCTCCACTCGCCTTTCACCATTTCGTAGCCGGCCGCTCGATTCGTCACCAACTCGGCTTCGCTGATGACACGCGCCGTGTCCATGCCGAGCGGGCGAAAGACCCGATCGCGCAACAGATCGCCGTAGAACTGTCCGCTCGCTTTTTCTATGACCAGTCCCAGCAGCAGATAGCCGGTGTTGCTGTACGACCAACTCTCACCCGGGGCAAAGTCCTGCGGGAGACGCGCCGCCAGCTCGACGAGCTCCGGGTAGGCGTAGTCCCTACGGTAGTCGATTGTGCCCGCTGTGTAATTGGCGATGCCCGATGTATGGGTCAACAGGTGGCGAACCGTGATCGCCTTCCAGCTCTCGGGCGAATTCTCGAAGAACGTCGAGAGGCGGTCGTCCAGGCTCAGCCGGCCGTCCTCGACCAGCAGCATCACCGCTGCCGCCGTGAACTGCTTCCCCACCGACCCCGACTGGTAGATCGTGCGATCCGTCGCCGGCACTTGGTGCTCGAGATTCGCAAATCCATAGCCACGCGCGACGACCAGACGTCCCTCGTGGGCGACGGCCAGCGACAAGCCGGGAATGCGCTGACGTGTCATTTCGGCTCTCACGTAGCCATCGATGCGCGCGACTATCTCGTCGGAGGTCTCGGATCTCATCGCGAGCACGCCGTGGCCCGGGATTGCCACGAGGCTCGCGGCCACTGAGGCAACAATGAGCAAGGAACGCATCTCGAACATTGTAGGTCGAGATCCGAAGGTGTGCGACAAACGCTCTATAATGCAGGACCTATGACCGAGGTCCTGCACTGCCGCGACGGCGCTCAGGTGGCGTCGGTCGAAGCCATCCGTCGTCATTTTCCTGCGCTTCAACGCGTGGACGGGCATGGCCCGGTGGCCTACTTCGACGGTCCCGGGGGCACTCAGGTGCCACGCGCGGTCGTCGAGGCGATGGGCGACTACCTCTATCACCACAACGCCAACACGCACTGGCACTATCCGACCAGCGCCGAAACGGATGCCGCGATCGAGGGCGCGCGCGAGGCGCTCGCCGATTTTCTCGGTGCCTCGCCCAACGATATCGTCTTCGGCGCCAACATGACGACGCTGACGTTTCATCTGGCGCGGGCGCTGGGGCGACGCTGGGGAGCTGGCGACGAGGTGGTGGTCACCGAGCTCGATCATCACGCCAACGTCGACACCTGGGCGGCGCTCGAGCGCGATCGGGGCGTGAGCGTTCGGCGCATCCGGATGAACCCGGCAACGGGACAGCTCGATTGGACCGACCTCGAGCGGGCCATCACCCGCAGCACCCGGCTGGTGGCCATCGGCGCCGCTTCGAACGCGCTCGGCACGATTTCAGACGTTCGCGCGGCCGTGACGCTGGCGCACGACGCCGGCGCCCTGGCGTTCGTCGACGCGGTGCACTATGCCCCCCACCAACTCGTGGACGTCGCCTCGATCGGCTGCGATTTCCTGGCGTGCTCGGCCTACAAGTTCTACGGTCCCCACATCGGCGTGCTCTACGCCAGACATGAGCTGCTCGATGCGATCGATGTTCCCAAGCTCGTACCGGCGTCCGACAGCGCGCCCGAGCGGCTCGAGACCGGCACCCTCTGCCACGAAGGCATCGTCGGGGCGGGCGCGGCGGTGGACTTTCTGGCCAGCCTGGGACCTTCCGGGCCCCGTCGCCAGGCGCTCGAAGAAGTCTTTCGGGCCCTTCACGCGCGCGGCCAGCACCTGGTCGAGCGACTCTGGCGTGGACTCGAGGACCTCGGTGGCGTCCGTCTCTACGGTCCTCCACCGCGCGCGGCGCGCACGCCCACGGTGGCGTTCACGGTGGAAGGCGCCGCGCCGTCGCAAGTGGCCAAGGTGCTGGCCGGCCGCGCGGTGTACGTGTCGGACGGCGACTTCTACGCGTGGACGGTGATGCAGCGGCTTGGCCTGCCGTCGGGCCTGGTGCGCGCGGGATGCGCCTGCTATACGACCGAGAACGAAGTGGACACACTGATTGCCGCGGTCGGCGAAGTTGCCGCCGGGAGAACGATATGAAATTGAGACAATCTGCCGGATACCTGGTGGCGGTCTTGCTCGCCCTGCCGGCCGTTCCGGCGGCGCAATCGTCCTCGGGCGCTTCGCCCCACGTCGTCGAGTACTACTACAAAGCCAAGTGGGGGTACGCCGCCGAGTTCCTACGGCTCTTCAAGAAGAATCACTATCCGGTGCTGAAAAAAGACCTCGAGAGCGGGCGCATTCTGGAAGTTGACGTGGAGGCGCCGCGTTATCACGGCACCGAAGAGGGCCGCTGGGACTATCGCGTGACGATTGTGTTCAAGGACAACCAAGCCGCGCTGACGCCGAATCCGAATCTTGCCGCGGTGCTCCGCCAGTTGTATCCCGATCAGGCGACGTTCCAGCGCGAGGAACAGCGGCGCTTCGAGATTTTGGACGCGCACTGGGACGTGCCGATCGTGCCCACCGATATGACACGCTAGCGCCCGCCCCCCGACAGCGGCGTGGTCGCGGTGACGCCCGGCTTACGGATTTCTCGCCGTCGTGGTGGGCGCGGCCGCATCGCACGGCTGGCCGGCAAGCGTCGAAATGACGATGACCGGGTTCCGGCCGCGGCGGGTCAGAGAATGCGCCGTGCCACGCGGAACCGTGCTGAACGAGCCCGCCGTCAGGGTCTCGTCGCGAGCGCCGACGCGATGCGTGGCCTCGCCCGCGACGACGTAGAGCATTTCCGATGCCTCGGCGTGCGTATGCTCGGTGAGCGGGTCGCGCAGTTGAAGGAGCGTTGAGGTAGCTTCGCCGGTACAGCCGACGAGCGACTCCTTTTTGCCCTCACGCGCGGGAATGAAATTCTGCTCGACGAATGCCGGCACGTTCGTGGTCTTCTGTTCGCCCGCGGGCCGCACAATCGGGGCCGGTGGCGGAGGCGGCGGCGGCGCTTCGACCTTGGGCGGGGGTGGAGCCGGCGTCAGCATCGCATCCACGCTGAGCGTCCGGTTGGCGACCGTGACATCGCGCTCGAGCGGAACGAACCCCTCCAGCTCGAATCGGATCCGATAGTTGCCCGGGCGCATCGTGGCAAATCGGAGCTGGCCGCTCTGGTCGGTGCGACCTTCGCGGGACATCGTGCCGGTGAGACGCACCAGCACGTCTGGAATGGTGGCGCCCTGAGTGTCGGTCACTTCGACGGTCAAGGCCGGCCTGGCGGCAGGCTGTGCGGCTGCACGCGGCCGAGGCGCTTGAGTGGTCGGAGCGGCGGGAACGGCAGGTGGCGCCTGAGCGCTCAAGACCGCAAGGTGCATCCCCGCGACGAAAGATGTGATCAGTAAACGACGCATGGCAGCATCTAACTCCTGCGACCCAAGTTCCGTCAAGCGACCCTTACCAGCTGAGGCGTGACCGTAGCCCGGCAAAACGCAGCGCATGCACGATTGCCGGCCCCTGTCACGCGAACCGCGCGCAAACCCAGCCGGGCGGGTCAGGACTCAGTTCGAGCGCGTCTATCGCTATAATCGAAGCAAGGGAGAGGCCATGCCCAACTCATCGTTGCCCTTGAATATCGACGCCATCGAGAAACTGATCCGCGACGGTTCCAGGCTCGTGGACGCGACACGACCCCTCTGGCAGGAGGCGGGTCGCCTGGCGTCGCGCATTCCGGCAAGCCGCTATCTGCCGTTTGCGGCCGGCGTTGCGGCTGGCGCGATCGTCGGCGTCGTCTTCGCCTCGAACCGGCCGAAGCCGCCCGCCGGTCCCCGCCGGATCGTCAGAGAAAGAGAAGAAGACGTCGACGTCGTTCGGGCGCCGTAGCGACGCCGATCGAAGAACACTGACGCTATTCAGCCATCCTTTCACGGCGAACATGTAGAGCACCAGCGCCATGTCGCGGTCGCGACCGGGCGATCGGGCCCGCTTTCGCGGACACGATCGACGGCCGCGTCGGCACCTGAGAGAGGGACAAGTCATGACGACGCACACCGGGAAACGCCGCGCTCGTTTCGGCTCGTTCGGTGTACCCAAGGGTCGTGTGCTGGTGGCCGCGCTTCTCCTCGCTTCCGCGTCTGTCGTCGCGCAGTCGCCCCATCCGTTTGGAAAGCCGTCCACCGACAAACCAAATCCCGGAGCCGACAACAAGGCAGTACGGGCCACCCGTCCGGCCGGGTACCGCGACCAGGGGCGCTCCGAGGTGCTCGCGCGGCACGGCATGGCGGCGACCAGTCAGCCGCTTGCGACCTCGGCGGCCCTGCGGATTCTTCTGGAGGGTGGCAATGCCATCGATGCCGCGGTGGCGGCGTCGGCCACGCTGGGACTCGTCGAACCGATGAGCACGGGCATGGGCGGCGACCTCTTCGCGCTCGTGTGGTCGGCGAAGGATCGAAAGCTGTACGGCCTCGCCGCGAGCGGCTGGGCGCCCAGGCGATGGACGCTCGATCACTTCAAGACGACGCTCGGCCAGACGAGCGTGCCGTCGAACGGCATCAACTCGGCCGTCGTTCCCGGCACCGTCGCCGGCTGGGACGCGCTGCTGAAGCGGTTCGGCACGATGACGTTTGCCGAGGTCCTCGAACCAGCCGCAACGTACGCCGAGGAAGGCTTCCCCATCCACGAGCGGATGCACGGGCAATGGCGGGGCTCCGTAAACGCACTCAAGCGCGACGCTGATTCGGCGTCCGCATGGCTCCCCGGCGGCGAAGCGCCGGCGCTCTACAGCATCTTCCGGCATCCCGACATGGCGCGCGCGTTCCGCCTGCTCCAGAAGGAAGGACGCGACGGCTTCTACACGGGCGCCATCGCCCGCGCCATCGTCGAGAAGTCACGCGCGCTCGGGGGCGTGATGGAGCTCGACGACCTGGCCGAGTACGAGGCGGAGTGGGTGGAGCCGATCTCGACCAACTATCACGGTTATGACATCCACCAGCTGCCGCCAGGTCAGCCACGTGAACGGTGACTACGGATTCGACCACTACGGGCTTGCCAATCTGGCGTGGGCATTGGAGCGCGACGAGTTGAAGAATCTTGGCGGCCGTCAGGATCAACACGCGAGCGTGTTCGGCGGTCTGAACTATATCGAGTTCCTGAAGGCCGATGTCGTTCGCGTGACGCTGCTGCGAGTCACGCCGCACGTGTACAACCATTTGGAGGGCAACTTGTTGTTGTTCTGGTGCGGTGATCGCGCAAGGTCAGGGGGCGTCATCGAAGATCAGATCAACAACATTCGGAGCGGAACGAACATCGAGTCCCTTCATCGTGCGAAGCGATTGACGCAGGAGATGAAGGCCGCCTTGCTCCAAGGCAACGTGAGAGTGATCGGCGATTTACTCGAAGCCGGTTGGCAGGCAAAGAAGGGATTCAGCTCCATGGTGAATACGCCCGAGATCGACAGATTCCACGATGAGCTGATGGGAGCAGGCATGATCGGCGGCCGTCTCACGGGCGCCGGAGGGGGCGGGCATTTTCTCGGGTATGCGGAAT
>CAWGYQ010000005.1:0-85940 GCA_963826865.1 uncultured Acidobacteriota bacterium
TCAGACGCTTCTACACGACCTACCGGTTTCAGAAAGCCGGCACCGAGGATCTGCGGCAGGTGTTCGAGACGGAGACCGGACGGTCGCTCGAGCGCTTCTTCGAGGGGTGGATCCACTCCGACGAGCTGCCTCAGGTGCGCTACCAATGGCGGACGGAAAAGGACGCGCTGGTCATCCGGTTCCGGCAGTCAGGGGACTTCGAGTTTCCGGTGACGGTCACGCTCGTCCACGAGGGTCGCAACACGACCCAGGCCGTGATCGCTGTCACCGGCACTGAGAGTGAATATCGTATCGAAAGCCCCGCGCCAATCCGGGACGTCATCGTCAATGGTGACGAGGCATCGCTGGCGATTTTTTCGCGGAGCGATTCCTGATGGATAGGCGAGCGCCGGAGGGACGATTCTTGCGACCGGCGGTCAGTGAATGTAGATGCCAGCGACCCGGGGACGGCCCTTTGGCTCGAATGGCTCCAGCACCAGGATGAAGCGCGTACCAGCGTGCTCGTAGGTGCGCGTCACACGGGCGCCTATGGGCCCGCGCTCGGTCGCTTCTGCACCACGCTGCGAGTCCCGACCGAGCAGCGCCGCCACGCGATCCGCGTCATCGCCCACGCGCACTTCCTTCCCGTCGAGCAGCAGGAGCGCCGGCACCGAGATGCCCTGTGTCGGCACGCCCGAAGGGACGGCCTGAAGCTCCTGGCTGGCAGGCGCAGCGGGCCGCACGGTCCGAAGTTCGCGCAGAATCAGTGTGCCGACGATGACGGTCGCGAGGAGGAACGCTGCGGCTGCTAGTACTTCGAGGGAGAAGCCACGCCGAACGCGCACGGCGTCCATGGCACGACCTCCTTGAAAATCGACCGGTCGAGGTCGACCTGGACTCTAGTAGTCCCTCCAGACCTTGTCAAGGCACCAGCGAGTTGGTGCCGATTTCATCGCATCGAAACAGCAGCGACGTCGAGTTGCACTCGGAAATCCGGCCATGATCACGTGGTATGATCGGCCCACATGGAGACGGTCACACTGACGATCGACGGGCGGGCGCTGACCGTCGAAAAGGGCAAGACGGTGTTGCAGGCGGCCGTGGAGCACGGCATTCAGGTGCCGTTCTACTGCTATCACCCAGGTCTCGGCATCGACGGATCGTGCCGTGTCTGCATCGTCAAGATCGAGAAAATGCCCAAGCTCCAGACCTCGTGCTCCACGCCGGTGGCCGAGGGCATGATCGTGCACACGAAGTCGCCCGACGTGCTCGAGGCCCGCGCAGGAGTCTTCGAGTTCCTGCTCATCAACCATCCGCTGGACTGTCCGGTCTGCGACAAGGGCGGCGAGTGTCCCCTGCAGGATTTCTCTTACGCCTTTGGTCCCGAGCGCAGCCGTATGGAGTTCCCGCGTCGCACGTTCGACGGCGAGGGCGTCAAGGCCGATGTCGATTTCGGTCCCACGCTCATGCTGAACCGGAATCGCTGCATCCTCTGCACGCGGTGCGTACCGATTCATGCGCGAGGTCGACGCCGACGCACAAATCGGGATCGTCGATCGCGGGTACGGAAGCGAGATTGCCACATTTCGTGAAGAGGGCGTCCATTCGCTGATCTCGGGCAATCTCATGGACGTCTGCCCCGTTGGCGCCATTACCACGCGCGACTACCGGTTCAAGTCCCGCCCGTGGGACAACCCGCACGCCGTCGATACTGTCTGCACGCAGTGTTCAAAGGGCTGCAATACCACGGCGTGGATCAAGGCCAAGCCCGAATGGGCCAAAGGCGCCCGGCTCGTCCGATTCACACCGCGATTCAACCCCGATGTCAACGGCTACTGGATGTGCGACATCGGCCGCTTCGAGTACCACTGGATCGAGGGAGACGAGCGTCTCAAGCGGCCGCTCGCCCGCGGCGCCACGGGCGTGCTCGAGCCGGTTGGCTGGCGCGACGCGCTCGGCACCCTTCGTGCGCGGGCCGTCGGTGACGGGCATTTCAAGAGCTCGCTGGCGTTCCTGGCGTCAGCCCATGCGTCGCTCGAGGAATTGTTCCTGCTGAAGCGGATGGCCGATTGGTCAGGCCAAGGCCCGCTCGCGCTTGGCTGGCAGCATCGCGAGAAGGCCCAGCCCTCTGAAACCCGCTTCCGCGTTCCCGCGACCGATGCTCCCAACGTGAACGGGGCGCAGGATCTCGGAATTGAGGTCGGCAAGGGGCATGACGGGCCCCACGAACCGTCGGCGCTCAGACAAGCCATCGAGTCCGGCTCGGTCAAGGCACTCTACGTGTTCGACCCCGGCCCGGCGGGCTCGCTTGGTGAGATCGACTGGCTGCTCGAGGCACGCCGATCCAACCGCCTGGCTTTTCTCGTCGTGCACGGCGTTCTGTTCACACCGCTCGCAGCGGCCGCCGATTTGGTATTGCCTGGATCGTGCTCGGTTGAAAAGGACGCCCTCTACACGAACGACCAGGGACGGGTGCAGGCTGCCTCTCGCGTGATCCCGGCGCCCGGGGAAGCGCTCGAGGACTGGCTGGTGCTCGCGCGTGTGGGTCAGGCCCTCGGTGTCGAGATGGATTTCACGAGCGCTGCGGACGTGCGGGCCGCCATCGGCCGCATGCTGATTGACAAGCCGGCTTACTCGAATCTCGAGCAGGTGTCGTTCGCCAGACCTGTGACAGCCCGGACGTGGCTGCAAACCTCGAATCCTTCCGAGCGCTGGAAATGGGACTTCCTGTTCCAGGATGTGCCGCCGGTGAAGTTCGCGCCGGAGGATACCGACGACCCTCGACGATCTATTATTCCGCTTCGACCGATTGCGACCCTGCAGCGCGACGCCGACTGAAGCGGTCGCCGAACCTGTCGAGGAAGCATCATGGAGAACGTCTCGCTGCTCGCCGCCTTCGTGGCCGGCGTGCTGTCGTTTATTTCACCGTGCGTTCTGCCACTGATTCCGGGCTATCTTTCGTTCATTTCTGGCTCGACCCTCGACGAGCTGCGCGGCGGAAGTGAGGCCGCCGCCACGTCGGAGGCGACTCGCCGCCGGGCGCTGATTTCGTCCGTGGCGTTCGTGATGGGGTTCTCAGTCGTGTTCATCGCCCTCGGCGCCTCGGCCAGCGCGATCGGGCAGTTCATGATGGAGCGCCTGACGATTCTCGGACAGATTGCCGGCGTCATCATCATTCTGTTCGGACTGCACACGATGGGGCTTCTGAAGATTGGGTGGCTGTACGCGGAAAAGCGCATGCACACCCAGCGCAAGCCGGCCGGACCGTTCGGCGCCTTTCTCGTGGGTATCGCCTTCGCGTTCGGATGGACCCCGTGCATCGGACCGATTCTCGCGGCCATCCTCGCGATTGCGGCGGCCCAGGAGACCATCGGTCAAGGCGTGCAGCTTCTTGCGGTCTACTCGCTCGGCCTCGGCATCCCCTTCATCGCCACTTCGCTCGCGATCAACAAGTTCTTCACGGCCTTTGCGCGCATCCGGCGCCACTACCACGCCATCGAAATGGTCTCAGGAGCGCTGCTGGTCGTCATCGGCGTGCTGATTTTCACGAACCGCTTCACGATCATCGCTCAGTATCTGAGCCCGTATCTGCCGGTCTACTAGCCGCTCCCAGCGTGATGCGCAGGACACTGCGGAGACACCGTCCCGACGACCCCGTCGCGCGCGTTCGCGTGAATTGCTGATGCCGGCCCTCGGCTTGCGCCGCCGTCCAGCATCGACGCTCATCAAACTCGCCGTCACCCTGGCGCTCTATGCGTTCATCTTCTACCGTCTGGACACGGGGCGCGTGTTGGAGCACCTCGCGTCGGTTGACGCGGTGTATCTGGCTGCCAGCGTGCTCGTGTACTCGGTGGGGCAGTTGTCATCGGCCTACAGGTGGTTCCTGATGCTCCATCCGGTTCGCCTGTACGCGCCCTTTCTCCGCCTGGCGGGTTTCTATTTCATCGGGATGTTCTTCAATTTCTTTCTGCCGACGGCGGTCGGGGGCGACGCCGTCAAGGCCGTCCTGCTCTCCCGCGAGACCGGTTCGCCGGCACGGGCGACGGTGTCGGTGTTCATGGAGCGGAACGTCGGCCTCGCCGCGCTCCTGACCACGGCCCTGGTGGCGTCATGGCTGGCGCCTCCGGTGCGGCTGCTCGGCTTGTCGCTGCCGGCCATCGCGATGGGACTCTTCGCGGCGTTCGTCGCGCTCAATCTGCTGATCTTCAACCGTCGCGCCTACTCGCTCGTCGACCGGATTGCGTCGGTGACACCGCTGGCTCGTGCGTGGCCGGGCACGAGCGCGTTGTATGCGGCGCTCACGCCCTACTTGCGCGCGCCGCGGACGCTCCTGGCGACACTCGCGTTGTCGTTCTTATTCCAAGCAATCGTGATCACCGTGGTATTCTTGAACGCGCGGGCACTGAGATTGACGTTCCCGGTGTCCGTTCTGGCTGTGTTCGTGCCGCTCATTTCTCTCGGCGCCATGCTGCCACTGAGCATCAACGGCCTCGGCGTGCGCGACGCGCTCTATCTGCTGCTCTTCGCCCGGCTCGGCACTCCTCCCGACGCGGCGGTATCGCTCGCCCTTCTTTACCTGGCGGTCACCATCGTGTCGAGCCTGCCCGGCGGATTGATCTACCTTCTGCAGAACCGCTCGGTCCAGGGAGAACTCCAGGCGTGACGCACCGCGGATGGCGACTCGTACTGGTGCTCGCCGCAGTCGCAGCCGGCGCGGCAGCCGGTTATCGCGTGCATCAGCTCGAGCGGCAGCGCGCCGACCGTTCCTCCCTCCAGCAGGCCATCGACGACGAAGCACGTCACTTGTTCGCGGCGCTGCCGGAGTTGGGTGCAGGCCAGCGGAGCTATCTCGTGGCTGATCAGGGATTTGAGTACTGGTCGTCGCGCGTGACGGCCCTGCTCGGCGAGCTCGATAGCCGGCTCGCGCACCTGAGCAGCATCGTCAACGCCGACGACGCGCGGCATGCGGTTGATGAAGGGCGCTCCGTCTTCGCCGATCTGCGCAAGCTCGACCTGACGGTCCGCGAAAACATCGAGGCGAATCGGCGGTCACTGGCCTCGGATGTGATCTTCACCGACGGCGTTCAGCTCGTCGAGGCGGCGTCACAGCAGGTTGAATCGGTGCGCGCCATGAGTGCCGCCGCGACCGCGACCGCACTCTCCGGGGCCCGGCTGGAGCAATTGTGGTGGCTTGCGGGGGCCACGAGTGTCGCGCTGATTTCGCTGATATTGCTGGCGTTCCTGCCGCGATCGCCGTCAGCAACGGAACCCGCGGCGCTGGAGGCCTCACGCGACGCGCCCTCCGAGCTGTACCTGACCGCGCCGAGCCGCGCGCCAACCGACGCCTCTCGCGCGAGCCTCACCGTCGCCGCGCGGCTCTGCACCGATCTGGCGCGAGTGACCGAAGCGGCGCAGCTGACGGCGATCATCGAACGCGCGACATCGCTCCTGAATGCGCGCGGCATCATCCTCTGGCTGGCTGATGCTTCCCGAGGCGAGCTCCGCCCGTCGCTCAGTCACGGGTACGGTGCCGCGGGCGTCGCCCGGCTTGGCGCCATTGCCTACGACGCAGAGAACGCAGTCGCCGCCGCGTTCCGTGAAGGGACTCTCATGACGGTGGCCGGCGACGGCAGCTCATTCGGCGCGATTGTCGCGCCGGTGATGTCGACGGAAGGCTCGCTCGGAGTGCTCGCCGTCGAAGTGCCGCACGGTGTCGAAACCGACGATCATGCCCGCGCCATCGTCACGATTCTGGCGGCACAGCTTTCGGCTCTCGTTGCCGCGGCGCCGCCCGTCCAGAACGTCGTCCAGGCCTGAAGGGAAATCAGCCCGCCGCCTCTGCAAGCACTCAGAGTTCCCGGCCCCGCGCCATTCTCCGTCGCATCTCGGGCCGCTCCAGCTTCACCGTCGCGGATACGGTCTTGCGCTCGCGCATCAGCTCGATCACGGCGTCCGTATTCTCTCCAGCGCCGCGCAGAACGTGGACCAGGTCGGATTGGGTCGTGACGCTCGTGCCGTTGACCGTCGTGATGACGTCACCCGCCTTGAGCCCGCCGGCAGCTGCCGGAGATTCGTCCCGGACGCTCGTAATGAGCAGACCGTCCTTGACGCCGAAGTACGCCGCCAGTTGCGGCGTCAGGGGCTGCACGGTCACGCCCAGACGGCCGCGGCCGCCTGGCCATCCCATCATGGACTCGAGATCGATGGTGCGGCCCAGTTCCTCGAGGCTGCGCAGGGACTCCCGGTAGGCCTGACCGTCGAGGCCGAACGCGGGACGCGACACTGGGACCAGCTCGAGCGCCGTGCGGGTCCCGCCGCGCACAACGGTGGCTATGACGGTGCGCCCAGCGGGACTCTCGCGCACGAGCCGCGTCAGGTGCCGGGCGCTGCGGACGGCCTCACCGTCGAATTCCACCACGATGTCGCCAGCCTTCAAGCCCGCCCGGCCCGCGGGACCGTTGGTGTCGAGCCTCTCGACGACGGCGCCGCGAGGAGTGCCCAGCTTTTCGCGGGTCACATCAGCCTCATCCAGGTCGCGCACCGAGGCCCCAATCTGGCTTCCGCCGTCGAACGGCAACTGAAATCCACGACTCTCGGCACTCTCACGTTCACCAGGTGATTGGCCGAGAACCCTGGGGGCTAGCACGGCCGCACCGGCGGCTCCGACAATCAACACTGCGCCCAGAACGAGACCCCTCATCGACATGAACTCCCTCCAGCGGCTAGCCATCCTCTCTGGAATAGACGAGATCTGGCGCTCGACGGTTTGTGGGCTTCCAGACCTCCGAACCCGAGGCCCGGCACGTTGACACGCCCGATCGCGGGACCTAGACTCGTTTCCGCCATCAGCGAGGACACCGTTCATGAAAACGGACTCTGACAGCCGCGCTGCGCGGAACGCCCGCCGGGGCGCGGAGCTCAAGGCCGCCATTCTCGAGAGGGCCGAGCGTGAGAAGGTGAAGTTCATGCGCCTTCAGTTCACGGACATTCTCGGGATCATCAAGAACGTCGAGATTCCGGACAGCCAATTCGAAGATGCGCTCGAGGGCCGCATCCTCTTCGATGGCTCGTCCATCGAGGGATTCGTCCGGATCGAAGAATCGGACATGTATCTCAAACCGGACCTCGAGACGTTCCGCGTGTTCCCCTGGGCGTACAACACGGGCGAGCGCGTCGGTCGAATCATCTGCGACATCTACGCCCCCAATGATCAGCCCTTTGCGGGATGCCCGCGGACGGCTCTGAAGCGCGTCATCGCGATGGCAGCCGAGAAGGGGCTGATCATGAACGCGGGTCCCGAAGTCGAGTTCTTCCTCTTCCACACGCGCAACGGGGCACCCACGACGGAAACGCACGATACCGCCAGCTACTTCGATCTCGCGCCGGTCGATCTCGGCGAAGACGTCCGCCGCGAGATCGTCCTGGCTCTCGAAGGGATGGGGTTTCAGGTGGAGGCGGCGCATCACGAGGTGGCGGCCGGCCAGCACGAGATCGATTTTCGCTACGACGACGTCCTGACGACCGCGGACAACATCAGCACGTTCCGGTTCGTCGTGAAGAACGTGGCCATCCGCAATACCCTGCACGCGACGTTCATGCCCAAACCTGTCTACGGCATCAACGGCTCAGGGATGCATACGCACCAATCGCTCTTCTCGAACGGCGTGAACATGTTCTACGACGAAAGCCGGCCCTGGCAGCTGAGCGAAATGTGCCTGCACTACATCGGAGGGCTTCTGAGGCACGCCAAGGGGTTCTGCGCCATCACGAATCCACTGGTGAACTCATACAAGCGGCTCGTCCCGGGATACGAAGCCCCCACCAACATCGCCTGGTCGGAGCAGAACCGCAGCCCGCTGGTGCGCGTGCCAGCGGCCCGCGGTGTCTCGACACGCATCGAGCTCAGGATGCCAGACCCGTCGTGCAATCCCTACCTGGCCCTGGCCGTCATGCTGCGGAGCGGACTCGACGGCATTGAGAAGCAGGCCGATCCGGGCCCTCCCATCAATAAGAACATCTCCACGATGAGCCATCGCGAGCGCCGACACCTGCGCATCGACGAACTGCCGGGCAACCTGAGTGAAGCACTCGATGAGCTGGAGAAGAACGAGCTGGTCCGCGATACGCTCGGGGAGCACATCTTCACGCATTTCCTGGAAGCCAAGCGCGAAGAGTGGTTCGACTACATCCGGCACGTGTCGCCGTGGGAAACCGACCGTTATCTGAGCATGTACTAACAGGCCCGGCGGACACCATCGTCCATTCGACAGGACGGCCGGCGCGCGCGACTGTGTTTTTTCGGCAGGTTTCGCGTGATCCGGCGCGGCACAGGTTTTGAACATCCTGTCCGCAGGTCGCGCCGGGTCAACGGAATGCGCAAACTTCAGGCAGGCGCTGGCACCGCCGCATTCCGTCGCACTGCTCACGATCCGCGCGCGACCAACTTCTTGCACCGCTCCCGCACCGTTGCACTCGGCCGATCGTCCGCTCGGACTCCGTCCAGGGCCACCATTTTTTATCAGCACCAACAGCACTCTCGGACCGCGCCAAGTATTTGAAACATGGCGTCGTTGGTGGCGCGGCTGATGATTTCCTGCTGCGTTCTCAGCCGATCCCGATTCGACACGGCTCCTCTGCTACTCTAGACGGCTCGGCCGGACCCAGGAGGCAGGTGACTTTTCTCGAAGCGGCGGCGGCGGTCGACAGGTTCCTGTTACGGGTGAACCGACCGGTCCAGTACACGGTGATCGCCGCGACGGTCCTGCACATGATCGCCGTGGCGATTCCGAACGTCCCGCGGGCTTACGTCGATTACGCCCGTTTCCCGCTGCTCAGCGGCGTTCACCAGTACGAGACCTACGGCACGGACACGATCGGCAATTCGTACGTCGCCAAGGTCGTGTTGAACGATCCGCTCGACATGTACACCAAGGCGCGCCTCGAACAGACACCGCTCGAGAAGGCGACGTGGACCAGGGAGGCATCAGCTCCCTATCCGCCGGCGGCCTTGCTCACGGCGGCGGGGCTGTATGCCATAGGGGCGGCGACGGGAATCGGGTTCTACGGCATGGTCCTGCTGCTCGCCGCGCTGTTCGTCGCGCTGTCCCTCTGGTATTTCCTGAACACGCGGTGGTACCTCTTTCCCCTCCTGTACCTGAACTTCGCGTACTTCGGACATCGGTTCGTCTACGTGCAGGACGACTCGTACCTCGCCATGCTCGTCGTGGTCATGATCGCGCTCGTCCTCGCCCGCTCGAGGCGCGAAGCCAGTCACATCCTGATGGCGCTCGCCATCACGATGAAGCTCTCGCCGGCGGCGTACGCGTGGCAGATCCTGACCATGCGGCGTGGCATGGCGATGATCTTTGTCGCCATCCTGTTCGCCGGTTTCGTGCTCCCCTATTTCATCTGGGACAACTACCTGACCATCTTCACGTTCCACGACCAGGTCAAAGGCAACATCTACGACACGGTCGCGGCGGTCGCACTGGTCGTGCCCTTCACGATTGTGCTGTGGTACGTCGAGACGCGACTCGGGTTCGACATGGAGGATCGGATCGGGTGGTCGCTCGTTCCGTTCGCGATGTTCGTCGGCATCAAGATGCGGGTCGCCCGGCACCTGCTGATCGTGCTCCTGGTGCCGGACAAGCGGGGTCCGCGCAACATCGCGGCATCCATCGGCCTCGCGCTCTACGCCGCGGCTCCGGATGTGTTCCGACTCGGGTCGGTGCTCTACATCACGACCGTTCTGCTCTTCGCATTCCTGGCGCACTATCTGCGGAGAATCGGCTGGGCAACGGTTCGCGACGACGCGCGGCATCCGCTGCGCACCGTCAGGCTGCTGCTGTCGGAGCCCCGGCCAGGTTCCATGGCGGCATAGTCGCAGGGATCAGGCGACACCGTACCCTTCGAAACGAGACTGCCTTGAATGCGGACCTGATGCGGGCCATCGACTACTGGGTCGGGATCCCGCTCGCCTTTCTCCTCACCATCGTCTGCCGCGTCCAGCGCCTCATCGGACTGGCCGCGTCTCCGGCCGGCAGGCCGCGGAACATCCTGTTCATTCAGCTCGCCGAGATGGGGACGATGGTCGTGGCCTATCCCTCGCTCAGGAAAGCGCGCGAGCTCTATCCGGACGCCACGCTGCACTTTCTCTGCTTCACGCAGATCCGGTCGAGCGTGGAGATGCTCGAGATCATCCCGTCCGAGAACATCATCACCCTCGACGCGCATTCCGGCCTGTCACTCGCGCGCGACACGCTGCTGTTTCTGTGGCGTGCCCGCCGTCGCCGCATCGACACCGTGATCAACATGGAAGCCTTCGTCAGGTACAGCAGCATGCTGAGCTACCTGTCTGGCGCGTGCCGACGCGTCGGTTTCCACCGGTTCAACCAGGAAGGGCTGTACACCGGCGATCTGCTGACACACAAGGTGCTGCACAACGGGCACATCCATGCCGCGCACACCTTCCTCGATCTCGTGCACGCGCTCGACGCGCCGCCGGACCAGGTGCCGCGGGTGAAACGGCCGAGGACCATGGACTGTCTCGACGTTCCGAAGATTTCGACCGACGCGAGCGCGGCTGCCGAAATCTGGCGGAAGCTCCGCGCGATCCATGCCGACATCGGACCGACCCGCAAGCTCGTCGTTCTGAATCCCAACGCCAGCGCCAAGTTTCCGATGCGCCGCTGGCCGCTCGAGTCGTTCACCGAGCTCGCTCGCCAGCTGCTGGAAGATCCCGAGGTCTTCGTGCTGATCACGGGTGTTGCCAGCGAGAAGCCCGACGCGCAATACATGTGCGCGCGGCTCGGCTCGCCACGTGCGCTGGACCTCACGGGCCAGACAACGATGACCGAGCTGCTGCATCTGTTCGATCTCGCGCACGTGCTGGTCACGAACGACTCGGGACCGGCCCACTTCGCGGCGCTGACACGGATCCGCGAAGTCGTCTTCTTCGGGCCGGAGATCCCCGAGCGCTATGGGCCGCTCACGAGCCAACTCGGACGTGATCCACACTGGATACTCGTGCAGCCCGTGCATCGGTCCGCTCAACCAGCGGCGGTCGCCCTGCAACGACAACGTGTGCCTGAAGAGCATCAGCATCGAGGAGATCGCCGTGCTGGTTCGCTCGCGTCTCGAGGCGGTGCGCGTCCTCAGCCGCGCCCGTTGGCGGTGCTCACTGATCCGAAGGCGGCCAACGCGGTTCCAACTGGGCAAACGCCTGGCTCACCGATCGATCTGTCGCCCGAGTGCCCCTCCCGCACCCAGACGGCTGAAGTATTCATAGGCTGCGCGCGACGCCTCCTCGATTGCGCGTTCCGCCGCAACGTCCGCTTGCGCGTAGGTGGTCATCGCCGCAAAGATGTACGGCCGTCCGTGCGCAGCGACGACCCCAGCATCCGCTCTGACGCCTTCGAGCTCTCCTGACTTGCTCGCAATCGCGACCCCGGCGGGAACGCCGCGAACCAGGGGTGTCACCTTGCGCTTTTGGAGAATGGCTATGGCTTCCGTCCGGCTCGCGGGCGTCAAGCCCTCGCCTTTCCAGAGAATCTCCAGCATTCGGGCGAGCTCGTCGGGACGGGACACGTTTTCCTCGCCGCGGCGAGCCGCGTCGAGATCCATCATGCGTCGGCGGAGGCGCGTGGCCCGCAAGCCCAGCCGGTCCAGGGTGGCATTCACGTTCGGCATGCCGATCCTGTCGATGACGACGTTGGTCGCGGTGTTGTCGCTGAGCACAATCATCAGGGTCGCGTAGTCGCGCACGGTGAGCGACGGCGACCCCAGTTCGAACAGCACGCCGCTGCCACCTACGACGTGCCGTCGGTCGAGTGCCGTGACCTCATCGAGCCGGATCAGGCCGGTGTCTGCCTGGCGATACAGCTCGTACAGCACCGCCAGCTTGATCGTCGACGCCGCGGGAAACGCGGCGTCTGCGAGCTCGCCGAAGCGCTGGCCGGAGGTCAAGTCGACGATGGCGTATCCCATCACGCCGTCAAAATCCTCGACCATGGCGTGAAGACGCCGCTCGAGCTGATGGCGAAGCCGCTCGTGGAGCACCTGGCCAGGTGTCGTGGCCTGCGCCCAGACGTGGACTGGAGCCAGGAGACATAACGCCAAGAGCCATGCCATCAGCGAATTATAGACACCTTTCCGCATGCTAGAATCCTCGGTCACGGTGACCAGGCGAGTCTCATCGATCGCGTCGGTGCCAGGGCTGCTGCTCGCGGCGTCCGTCATGACTCCCAACGACACCACGACGAAGGTCATCGCCCGGGGCGCGGGCCACAAGACAGCGGACGCCAAGCAAGCGGGCAAGCCGCTGGCCGTCACCGACCTGGTCAAGGAAGGGCAATGAGCACATCCTCCGAGGGTCGGGCCAACCTTCTCGCGATGCCACTCGACTACTCCGCCATCGAGCGCATTCTCCCGCACCGGTTTCCGTTTCTGCTCGTCGATCGGATTACGGAGTTCGAAGTCGACAAGCGAATCGTCGGAATCAAGAACGTATCGTTGAACGAGCGTTATCTGGCACACACGCCTGGCGAACCACCGGTGCTGCCGCCCACGATCCTGACCGAAGCGGTGGCACAGGTTGGCGCAATCATGATTCTCGCGAAGCCTGAGAACCGCGAGAAGCTGATTTATTTCATGGGAATCGAGCGAGTCCGATATCGCCGCCCCGTCCATCCCGGCGATGTGGTCGAAATCGAAGCGACGGTCGTCAGGCTCCGCAGCCGCATGGGCCTGTTACGCGGAAAAGCCAGGGTCAATGGCACGATCGTCTGCGAGGGCACGATGACGTTTGCCCTCGGCCCCAGAACGCCCGACGCACCCGTCGCCGCACTCTGACCGGCGTTTCCCCCCGAACGACTACGATCGGACGATCGCCACGCCGGCCAGCACCAGAGCGGCGGCGGCAATCATGCGCGGTCCGAACGGCTCTTGAAGCACCAGCACGCCGAGAAATACGGCGATGACCGGATTGATGTACGCGTAGAGCGAGACAGTCGACACGGGGAGGTGTTTGAGCGCGTAGAGATAGGCGGCGAATCCTCCGATCGACCCGACCGTTGTGAGATACACGAACGCCCACGTCGTCCGCGTGTTGAACGAGAGCGCCGGCCATTCTGAGTGCAGCGTGGCCGCTACCAGCATCAAGACCCCTCCGAAGACCATCTCGATGGCAGCCTCCGCGACGGCGTTGTCCTGGTGCGCGTGGTGCTTCGAATAGATGGACCCGAGCGCCCAGCCGAATTCCGCGACCTGTAGCGCCAGCAGACCCAACGCGAATTGCGGTCCGAGGCCGGCAACCGCGAGCTCCGGCCACACGAGCAGTACGATACCGACGAACCCGACCAGGAGACCCTGCAGGCGACGTCCGGTCAGCTTCTCGCCCTGCGGCAGAATTGCGTCGAGCCCCACCATCCAGAACGGCGTCGTGGCCAAGATGACGGCCGTCAGGCCGCTCGGCACCCACTGCTCTGCCCAGACGACGCCTCCGTTGCCGAGGAACAGGAACAGAAAAGCCAACACGGCCAGCCGGCCCCAGTGTCGGGGGGACGGCAGACGCTCGCCGCGCAGGCGGAGCACTGCGACCAGCAGGACACCCGCCAGCGTCCAGCGGAGTCCTCCCATCACCATCGGCGGCATCGTCTCGAGACAGATGCGAATGCCGAGGTAGGTCGTGCCCCAAATGACGCAGACGGCGGACCACGCGCCGTATGCGAGCCGTTTCTGGCGGGCTTCGGTTGTCACAATTGTTGGAGGTGTCCCAGGCTGCGGTCGTCTGACGTGAACTGCGCAGAGATCGTTGCAGCAAAAAAAGGAAAGGCGGGCCCGCGAGGACCCGCCCTTCTTCCTCGGTCTGTCTCGCGCCGGACGATCAGTGCGAGGTCAATCGCGCTTTCGCCGCGACGATCTTTTCGACCGTGGCCTTAACCGCCATTTCAGTGGCTTCGCCCAGAATCGTCTCGCGGAAGTCGGAGGATCCCATTTCGATGCCACCGAACCCGCCGGCGCCGCCGAATCCACCGCCCTCGAGCAGGAGGCCGCTGCGCTTGGACTCGCCGTCACCCTTCGCCACGGCCATGATTTCGCCGGTCGAGGTGTCGATGACGCGGGCAGCGATGGAAACATACGCCTTGCCCTTGGACGTGCCGACTCGGCCCAGGCCGAGGGCGCCGCCGCCGAACATGCCACCGCCGATCTTCGTGGCCTTGTTCTCGGTCCCGAACTTCGTCACCGACCCGACGATCAGGTACTTCACACCCAGCGCCTTGCCGATCTTCGCCACTTGCGCGGCCTGGGGCTCGGCGCGATCGCTATTCGAAAAATTCTGTTCGGCGAGAATCGCATCGAGCCGCTTGCGCTCGATCACGCGAAAGCTGCCATCGTTGACGAGCTCGTCGACAATCAGGTCGGAAATACCTTTCCCGATGTCCCAGTTGCCGGACCACCACTGCTGAACGGCCCCAAAGTCGAAATCGAGGAGTGCAACCGTTGGACGGGTCTGCTGCGCGGCGGCTGGAAGTGCCAGCATCACGACGCTCGCGAACGAGAGCATCGCGGTTCGCAGCACGGCGTACTTGCGCATGACGTTCCTCCAAGAAGCGGAGTCCCTGACGGGTCCGCGTTCTACGTGTGGCGGGACGGGTTTTTTTGCAGCCCAGAGCGTAAACGTCTCGCCTCAGACTGTCAAGAAAACCGGCACGCACGCAGTAGAAGCGTGTGGAGTTTCGAGTACACTGGACCATGAGACGAGGTTAGGCGAAGCGATGACGGAACCCAGAAAGAAACCGGCGAATCGGGACTCGAGCGGCAGTTTGTGGCTGATCGTGATGCTGGTGGCGTTCGCCGGCGTCATGGCCTATGTCGTGCTGAGGCCAGAGGCCGACGCCCCCTCCCCCACCGCGACGCCGACGAGCGCGGACGCACACGGTCACGCCCCGCCTGCGACGCCCAAGGAAGTTTTGCCGGCCGTGGCGGCCCCCCACGAAACCTCGCCGCCCAAACCGGGTGCGAAGGGCCCGCTGCCACCGTTGCCCGCCACCGGGTATCCGGCCGTGCGCCCCCCCGAGGTCGTCCGGGCCGCCTATGAGTTCGCCGCGAGGCACCCCGAGGTTCTTCAGTACGTGCCGTGTTTCTGCGGATGCGAGCACCTTGGCCACGGAGGGAATGACGACTGTTTCGTGGCCTCTCGCGACGCGGATGGCAACGTGACGTGGGATCCTCACGGCATGGGATGCACCGTCTGTGTCGACGTCGCGCGCGACGCCATGCAGATGAAGGCATCGGGGGCCTCGATCGCGGACATTCGCCTGGCGATCGAGCGCACCTACGCCGGACGCTTCGAGTCCCACACGCCGACACCGCCCGCGCCACGAGCCGCACCCTGATGAGCGCCCGCTCCCGGCAACCTGCACTCAAGGAACGACCAGAGGTTGCCGCACGAGAGCCGCGCGCTGAGGCGTTCGCACGTCTCTTCGAAGCGGTGCACGAGGGCGTGTACATCGGCACGCTCAGCCAGGGTGGCACCGCGACCATCGCCGCCAACCCTCACCTCAAGGGGATGTTCGGCTTTGCCGCCGAGACGGGCGAGGCCGATGTCCGCCCGTTCGACGCCGAGCGTTTCACCGATCCGAAGGCGCGACCGGCATTCATGGAGCGTCTCGCGGCCGACCGCTCGGTGACCGACTATCTGCTTCGCCTGCGCCGCGCAGACGATTCCCCGATTTGGGTGGAAGTCACCGCCAGGGTCGAGCCCCTCGACTCGTCCGCCCTACGCATCGAAGCGCTTATTCGTGACGTCAGCGAGCGCAAGCGGCTGGAAGCGCAGAAACGCGATCTCTACCTCCAGCTCCTGCAGGCCGAAAAGCTTGCCGCGCTCGGGCAGACGATCTCCGGGGTGGCGCACGAGCTCAACAATCCTCTGGCGACCATCCTCACCTGGGCGGAGCGGCTGGCTCAACGGCCCACCGCGGAATCGGTTCGCCGGGGGATCGAGACCATCCTCGCCGAGTCGGAGCGGGCCGCGAGAATCGTGCGCAACCTGCTCACCTTCGCGCGCAAGCGCCAGACGACGCGCGCCATGGTGGATCTCAATCAGGTGGTGCGCGAGACGCTCTCGATGCGGGCTTACGAGCAGCGCGTCAGCAACATCACGGTGGGCGACGCCATGGCACCCGACCTGCCGCAGATCTTCGTCGACCCTCACCAGATTCAGCAGGTGCTGCTCAATCTGATCATGAACGCGGAGCAGGCCATGCTCGGCGCGAACGGGCGGGGCACGCTCGTGGTCCGCTCTTGGTACGACGCTGACTCCGACGCGGTCGTGCTCGAGATCAGCGACGACGGCCCGGGAATCCCCGAGGATCTGAAGCCCAAGATCTTCGATCCGTTCTTCACGACGAAGGACGTCGGCAAGGGCACCGGGCTCGGTCTGACGGTCGCCTACGCCATTATGGAAGAGCACGGCGGGCGCCTGCGCGTGGAGTCGCGCCCCGCGGGCGGCGCGTCGTTTTTTGTGGAGCTTCCGGCGGGAACGAAGGCCACCTACCCGCGAAAGATGTCGGCCAGCGAGCTCGCGCTCGAGGAGCTGGTAGGCTCGACGGTGCTGGTCGTGGAGGACGAGCCGGCGCTGGCCGCTGCCGTCAGCGAAGCATTGACGGATGCAGGTCTCGTCGTCGATCGTGCGGCGGACGGCGGCGAGGCGCTCTCGCGCGTGCGCGCGAAATCGTACGACCTCGTCGTGTGCGATCTGAAGATGCCGCGCGTGGGCGGCATCGAATTCTATCGAGCGATTGCCGCCGCCAGCCCGGCATTGGCCAAGCGCGTCATCTTCGTCACGGGAGACGTCGCCGGCACCGACGCCGAACGCTTCCTGGCCGAGAGCGGGTGCCGATGGCTCGCCAAGCCGTTTCGCTTGGGCGACTTGCTGCGCGCAGCGCACGAAGTCTTGCGATAGGGGACGACGATACCCGCCGGGCGAGGCTGCAACGCAACCTTCACCATCTTCGGCTTCTGTTCGAACGCCAGCACAGCGCTCGCAATCGCGGCGCCGGCCTCGGGACCGAGCTCGGTTCTGAGCGTTTGGCGCAGCCTCCGGATGGCGCGCGCGTGGAGCTGTGACACGCGAGACTCGTTCACGCCGATCTCCGCCCCAATCTCCTTCATCGTCACTTCGCCGTAGTAGTAGAGGCCGATGACCTTCTGTTCGCGCGGCGGGAGCGCCGCAATCGCCGCACGTACTTTCTCGCGTACTTCGGCGCGCTCGAACGCGATATCGGGCTGCTCGGGTTCGGACGGGACGAGCGCCGCCGGCAAGCTGGACTCGTGAACGTTGTCCCCGGTTGCCAGTGGCGAGGTGGATTCAATCGTGTGAATCCGGACGATGGTCCGTTCGAGGCGCTTTTGATCGGAACCGACCCGGGCGGCGAGATCGGCCAACGACGGCTCATGACCCAGCTCGCGACGGAGAGACTCGCGTGCGGCCTCCAGCTCGCGCCGCTGACGGCGCACGCCGCGCGGCCACGCGTCACGCCGGAGCGCGTCGATCATGGCGCCGCGAATCCGCCGCTCGGCGAAGGTCTCGAACTTGATGCCACGCCCTTCATCGAAGCGGTGCGCGGCGTCGATCAGACCGATGACCCCGTCCTGCACCAGGTCCCCGAGATCGATCGAGTGCGGCATCGAGCCGGCCATGCGACGGGCAAGCGCTTCGACGAACGGCAGTCCGGCAACAATGCGTTGTTTCTGACTTGCGTGAAGGGGCTGGGTGGCCATCGGTTCTCCTTGCCGACGAACGCGGCTACCTCGAGTGAGGCAAGCGAAGTACCACCACCCGACACGACGTCAGGATGAGCCGTTCATGACCTGGTTGTGCCAGCTAACATGAATCTTTGCAGATGGTTATAGCGTTCGATGGGTTGCCGGGAAACCGAGGCTCCCCAGTCGGGAAGTCCTCGAGAACGCCAAACTGTTGACGATCAATCGGGCCTGGCCGACAAAATTTTGACGCAGATTGCGTTTTGGTGCTGGAACTAACGATCTTGCGGAGAGGTCAGTGAAGGACGTTCGCCGGTCAGTGCGAAGGATCGCTCTCGGTATCTCGCGGGGCGTCCAGTCTCAAACGCAGCTCCTTGGCCGTGCTCATGGCTTCGAGGGCACTGCTGACCACCTGCGACGCGCGCGCCCGTCCGACGTCGTCAGACGCCTTGTTGGCCAGGAGCTCCGCGTGGGCGAGGATGATGCCCAGTTGATTATTGAGCCGGTGGAAGAGGACCCGAAGAGTGTCCGAGTCGTCCATGCCGTGACCCTGAAGCCTTGACACAAAGCTCGTTCGTGCCGGATTCATCAGACTCGAACCGGGGTCTGCGAATCTGACGCAGTCGATGGACGCTGGTCGCCATCGGGGCTGCGCCAGAGCGTGTCGGCGAAGATTCGGACAGATCCGCCCGCTGTACGCACATACTCAATCTTGCCACTGCCGATCCAGTTGTAAATCGTGCGGCGGCTCACGCCGACGAGCTCGCAGGCCTTCATGATCGAGATCGTCTTCCGGTCCATCGATGAGGCTCCTTTCGTCAGTGCTTCTATCGGACCATGCCGATCGGCGCTATAGCGACCTGATTCCGCCCAAAACTGCGGCTCCTTGACCCCTCCACCCTGAAGCGTCAAAATACCGACGCTTTCGGCCATGTCCGACAATCCCGTGCATCTGTTGCTCGTCGAAGACGAAGGCCCTCTCCGGGAAGCGCTAGCCGAGCGCCTCGCGGAGCTCGGATATCAGGTGGACCAGGCCGAAACGGGCGAGCGCGCGCTCGAGCAGCTGTCGGAATTTGCGTACGACGTGCTGGTGACCGACATGCGGCTGCCGGGCATTGACGGCGGCAAGCTGCTCGAGGAAGCTCGCGGACGCTATCCGGACATCATCTCCATCGTCATCACGGGCTACGGCACGGTGAAAGATGCGGTCGAGGCAATCAAGCGTGGGGCATCCGACTTCGTCACCAAGCCGTTTCAGTTCGACGAGCTGCAGCATGCCTTGAACGCGGCGTTCGAGCAGCGAAGCCTTCGATTCGAGAATGCCTACCTGCGCTCGCAGCTCGATGCCCGATATCGCTTCGAGGGCCTCGTCGGGCAGAGCCGCGTCATGCGCGAGCTGCTCCAGCTGCTCGAGACCGTGGCGGCGACACCCAGTACCATTCTGATCACGGGCGAGACGGGAACCGGAAAAGAAGTCGTCGCCCGTTCGATTCACCACAACAGCCCGCGCAAGGCCCACCGGTTCGGCGCCATCAATTGCTCTGCGATTCCCGAGACGCTGCTCGAAGCCGAGCTCTTCGGCCATGTTCGTGGGGCCTTCACCGGGGCGATCGGCTCTCGCCAGGGCCGGATCGAACAGGCGCATCGCGGTACCCTCTTCCTGGACGAGGTGGGGACGATGAGCGCGGGTCTGCAGATGAAGCTGTTGCGGGTGCTGCAGGAACGCGAGTTCGAGCGGGTCGGCGACACGAACACGGTGAAGGTGGATGTGCGCGTGATCGCCGCGACGAACAGCGACCTCACCAAGCTCGTCGCGGAGGGCCGCTTTCGCGAGGATCTCTACTACCGGCTCAATGTCATTCCCGTGCGCCTCCCGCCGCTGCGCGAGCGGCGCGAGGATATTCCACTGCTCGTCAATCATTTTCTGCTCAAGTTCGCACTCGAAGCCGACCGCGCGCCGGCCGACCCGGGCCGCTCCACGCCGGGCTCGGCCCGGACGGCACGCCCGCCGATGACCGTGAGCCAGCAGGCCATGCGGCGGCTGATGTCATACGCCTGGCCGGGGAACTGTACGCCAGCTCGAAAACGCAATCGAGCGGGCCCTCGCGCTGTGTGGTGTACGCACGCAGATCGAGGAGTCCGATCTGCCGCCGGAGCTGGAAGGAACGACCGATCATCCGCGCGCACCGGATCTGTCGCTGCCTGATGACGGTCTCGACCTGGATGGCTACGTTGAACGCATCGAACTCGAGCTCATTCGGCGCTCACTGCAGAAGACAGGCGGGAACAAAGGGCGGGCCGCTCGCCTGTTGAAGCTGAAACGCACGACGCTCGTGGAGAAGCTGAAGCGGCTGGAGCGCGGGCCGGGTTCTGCGGGGGCTTAAGGATGCCTCCTCGCTTTCGATACTGGACCGTCGTCATCGATGGGGTTCCCACCGCGTTTCGCGCGAACCAGTCGCAGGAGCTCGTGCCCACGCTCCGTCAGCTTCAGCGCCAGGCGCCTGGGGCCATCTTGATGTGGTTCGAGAACGGGCGACTGTGGCGGACGCCTGACGAAGCTCTGGCGGCCGTTGAACGGAGCCGTCAAGCTCGCCGGCCGAACGCTCACGTTCGTATGAAAAGACCGTCGGGGCCGCCTGGTGCGTCTCGGCCTCGAGCTCCCTCCGATCGCCGTCGCAAACCTTAGCAACACGCCCGGAACGGACTGTCGATGGTTCTTCACATTGTTCTTTTCAAGCTCAGACAGGAGCTTTCGGACGAGCAGCGCCGTGCGCTCGTCGACGCATGGAAGAACGCGCTCGAGAGCATTCCGGTGATACGCCGGGCGCAGGTCGGCCGGCGCATCAGGCACGGCCGTGGATATGAGGGCGCCATGGCCGAAGACATGGAGTACGGCGCCGTCATCGAGTTCGATGACATGACCGGCCTGCAGACGTATCTCGGTCACTCCGCGCATGACGAGCTCGGCACCCGATTCTGGGAGTCGACGGCCGCGGCCTACGTGTACGACTACGAAGTGGTGGAACGCCCCGAGGCAGGATGAGGCGGCGTCGAAGTCGTGACGCTCAAGCCGACAGCGGTTGCCCGGCGCACTCCGGCTCGGCGACATTGAAGAACCGGTCGACGATTTCCCGAAGCTCGGAAACAGACTCGGCGGAGTTGATGGAGACGCGCAGCTGTCCGCCACCTTCGAGCCCCTTGGAGTACCAGGAGCACAGCGCGCGGACTTTGTTGATCACCCAGCGAGCGTGACCCCTGGCCGGCGCGCTCGCTTCCTCGCCGGCCGACGGGGCGAGGTGACGGAACCCCTCGGCCTCGCCAGCGCCCTCGTCCAGCAGCAGATCGATATAGTCGAAGAGGAACTGCCCCCGGTCGGCCAGCGACGGCGGCGATATCAATCGGCCCGCCGCAAGAGCCTGGGCCTGCGCAAGCAGCCACGGGTTGCGTAGCACGCCGCGACCAACCAGAACGCCTCTCACCGCGCTCCCTTCGAGCCTGCTTACGATATGGTCGGGCTCCGTGCAGTCGCCGCTGCCAAACACCGGAATGCTCACACGGGCGGCGATGTCGGCAATGAGGTCCCAATCCGAGTGCCCGCTGTAGGACTGCGCGGCGGTGCGACCGTGCACCGCCACGGCACGAGCCCCCGCGTCTTCCACCATTTTGGCCAGCGTGGGCGCGTTGATCTCGTGCTCGTTCCACCCGGCCCGCATCTTGACGGTCACGGGAATCTTCACGGCCCGCGCCATGGCCTCGACGACGCTGGCCGCATGGACTGGCTCGCGCATCAGGCTGCACCCGGCGTTGTGCTTGGCAATCTTGGGGACGGGACACCCCATGTTGATGTCGACCACATCGGCGCCCATGCCCTCGACGATCTGCGCGGCCGCCGCCATCTTTGCGGGATCGCCGCCGAAAATCTGAATCGAGACCGGCCGCTCCTCCTCCGTGTACTCGGCGTACTCGAGCGTTCTGTCGATGCCCCGCACCAGTCCCTCGGAGCTCACCATCTCGCTCACGACGAGCCCGCAGCCGCCGTGACGCTTCACGAGACGGCGAAACGCCGTGTCGGTCATGCCGGCCATGGGCGCCAGCGCAAACGGCGTCTCGAGCGTGACGTCTCCGATTCGAACGCTCATCTCTTCCTTAAGTTGAGTCGCACGTCGCCGGCATTTCTCCGTTGACGGGCATCCCCGATCAAATCCACTAAGAGCACGAGCCCGCATGCACCACGAGTCGCGTCATTGCGGTGGTGGAGCGGCCGAACCCTGGAATGTGGCCAGCCCCTGCTCCCAGACTTTCTTGATCTCGTCGTTCTTCCACTCGATGATGGCCTGGCTCCTGAGTTTCTGGACGTACTTCTCGAACTCGGTCCGCCGTTTCTGCGCGTAGACCTTGTCGGCGACCTGGTCGATGGACTTTTCGAACGGTGCCGTGACCGGTTCGGTGGCCGACTCGAGCTTGAAGAACTGATAGCCGGTCCTGGAGCGGACGACCTCGGAGATCTCGCCCGGCTTGAGCTTTGCGAGCAATTCGCGCAGGTTCGGCGCAATTTCGTCCTGCTTGATGGGGCCGATGAGCCCGCCGTTGGCCTTCGAAGGCGCATCTGACGACTCGGCTGCCAGCTGCTCGAAGTTCCCGCCAGCGGCGGCGCGCGCCCGAAGCGCCTCGGCCTTGGCCTTCGCTTCCTCGTCGACACCTACGTTGATGGCCTGGCCGTCGCTCGGCACGGTGACGAGGATCTCCCGCAGGGTCACTTCGGCTGGCGTGGTGAATTCGCTGCGGTGTGCGTCGTAGTACGCGCGCTGTTCGGTCTCTGAGACGCCGATCTTGGCGGTCACCTCGGTCTGGTGGACCTGCGACATGAGCATCTGCTTCTCGATGACTTTGCGCAGATCGGCCAGCGTCATGTCCTCGCCTTTGAGGGCCGTCTCGAAGTCTTCGTCGCTTTCGATCTTGTTCTCTTTCTTGATGTTGTCGACAATCGTCTTGAAGCGCTCGTCGGTGAGCCGGTAGCCCAGCTCGCGTCCGCGCTGCATCAACAGCATCTCGTCCACGGCCTCGACGATCAGCTGAGGCGTCAACTCGTTGATGGCCTGTTGCAGCGCCTGGCTGTCAGTCGTCTGAATATTTCGGGCACGCAGGGCAATGACCTGCCGCTGTTCGAGATCGGTCTTGGTGATGATTTCGCCGTTGACCTTGACGAGGATCTGCTCGAGGATCTCCGCGGAAACGGGAGCGAAGAACCATCCGGCAACGAATAACGCGAGGAGCCGTGTCGTGACCTGCCTAACCATGAAGACTTCTTTCAGAAGGGCGCAAAACCGCTAGTACTTTCAAATCAATATTTTAGCTCAGCTCATCGAGCTCGCTCAACAGGCTGCCGACCAGGGTGAAAATGCCCTGCGCGCCCCGCGGGTCCTCGTGACGTGGTCTGAGCGTCGCTTCGCGCGAGAACCCCCTCACGACTTGACCGGACGTGGCCCGCGCCGTCCACCACGACGCCTGCCAGCGGGCCTGACTGCCCGAGCCCGGCGCTCGGGTGCCCCGCACGGCCGTTCCGCTCAGGTCGAGCTTGATGGTCGAGGGCGGAGCGAGCGTCAGGTCTTTCCGGCGAGATACGAACGTCATCACCGCCCGGGGATCCAGCTTCGTCTGCGGTCTGATCTTGAAGACGACCACCGACCCTTCCCGGTCGACGGAGGCGACACCCAGGCGATCGGCGAGAATCCGGATTCGAGCCAGGTCGGCGAGATTCAGTACCGAGTCGGGCGGCTCGCCGTACCGATCGCGGGTGTCGTCGAGCACCTGCTGGAGCTCGGCCTCCGTTCTGGCGGCCGCCGCGCGCCGATACGTCATCAGACGCTGGTTCGTGTCGGCGATGTAATCGTCGTCGATGCGAAGATCCACCTGCAGATTGACCGTCGCCCGAACCTCGGGGTCGACTTCCTCGCCCTTCAGTTCCCTGACCGTTTGTTCGAGCAGCTTCATGTACATCTCGAAGCCGATGGTGTCGATGTGCCCACTCTGTTCCCCGCCCAGCAGATTGCCGGCGCCGCGGATCTCGAGGTCGAGAGCGGCCACGCGAAACCCGCTCCCGAGATCGCTGAACTCGCGGATTGCTGCGAGGCGTCGCTTCGCAACGGGGGTCAGCGAATCCTCAGGCGGGATGAGCAGATAGGCGTAGGCCGCGCGGTCGGAACGGCCCACGCGTCCGCGCAGCTGATAGAGCTGGGCGAGCCCGTAACGATCGGCCCGGTTCACGAGAATCGTATTGACGTTGGGAATATCGAGTCCGTTCTCGATGATCGTCGTCGCCAGCAGCACGTCGAACTTGCGGTCGATGAAATCGAGCATCGTCTTTTCGAGATCCAGCTCGCCCATCTGCCCGTGTCCGACGGCCAGCCGCGCCTCGGGCACGAGTCTGTTGATCAGATTGCCCATCGAATAGATCGACTCGACGCGGTTGTGCACGAAATAGACCTGCCCGCCGCGGCCGAGCTCGTTGCGAATGGCGCGCTGAATCTCCTGCTGATCGAACTTGAGTACATTGGTTTGGATCGACAGGCGGTCCTTGGGCGGCGTCTCGATGATCGACATGTCGCGGATGCCGACGAGCGACATGTTCAACGTGCGGGGAATCGGCGTCGCCGACATCGTGAGCACATCGACGCTTCGCCGCATCTGCTTGAGCCGTTCTTTGTGAACGACGCCGAATCGCTGTTCCTCGTCCACCACCAGCAGACCGAGGTTTCTGAACTCGACGTCCTTCGACAGCAGGCGGTGCGTCCCGACGATGATGTCGATGCGGCCGCTGGCCAGATCCGCCAGAATGACCTTCTGCTCGGCCTTGTTCCGGAACCGGCTGATGAGCTCGATCCGCGCCGGGAACGCGGCAAAACGATCCGTCAGTGTCTTCACGTGCTGAAACGAAAGAACGGTGGTCGGCGCAAGGAAGGCGACCTGCCGGCCGTCCATGACGGCCTTGAAGGCCGCGCGCATGGCCACCTCGGTCTTGCCGTAGCCCACGTCGCCGCACAGCAGGCGGTCCATCGGAGAGGGCGTCTCCATGTCCCGCTTGATGTCCGCAATCGCGGTCTTCTGATCGGCGGTCAGCTCGTAGGCGAACGCGTCCTCGAACTCGGTTTGCCAGTGCGAATCAGGACTGAAGGCATGACCCGGCACCGATTTGCGGGCCGCATAGAGTCGCAGCAGCTCCTCGGCCATGTCCCGCATGGCCTTGCGGACGCGGGTCTTGGCCCGTTCCCACGTGGTGCCTCCGAGACGGTCGAGCGACGGACGCGCGCCGCCGCTGTATTTCTGGATCAGATCCAGGCGCTCGACCGGCACGAACAGCTTGTCGTCGCCCGCATACCGCAGCTCGAGAAACTCCTGTGCGGCGCCGCTGCCAGCGACGCCAATCTCACGGAGCCCGACGAACACGCCAATGCCGTGATCGACGTGCACCACGTGGTCGCCAATCTTGAGGTCGCGCAAATCCGAGACGAACGCGCCGGCTGCCGACCGCCTCCGCTCCGGAACCCGCCGTTCCTCGTCGAAGACATCGGGCTCGGCATAGATCTGCAGAGACGCCTCGGGGAGCCTGAAGCCGGCCGAGAGATCGCCGACGGCCACTAGCACGGCCACCGCCAGGCTTTCCTCAGCGCCCTCGACGAGCGTCGCCGAAAGGTCGTACTCCGCCAGCATTTCGACCGTGCGCTCGGCGCGCCCATGAGATGCCGCGACGAATAGCACGATGTCGCCGCGCTCCCGCGCCCGCCGGATGTCGGCAATCCAGTCCACGAGCCGGCCCCGGAACTCCGCCACCGGCTGACAGGCGACGTGGCGGCTTGCCTCGTTGGACACCTCCAGTTGCTCCAGCCGCACCGCCGATTCCAGATGCGCGGAGATCTGGTCCCAGCCAACCAGGACATCCTCCGGCCGCGCGACCTTCTCGTGTCGGCGCGTGGCATCCTGATAACTGACCGCGAATTGCTCGAGCAGCTTCTCGCCCTGCGCACGCACGTCGTCTGATTCGGCTACGAACACCAGCGGGGTTCCGCGACCGGTGAGGTAATCGAAGACCGATGCCGTGTGCCCTGGCTCGGGGAATTCGTCGAGTTGATCTCTCAGTGGCGTGATGATGAGGCTGCCGGTGGGTGCGATGGTGCGCTGCGTGGCCGGGTCGTACCGCCGGATGGATTCAATCGTATCGCCGATGAACTCGACGCGAAACGGCTCGGCGTCGGCCGCGGGAAACACGTCGACGATGCCGCCGCGCACGCAGAACTCACCGTGCTGGTCGACGGGATCCTCGCGGACGAAGCCGGCATCGACCAGGAGGGCGGCAAGGTCCGCCGGCGCCAGTTCCTGTCCCTCGCTCAGATCGATCGTCGCGCGCGTCAACCGATCGGGCGGGCTAACCCGCGCCAGCAGCGCCCCCGCCGAAGTCACGACGACGCGGGCAGTGCCCGTGGCCAGAGCGTGGAGCGCCCTCGCACGTGCCGAGGCGACTCGCAGGTGAGGAGCAAGGCTCCGGTAGGGATCGACTTGCGGCGACGGCAGCGGCAGCACCTGGCTCTCGACGGCGGACCAGCTTGCCGCTTCGAGCGCGGTCAGAAAGAATCTCGTATCTGCCGTGAGTTGCTCGACATCGCCATCGCCTGGCGCAATGAGCAGCACACGGTGGCCGTCGGCGGCTGATGAGGCCGCATAGAACGCTTTGGCCGAGGCGGTCAGCCCTGTGACGATGCGGGCAGACACACCAAACCCCGCCCGGGCGGCGGCCGACCGGAGGAGTGCCTGAAGTCCGAGGGAAATCGACGTGGTCACAAAGCCGAGCCCGGCGGCCCGGCCGGGCTTTGAGCGCGCCGTGTCACGACGAGCGCAAACGAACAGTGTACTACGACGAGTGGCGGATCCTGGCGACGAGCGCGCTGGTCGAATGACCCTCCGCGACGGGTATCAGCACGACGCGTCCGCCGCGGGCCTCGACGACGTCGCGGCCCACAATCTGGTCGGCAGGCCAATCGGCACCTTTCGCCAGAACGTCGGGTTGGAGCCGGGTAATCAGGCTGAGCGGCGTGTCCTCGTCGAAGATCACGACGCCGTCCACATCGGAGAGCGCGGCGAGAATCTCCGCGCGCTCGGGTGCGGGCACCAGAGGCCGGCTCGGTCCCTTGTTCGCTCCCACCGAGCGATCGGAGTTGACGCCAACGAGCAGCGCGTCGCCCTCCTGACGGGCTCGATGGAGGTACCGGACGTGGCCGGGGTGCAGCAGATCGAACACCCCGTTGGTGAAGACGATGACCTTCTTCGCCGCCCTGAGCGTCTGGACCAGCTCGGTGGCTTCGTCCACCGACAACAGCTTCACGCCGGGTCCTTCGGGGTCCTCGAAAACCGGACCGACGACGAGAACGCCCAGCGATGAGCCGGGCGGTAGATGCCGACGTCCTTCGTCACCGACTTGACGCGAAAGGTGTAGAGCTGCCGATGATAGTCGTAGGGGTACCCGTCCCGCCTGTGTGCGGCCACGTCGAGCTTGTAGGTGCCGCCGACCAGCTCCAGACGATCGATGATGAAGCTCACGTCGCCATCGCCAGCGATCGAATCCGACACCAGTTCCTCGATTTCGGTGTTGGTGCCGTAGCAACAGACGCCATCGGCATTGAAGATGCCGACGCCGAAGACAAAATCGTCCAGGGGAAGCGCTGCCCGTACTCGCAGTCGGATCGACAGCCGGTCGCCTGTCGTGAAGAGATGCCCCGCTTCCCCGTCCTCGCCTTCGAGGGTCACGTCCAGAATTTCGAGCTCACGCGAACCCCACCGACCTTCCGTGGCCTTGAACATATCCGGGGGTTCGGCGACGGCCTCGACCGGATCGCCCGGCCCTTCGCCCGCGGGCGCATCGCCGGCTTCCACCGCCGAGTGGGCGCGAGCGTCCCCGGCCGCGAGGTGCCGTTCCTCAGCCCGTTCCACGTCGGTGACATACGCGCCGACCACGCGCCGTGGGTCACCAATGGCCTTCACCTGTCCCGCGTCGAGCCACAACGCCTCGTCACAGAAGCGCTCGACGAGGTCGAGCGAGTGCGTGACGAGCAGGATGGTCTTTCCCCGGCGCCGGAACTCGCCGAACTTGTCGAGACACTTGGCCGTGAAGGCCTGATCGCCGACGGCCAGCACCTCGTCGATGAGCAGCACGTCGGGATCGACGTGGACCGCCACGGCAAAGCCCAGTCGCATGTACATGCCGGACGAGTAGGTCTTCACCGGCGCGTCGATCGAATCCTGGAGCTCGGCGAAGTCGACAATCTCGTCGAAGCGGCGAGTGATCTCGCGCTTCGAGAGCCCGAGCATGATGCCGTTGATGAACACGTTCTCACGGCCGGAGATTTCGGGGTGAAATCCAGCGCCGAGCTCGATGAGCGCCGAGATGCGGCCTTCGACGCGCACCTCGCCGGTCGTCGGTTTGGTGATGCCCGCCACCAGCTTGAGCAACGTGCTCTTGCCCGATCCGTTGCGTCCGAGGATGCCGAAGGTGCGCCCCCCCGGAACGACAAACGACACGTCGCGCAGGGCCGGAAAGGTCTCATCCGATCGCAGGTCGCTGATCAGGCTGCCTGACAAGAGAGCGCTCTTGAGTGTCGCGAACTGCCGGCGGCGCGAGTAGCGCCGGTAGACCTTCGAAACGCCGGACACTTGGATGACAGTCATCGAGCCGGTGCGCTAGACCTCCTCCGCGAACGAATCGCGGAGACGATCGAAAACGAAGTACCCCGCAAGAAACACCCCGACGGACGCGACACCGAGGGCCAGCAGCCATCGGTAGTGACCAAAAGGTCCGTCGTAGAACAGGATCTCCTGGTACGACACGGCGAGGTGCGTGAACGGATTCAGATTCAGGAGCCACCGCCCTGTCGACGGCACCAAGATCATCGGATAGAGAATCGGCGTGGCGAAGAACCAGAACGTCAGCAGGTTCGCCAGGATGTCCTTGAGATCGCGCAGGTGCACCGTGAGCGCCGCCACCAGGAAGCCCAGACCCAGGGTGAGCACCAACTGCACGCAGCACCACCACCGGAAACCATGCGAGCTCGGGCATCTGCAGCGGCGCACGGTAGTAGACGAGAAACGCCAGCAGAATCGGCAGCCCGAGACAGAAGTGCACCAGGTTGGCAAAGACGGCGACGATGGGCAGCACTTCCGCCGGAAAGAGCACTTTCTTGATGAGATTGCCGTTCACCAGGAGTGAGTTCGCCGACTCGAGCAGCGACGACGAGAACCACGTCCACGGCAGGATGCCGCAGAAGATGAAGAGCGCGTACGGCTCGAGCTCGGGGGGCCGCGTGCCGGGCATCACCACGGTGAACACGAACGTGTAGATGAGAAGGAGCAGCAGCGGATTGATGAACGACCAGAAGAAGCCGAGCACCGAGCCGCGGTAGCGCGCCTTCAGGTCTCGCACCACCAGGCTCTGAATGAGCGCGCGGTACCGCGTCAGCCGAGCGAGGTTCCTGAACATCACACCTCGGGACGGCCAGGGACCGACCAACGGCGCGGGCGGTGATGGCCGTTCAGACGAGACGCTTCCCCGCCTTCGAGGCAACCCGCAGGCGGATGAACGCTTTCATCTGCGCGATGCGCGCCAGCTCGAGGTCAACGTCGAGTGAATGCTGGTCCCGCAAGAGTGCCTCCGCCCGGCGCAGCGCGGCCTCGGCGCGTACGAGGTCGATTTCGTCGGCCCGCTCGGCCATCTGGGCCAGAATCGTGACGCGATCGGGCTGGACTTCGACGAACCCGTACGCGACCGACAGGAACGTCTTCTCCTGACCCTTGCGATACCAGAGCTCGCCCACGCGCAACTCGGCCAGGAGCGGCGTGTGGCCGGGCAGAATGCCGAGATACCCCTCTGCGGCGGGAATCTCGACCTCGTCCACCTGCTCGTGCAGGACCGCGCGATCCGGCGTCACGATCTCGAGCGAGATGTGCGATGGAATCGGGGGGATCACGCCGTCGTCATCCTCTCGGCGGCCTCGACGACCTCATCGATGGTGCCCACCATGTAGAACGCCTGCTCGGGCAAGCCGTCGTGCTTGCCCTCCACGATTTCCTTGAAGCCTCGAATGCTCTCGGCGATCGGCACGTATTTGCCCGCGCGGCCCGTGAACTGCTCTGCGACGAAGAAGGGCTGCGACAGAAATTTCTGAATCTTCCGCGCGCGGGACACCGTCAGCTTGTCGTCTTCCGAGAGCTCGTCCACGCCAAGAATCGCGATGATGTCCTGCAGGTCCTTGTACCGCTGCAGCACCTGCTTCACCTGCCGTGCCACCTCGTAGTGCTCCTCTCCGATCACGTTCGGATCCAGAATACGCGAGCTCGACGCCAGCGGATCCACCGCCGGGTAGATGCCGAGCTCCACGATGGCCCGCGAGAGATTCGTCGTGGCGTCGAGGTGCGCGAACGTGGTGGCCGGCGCGGGATCCGTGTAGTCGTCGGCCGGGACGTAGATGGCCTGCACGGAGGTGATGGAGCCCTTTTTCGTGGACGTGATGCGCTCCTGCAGCTCGCCCATCTCGGTCAAGAGTGTCGGCTGATAGCCGACGGCCGACGGCATGCGGCCCAGCAACGCCGACACTTCCGACCCTGCCTGCGTGAATCGGAAGATGTTGTCGATGAACAGCAGGACATCCTTGCCTTCGGCGTCGCGGAAGTATTCAGCCACCGTGAGCCCGCTCAGAGCCACGCGAAGCCGCGCGCCCGGAGGTTCGGTCATCTGTCCGTAGACGAGCGCCGCCCGCGATCCCGCCTGATCGTCCGGCTTCACGACGCCGCTCTCCTGCATCTCCAGCCACAGGTCGTTTCCCTCGCGCGTGCGTTCACCGACCCCGGCAAATACCGACACGCCGCCGTGCTTCAGCGCGATGTTGTGAATCAGCTCCTGGATGATGACCGTCTTGCCGACGCCGGCTCCTCCGAAGAGACCAATCTTGCCTCCTCGCAGGTACGGCTCGAGCAGATCGACCACCTTGATGCCCGTCTCGAACATCTGGAGCGTCGTGGACTGATCCTCGAGCGATGGCGCCGGACGGTGAATCGGCCACCGCTCCGTCGCCATGACAGGGCGATCGGGGAAATCCACCGGCTCGCCGAGCACGTTCAGCACGCGGCCGAGCGTCTGGGGCCCGACGGGCATCATGATCTGCTCTCCCAGATCGTCCACCCGCATGCCCCGCTGCAGCCCGTCGGTCGGCTTCATGGCGATGGTCCGGACGACGTTCTCGCCCAGATGCTGCTGGACCTCGCAGATGATGTCGACCACCGCACCGGATGCCGGATCCGAGGTGATGCGAATCGCGTTGTAGATATCGGGCAGCTTGCCGCCCTCGAACTCCACGTCGACGACGGGCCCGATGACCTGCGTCACCCGACCCACCTTGGTTTCAGCGACTGTCGCGTGCGTCATGACACTGTGCGCCTTTCCATTCCACGTCTAGAGCGCCTGTGCGCCCGAAACCACTTCGATAATTTCCCGGGTGATGGCGGCCTGGCGCACCTTGTTCATATACAAGGTGAGGCCGTCGATCATGTCTCCCGCATTCTTACTGGCAGCGTCCATGGCCGTCATGCGTGCCGCGTTCTCGGCTGCCGCCGATTCGAGCAGCGCGCGGAAGATCTGAATCTCCACGTGCCGCGGTAGCAGGTTCTTGAAGATCTCTTCGGGCGAAGGCTCGAAGATGTAGTCGGCCCCTTCGGCCGGCGCCTCCCGCGTCTTCCTTCCAGCCGACGACTCCCGGGCTCCGCTCGCGATGATGCCGGTGTCGCCGAACCGGGGAATGGGCAGAAGCTGCTCGATGACCACACGCTGCTGCAGGACGGACTTGAACTCGTTGTAGATCAGGGACACGCCGTCGATGCGCCCCGCGGAAAAGTCCTCGATGGCCACCTGCGCAAGCGCCTGCGCGTCGGTGTACTTCAGCTGCGAGAACAGGTTCACGTGCTCGTAGCGCACGTCGTAGCCGCGCCGCTTGAAGAAATCGCGGCCCCTGCGACCGATGAGCGCCAGCGCCACCTCGCTGGCCTGCTGCTTCAACAGGTGCGAGCCCGCTTCGCGAATGATATTGGTGTTGAAGCTGCCGCAGAGCCCGCGGTCGGCGGTAATCACGACCAGCAGCGTGGGCACGCCTGGCTTGTCCTCGGGCAGCGCCAAGAGCGGGTGGGCGTCGGAGTCGACACGCGACGCCAGATCGTTCAGCACACGTCGCATCTGATTGGCGAAGGGCCGCGCGGAGATGATGCGCTCTTGCGACTTCCGCAGCCGCGACGCGGCGATCATCTTCATCGCCTTCGTGAGCTGCTGCGTGGATTTCACCGCTCGAATGCGGCGCCGCAGGTCGATGAGTGACGGCATGCGATTCCCTGATTCCTCGTCGAAACGACTACGCGGCCGTCTGGCGCGAGCCTGCCAGCGTCGCGCCCAGCTCCTTCAGCACGCCGTCGAGGTCCTTCTTCATTTCGTCGTCAAACTGCTTTTTCTCGGCGATGGCCGTCAGCACGCCGGGGTGTCTGGTTTCGAGAGCCTTGAACAACTCCTCCTCGAACCGGCGCACGTCGGCGGTGGCGACCGAGTCGAGATAGCCGTTGGTGCCGGCATAGATCATGGCAATCTGTTTCTCGACCGGCTGCGGGCGGTATTGCGGCTGCTTGAGCACTTCGACGAGACGGGCCCCTCGATTGAGCTGCGCCAGTGTGGCTTTGTCCAGCTCGCTGCCGAACTGCGCGAACGCTGCCAGCTCGCGGTACTGCGCCAGGTCGAGCCGGAGCGAGCCGGCAACCTGCCGCATCGCCTTGATCTGCGCTGATCCGCCGACACGAGACACCGAATTGCCAACGTTGATCGCCGGCCGGATGCCCTGGTTGAACAGATCCGACTCCAGGAAGATCTGGCCATCAGTGATCGAGATCACGTTGGTCGGAATGTAGGCGGAGATGTCGCCGGCCTGCGTCTCGATGATGGGAATGGCGGTGAGCGATCCGCCGCCGAGCTCGCTCCGCATCTTGGCCGCCCGCTCGAGCAGCCGCGAGTGGAGGTAGAAGACGTCGCCCGGATAGGCCTCCCGGCCAGGCGGCCGGCGCAGGAGCAGCGAAATCTCGCGGTACGACTGCGCGTGCTTCGTCAGATCGTCGTACACGCACAGCGCGTGGCGGCCGCTGTCGCGGAAAAACTCGCCCATCGTGCACGCCGCATACGGGCTGATGTAGAGCATCGGGGCCGGATCGGACGCCGCAGACGCGACGACGATCGTGTACCGCATGGCCCCGGCGTCTTCCAGAATCTTGACGACCTGCGCAATCGTCGACTGCTTCTGCCCGATCGCGTTGTAGATGCAGATGACGTCCTTGTCGTGCTGATTGAGAATCGTGTCGACGGCGATGGCCGTCTTGCCGGTCTGGCGGTCGCCAATCACCAGCTCGCGCTGGCCGCGGCCGATCGGGATCATCGAGTCGATGGCCTTGATCCCCGTCTGCAGCGGCTCGCGAACCGGCTGCCGATCGACGACTCCGGGCGCGAGTCGCTCGATCGGGCTGAACTGGGTCGCGACAATCGGCCCTTTGCCATCGATCGGCTGGCCGAGCGCGTTCACCACCCGTCCCAGCAGCTCCTCGCCGGTCGGTACCGAGATGATGCGGCCCGTCCGCTTCACCTCGTCGCCTTCCTTGAGCTCGTGATAATCACCGAGCAGCACGGTGCCGACGCTGTCGGTCTCGAGGTTGAGCGCGATGCCAAACAGGCCGTTCGGAAACTCCAGCATCTCGCCCGCCATCGCGCGCTCGACGCCGTAGACCCGGGCGATGCCGTCTCCCACGCTGATGACGGTGCCCACTTCGGCCACGTCGATCTCGACCGCGTAGCTGCCAATCTGGTCGCGGATGATCTTGGAAATCTCTTCGGCTTTGATGTTCATGTCCTTGGCTTTCGAGAATCGCGCCGGCCGGTTAGGGTTGGGTCAGACGCTGCTTGATGCGCTCCAGCTGGCGCACAACACTGCCGTCGTACACGACGCTCCCGATTCGGGTCACGATGCCGCCGATGATTGCGGGATCGACCTTCAAATCGAGCGTCACGCGCTTGCCGGTAGCGCCAGCCAGGCTCCTTGCGAGCGTCTCCGCCCGATCCGCGTCGAGCGGCACGGCCGTGGTGACTTCGGCCCGGACGGCCTGCTGCTGCTCGAGAAGACGCTCACGATAGACCGAGAGCACATCGGTGACGATCTCGAGCCGATCGCGCTCGGCGAGCATGAGCAGCAGCTTGGCGACCATCGGCGACAGCACCGTGCGCTCGGCGAGCGCACCGACGAGCGCGCGCTTGCGTGGCGAGGGCACGGCGGGATTCGCCAGCACTCGCTTCAGCTCGGCCGACTCGTCGACGGCCCTGACGAAGCCGGCAAGCTCGTCGCCGACGCGTTCGGGATCGCCTTCGCGAAGAGCCACCGCGAGCAGCGAACGGGCATAGCGATCGGCCGTCGCGCGCTTCACGACGCTCCCCCGCTCTCGGAGACGTCTCGAATGTAGCGAGCCGCCAGCCGCTCGTGGTCTTCCGGGGTTATCGATCCCTTGATGCGATCCGCGGCCAGATTCACCGCCAGATCCGCGGCGTGCGCGACGAGCTCGCGTTTCGCGGTGCGCAGCTGCAGGTCGAGCTCGCGGCGGGTCTGATCGAGAAGGCGTTCGCGTTCGGCTTCGGCAGTGCGAAGGATGCGCTGCTCTTCGGCGGCAATCTCCCGGGCCCCGCGGGTCTTGAGCGCCTCGAGCTCCGCGGGCAGCGCCTTCATCCGCGCGTCAATCTCGTCGAGCTGGGTCTGCGCGTCGCGCTTCATCTCTCGAGCCGTGACGAGGTCCTGCCGGATGGTGGCAGCCCGATCGCGCATGTACGCGGAGAGTGGTGTGCGCAGGAAGTAGACGAGCGTGCCGGCGAGAATCGCAAAGTTGAGGAGTTTCGCAACAACCGACCAGATGCTGGATCCGTGTTCGGCGGGAGCGGCGTGCTCCCCCTGGGGTGTCGCATGACCGGCTTCAGCGGGCTGATGACTTTCTTCCGCCACGGGCTTCTGCGTGCCCGTGGCCTCAGTGTGCTGGGCGGACGAGGCCTCATTCAGGTGGCGGGCCGCCGCTTGCGGGCCGGCGGCAAGCGCACAGGCCACGACGAAGGCCGCGAAGACGAGCGCCACCTTGCGCCTAAATTCACAAGCACCGGCTTTCGCCGGCCGCGCCGCTGGAGAGCAGAACAAATTGGTCAAGGTAATGAACTTAGGAAATCGACCGCCCGAGGACTCGCTCGACCACTGCACCCGCGAGGACGGCGGCATCGCGATCGAGCTGTTCACGCGCTCGAACCGTCTCGACCTTGAGCTGCGCGGTCGCCTCGGCAATGGCCGCCTCGGTCTGCTGCCGGGTTTCCGCGAGCAATGCGGCCTGACGCTCGAGCGCGATCCGCCGCTTCTCCTCCATCTCTCGGTACAGGTCAGTGCGCGCTTCGCCCGTCCTGGCTTCGAATTCGGCCGTGGCTCGACGAGCCTGAGATGACGCGGTCTCCGCCAGCGTACGCGCCGACGTAACGGCGTGCTCGCGCTCCGCGATCACGCGCGTGAGCGGCTTGAACAACAGCCGATCCAGCGTCGCGGCCAGCGCCAGGACGATTGCGATTACCCAGAGAACTGAATATGGATCTGGAATCACCGACGGTCTCCCGGCGAACCCCCGCCGGCAGGACAAAACATCAATTTATACCATTCGTTATGGGCGCTCGACAAGCAGGGAGCCCAATCCGAGGCGCCCTGCCTCACTGCACACGGATTCGCTTGTCACCCTGAGCAACCACTTGCCCGATACGCGCAGCCTGCTCGCCGACAGCCGCCAACTCGCCCAGGACGAGATCGGCCGCGCCCTGGTCGACCGCGAGAAGCAACCCGCCCGAGGTTTGGGGATCGTAGAGAAGCGCCAGGCGATCGGCCTCGACTCCCCCGCCGGCGTCGACGTCGACCCCGAAGTGCTCGAGGTTCGTCGCCATGCCTCCCGATCGATTGGTGGACACGAGGCCGGTGACGCCCTCGAACACGGGGACGCTCCGAGCGTCGATCTCCAGCGTCACCTGACTCGCCCTCGCCATGTGATGCGCGTGGCCAATCAGACCGAAGCCGGTGACGTCTGTGCAGGCATGCACTTGCCCCGCCGGTTTCGCGCGTACCGCCTCGGCCGCCTGACGATTCAGGCGCACCATGGACGTCACGGCAGCATCGATGACCGCCTGCGAGGCCCGGCCGAACTTGGTCGCCGTGCCAACGACGCCGGTGCCAATGGGCTTCGTGAGAATGAGCACGTCCCCGGGACGCGCATTCGCGTTGGAGAGCACGCGCGCCGGGTCCACGACCCCGGTCACCGCATATCCGAACTTGATCTCGGGATCCTGAACGGTATGGCCGCCGAGGAGCACTACGCCGGCTTCTCGAAGCTTCTCGAAGCCACCGAGGAAGATGGAACGAATCGTCTCGGCATCGAGAACATCGCGTGGGAACCCGGCGATGGCCAGGGCCGTCAGGGGCTGCCCACCCATCGCATAGACATCACTCAGCGCGTTGGCGGCCGCGATTTGTCCGTAGAGAAATGGATCGTCGACGATCGGGGTGAAGAAGTCGACAGTCTGGACGAGCGCGGTTCGATCGTCCCACTTGTACACACCCGCATCGTCAGATGTCCGGAAGTCGATCAGAATCCGGGCATCGGTCTGCGCCGGGATGCCGCTCAGAACCTGAGCGAGCTCGCCTGCGGCGAGCTTACTGGCTCAACCCGCGCACGAGACAAGTTCGGTCAATCGCTTGCGCATGCTCTCCTTTCGGGATACTTCAGTGCCGCTCCGTCAGCTGTTCGTACACTCGCTGCAGCTCGTCGTCCGAGGTAAAGTCGATCTCGATCGTCCCCCCTTTGCCCTTCCGAACGATTCGAACGCGGGTGCCCAGGGCCACGCGCATCTTTTCCTCGGCCGCGCGCGTGTGAACGTCTACGGGAGGAACCTGCGCCGGGACGGCCGGCCCCTGAGTGACGCGCTTGACCAGCGCCTCGGCCTCCCTTACGGAGAGGCCGCGGGCGACGATGTCCCGCGCGATCCGAAGCTGGGCTGCTTCCTCCGTGATGCTCAGCAGCGCCCGGGCGTGTCCCATCGAGAGGCCTCCACCGGCCACCAGGTTCTGCACCTCGCGTGGAAGCCGGAGCAGACGCACATAGTTGGTAATCGACGAGCGATCCTTCCCCACCGCGGCCGCAATGTCCTCGTGCTTCAGCCCGAACTCTTCGCTCAGGCGTTGATATCCGACCGCCTGCTCGATGGCGTTCAAGTCCTCGCGTTGCACGTTCTCGATGAGCGCAACCTGAAGAAGCTGCTTCTCTCCCCCTGGCGTCACCTCGCGCACGACGATGGGCACGCGCGCGAGCCCGGCGCGCTGCGCCGCGCGCCAGCGGCGCTCACCTGCAATGATCTCGAAGCCCGACCCGAGACGTCGGACGATGATCGGCTGGATCACACCGTTCTCCTTGATCGACTGTGCCAGCTCTTCGAGCCGGGCATCGTCGGCCTGCGCCCTGGGCTGATAGGGGTTCGGCGTGAGCAGATGGACGTCTGCCTCTATCGTCGGCGCCGTCTGCCGCGGCTCGGGCACATCTGGAATGAGCGCGCTCAATCCCTTGCCGAGCGCGGGCCGCTTTTCGGTCATGGCATCCACTCCTGTTCAGATCACACTACTCGCCGGCGGCTGCGGGATCGGCGGGCGGCGCAGCCGGCTGGCGGCGCGCGAGGATTTCGCGAGCCAGAGCCAGGTAAGCCTCGGCGCCGCGGGATTTGACGTCGTAGAGAATCACGGGCAGGCCGTGACTCGGCGCCTCACCGAGCCGAACGTTACGGGGAATGACGGTCCGAAACACCTTGTCCTTGAAGAACTCGCGGACTTCCCGGGCGACCTGTTGCCCCAGGTTCGTGCGCTCGTCGCACATCGTGAGCAAGACGCCCTCGATGTCGAGCGCCGTGTTCAGTCCCGCGCGCACGCGGCGCATGGTTCCGACGAGGTCGGCCAGTCCCTCGAGCGCGAAGTATTCGCAGTGGAGCGGAATGAGCACGGAGTCCGCGGCCACGAGCGCGTTGAGGGTGAGGAGGCCGAGCGACGGTGGGGAATCGATGAGGATGTCGTCGAAGTCGCTGCGCAACGCTGAAATTGCCGTCCGCAGGCGTGATTCACGGTCGGGCAGCGATACGAGTTCTATTTCCGCCCCGGTGAGATCGCGCGAGGCGGGGATGAGCGACAGGCCGGCGATCGTGGTTGGCAGGACGTACGCCTGTGCCGGGCCTGGGTCGTCGGACAGGAGCAGTTCGTACACCGTCCCGGCGGCAGTTGCCTGTCCCTTGAGGCCAACGCCGCTGGTAAGGTTGCTCTGGGGGTCCAGGTCGATGACGAGCACACGCCGGTCGGCGAGGGCGAGAGAGGTAGCGAGATTGATCGTGGTCGTAGTCTTTCCGACCCCACCTTTCTGGTTGGCGACGGCGACGATGCGGGCCATTTCTGTCTAATGACCTAATTAATAGGGTTAATGATCGAATAGGGACGGGATGTCGCCGTGTTCCACGTGAAACACCATGAGGAGTATGGTGCGTCGGCGATTAGTGACGTCCATATGCGGCTGGATGGTCGAGTTTTGAAAGCAGAGCGAGGCTCGCACCCGTTCCCTCTCCCAGAGACACCGATCGGTTCCAGGTCAATGGCGGCGGTACCGACAAGGGCTCCGCTGGACCATTATCACGCCGAAACAGGAACACCTGACCCCCGGGCTTCAAAAACGCCTGCAGTGTCTTGAACAGACGGGCCTCCACCCTGACCGCCCGCAACGTGATGACATCCGCGGCCTCGTTCAGCTCCGGGCGCGGCAGTAGCTGCTCGGCTCGAGCGGCCTCGACCACCGTGCGTTCGAGCCCAAGCTCACGAACGACCTCCCTTAGAAAGACCGCCTTCCGCGTCTTGGACTCAATCATGACCATCGAAAGATTCGGCACGGCGAGGCGCAAAGGGATGGCGGGCGAGCCTCCTCCTGACCCGACGTCAATGACAAATGCCGTTGATGAGGGAAGCAGCCGAGCCGCCAGAAGCGGTTCGACGATCAGGCGGTCCAGTGTGCTGTCTGGGGCGTTATCCAACGGGAGGGCAGTCAGGTTGATCCGCTGGTTCCAACGGCTGAGCAGACGATAGTAGGCTTCCAGCGCCTGGAGCGTTTCGGACGAGACAACGATCGTCGCCCGACGCAGCCGCTTCCTGAGCCGTAGCTGAAGCTCACGGGTCGTCAACATTCGACTGAAGAGAACGAAGTCAGACGACGATCGAGAAACGCGGCGACGGCGGCGACGGCCGCCGCAGTGATGCCAGGAACCCGCGAGGCCTGACCCAGCGTCTCCGGGCGGGTTTCGCTCAACCGGTGAACGCTTTCGCGAGACAGACCAGGAACGCCAGCATACTCGAATCCAGAAGGAATGGCCCGAGCCTCGTCGCGTCGGGCGCGGTCCACATGCTTCTGCTGTCGGACCAGGTATCCCTCATACTTCACAGCGGTTTCGACACTCGCCAGATCGAGGTCCCCATCCCGATGGGAGAGATCGAGCGAGAGGGAACCCGACTCGATGAGCTCTCGTAACCCCACTCCCGGTCGCTTCAGAAGCACCGCCGCAGACTGCCGAGCGCCCTGCGGCAGGGCGACCTCCGCAACCCGCAGGCGATCGAGATTGCCCTCATAACGATCCCGTCGCGCGCTGAAGCGAACCCAGCGCGCGTCATCGACGAGCCCGATGGCGCGGCCCAGCGGGGTTAGGCGGAGATCGGCGTTGTCGATGCGGAGCAGTAACCGATACTCGGCTCGGGATGTGAACATTCGGTACGGCTCGAGACATCCGGTCGTCGTCAAATCGTCGATGAGCACACCAATGTAAGCGTCGGCGCGGCCTAGGACGACTGGCTCGTCGCCGGAGACCCCGCGCGCCGCATTGATTCCCGCCATCAGGCCCTGCGCCGCAGCCTCCTCATAGCCTGACGTGCCGTTGATCTGGCCGGCGAGATACAACCCCTTCACGCGTTTGGATTCCAAGGTTCTCTTCAACTCGGTGGGTTGAATGAAGTCGTACTCGACGGCATACGCGTATCGCAGAATGTCGGCATCCTCCAGCCCTGGCAGCGATTGGACGATCTCACGCTGAACGTCCTGCGGCAGGCTCATCGACAAGCCGTTCACGTAGATTTCCCGCGCCTCCTCTCCTTCGGGTTCGAGATAGACATGGTGCCGCTCGCGGGCCGGAAAACGCATCACTTTGTCTTCGACCGACGGACAATACCTCGGTCCGATGCCTGTGATCTGGCCGTTGAACAGGGGAGAGCGGGCAATGTTTGCGCGGACGATTCGATGCGTCTCAATGGTTGTAAATAACTGATAACAAAGATGTTGTTCTATTTGACCCAGCTCGCGGGCGTCGCTCATGTACGAAAACGGCACGGGCTCGGCGTCACCTCGCTCCTCGCGAAACGCGCCGGAGGCCACGTGACGGTCGAAGTCGATGCTGTCGCGGCTGAGACGTGGCGGAGTGCCGGTCTTGAGGCGCCCCCAGGCGAAGCCAAGTGACTTGAGCGACTCCGCCAGCATGCGAGCCGGAGGTTCGCCGGCGCGTCCGGCCGGGGTTTGCGCCGGACCGACGTGCACCACTCCGTTCAGGAAGGTTCCGGTGGTGACGATCACGGCCTTGGACGTGATGAGCTCGCCGTCCTCGAGCGTCAGGCCCAGCACGTGGCCATCTCGTACGTGGAGCTGACCCGCGGCCCCGATAAGCCAGGAGACCCTGTGCTCGTCATCGAGCGCCGTCTTCATCCAGCGGCCGTAACGCACCTTGTCAGCTTGCGCCCGCGGCGACCAGACAGCCGGGCCGCGCGAGCGATTCAGCAGCCGAAATTGAATAGCCGTGGCATCGATGGCGCGACCCATCAGGCCACCCAACGCGTCGATCTCGCGAACGAGATGGCCCTTCGCGGTTCCACCGATTGCCGGGTTGCATGGCATGTGGGCCACAGTCGCCGTGGTGAGCGTGCACACACCCACCCGACATCCGAGCCGCGCGGCGGCGAATGCAGCCTCGCAGCCCGCGTGCCCGGCTCCCACGACGATCACATCGAAGTCGCGTGCCATGGATTCCTGAATGTCGAGGTCGTCGCGCTACTTGCCGATGCAGAAACGCTCGAAGACGTGCTTCAGCAGATCGTCGGGCGTTCGGCGTCCAGTAATCTCCTCGAGCGCGCTGCGCGCGTCCTGCAGATCGGCCAGCACGAATTCCTCCGGCAGTCTGTTGCCGCTTTCCACCAGGCCGTTGATCGCCAGCCCGATCGAGGCGCGTGCCTGTTCGAGCAGCGCCACGTGGCGCACATTCGTCACCGCCGGCACATCCCGCAGGATGAGATTCGCCCCTGCTGCGGCAACGATGGCGGGGCCGAGCGCGCTCACACCCTCGCCCGTGCGAAGCGAGATTGGCACAACAGCGCGACCGCTCTGCACGCGATCGAGACTCCAGGCGCTCTCGAGATCGGTCTTGTTCACGACGAGCACCGACGGACGCGATGCGGTCGCGGTGATCACCTCGAAGTCGTCATCGCCAAGATCGCGTGATCGGTCGAGCACCACGACCACCAGATCGGCCACACGATGAGCACCGCGCGCCCGTGCGATGCCTTCACTCTCAACCTCGTCGCCCGATGAATGAAGACCTGCCGTGTCGACCAGCGTGACCGAGAAACCCTCGATGTCGACAGGCTCGGTCACTAAATCGCGTGTCGTTCCCGGCGTGGCGGCGACAATGGCGCGGGAGGCGCCGACGAGGTGGTTGAACAGACTCGATTTGCCAACGTTGGGTCGACCGGCGATGGTAATCGTCAGGCCATCGCGCACGAGGCGGCCGCTTTTCGCCGCGCACAGCAAGGCCGCGATCCGCGTATCGATCTCTGCGAGCTCCCTGTGGGCCTGCGAAGGGTCGACGAAGCGGTAGTCGGCGTCGGGAAAATCGATCGAGGCTTCGAGACGCGCAACGAGATCGAACAACCCGCCGTCAATCTCCCCGATCGTCGTCGTCAAGGTGCCGTCGAGTTGGTCGAAGGCCGCTCGCGCCTGAAGCGGCGTGACCGCGTCGATGAGATCGGCGATGGCCTCGGCCTGCACGAGATCGATGCGGCCGTTGAGGTACGCGCGCAGCGTGAATTCGCCGGGCTCTGCGAGCCTCGCGCCGCCGGACATCGCCGCGCGCAGGATCTCGCGCAGGACCACGGGGCTGCCATGCGCCGACAGCTCCACGACCTGCTCGCCCGTGAACGAGGCAGGAGCCTTGAAGTAGGTCACCACCGCCTGGTCGATCCGCCGTCCCGTCGCGGGATCGACGATATGCGTCAGGGTGGCCAGGCGGGGCCGGAACTCAAACCCACGAGGAAGCAGGTGAGCGGCGATGGCGCATGCGGCCGGGCCGCTGATGCGAATGACGCCGAGGCCGCCCGGACCAGGCGGCGTGGCAATCGCGGCTATGGTGTCGTCGCGCGAGAACATGCCGGCGAGCGCGGAAAGCCCGCGGGAATCAGGACCTGCGAACCGAGATGATGACGGTCTTCATGTGCGCGTCGCCGATGCTTTCCGACGCAACGCCAGGATCTTCGGCGATTTCCAGATGGACGATCCGCCGGTCGTACGGGTTGAGTGGACCGATTTGCTGATCGGCTCCAGTTTCCTTGGCGCGCCCGGCGAGATGGCGCGCCATCTGCCTGAGCTCCATGTCCTTGTCCTTGCGAAAGCCCAGGCAGTCGAGGTGCAGCCGTTTGTCGCCGAGCTGCCGGCGATAGGCTGCCTCCACGAGGTGCTGCAGCGCCGTCAGCGCTTCGCCGCGCCGTTTGAGCAGCGCTTCGCCGCCTTCTCCGTCCAGATTGATTCGCCAGCCGTCGGGCAACGGCTCAACGGTCGCCTTGAGCGACATGCCCAGCGCACCTGTCGCGCGCTCGAGGAATGCCGTGATCTCGCGCGTCGGCTCAGACATCCTTGGCTCCCTCGGTCTTGCCGGTACCCACCCGTTTCACGCGCCGCTCGGCCGCCGGCCGGACCGTCCGAACGACCGGCGGGCCAATCAGGCGGTTGGTGAAATGCTGCTGGCCAATGGCCCATACGTTACTGATCAACCAGTACAACACCAATCCGCTGGGCGCCCAAAGAAACATGAACGTGAAGACGACGGGCATCGCCATCAGCATCTTCTGCTGCACAGGATCGGCGGTGGATGGCGTCATCCGCTGCTGGACCACCATCGTGATGCCCATCAGGATGGGTGTCACATACATCGGATCGTAGACAGACAGGTCTCTGATCCAGCCGAAGAACGGCGCACCGCGGATCTCGATGGCCACAGAGAGCAGCGAGTAGAACGCAAAGAGCACCGGCATCGTGAGCAGCATGGGAATGCAGCCGCTCGCCGGATTGACACCGCGCTCGCGGTAGAGATTCATCAGCTCGACATTCATCTTCTGCCGGGCCGGATCCGTCGCCTTCAAATTGCCGTAGCGATCCTGGATCGCCTTCATCTCGGGCTGCAGCTCCTGCATGCGTCTCATCGACACGACGCTCTTGTGCCGGAGCGGGAACATCGCAGCATTGATCAGGACCGTCAGGATGATGATGGCCCACCCGTAGTTGCCCACATAACCGTTGATCCACTTGAGCGAGCGCAGCAGGGGGACAACGATCCAGGAAAACCATCCGAAGTTGATGACACGAACGAGATCGCGATCGACCGCGGCCAGCACGTCGAAATCCTTCGGCCCGACGAAGAAGCGCGCCGGCAGCGGCGGTTGCTGCGAGCGGACGGCGTAGGACACGAACTCCAGCGGTGCCGCAGTCTGACGATGGGGGAGTGTGTGGACCGCATACTCCACGCGGGCAGGCCCCGGGTCGAGCGCGGCAGACAGGAAATAATGGTCGTCCACACCCGCAAAGCGGACCACCGCATCATGAGTGGGTTGCTCACTGACGCTCGATGCCGCGATCCGCTCGACCGCGCCGTCGCGGAACAGGATGCCCTCGGGCCGTTGCAGATACTGGTTGACTTCGCCCGTGACGTCTCCGAGCGCCGGACCCCACCTGAGCGCCGGAATCAGACTCTGACCGTCCTGCTCGACGGTGACCTCCACTGTCACGACATACGACGCGGGGCTGATGCTGAATGCCTTCCGCACGCGCAGGCCGGCCTGCTCGTGAAACTCGAACGTCAGGGTCACCGGGGCTGCGGTCGCGTCGCGCGAGGCTTCGCTGGAGTCCACGCGAAAGAGCGCCTGCCCGAGGCGCGCGTCGAGCGCAGGATCCCCCAGTCCGAGAGTGAAGGGCCGCTCCTGGTTCGGTGTCACCTGCGCCGGAACGAGCTCGAGCGGTTGGTTGGCGTCGTCCAGATAGCGCTTGAGCCGCCAACTCTTGAGAACGGCACCCCGATTCGTGAACACGGCGGTGACGAGGTCGCTCTCCACACGGATGTCGCGCTCGTCCGCTTCGCCCACGAGAGGGGCGTCCGACACCGGAGCGGGGGACGCCTGCTCTAGAGTCCCGGGGGACGGCGGCGCGGATCCCGATTCTGTGGCGGATCGAGTGTCGGCAGGCAACGTGACAGGTTGCGACTGAGGCGTGGACGTCGCCGAGGGTGGGGGCTCCTGCGGGACGAAGAACGCCTGGTAGCCATAGAGCACCAGAAACGACAGAAAGACCGCGACGAGCACCCGCCGTTCCATCGGCATCAGGATTCCGTCGCCGGCCTGTCAACCGGAGGAACTGGGTCGAAACCTGCCTCGCAAAGCGGATGGCATCGCACCAGGCGTCTGGCGGCGTGAAACGTTCCACGAAGGGTTCCGTGGACGACGATGGCTTCGGCCGCGTAGTCGGCGCAGGAGGGCACGAAGCGGCATGAACCTGTAAATAACGGTGACAAAAGGACTTTGTAGCCTCTGAGCAGGATGAGGGCGACGCGGGCGGAGAGGCTTGGATTTTCAGCGCGGACCACGAAATCCCCGGCGGCGCCTATAAGCGCCCAGATAATCGGCCTCGAGTACCGGCCACGGCGCGTCGAGCAGCTCGCGGCGCGGCACGACCACCACATCGAGCCCCGGCGCGGGTCTATTGCGCCTGAAAACCTCTCTAATCAATCGTTTAGCGCGATTTCTCTCGACCGCCCCGCCAAGCTTTCGGCTGGCAGCGATGCCCAGCCGCGCAACGGGGAGACCGTTCGGCAGGATGATGAGCGTAACCAGGCGCCCGTTGGCGCGGGTTCCCTGGTCGTACACCTTGCGAAAGTCGGCCCGCCGCTTGATTCGCTCCCGGGAACCCAGCGTCGCTCCCCTGGCGGGAGACCGACCGAGGTTCCCGGCGTGATTCACTCGGACGACACCGTCAGACGCTTCCGTCCTTTGGCTCGGCGGCGCTTGAGCACCAGGCGCCCGTTCTTGGTCTTCATCCGCACAAGGAAGCCGTGCGTGCGCCGGCGGCGGCGCCTGTTGGGTTGAAACGTCCGTTTCATCGAAGGAACCCTCGCGCGAAGGCGGCGACCGGTACAACACGCACGCCTGCAGTGAGATTGCGGTAACTCTCAATATTAGTCGCGCGGATTGAAGGGTGTCAACACAGACGCGGAGCGTCGTTGGTGATTTTCTGGTGAAAATCCGGACGATTTCGGTCTCTCCTGACGGCTGGCAGCAGGCACGACGACTGTGTTACAGTCGCCCCTTTCTCGAACCTCAAGGCGACCAGTCAAGGCCCGAAAGTTTGGTCTCTTCCCAAAGTTTTCCACAACTGTGGAAAAAGCTGTGGAAATTCGCGAGGTTCCAATTCAACAGGCGTTGCAGAGCCCGGAATCATGGCCCCGAGCGTCAGGCGAAACATCGAAAGTGCTTGGTAGCAAAGCATTTCCGACGGCGCGGACACGCAGGACCGCGTAGGGACGGGCCTCGAAGCACGGCGAAGGTTTGGCGACCCTATGGCGCCTGGCAACATCTGGGAAGAAATCCTGACCCGCGTCAGCGGCAAGGTCAACACGTACACCTTTTACAAGTGGTTCAGGCCCACGAGCTTCGTGGCCGACGCAGGCGACACCATCACCGTCCGGGTTCCGGAACCGCAGTTCAAGGACTGGTTGAGCCGGCACTACTCGGGCGTCATCTCGGACGCGCTCAGTGAGGCGGGACGTGGTTCCTCCCTCGTCAGCTACGTCATCGGGCACGACGAACGTCCACCAGAGAGCCTGCCGCGCGAGCCTCAGGAACCCGATCACGGCAGCTGGCCCGTTGCCGCACCACAGCCGCACGGGCTGAATCCCCGATACACCTTCGATACCTTCATCGTCGGACCGTCGAATCAATTCGCCAATGCCGCCTGCCACGCCGTGGCGGAAGCGCCTGCACGCGCGTACAACCCGCTCTACATCTACGGCGGTGTGGGGCTCGGGAAGACGCACCTGATGCACGCCATCGGACATTACGTGCTGCAGTACGACCCGGATCAGAAGCTCACCTACATCTCCACCGAACGGTTCATGAACGAGATGATCAATGCGGTGCGGTTCGACCGGATGATGGAGTTCCGCGAACGCTATCGAACCGTCGATGTGCTGCTGGTGGACGATATTCAGTTCCTGGCAGGCAAGGAAGGCACGCAGACCGAGTTCTTTCACACGTTCAACTCACTGTTCGACGCCCGCAAGCAGATTGTCGTCAGCAGCGACTGCCCGCCTCATGAAATTCCCTCGCTCGAGGAGCGGCTGCGATCCCGTTTCGAGTGGGGTCTGATCGCCGATATTCAGCCGCCGGATCTCGAGACGAAAGTGGCGATTCTCAAGAAGAAAGCCGAGGCCGAGGCCGTCCCCCTGCCAGACGACGTGGCCATGTATGTCGCGGCAAAGGTCAAGTCGAACGTTCGCGAGCTGGAAGGATCGCTCATCCGGCTCATCGCGTATGCCTCGCTGACCGGTCAGGAGATCACCCTCGAACTCACTCAGGAATCTCTTCGCGACGTGCTGGCGCACGACGATCGAGCCATCACGATCGACGGCGTCCAGAAGTTCATCTGCGAGTACTACCAGTTGAAGCTCGCCGAGCTGAAGTCGCGCAACAACGCCAAATCGGTGGCCATGCCGCGCCAGGTGGCCATGTATGTGTGCAAGCAGCTCACCGGCGCCTCACTTCCGGAAATAGGCCGGAGCTTCGGCGGTAAGCATCATTCGACGGTGATTCATTCGATCAAGAAGGTCGAGGAAATGAGAAAACGCGACCCGGCCTTCAATCACCTCATCGCCGGATTCTTGCAATCCCTTCAGTAGGTCGAAGATTTCCACAGGCTGCCTGTGCACGCTTTGTGGAAGGTGATCGAGGCCTCGGCACAGGGCATTCTGTGTGGATTCGAATGCACTACCGATCCTCAGTTTTTGAGCGATGCCAAGTTATTGAAAGTCAAGAACTAAGCGCCCTCTGTCAACTTTTCAACACGACCTTTTTCCTATATAATTTCCTTACTCTTTAGTGTTCCTCTTTCGTTGGTACTAGCAGGGCGCCAGCCCGCGCCGATCGAGGTCAGCCAGCCATGGAACTCGTCGTCCGAAAGAACGACCTTCTGCGAGAACTGCAACTTTTTCAGGGCATCGTCGAGCGCAAGAACACGATTCCCATTCTCGCGAACGTTGTCATGGAAGCTGATCACGACGAGGTGCGACTGCTCGCCACTGATCTCGAAGTTGGGTTGCGAAGTCGATGTGCCGCCTCCGTCGCGAAGAGCGGATCCCTCACCGTTCCGGCGAAGAAGCTTTACGAGATTGTGAAAGCGCTTCCGGAAACCGATGTCCGCATCGAGGAAGAGAAGGGATCGGTGAAAGTTGCAGCCGATCACTTCGATTCGAAGATGCAGACCCTTCCGCGCGAAGACTATCCCGTCGTGCCGGACGCCCCAGGCACCGCACCCGCGACTCTTCCGCGCGCGCTTCTGCGGGAGATGGTCGAGAAGACGCAGTTCGCCATCACCGGAGAAGACACGCGGTATTTTTTGAACGGCGCGCTGTTTCTGCTGAAGGGCGACCAGATGACGCTCGTCGCCACCGATGGACATCGGCTGGCGCTCGTGACCGGAACGCGTGAAATCTCCGGCAAGGCCTCGAAGGACGGCGAGGAGATTCGCGCGATTCTGCCCCGGAAGACATTGTGGGAGCTCGGCCGACTCCTTACGGAAGGCGAAGGCGACATCCGGTACGAGCGCGGTGACAACCATCTGTTCTTCGATGTCGGCAACCGCATGTTGATCTCACGCATGATCGACGGCCAGTTTCCGGCGTACGAGCGGGTGATTCCGAAGGGCAATGACAAGACCATCGACTTCGAGCGCGAACGCCTGACGAGCGCCGTCCGGCGGGTGGCGCTCTTGTCGAATGAGCGATCGCGGGCCGTGAAATTCCAGATCGACAAAGGCAAAGTGGAAGTCACATCCAGCAGTCCCGAGTTCGGCGAGGCCCACGAGGTGCTCGCGGTCGACTACGACGGCGGACCGGTGCAGATCTGCTTCAATGCCCAGTACGTGCTCGACTTTCTGAACGTTGTCGGCACCGACAGCGTGCAGCTCCAGCTCAAGGACGAAGTCAGCCAGGCGCTCCTGCGGCCTGTCGGCTCGGGGACGCTGGACTACACCTACGTCATCATGCCGATGCGAATCTGATGACGATGACCGCGTCAGCGCCAGAGCGGGCCGCGGCACTTGAACTCTTGAACCAAAGGTGACTGTGAACCGATTCGATCCAGGTAGAGCCCCGGAGACCGATCCCAAGATTCCCAGTTCCGCCGGAGACGATCAGCGCGCGCCATCCGCCATCCATTCGAGCGGAAACGGTCAGGATCTGCCCGTTCCGGAATCCGACGACTACAGCGCCGACAAGATCAAGGTCCTCCAAGGCCTCGAGGCCGTGCGCCGGCGCCCGGCGATGTACATCGGGTCGACGGGCGCGGCCGGGCTGCACCATCTCGTCTACGAGGTCGTCGACAACTCGATCGACGAGGCCCTGGTGGGGTTCTGCGACGAGGTCAACGTCACCCTGCACGTCGATCACTCGGTGACCGTCATCGATAACGGGCGCGGCATTCCCGTCGACGAGCACACCAGCGGCCGATCGGCGGCAGAAGTGGTGATGACGGTTCTTCATGCCGGCGGCAAGTTCGACCATCAAACCTACAAGGTCTCGGGAGGTCTTCACGGCGTGGGCGTGTCAGTGGTCAACGCGCTCTCCGACTCGCTCGATCTGGAGATCTGGCGCAACGGCCAGGTCTACCGGCAAAGCTACGAGCGTGGTACCCCGATGGCGTCGCTCGAAATTACGGGCACGACCAAGCGGCGCGGCACGAAAATCACGTTTCATCCAGACGCCGAGATTTTCGAGGTCGTTCTTTTCAGCTTCGACACGCTCGCGCAGCGGCTGCGGGAGCTGGCGTTCCTCAACGCCGGCGTGCTCATCACTCTGGACGACGAGCGGGACGGCAAGAGCCACAAGTTTCGCTACGAGGGCGGGATTGTCTCGTTCGTCACGCACCTGAATACGAACAAGACGTCGATCAGCGACAAGCCCATCCTGATGCACGGCGAGCGGGATGGCATCGATGTCGAAGTGGCCGTGCAGTGGAACGACGGGTATTCCGAGACGCTCTACTCGTACGCCAACAACATCAATACTCACGAGGGCGGCACGCACGTCTCCGGGTTCCGGTCGGCCCTCACGCGCACGCTCAACTCCTACGCGAGCAAGAACAATCTGGCGAAGGATCTCTCCGAGAGCATAACGGGCGATGACATCCGGGAGGGACTCACCGCGGTCATCAGCGTCAAGATTCCCAACCCGCAGTTCGAAGGACAGACGAAGACCAAGCTCGGTAACACCGACGTCAAGGGGATTGTCGAGGCCGTCGTCAACGACAAGCTCGGGCGGTTTCTCGAAGAGAATCCGCCGACGGCGCGGCGCATCATCGGGAAAGCGGTGGATGCGGCGCGGGCCCGCGAGGCGGCCCGCAAGGCGCGCGATCTGGTGCGGCGCAAGGGCGCGCTCGACAGCATGGCCCTGCCGGGCAAGCTGGCCGACTGCCAGGAACGCGACCCGGCGCTGAGCGAGCTGTATATCGTCGAAGGAGAATCGGCCGGAGGCTCGGCGAAGCAAGGCCGCGATCGCCGGTTCCAGGCCATCCTGCCCATCAAGGGAAAAATTCTCAACGTCGAGAAGGCGCGGTTCGACAAGATGCTGGGTAGCGAGGAGATCAGGACGATGATCGCCGCGCTCGGATGCGGGATCGGCAGCGATGATTTCGATCTCGGCAAGCTCCGGTATCACCGCATCATCGTCATGACCGATGCCGACGTCGACGGATCACACATCAGGACGTTGCTGCTCACGTTCTTCTATCGCCAGATGACGTCGCTGGTCGATGCCGGGCACGTTTTCATCGCCCAGCCGCCGCTCTATCGCGCCAAGCGCGGCAAGGGCGAAACCTACATCAAGGACGATCGGGAGCTCGAGACGTTCCTGGTGAAGCGCGCCACCGAATCGCGGACGATCCGCGTGAGCGGGGGCGGGCACCTGGCCGGACCCGAGCTGGAGCAGCTGCTCCAGAAGATGATTGCGTATCAGAAGCACCTGCAGCTCCTCGAACGACGTGGGCACAGCCGCGAAATCGTGGAGGCGCTCCTCGACCGCGACGCGGACCGTGCGTTTTTCGCCGACAGCGCGGCGTTGACGCAGCTCGCGCAGACGCTGACCACCGAAACACGCACCGTGGCCGTACAGCGCGACGAAGAGCACAACGTGTACGCGCTCCACATCGAGGACCGCAGCAACGGATACCCGAAGCACGACGCCATCGGCTTTGCCTTCGTGACCGCCGGCGAGTACCGCACGCTGCTCGGCAGCCATCGCGAGCTCAAGGACAGCGTGCCCATGCCTGTGGTGGTGCTCACGGCCGGCGCGGCGGTCGAGGCGCCGGACGAAGCCGCTGAATCCGCCCCGGACGCCGCAGGCGAGACCGCGGAAAGCCGCGTCACGTCCGCCGGCAAGGGTTCCTCTCGCGACACCGAGTTCTCCATCGCGTCAATGGATGCACTCGTCGAGTATTTCCTGTCGGCGGGGAAGAAGGGTGTGGCGATCAACCGTTACAAGGGCCTTGGCGAGATGAACCCGGATCAGCTGTGGGAAACCACCATGAATCCCGCCACGCGCACGCTGCTCCAGGTGCGGGCCGAGGATCACACGGAAGCCGATCTCATGTTCACGACCCTCATGGGCGACCAGGTGGAGCCCCGCCGCAAGTTCATCGAGGACAATGCGCTCGATGTGAAGAACCTCGACGTGTGAGCGTCCCGATCCGCTGAACCCATTCATGTCCATCGCCGCGAGCCAGCTGCCGGTCAATATCGAAGACGAGATGAGGCGCTCGTACCTGGATTACGCGATGAGCGTAATCATCGGGCGCGCGCTTCCCGACGTCCGCGACGGGTTGAAGCCCGCGCACCGACGGGTGCTGTACGGGATGCGCCTGATGGGCCTGGGGTCGAATCGCGGCTATCGCAAGTGCGCGAAGATCGTCGGCGAGGTCATGGGCAATTTCCATCCTCACGGGGATGCCTCGATCTACGACACGCTGGTGCGGCTGGCGCAGGACTTCAACATGCGCTATCCGCTCGTCGACGGCCAGGGCAACTTCGGTTCCGTCGACGGCGACCTCCCGGCGGCCATGCGGTACACCGAGGCCCGGCTCAGGGCGCTCGCCGAAGAGACGATGGCCGATCTCGACCGGGAGACGGTTGATTTCGTTCCCAACTACGACGAGACCACCGAAGAACCGACGGTGCTCCCGGCGCCGTTTCCCAACCTGCTCGTCAACGGCTCGGCGGGCATTGCCGTGGGCATGGCCACGAACATCCCGCCGCACAACCTGAGGGAGATCATCGAAGCCGTCGTCTGGCTCGTCGAGAACCGGGAGGAATCACCCGGGCGGAAGCGCGAGCAGTTGCGGCAGCTCGTTCCGGGTCCAGACCTGCCCACGGGAGGGTACATCGTCGGCAGGAGAGGCATTGACGCGGCGTATGCGACCGGCCGTGGCGCCATTCTCATGCGCGCCAAGGTGAACATCGAGACCGCCAAGAAGGGCGACAAGATTTCGATCGTCGTCAGCGAGATTCCGTATCAGGTCAACAAGGCCAAGCTCATCGAGCGGATCGCCGAGCTGGTGCGGGAGAAGGTCATCGAAGGCATCAGCGACCTGCGCGACGAGTCCGATCGCGAGGGGATGCGGATCGTCATCGAGCTGCGCCGCGGCGAGGTTGCCGAAGTCATCCTCAACAATCTCTACAAGCATACAGCCCTCCAGCAGAGCTTCGGCATCATCATGCTGGCCATCGTCGCCGGACGGCCGAAGGTGCTGCCGCTCGTCGACGTGCTCGAGAGCTTCATCGAATTCCGCCGCGACGTGGTGCGCCGCCGCACCGAGTTCGAGCTGAAGAAGGCGGAGGCACGCGCACACATCCTCGAGGGGTTGAAGATCGCCCTCGACCACATCGACGCGGTCATCGCGCTGATTCGGGCCTCCAAGCAGGTGGCCGAGGCGCGCGCAGGACTGGTGCGCGAGTTCGCGCTCACCGAGATTCAGGCGCAGGCCATCCTCGACATGCAGCTCCAGCGCCTCACTGGTCTCGAGCGGCAGAAGATTGTCGACGAGCTCACCGAGGTGCTGAAGAACATCGAGCGTCTGCTAGGAATCCTCGCCAGCGAGCGGCTGCTGATGCAGATCGTGGTGGACGAGCTTCGCGCGATTCAGACGAAGTACGGTGACGATCGGCGCACGGAGATCATCGACGAGACGGGCGAGTTCAGCGTCGAGGATCTGATCGCCGAAGAAGACATGGCGATTACGGTCAGCAGCACCGGCTACATCAAGCGCACAGCCATTTCGACCTACCGGAATCAGCGCCGCGGCGGGAAGGGACGCATCGGCATGCGGACCCGCGAGGAGGACTTCGTCAGCCACCTGTTCGTCGCCTCCACGCACGCTTACATCATGATTTTCTCCGACCGGGGCCGCGCCTACTGGCTGAAGGTGCACGAAATTCCCGACGTCGGTCCGACCGGCAAGGGCAAGGCGATCGCGAACCTGGTGTCGATGGAAGCAGGAGAGCGGATTGCAGCGCTCCTGGCGGTCAAGGAATTCGAGGCCGACAAGTTCATCGTGATGGGCACACGCCGCGGTGTGGTCAAGAAGACCGAGCTCACCGAGTTCAGCAACCCACGGGCGAAGGGCATCATTGCCATGGGCGTCGAGAACGACGACGCCGTCATTGCCGCGCAGCTCAGCGACGGTCAAGGCGAAATCTTCATCGGGACCCGCGACGGCATGGCTATCCGCTTCCCGGAATCGGACGTCCGTCCCATGGGACGCACGGCCTACGGCGTGCGCGGCATCAGTCTGCGCGAGGGCGATTTGGTCGTAGCCATGGAGGTGGTGCGTCCCGGAGGGACCCTCCTGACCGTGGCCGAGTGGGGTCACGGCAAGCGAACGGAGCTTGAAGAATACCGGGTGCAGTCGCGGGGCGGTGTGGGTATCATTAACATCCAAACGACCGAACGAAACGGGAAAGTCGTGGGGATCGCGTACGTCCAGGACGGGGACGAGTTGATGTTGATCACCCAGCAGGGCAAGATTCTGCGGATGGTCACCCAGGACATTCGGGCCATCGGCCGGGCTACTCAGGGCGTTCGGTTGATCGAGATGGAAGACGACGACCGTGTCGTCTCGGTCGCCCGGCTGGCGGAACGAGAAGAAGAGTAAGTAAAGGAGGACTGGTATGGTTCGGTCGAAAAGGAGCCCCATTGTGCTGCTGGCCCCGGCGCTCGTCATCATGGCGCTCGTGGCGGCGGCATGCGGTGGCGCGCCTGAAGATGGCCAGATTCGGCAGTTCTTCCGCGCCTCGCAGCTTCGTGACAGCCAGACACTGGCCAACTTTGCCGCCGTGACGTTCGATCCCACGAAGGACGGCGTGGTCACGAGCTTCGAGGTGACCAACGTCAGCGAGGAGCGCCGTGTGCCGCTCCGCGTGAAGGAGCTCACCAAGGCGTACGACGACGCACGTGCCGAGGAAGAAGCATTCAGCAAGAAGAAGAAGGAATATCAGGACGCCAATCTAGACGTCATCGACCGCGTGCTGAAAGCGGAGAGCGCCGCGCGGCCGCTGCGCGGCACGGACGCCGAAGTGCAGAAGGCCTGGTCGAAGTGGCGCGAGGACACGGCGATGCACGCCAAGCGCACCTCGGAAGCCCGCAACCAGCTGAACGCCGAGCGGCCGATTGCCGAACTGAGCCTCGAGAATCCTCAGAATCCTGTGGATCCGGGGACCGTCGATGGCGAGCTCGCCACGAAGGACGTGACGATCGACGCGCAGGTCCGCCAGGCGGACGGCCAGGTCGTGCCCAAGACCATGGTCCTCACGATGCAGCGTGCCATCGGCAAGACTGATTCGAAGGAAGTGACCGGCCGCTGGGTCATCACCGCCATCAAGCCGGCCTGACGCTCTGACAGTGGCCGGCAGCGCCACCGCTGCCGGCCCAGGTCTCACCCCACCAGCTCCAGCTTCGCGTACCGCGCCCGCAGCGTTTTTCGGCCGACCCCTTCGAATCGGACGACCAGCTTCATGTCGTCGGGCAGTTCCTCGACTTCGAGCACGGTACCGAGCCCGAACGTGGCATGACGCACGCGCGAGCCTGTCCGGACGCCCCCCGGGGACTGATCCTCGTGCTCGTACGCGTAGAGATTCGGCGCCTCTCGGGTGGATCCGCGGCGTGAGCGATACGGATTCGTCCGGAAATCGTAGTACGGGTTTCCATAGCCGGGGCCGGGCGCAGGCGGCACGACCAGTTCGATGAGCTCGGTGGGAATTTCCTGGATGAAGCGCGACGGCTGCGAGCTCTGATAGGTGCCGAACACGCGCCGGCGCGCGGCCGACGTCAGGACGAGACTCGCACGCGCCCTGGTGATCCCGACGTAGCAGAGACGCCGCTCCTCCTCGAGCTCGGCTTCGTCGTCGGACGAGCGTGAATGCGGGAAGAGACCCTCTTCGAGCCCGGCGATCACGACGACCGGAAACTCCAGACCCTTGGCGCTGTGAAGCGTCATCAGCACGATCCGCGCGTTCCGGGAACCCTCTTCCTCGTCCACGTCGGAGAGGAGTGACAGACGGTCCACGAAGTCGCGGAGCGTCGGTTCCTCCGCCTGCATCTCGTATTCCTTGGCGGCCGAAACGAGCTCCATGAGGTTTTCGATGCGTCCCGTCGATTCCTCGGTGCGATCGTCGCGCAGAGCCTGAAGATAGCCCGATTGATCGAGCAGCTTGCCGACCGCAATGGAGACGGACTCGTTGCTGAGGCTGGCGGCCAGCCCCACGATGAGGTCGCGGAAGGTCCGGACCGACGAGGTTGCGCGGGCGGTCAATCGGCGCTCCTCGAGCGCACGGACCAGACGCGACCACATCGAGTTCGAGGCCGGCGCGGGGGCGAGGCCGGTATTGAGGAGCGGCATGGTTTCGGCGGCGGCCTGAGCCGCCGTCGCATCGGTGGCCTCGATGGCTTCGATCACGGCCTTGCCGATGCCGCGCGGAGGCACATTGATCACGCGCCGCAAGCTCACATCGTCGTGCGGGTTGATGAGGAGGCGTAGGAAAGCCAGCGCATCCTTGATCTCCTTGCGCTCGTAGAAGCGCACGTTGCCGATGATCCGATAGGCCAGGCCTTGGCGGAGCAGCGCGTCCTCGATGGCGCGAGACTGCGCGTTGGTACGGTAGAGCACCGCAACAGTGGCGTCGGCCTGGCCAGCCAGCGTGGATTGCGCCGTCCGGGTGATGAAGTCGGCTTCGTCGAGCTCGTCGGCGCCCTGGTAATAGCGAATACGAGCGCCGCCCTCACGATCGGTCCACAGCCGCTTGTCCTTCCGGTTGCGGTTTTGCCGGATGACGCTGGAGGCGGCATCCAGGATGACTTGTGTCGAACGATAGTTCCGCTCGAGGCGCACGACGGCGACGTCGGGGAAGTCGTGCTCGAAATCGAGGATGTTGCGCAGGTCGGCGCCGCGCCACTTGTAGATGGACTGATCGGGATCGCCCACGACGCACAGATTGCGGTGCTGTTCAGCAAGCCGCCGGATCAGCAGGTATTGCGGGCGATTGGTGTCCTGATACTCGTCGACCATGACGAAACGAAACCGGCTGGCGTAGCGCGCGCGCACGGTCTCGTGATGCTCGAAGAGATCGACGGTCTTGAGCAGGAGATCGTCGAAATCGAGCGCGTTGCTCTCCTTGAGCAGTGTCGTATAGCGGGCGTGCAGCTTCACGAGCTGGGCGCCGCGGAAGTTCCAGGTCTCGTCGAATGTCGGCGCGGCGTCCATCGTGTTCTTGGCGTGGCTGATTCGGGACAAGGCCGCGCGCGGCGCCAGCACGCTGTCGTCGATCTGCAGCTCGCGCATGGCCTGCCGTACCACCGCCAGCTGATCCGACGAATCGTAGATGACGAAATCGCGGGTCAGGCCGATGGCTGGCGCCTCGCGGCGGAGGAGACGGGCGCACAGCGCATGAAACGTGGAGATCCACATCCCGGCGAGGTCGCCGCCGACCAGCGCCGCGACCCGCCCGCGCATTTCCTCGGCGGCCTTGTTCGTGAACGTGACGGCCAGCACCTCGCCCGGCTGCGCGAGCCGCTCGGTTATCAGGTGAGCGATGCGATGCGCGATCACCCGTGTCTTGCCCGAGCCCGCGCCGGCGAGGAGTAGCAGCGGGCCGTCGGTGTGGAGCACCGCGTCGCGCTGCTCGGTGTTGAGCGAATCCAACAGGGTCATGAGGTGGGGGCGGACGATCGCAGCCGGAACGATCGTCTCTATTATCCCCGATTCGCGTCGTGCGCAGCGCGCCGCTATTCGACGGTGACGCTCTTCGCGAGATTGCGAGGCTGATCGACGTCACAGCCGCGCCGCACGGCGATGTGATACGCGAGCAGCTGCAGTGGCACGACGAGCACCACGGGCATGAGGAGACGCGGGGCGGCCGGTACGGTGAGGAGCACGTCCAGCGCCGGGTCGAGCAGGCTGGCGAGCTCGTGGTTGCCGGGCGTGGTCACGGCGATCACCTGGCCGCCACGGGCTCTCGCTTCCTGAATATTTCCCAGCATCTTGTCGTAGACGGCATCTTTCGGCGCCAGCGCGACCACGGGCATCTGCTCGTCGATCAGGGCAATCGGTCCGTGCTTCATTTCGCCGGCGGGATAACCTTCGGCGTGGATGTACGAGATTTCCTTCAGCTTGAGCGCGCCCTCGAGGGCGATCGGATAGTTCAGTCCCCGGCCCAGATAGAGAAAATCAGTCCGCGAATGAAAACGAGAGGCCGTCTCCTCGATGCGGGGCGCCATCTTCAGCGCCTCCTCGAGCAGCTGCGGCAGGTGCAGCAGGGCCTCGATGTGGGCGCGGCCAGCCTCCGGCGTGAGCCGTCCGCGGGCTTGTGCCAGATACAGGGCCAGCAGATTGAGCGCCACGAGTTGCGAGGTGAAGGCCTTGGTGGAGGCCACACCGATTTCAAGCCCCGCATGGGTGTACACCGTGCCGTCGGCTTCCCGGGTGGCCATACTGCCGACCACATTGCAGATCGCAATGCTCTTCGCGCCCTTCTGGCGCGCCTGGCGAAGCGCGGCCAGCGTGTCCGCGGTTTCGCCCGACTGGGTGATGGCGAGCGCCAGCGTACTTTGAGACACGATGGGGTCGCGATACCGGTACTCGGACCCGTAATCGACTTCGACCGGCACGCCCGCGAGCTCCTCGATGAGGAACTTGCCCACCAGGCCCGCATGCCAGGACGTTCCGCACGCGACGATAGCCACCTTCTCGATCGATCTGAGCTCGGCATCCGTCAGCGTCATCTCTTCCAGAAACACGCGGCCGGCCTCGAGCGAGACACGGCCGAGAATGGTGTCGCGCACGGCAGAAGGCTGCTCGAAGATCTCTTTCAGCATGAAGTGCTTGTAGCCGGCCTTCTCGGCCATGAGGGGATCCCACAGCACGCGCTGTGTGGCCTTCGACACCGACTGTCCCGAGAAATCCGTGAACACGACGCCCGAGCGCGTCACCACGGCCATTTCCTCGTCGGCGAGGAACACCACATCGCGCGTGTGCGCCAGGATCGCGGGCGTGTCCGAGGCCACGAAGAACTCGCCGTTTCCGAGTCCGACGACGAGCGGCGGGCCGTTGCGGACGGCCACGATCTTCTCCGGGTCCTGAACCGAAAGCACCACCAGCGCAAACGATCCGCGAATCTGCAGGAGCGCCCGCCTCACGGCGCCCTCGAGCCCATCCTGCTCCATCTCCTGTTCGACGAGATGCGCCACCACTTCGGTATCGGTCTCGGTGACGAAGCGGTGGCCACTGCTCTGGAGGTTTCGCTTGAGATCGAGGTAGTTCTCGATGATGCCGTTGTGGACGACGACAATCCGGCCCGTGCAGTCGCGATGCGGATGGGCGTTCTCTTCCGTTGGACGCCCGTGAGTGGCCCATCGCGTATGGCCCACGCCGTAGTCGCCTTCAACCGGTTGGGCGTCGATCACCTCCTCGAGGCGCGCAAGCTTTCCCGCGCTCCGCCGGAGCTCGAGGTGCCCGTCACGGACGACGGCCACGCCCGCCGAGTCGTAGCCGCGATACTCCAGGCGCTTGAGACCGTCGATCAGGACGGGAACGACCGTCTTGTCACCGATATACCCGATGATGCCGCACATGGTTCTCCTTCGGACCGCTCGCGCGGCCGGACAGAACAATGTACCGCAGAACCGGAGCGACCTGCGCTGCTTTGGGGCTGGCGCTCTACTCGGGCTTGGCCCGACCCGTGCGGTTCGCCACCCAACCCTCTCGATTGACCTGCCGGGCCCGGGCGACGGCGAGCGCTCCATCGGGCACATCCTCGGTAATCGACGATCCCGCCGCCACATAGGCGCCGCGGCCGACACGGACCGGTGCGATCAGCTGAGAATCGCTGCCGATGAACGCGCCGTCCTCAATCACCGTCTCGTGCTTGCGGACGCCGTCGTAGTTGCACGTGATGGTGCCCGCCCCGACGTTCACGCCATCACCGACCGTCGTGTCGCCGAGGTACGTCAGATGGTTGGCCTTCGAGCCCACGCCGAGCACGGTCTTCTTGAGCTCGACGAAATTGCCGATGCGCGCGCGCTCCCGGACTTCGGTTTCCGGTCGCAAGTGCGCGAACGGGCCGATTTGCGCATCCGCCGCCACTCGCGACCCGACGATGACGCAGTGATCGAGGATGGTGACGCGATCGCCAAGCGTCGAGTCGCGAATGCGGACGCCGGCATGGATCTGACAGCCCCGGCCAATCACAGTTCGGCCCTGGAGGTGGGTGCCTGGATGGATGACGGTGTCGGCGCCCACCTGAACATCCGCCTCGATGTAGGTGGTCACCGGGTCGTCGATGGTCACGCCTGCGGCCATCAACTCTTCGTTCTTCGTCTGTCTCACGGCTCTGCTCACTTCCGCCAGCTCGATGCGGCTGTTGATGCCTTGAATCTCCTGCGGATCGTCGACGGTCATGGTGTCCACCCGACGCTTCTCGCGGCCATACACCGCAATGACGTCGGGAAGGTAGTACTCGCCTTGTGCGTTGTCTGGCGCGATCGTCCGGAGCGCGTCGAAGAGGGGCTCGAGCGCGAACGCATAGATCCCGGCATTCACTTCTCGAATCTCGTGCTGTCCCGCCCCGAGGTCGCGTTCCTCCACCACACGCTCGACCCGGCCCCGGTCGCGCACGATGCGCCCGTAGCCGTACGGGCGTTCGAGCACGGCGGTCACCATCACCGCCGCCGCGACGGATTCGCGCTGGGTTGCAGCCAGGCGGGCCAATGTCTCGGGACGAAGCCGTGGCACGTCGCCAGACAGCACGAGCACCTGCCCGGATGAGGCAGACAGCAGCGGTTCGACCTGAGCCAGCGCGTGCGCGGTGCCAAGCTGCGGTTCCTGCTTGACGAAGCGCAGTCGCGGCCACCCGGCCAGCGCGGCCTGGAGCGCGTCGCCACCGTGACCAATAACCAGCGTCGTGCTCGACGGTGCCAACGGCTCGACGGCCCTGAGCACGTGCTCGATCATGGGCCGTCCCGCAACCGGATGCAGCACCTTTGGAAGGGCCGATTTCATCCGCGTGCCCTTGCCGGCCGCCAGGATCACGACATGCGTGTGGGGCACGTAAGCCTTATCGGGTGCCGCGGTTCCTGCCGGCACGTCGGCGGTCCGCGCGGAGGGGCGCTTCGAGGAGGCTGCGGACGGAGCTTTGCGCGCGGAGGGCATCGAGGTCCGGATCGTTTCTGGCGATAGACCTATTTTCCGGGTTGATTTCGACTGCACGCTGCAATAGTTCCGCAGCCTCGGCGAGGTTGCCTTGCTGCGCATGAACAATCGCGAGCATATAGAGTGCCTGATCGTGGTCCGGGTCCTGCTTTCGGGCACTTTCGAGGTGACCCGCCGCTTCGGACAGAGCACCAGCGTTGATGGCCAGCGTGGCAGCGTAGAGACGGTCTTCGAGAGTCTGCGGCATCTCCCGCCGCGCGGCCTGTTGGCGCTCGCACATCTGCAGGTACAGACGAACCCGCTCGTGGAGTTCCTTCTCCTCGGGGTAGGCCGTCAGAATGGCCTGGAGTATTTCGGTCGCTTGACCATATTCCTGAGCTTGGAAGGCGAGGAGCGCCTGCTCGTAGCGGGCGATTGCTTCCAGGTAAGCCGGTCGTGGCGGAAGCTTCTGGCTCTCGACCTGACTCGGGAAGATGCGGGCGCGCGGCTGGCGCGGCACGGCGGCGCGATGCGACCCGGAACTCGTTGAGCCGGGCCGGGAGGTTTTTCGGATCGTACGGGCAGGTGCCCGCCGCTGTTTCGCCATGGAACCTCCCCAGGGGAGGCCGGGCCCCCTAAACCCGCGGTACCTTAACAAAAGCCCCCTAAGCGGTCAAGTTATCGGCGGTTGCGCTTGGCTTCTACAACGGCCGCGTAGACGTCGCGTGTCTTCAGGCCATGTTTTCTGGCTATAGACCGAATAATATCCTTGCGACGGACTCCAACCTGCTGGCTCAATTCGTCAAATTCGGTTGTTACACCTAATATGGATACCTGTTCAGTCGGTGCAAGACCGCCGTCCGGCTTGTTTTTTGGTGATTCGACCGATTTATGACCATCAAGAATGACCGTTATCTCTCCACGGACTCCGGAGTCGAGCCGCTCGGACACCTGTTCAATAGGTCCTTTGACCAATGTCTCGAACTTCTTCGTCAACTCGCGGGCCACAACCACGTCACGCGCCGGCGCCAGGCGCGCGAGGCGCGATAGCGTGTCCCGCACACGACGGGGGGAATCGAAGAACACGATCGTTCTTGGTTCGGCCACGACCCGCGCCATCCAACGGTCCTTGTCTTTCGATCGCGCGGGCGCGAACCCCAGGAACGTGAATTCATGGGCCGGCAGCCCCGAAGACACAAGGGCGGTCAAGACGGCGCTCGGCCCGGGAATGGCTTCAACTTTGATGTGATGATCATGCGCCGCGCGCACGAGCTGATACCCCGGATCGGAGATCCCGGGCGTCCCCGCATCGCTGACGAGCGCCACATCGTCGCCATGCTCGAGGCGCGTAACGAGCTGCGGCACACGCACGCGCTCGTTATGCTCGTAGAAGCTCAAGCACGGTGTCGAAACACCGTAGTGTTTCAGCAGAATCTGCGTACGACGCGTGTCCTCGGCAGCAATGATGCCAACCGATTTCAACACTCGCAGGGCGCGAAGAGAGATGTCCTCGAGATTTCCGATGGGTGTCGCGACGACGTACAGGGTGCCGGGCATCGAAGCAGACGATTTATTGTACCATTGGGGGTTCCGACATCATGGCCTCCGCCGAACCGCTGCCGCACTTCGTCGACGACTATCTCGCGTACCTGCACGAGAGCGAGCCGACCAGCGCCACGCTCGACGGCGTGCACGTGCACGACGATCTGCTCGAGGACCTCAGCCGGCCGGCCATCGAGGCCCGCGCCCGTACCCTTTCGGGCTTTGCCCGGCGTCTCGATGAGATCGACGCCGTCGGTCTGACCGCGCTGGAGAAGGTGGAGCAGCCCGTCCTCGGCGCCAATATCCGCGGCCGGATGTTCGAGCTCGAGGAGGTGCGCAGCTGGGAGCGCAGCCCGCAGCTCTATGCGGATCTCCTGGCATCGAGCCTGGCCGCGCAGTCGATCTTCGACTACGCGCCCGAGTCCGAGCGCGCGCGGCGCGTGCTCTCCAAGCTCCGGCAGACGCCGCGGCTGATGCAGGCGGCGCGCGACAACGTGAAGGATCCTCCCGGCATCTTCGTGAAAGTCGGGCTCGAGACCCTGCGCGGCACGCTGAAATTCATCGACACCGACCTGCCGCGAGCATTCGCGTCGGTGGACGATCTCCATCTGCTCGGCGATCTGGCTGACGCCTCTACCGAAGCCGCGAACGCCGTCGGCTCGTACATCGAGTATCTGGAAACGGAAGTGGCGCCCCGCGCACGCTCCTCGTTCAGACTCGGCCGCGAGCGCTTCGAGCGCAAGCTGAAGCTCGACGACGGCATCGCGCTCGACAGTGAGCGTCTTCTCGCCATCGCGATGCGAGAGCTGAAGCAGACGCAAGAGGAATTCAAGACCGCCGCCGGGCGGCTGAACGGCGGCGATCCGCTCGAGTCGTGGCAGAAGTTGAAGCGCAATCACCCGGCAACGGGCGAGCTCATCACCGTGGCACAGGGGCAGCTCGACGAGCTGGCCGCCTTTCTGGAACGACAGCGCATCGTCACGATCCCGTCCGGCGAGCCGATTGTCGTTGCCCCGACGCCGGAGTTCTACCGCTGGTCGTTTGCCAGCATGTGGACGCCAGGACCGTTCGAGCCCAAGCCGACGCGGGCCTACTATTACCTGACCGACGCCTTGCCCTCATGGCCCCCCGACCGGCAGGAAGAGTACCTTCGGGACTTCAACTATTCGGCGCTCTGGTCGATTTCGATTCACGAGGTCTATCCGGGCCATTTCCTTCACTATCAGCGCCTGCGCCAGGTTGAGTCGAAAGTCCGCAAGTCGATTCTCTTCGCGCCGACGTCGTTCGTCGAAGGATGGGCGCACTACTGCGAGCAGATGATGGTGGAGGCCGGCTGCGGCGGGCGAGAGCCAGCCATCCGGGTGGGTCAGCTCGCCGAGGCGCTCATTCGCCTGGTGCGGTTTGTCGTGGGGATCCGCCTGCACACCGAGGATCTGTCGGTGGAGCAGGGCATGCGATTCTTCCGCGACGAGGCGTTCATGCAGGAAGCGAGCGCGCGCCGCGAGGCCGAGCGCGGCACCTTCGATCCCAGCTATGTCGTCTACTCGCTCGGGAAGCTCATGCTGCTGAAGCTCCGGCAGGACTACAAGCAGGCCCAGGGCGCGAAGTACTCGCTGCGGGAGTTTCACGATACCTTGCTCGGCCTGGGCACCGCGCCCTTCTGGGTTCATCGCCGCCTGATGCTCGGAAGCGATGAGGGCGCCCTCATCGAGTAGCGGCCACGACACAATGCCTCTTTACGAATATCAATGCGACTCGTGCGGTCATCGGTTCGAGGTGATCCACCAGAGGTTCTCGGATCCCCCGGTCGAGAAGTGCCCGGTCTGCGGTGGTCCCGTGCACAAGCTGTTTTCTTCGCCTGCCATTCAATTCAAAGGTTCCGGCTTTTACATCACGGACTACGCGCGCAAGGGCGCCAAGGACGAGACGACGTCCGAAGGCGGGGCCAAGTCCGAAGGCGGGGCCAAGTCCGAGGGCGGGACCAAGTCCGAGGGCGGGACCAAGTCCGAGGGTGGGACCAAGTCCGAGGGTGGGACCAAGTCCGAGGGTGGGACCAAGTCCGAGGGTGGGACCAAGTCGGACGCGCCCGCCAGGAGTGGTGACGGCGACAAGGCGGCTCAGAAGAAACGCCCCGCTGGCGACAAGCCAGCCTCGAGCTCGCCATCGTCGGCGGGCTCTGCCTCCAAGGATTCCTAGGACATTTCGACCGACTCTCGCTCAGCGCCTGGTGGCGGATTGCCCGGCGAGCGAGAGCGATTCCAGGTAGCGACTGAAGGGCTCGGCCAGGTCCGGCCGGCGCAGCGCGAAATAGACGACGGCTTTGAGAAACCCGAGACGATTGCCCGTGTCGTGCCGCACGCCCTTGACCTCGCAGGCATAGATGGGACGCTTCTTGAGGAGACCGCGCAGGCCGTTGGTGAGCTGAATCTCACCCGTTCTGTCCGTGGTGGTGGCCTGGAGCTCGGGGAAGATGTCGGGGGTAAGGATGTAGCGACCGATGATCGCCAGATCCGAAGGCGCTTCCCCTGGTGGTGGCTTTTCCACCAGGTCGAGCACCCGATAGACACCCGGTGCGACGGTCTCCCGATCGACGGCCACCACGCCGTAGTTCGAGATCTCGTCCATCGGCACTCGCTCGACGGCCAGCACCGGTCCATCCACACGCTCGTACACGTCAATCATCTGTTTCAGCGCCGGCGGGTCCGCGTCGATGACGTCGTCTCCCAGGATGACCGCGAACGGCTCGTCGTTGACGAGTTCCCGTGTGACGAGCACCGCATGGCCGAGGCCCAGCGGCTCGCCCTGGCGCACGTACGCGAAGTTGATCATGTTCGAGATCTTGCGGATCTCGGCGATGAGTCCGGACTTGCCGCGGGCTTCCAGGAACGATTCGAGCTCGACCGACACGTCGAAGTGATCTTCGATGGCGTTCTTGCCGCGACCGGTCACCAGAATGATGTTCGACACACCAGAGGCGACGGCCTCTTCCACGCCGTATTGGATGATGGGTTTGTCCACCAGCGGCAGCATTTCCTTCGGCTGCGCCTTGGTGACGGGCAGGAACCTCGTGCCGAGCCCGGCGGCGGGAAAGACCGCCTTGCGAACCTTTTGCGGCAGAATGACCTCCGGAGCGGCATCGTACTTCAGGCTTCCCGCATCCGCAACGCGCCGACGCCGTGGTTCGCCTCTGGCGGAGGAAATGGTCTCGCGCGTTCGGTTATAGGATGTAGGGCCATGCTCGATGCCGGCCTCCTGCGAGAACAACCGGAAGTGGTTCAGACGGGTCTGAGAAACCGCGGTCTCGACGCCGACGCGGAGCTCGGCGTGCTCGCCGCACTCGAGTCGCGGCGGCGACGGCTCATTCCCGAGCTCGAGAACCTCAAGCGGCTGCAGAACACCTCGGGCGATGAGATCGCGCGCGCGAAGCGTCAAGGCCTCGATCCCACAGGCGTCCACGAAGCCAACCGTGCGCGCTCGCAGCAGATCAAGCAGCTCGACATCGAGGTCGATACCATCGAGCGAGAGCGCACGGCGCTGCTCTTGCAGCTTCCCAATCTGCCACACGAATCCGTACCGGTGGGGAAGACGGCCGCCGACAACGTCGAAGTCCGGCGGCAGGGGGAGCCGCGCGCGTTTGACTTCGAACCAAAGCCGCACTGGGAGCTGGGCCCCGCGCTCGGCATTCTCGACTTCGAGCGCGCCACCAAGATCTCAGGCGCGCGTTTTTCGGTGCTGCTGGGCGCGGGTGCGCGACTGGCGCGCGCCCTCATCGACTTCATGCTCGATCTGCACACGGCCGAGCACGGGTATCTCGAAGTCGAGCCACCCTTCCTGGTGTCGAGCGCCGCGCTGGTCGGGACGGGCAATCTTCCAAAGTTCGAGGCCGACCTCTTCAAGATTGCGGGCGACTGGGATTTGTATCTCATCCCGACCGCGGAGGTGCCGCTGACGAATCTTCACCGCGGGGAAATTCTCGACCCCACGATGCTGCCGCTGCACTACACGGCGTATACGCCGTGCTTCAGGAGCGAGGCGGGATTGTACGGCGCCGACGTGCGCGGGCTCATCCGCCAGCATCAGTTCGACAAGGTGGAGCTCGTCACCATCTGCGAGCCGGAGCGCTCCTACGACGAGCTCGAGCGTCTCACAGCGCATGCCGAGACCGTGCTGCAGCGGCTCGATCTGCCGTACCGCACGGTGACTCTCTGCACGGGCGACATGGGGTTTGCGTCCGCCAAAACGTATGACATCGAGGTGTGGTTGCCGAGCCAGGCGACGTACCGGGAGATTTCGTCGTGCAGCAACACCGAGGCGTTCCAGGCCAGGCGCGCCAACATCAAGTACCGGCCGGGCGGTACGGGTAAAGCGCAGTTCGTCCACACGCTCAACGGATCTGGCCTGGCCGTCGGCCGGACGTTGATTGCCGTGCTCGAGAACTACCAGCGGAAGGACGGCACGGTGGTGGTCCCCCCGGTGCTGAGGCCGTACATGCGGGGGCTCGAGCTGATCGAGCCGAGGTGAGGCCGCCTCACGAGCCCGATACTGGTCACACACGGCGCGGCGTCGTGAGCGATCCTTCGAAAGCCGTACAATGAACGTGACGGAGGGATGGCCGAGCGGTTGAAGGCGGCGGTCTTGAAAACCGCTGTACGGGGAACCGTACCGGGGGTTCGAATCCCTCTCCCTCCGCCAATTTCCTAGGACAGTTGCGGATCCTGAAGATTCGTCGGCAGGCGGTCAGCTTCAAATCCCCTTCGCTCACGATGTTGTAGCGCTCAAACACCGAGCGTGTCTTGTGCCCGGTCATGGTCATGGCCACTCGGGCCCAGCCGGCCCGAACCAAATTTCGGACCGCGGTCCGTCGGAGATCGTGAATTCGTCACGTCTCACCTGATCGCAATCGGCGCCACCGACGATCCTGTTCCACCTTGAATCTTCAGCGGCTCGACGATGAGCGCGAACTCGTGCGCCTTGCGCGCGGCGAGCTCATCGAGCTTGAGGTTCTCGAGCAGGTGAATGCCGTTGACGACGAGAAAGATCTGATGGCCCGGTCCCCTCAGCTGCGGATCCGGATTCGGCGCGACCTCGACGCCGCCATTGTCGGCGCCCACGAGCATCGGATCCTGTTGGGCCAGCCACTCGGCCGCTGCGACACCGAGGCCAGGGCTCGAGGCTTGATACTGGGCGCTGTCCTTGTTCCACCACGTGCCCCAGCCGGTGTGCACCAGCACCGCGTCACCTGGCTGCAGCGTCAGCTTCTGCGCGGCGAGGGCGGCCTGCAGATCCTGCGGCGTGATCTCGTAGGAGTTCGGCAGCACCGCGACGCCCTTGAGTGCGGCGACGTCGATGAGCACGCCTCGCGTGACCAGCGCCCCGACTTGCTCGACCCCCATCTTGGTGAAGCCGGTGCGGCTGGCTGCCTCGTCCAGCGTGACGCAGTTGTACATGCTGTCGCCAATCATTTGATGGCTGAACGTGTCGAACTGCGTGCCGACCTGTCCGATCTCGGAAACGACCAGCTCCTCGTTGGAGCTTCGGCGGTTCGTGCCCGGATCGTTGCGTGTGCGCTTGGTGAAGATTTCGAACCGGCGGCCGGCGGGAAGCGGCATGCCTTCCTTGAGGACCTGCCCGAGCTCGAACACCTCGCCGGTCTTGATGAGCCGCGCGGCCCGCAGCACGGTCTCCGGCTTCATGTGATTGCCCGAGCCGCGTTGATCATTCATGCCCCACTTCGAGGGACATCGCTGGCTGTCGGCGGGCGGCTGCCAGCTTTGTGCCGACGCTGCGCTGCCGCACGCGAGCACCATCGACAACGTGCACGCCAGAATCAATCGCATACACTCTCCTCGATTGTCCGCAGACTAGCAGTCGTACAGGTGGGCGTCTCTTTCCCGCGAAAAGCGTCCGTCCGTTGCGGCACACAGATTCGCATCGCGCGGTCGTTAACCGCGCCAGGCGGCCAGTTCCGCTGCGGTGTCGTTGAAGTGCCGGTAAGAGGCAATCTTCCCGCGATCGTCAAAAGTCCAAAAATGGATCGCGTCGTTCGCCCAGCCCCGGCCGTTCTTCCTGACAGTCCCCTCGATCCGCAGATGAACGGCCACGCACTGGCCAGAGGCTGCAATCGCCCTGATCTCGAAGACGGGCAAGTCGAGGTTCTCGCCAACCGCCTGGAAAAAACCAGGCAGGTTCGCTTTGCCACTGAAGTTCGCGTTCCACGGGCACTCGTGCGACGCGACGCCGTCGTTGCGCCAATCCACATCGTCGGCCACGCAAGCCAGAATGGCGGCCACGTCTCGACGCTTGAATGCCGCGTATACGCCTCTGACGGTCTGTTCGTTGCTCATGTCACCTCCCGGTCGGCCACAGTACAGGTAATGCCATCGACATGTGATGGAGGCGAAGGATTCGACCGAACGTTAGCCGAGTGGGCGATCGAAGATCAACGGCGACGCTGCAGTCAGAGCACCTTGGGGATTGTGGAGCGCCCGCGCCACTTGATGCGCCGTCGCCACCTGGTCCGCGGGGGAGTTTTAGAAGGCAATGCCGGGACGCAGCACGAAGTGGAAGATGGCGAACACGCCGGCCAGCGCGATCAGCAGCCCGATCGACGATTGCGGCCGCGCCGCCGGGAGCCGCGCGGGCAACACTTGGAAGGCGGCCGCCTGCAGACACACGGCGGCGACGAGCGCGTCGAGTCCGGGAGGAAGCAGGACTTCGATCGGCGCGTTGGGGATACGGAACGGAACAATGATAGGGACCGCGAGTACGCAGGGCAAGACACCAAGCCTGAACATAGCGCGCGCGCGGCCGCGCGGTGTGCCGGGGTCGGCGATCAACGAAAGTAGATAGGGTGCGAGGCGCCAGCACACAGCCGCCATGGCGAGCATGGCTGCGGCCGATGCCAGCGCCTTGGCCGCCGGCGTGAAGCCCAGGTAGTTGAGCGCGCGGCCCACGTCGTTTTCTGCGATCACGCTGCCAATCACCACCTGCGGCAGCGCCGCGAGAAATCCGAGCACGGCCATCCAGAGCATGAGCAGCCGCGTCACCTGTCCCGCGGGCGGGTGGCGCACGAGCCAGTAGCTGAAGAGGCCGCCGGAGATGATGGTCGCCAGCGCGCCGCTCCCCTGCAGGAGGTCTTCAATGGGGTGATGGCCGCGCCAGGTGTGATTGTTGTGGAACAAAATGGGCTCGAGTCCCGGCGTCAGGGCTTTGGGAATCACCAGGAACAACTCCTGGATGAAGAAGGTGAGATTGAATGCGAGCGCGAAGGCCAGCGTGGACTTCAACGTGAGTGACAGAGCCTCGCCGGCAGTCAAGACGCCGCGTTCCTTGCCGCCACGCGATGCAGTCACCCTGCACCCGACGCGCTACTTGCCGGTTGCATCACACGACGCGTTCATCAGGCGATAGGTGATCTTGAAATCCCCCTTGTGGATGCCGCGCACGCTGCGCATCATCGCGTTGGGCGACCCGCCCGGTGAGTTGATCACCTGGCGTTCGCCGCCCTCGACACTGATGACTGCGGGCGTCGTGTTGACCACTTCCACGGGCAGCGACAGATCGGTACCCAGCACTTCGAGACGCATCGTCGTGGACTGGCCCTTCCAGAGCAGGTTCTGATCGATGGTTCCGTTCATGCCCAGCGCGGTGAACGGAAACGATGTGCTCGATCCGTATGAGATCGTGTTCGGTCCCGGCGTCACGTCCGGCGGGATGTACAGCTGCATCGAGGTGGGCGAGAACGCGCTCGGGAAGATATTGCGGTTGCCGTTCAGCGTCATGGGCACCGTCGCATCCCGGAAGCAGCCCGTGAGGCACAACGTCTGACCGGCGAACACCATCGAGGAGCCGCTCGCTATCGCAGGCTGGCACGTCTGGAAGTACATGGGTCGCTCGACCACGATGTCACTGGCTACGGCATCCACGGTCCGGTCGCCCCACTCGTCGGTGTAGTGAAACTTCATCTTGACGCCGGGCATGCCCGGCGCGTCGACCTCTGTCGGCCACCAGATCTCCCCCGCCGTGCGGAAATCGTCCACGTTCGGCACCGGCGACTTCGGTGGCGGCGTGGTCGCACTCTGTTGACGACCCGCGTCCGTGAGCGCTGACACGACAGGGTGAGGACCGCTCTCGAGCGCGTCCATCCCCAGTTTGTATGCGGCTATCTCGAGGGAGTTGTAACGCCGGAGTGGCCTGTACCTCGCCCCCCCGGGCGCCTCCCCGGGGATCAGATGCCCTGCGATGCTGTACGACCACTCCCCGGCCGTGTAACCATCCTGGGCGGACACTGTGAACGGCAGCCCAATGGCAATCGTGTGAGGGACTTCGAGCGCTCCGTAGAGCGAGCTCTGCACTTCCAGCTTCGGCGCCAGCGATGGCTTGAACTCGACGTCGAACCGGCGCTCGCCCCCGAGAAACGCGCGGGCCTCGATGTCACGAGTCAGGAACCATTTCTGCGGCGACTCCTTGCCCCTGCTCGTGATGTCGAGCCGGAAGCGCATCGCCTCGCTCCTGGCGGGCCCCTTCAGGACGAGATCGTTCTTGTCCTGGGTAAGACCCCAGTTGTCGGGCAGGAAGCCTCCCGTGTAACTGAACGGACCGGCCACGTTGCGGATCCGAAACTCGTCGATTGAGGTCGAGGACGGGAGATTGAGGCCGACGAGCAGGGAGTGCTTGCCATCGGGGTTCTCACGAACCATCACCTGCCCCGTGATCGCACCGGCCTGGGACCACACGACGCCTGCATCCGCCAGCATCATGCTCGAGAACGCCAGCCACACCAGTCGCGCACGTATCATGACCGTCTCCTTCAGCCCGAGAACGCCACGCTTCCGCCCGCCGGACAGTCGATTCGCCCGAGAGTCTAGTCGAATAATCCGGACCTGGGAGCGACGAGCCCATGATGCCCGAGCGATCGCACCTCGCAGGGAGGGCGCGAGCCTTCCGCGCCGGGTGACGTCCTTCGTCCCAAAAGGACTTGCGTCACGCGGCTGTCTCGGAATCCCACGGCTGCCGGTCCGTGATGCTAGCCCACCGGCTCGGGGATCGCGCGCGCGGGGCTGCGCTCCGCCTGCCAGACGCCCAGGAGAAGCAGCGCTGCCCCTGCAGCGGTCGCGACCTCTATCGCCTCGCCGAGCAGTGGTACGGCCAGAGCCGTCGTCGCCAGGGGCTCGAGATAGAGGTAAACGCCGGCGCGTGCGGCGCCGAGCCGGCCGACGCCGAGCTGCCAGAACCACTGGGCGAGCGTGCCGAGGACACCGAGGAAGACGATCGACGCGACGACGGACGGCGAGAGGTGGAGGAAGTGCGAGAGGTCCGAGCGCGCGGCGGTCGTCCCGAGCGCGACGAGGCAGAGCGGGAGGAACACGACGAACGTGACGGCCAGCGGCGAGCGGCGCCGCGAGAGGTCGCGGGTCACGATCGTGTAGAGCGCCCAGGAGAAGGCGGTGCCGAAGATCAGCCAGTCGCCGCGGCTCTCGAGCCACGCGAGGTTCTCGAAGTCGCCCTTCGAGACGAGGAGGAGCACGCCGAATGTCGCGAGCGCGATGCCCGCGATCTGGCCCGCCGAGAGCCTCTCGCCGAGGACGAGCCAGGAGAGCAGCGCGATGCCGAGCGGCGAGAACGCGATGATCCAGCCCGTGTTCGTTGCGGTGGATCCCTCGAGCGAGAGCGCGAACGGCTGGACGAGGAAGTGGACGAGGAGGATCGCCGAGCCCGCCGCGAGCGCCGGGAGGTCCTGCCGGTCGAACCCGAGCGGGATCCGCTTTGCGCGGAGGACCAGGGCGAGGACCGGGAGCCCGATCCCGAAGCGCAGGCCGACGAGCTCGAGAGGCGTCACCTCCGCAAGGGCGATCTTCATCGCCACGAAGGTCGAGCCCCAGATGACGACGCTGGCGAGGAGGAGGAGTCGCGTGCCGAGGGATCGCTCCTCGGTCACGGCGTCCTCGCGACTTGCGGGGGTATGTGCGGCAGGACGAGAAAAAAGCGGGCGATCGCTGCTTCGAAGCCCGAGACGAAGGAATACATTAGGGCTTTCGGTTGAGCGCTTCTCGTAACCACGCGGCGGGCCACGTCAGCACACGATGCCCCGCACTGTCAGCCACGAAAACATCGCCGTTTGGAGTGACGCACAGGCCGACGGGCGTGAACGGCGTGCCGTCGGTGGCGCGGTCGATCGTCATCACATGAGTGCCATCAGGCCGCAGAATCTGAACCCGCCCATTGCCACGGTCGGCGATGGACCACCATCCATTTGGGCCCGCTGCAATCCCGTGAGGGGACTGGAAGCGTCCGGGTTCGAGACCCGGACCGCCAACGCTCGTGACGAAGTCGCCGCCCTTCGTGAACACCTGTACGCGATGGTTTCCCGCATCCGTAACGAGCACTTGCCCGGCTCCATCAATCGTGACGCCAAGGGGACGTCGTAGCTCTCCGGGTCCGGAACCGGGGCGGCCAATCGTGAGTGCGAGGTGGCCTCCCGCGTCGAACACACGAACGACGTCCGACCCGTAGTCTGCGACGTACGACTGATCGGCTGCATCTACCCAGATGTCCCGTGGATTTCTGAGGCCCGGTGGTGAAGTCACACTCAATGCCCCCCATGCCACAGCGGCACTGATCCCAACTGCGACAAGAACAAGAGGGATCGCTCTCGACGCGAGGATCCCGAGTGCAAGCAGCAAGAACCCGCCGACACCGGCGGCGACGAACAGCACAGCGACGAGGCCAAAGAGACGCACGGCCGAAGACGGCCCGCCGAAATCGGTCAGGAATTGTCCGTCTGGTGTCCAGACCTGGATCCGGTTCGCCCCCGTATCCGCCACGAGCAGGGCTCCGTCGCTTCGCCAGTGCACGGCGTCCGGGTACAGCAAACGTCCGGGCCGCTATACCATGTCCGCCCAGCACCTGCGTGCCCTTCGTCGGATCAGCGACGACGAGTCGATGTGCGAGATCGTCAACGACGAAGAGCCGTCCATCCGGATGACAACGAACGCCAGCGGGTCCGGAATAGACGACGGATTGACCCTCCATGCGTCCTCCACTTGCGAACGCTCCAAGAACAAGCGCCAGCGACATCCACGTTCCGGCCGCGCGTCTGGGGCTCACTTCTCCGCGCTCGAGCCGGCGCGGACGCGGCGCACGGCACTGACGACCGATGCGACGATCGAAACCACCATCGCGGCGACGATCGCGACCGTGATGGGGTGCACCGGGACGATGAACTTTCCGACGGAACCCCAGGTGAGGGCGATGCTCACGAGCATGGCGGCCACGTATCGACGCGATGATCGGGGTCCCGGGGTGACGGCGGAAGAACACGAGCGCCACGACAATGGCGGGCACGAGGAGCGTCCAGTCGGTCCGTCCACGCCGCACCCGGAGCTCCTGCCAGATGTGCAGACCCATGAGGTCGAGCGACTTCGCGCGGATGGGCGCGCATCCATTCGAGCGCACGCGCGAAACGCTGCTCGGCCAGGCGGACCTCGTACTCGATCGAGTAGGGATCGAGACCGGACGCCTCGAGCCCGCCGTCGTCATCGTTCGATCGCCAGCGTCCTTCGTTGTCGAGGGCGCGCTGGCTGAAGCCGGCCGGCAGATTGATGTGCCCCTGCGAGCCCGTCGGTAGAAACGCGCCGGTGACCACGATATTCCGCGTCCACCAGGGCACGACCACGAGCAGGCAGGCGAGGACGCAGCAGGCACTCGCGATCCATCGGCCTCGGGACGCTTTCGCGCTGGCCACGACCGGTACGAGCACGGCAAGCGGCAGAAAGAACACGAAATTGCTGCGGGACAGGATCAGTAGACCGAGCACTGCGCCCGACACAGCCGCGGCGCGCAGGGATAGGGGCCTCCCACTCTTCGAGACCCAGATCCACGTGAGCAGCGAGACCAGGAACGTCGCCAATGCCTCGGCCTGCCGCCCGCGCGCGAAGAGCGTGACGTCCGGACTGAGGAGCAGCATCACCATCGTGAGCACGGCCGCGGGAATCCCGGCGAACTCGAGCGCGACGAGAGCTGCGAGTGCCACGGCGCCTGCCATGAGGGCGGCATTCAGAATTCGAATCGCGCCAAAGTTCCGCCCCATCACGGCATGGGTCATCGCCCACAGCGTGGGAAACGCGGGCGGACGATACGTGGTCGGGTAGTAGCCGGACGCGCGGCCTTCAACCGCGCGTGCGGTCGCAGGCCGGCGAAGATACGGCGCCTGCCACTCCGGGTCGCTCCAGTAGAAGCCGAAGCCACGGCCCTTCCAGATGTTGAAGGCGAGAGCCTCGTAGTCGCGCTCGTCACCGCCGGCCGGCGGCCGGTTCAGGCCGCCCATGCGGACGATCCGCGAGCTGATCGCGCCAAAGGCGACGAGGAAGATCACCAGAAACGTGAGCTTACGGACCATGTGGGGCAGAATATACCGGTCTCTGTACCGCAGAGTCGTATCTCGACAGCTTCTCGCGGGCTGCATCGAACGCTTCTACAATCGAACCCGCCGCGACCATGGGGCGTGAGCCCGGGACTTTTTTGGGAGGAATTCTCGTTGGTAATCAGCGGCGACCGAACTCTTCCTGCCGCGCTCTCTTCGCGGACCGGGCTCACCCGGATCGCCCTCGTCTATCACCGGGCGAACACTTTCGGGGGCTCTTTCAACAGCGTCACCGATGTCGCCGCCAGGCTTGATCGCAACAGATTCCAGCCAGTGGCCGTAGTCCCTGGCCCCGGCAATGTCGCGGACAGGTTCAGAAGTCTAGGGGTGCCGCTGCTGTTCTGTGCAGAGCACACGGGCGAACGCTCCCTGCGATATGCCGCGCGAGTCGCTCGAGCCGCCTGGTTGCTGCGCTCACAACGAATAGGATTGGTCTATATCACTGACTACGTGACGTGGCGATCCTCAGTGCTTGTCGCCGCTCGCTTGTGTGCAATTCCGCGCGTGATTCACATCCGAGCTCCGCTGTCTGGCGAGTTGATCGACGCTGAGGTCCGGCAGGCTACTGCCGTGATCGGCAACTCCGACGCGTCGATTTCGGGTTTACGGAGGCTCATGCCCGAGGACCGGCTGCGAGTGGTGTACAACTTTATCGATCTCGAACGTTTCTCTACCGGGCGAGACGTGCGGCAGACGTTCTTTCCGTCCAAGCCGGCGGTCGTTGGGTTTGTCGGAGTCTTCCGCCCGGAGAAAGGCATCGAGTACTTCCTGGACATGGCGCGTCTGCTGAGAACCAGCCACCCGGGCGTGCGGTTTCTGATGGTGGGAGGAGAGTCTACATCCCACGATCACGGATGGTTGCCACGCATGAAGGGTTACGCAGAACAGCTGGGCCTCGCGGACGTCGTGCACTTTGCCGGGCCCCGCGAGGACATACCGGACATCATGCGGTCAATCGACGTGCTCGTCGTTCCGTCGCTCAACGAGGGCTTTGGACGAGTAATCCTCGAAGCGAACGCATCGGGAATACCCGTCGTTGGAGCCGATGCTGCCGGTATCCCGGAGGTGCTAGAGAACGGGATCACGGGATGGCTCGTGCCACCGCGAGATCCGGAGGCCATGGCACGGGTGGTCGGTCGAGTCCTTGACGATGAAGAATGGCGCGTAGGTCTGCGAACCGAAGCGCCGGAGCGTGTGAGAGCGCGATTTGCGCCGGAAGTGCAGATGGGCCGTCTGCATGAGATTCTGGATGCCGCCCTGCGTCGGTCCGCTTAGGGGGCCGGCCTCAATTGCGCCGATCTGCTGGGACCAGCGTTCATTGCACGACCGCCCGATACAGCTGCGCCATCTGTTGGGCGTACGGATGGGGCGCGTGCTCGTCCGTCACGTGCTGTCGGGCGGCCCTCCCGCGAGCGCGTACCACAGTAGGTTCAAATGTTGCCGCCAACGCGGCCGTCAGCGAGGGGAGGTCGTTAGCAGGCACGAGCCAGCCGGTTGAACCATCGACGATGGTTTCGGTCAATCCTCCGACTGCACACGCCACTGCTGGTCGACCCCATGCGGCTGCCTCCAATGGCACGCGGCCGAGAGGTTCAGCGCGGGAGGGAACGACGGCTGCGTCGATTGCGTTATAGAAGACCGCGACGTCCTCCAAGAAGCCGACGAACCGAACTCTCGTTTCGAGTGCAAGCGCCTGCACGCGATCACGGCAACTGGCCTCGTACTGTTTACCTGGACTGTGATCTTCCCCAGCCACCACCAGTTGCCAGGACCTCTCGCGGAGTGGCGCAAGCGAATCGAGCAGATCGAGTAGGCCCTTCACCTCCCGAAGCTGCCCGATGAACCCAAAGGTGTGCACATCCGCCTCCAGGCCGAGACGCTCGCGCGCAGCCCTTTGCATTAGAGCCGCGTCGTCGTCGGCCGATGGAAGAGTGGGAAGGGATACCGGGTTGATGCAGGTACGCACGATTGGTCGGGGCCATCCGGGCACCCAGGCGAGATCGAGTTGCGAGGTGATGTACTGGCTGATTGAGACGACCGCGTCGATCCCCCCCGCAGGAAATACTCGACGTCCTTCGGCGAAATCTCGTCGCGCAGGTGGCACACTCGCCGGCATCCGCACCCCGAGGCGGCCGCCTGAACGTGTGGATAACTCCAGTGCTGGTTGCTGTGCAGAATTCGAAGCCGGTGCTGCCGCACGAACCTGCGAAGTCGCCGGGTTGCATTCAACCAAATCCACGGGCGGGTGCGTTCTGGGAGCGGGAGAGGGGTGGCCTCGTGGGCGACGTGGTGGCCAGCGCACCAATCAAGCAGCGGCGAGTTCGGAGGAGCGAAGACGACCGGAGCGATCCCGACCGAGGGAGCGTGTTCGAGCAACAGCTGTAATGATCGCTCAGCGCCGCTGATGAAGGGCGCGAGAGCCACGTAGCCGACTCGTACTTCGTCCTGATGATTCAAATCCGACATAGTCGTCGCCGTCGCTACGAGCGACGCGTCATCGGGAGAGGGCTGTCACACGGATCCTGTGGATGAGCCATCGCACGTCGGGATCGAAGCGCGACGCACCGAGGTGAGTGCTGATTCGGCAATGCGTTGTCGTCAACCCGGATCGTCAAATCACGCGCAGGACCGCGTCGTGAAGCGCCGGGGAGTCCCGCGGTGGGACGAAAATCCCCGCGCGCTGGTCGCCGGCATGCTCGCTGTCATTGTCGGTCTACCGACTGCCGCCCTTGCGGACGAAGTACTTCCGGTAGCCGTACTCGAAGTACTCCTCCACGATCTCTGGCCGATTGGAAAAGAACGCGTCGACAGCAGTTTTGGCGCCCGGGTAGTGCGGGTCTTCATACTCATCAAACATGATCAGGCCGCCAGGGACGACCTTGTCGTAGAGAAGATTCAAACAGCACGTGTATGAATCAAAGAGGTCGCAGTCTAGGTGGAGCAGTGCGATGTGGCCATCGTAGTTCGGAAGCGAGTTCTCGAAGTAACCCCGAACGAGGTGCAGATTGTTGGCGATCAGGCGTTCTGGCACGCGGCCATCGAGAAGCACTTTCGACACCATCTCGAGAGGCGATGCAAGAGTCCCTTGCGAGACCTGGTACGCGCCATCGGCCTTGAGATCCGCCTCGGTCGGCGCCGGAAAGCCCTGGAAGGAGTCGAAGCCGTAGATCTGTCGTTCCTTCCCCATCAACTCGCTGAGCAGCATGAAATACAGCGTTCCGTGCCCGATGGAGACCCCACACTCAACGATATCGCCGTCCACGTCTCGGCTGCGCTCCAGCATCCTCTCGAAGTAGAGAATCCGTCCGATTGTGTGCCGATGGACGGTCGGGAGGAACCGCGACATCTGATGGCGGTACGTCGCGGGGACCAGCTCAGCCAGGCGGTCGCGCTTCTCGACCTCGAGGCCGAGACTCCTCAACATCGCTTTTAACCGGTGCTTGATCTGGGTCAGCATCAGCTATGTTCCAACATGGTTGAGACGGGGCCGCTGATCTCGAAGTCGTTCGAGCTTGATCCGGCTCTTGCCGGGCAGGAACATCGCGGCAGGGACGGTAGCGAGGAAGTGCTCGTCGACTTTGACCTCGACGCCTTACAACTTGGTGACCGTTGCATCACTTCTTGTCAGTCATGCCATTCAACACGCCACCGTGACCTCCCAGCGATCCGGCTGATCGACGATGGTCCCGGGCTCTCAACTCTCAGCCTCCGTCAGCCCTCCCCGCTGACGGACAGCGCGCGTAAAGTTCCGTCTGCGGCCGATTATCGTCAAATAGGCGGGAATGCCAAAGGGAAATGACTTCGGCGGGCGCTTGAGGTCTTCGAGGGAGGCAGTGATGTACCGGATGGCACGGCGAGGCTGGAACGCATGACGCCGAGTGCGTTGGACGCGATCGGTGCGGCGTGCGGTCCCGAAGGCAACAACCGGCTCGGACTCGTCAGGCTGGCCGGCGGTTTTGCACAGGCGGTAGAATTATTCAGCATCTCGAGATCTGACGATGGTCTCGGAACGAGACTCTGATGTGGAGCAGTTGCGTCGCGTCGAGCGCGTGCTTGAATGTGACGTTCGCGACGAGCTGCTCGTGTATGTGCCCGACGCCGGCACCGTCGTGGCGCTGAACGCATCGGCGCGCGCGGTCTGGGAGCTCTGCCGCGACGACACCTCGATTGCCACGATTGCCGGCGCGTTGGCCGAACGGTTCGGCCTTGCTGGCGATGCATTCCTGCCCGACGTTCGTGACGCGGTCGAACGCCTTCGTGGATTCGGGCTCCTGCTGCGGGATTCCGGCTGATGCACCACGGGGAGGCATGCCACGTGTCCTACGACGACCCTGACGCCGCCGCTGGACGAATCGCGTGTCTCCGTGACGAGCGAGCCCAATGACGGGAGATCGTCGCCCCGAGCACGAGCTGCTGCTACGGTGCGCGACGTCCCGCTTGACGCCGTCGTCCCGGGAGCGGATCGACGATCTGGTAAAACGTGGGATCTGCTGGGATCTGACGCTGGACCTCGCCGACCAGCACCGAGTTCTACCGTTGCTTTACTGGTCGCTGTCCGCCATCGAGGGCGTCCATGTGCCTTCGCCTGTGATGAAGACCCTCGCCGAAGCCTTTCGGGCGAATGCTCTGTGGAACATGCGGCTCGCCGGGGTGCTGGTCGGACTCAGTGAGGCCGCGGCTGCGCACGCCGTTCGCCTCATCACCTGGAAGGGTCCGGCCCATGCGGTAGGCGCCTATGGCCACATCGGCCTGCGGATGTTTTCGGATCTCGACCTGCTCGTGACCCCCTCCGATCTCGAAAGCGCCTCCGCAGTGCTCTCGGCGTTCGGACTACGGCCCGACGCGACCCTCGCGGATGTGCCCGTTCAGCCGTTCAACGGACCAGGCGAACTTCTCGTGGAGCTGCACTGGGCGCCAACGCCGTGGCCCTTCGCTGGGGGCCTGCGCACCGAAGATCTGCGGTGCGAAGAAATCCGCATAGCCGATCGGCCGGTGGTGCAGCCGTCGCCAGCAGACCTCCTCATTCTGCTCTGCGCTCACGGCACCAAACACGGGTGGGACCGTCTGAGGTGGATCGTCGATGTGGCGGAGCTGCTGAAGGCCAGACCCGACCTGGATTGGGACCGTGCTCATGCGCTGGCCGCGCGCTCCGGGACCAGGCGCATGTTGAGCCTCGGCTTGACGGTGACACGTCAGGTACTGGACGTGACCCTGCCTGCCGCGGCCGAGCCGCTCTTGCACGACGCGGTTGCCGCCCGACTCTCGGGAATCCTGACGCGACGGCTGTTCAACGTCGCGCCAGGCCCTCCGCGCGGCAATCGTGCTCGCCTCAGAAACTTCCTCGTGCAGCTGGGATTGAAGGAGCGGCCTCGTGATCAATTGCGGTATGCCTTCGGTCTGCCGATTGGCCGCCTGTACCGGATTTCCACTCAGCTGATTCGCCACTGACGGCAGCTCCCCTTGCCACTCACGCGACCCGGAGCCTCCGAACGAGTCATGCGCGTGTCGTTCGCGCTGGTCTTTGCCCTCGCGCTGGCACTGCGCGTCGTTGGCCTCGACAAGGGTTTGTGGATCGACGAGGCCGCCACGATCGCGATGACGCTGCCAGAGCTCGCCGGGGGATTGCTCGGCGTTGTCCCCTTTGATTCGCCTCCGGCCTATTACCTGCTACTCCGGGCCTGGTCGCTGTTCGGCGAGTCTGAGGTCTGGCTCCGCCTGCTGTCGGTGATCCTGGGCGTGTCGACGATTGTGGTTTTCGTGCGGTGGCTGTCGGTCGAGTCGCCTCTCGCGGCGCTCCTCGGCGGTCTCTATCTGGCAACGTCCCCCTTCGTGTTGCGCTACTCGCAGGAACTGCGGAATTACGCGCTTCTGCTGCTGGCGACGGCACTGACGTGTCTGTGCGCCTGTCGTCTCGCCGAGCACCCCCACGACCGGCGCCGCTACGTTGCGCTGGCGGCGGCGACGTCTCTGGCAGCGATCACGCACGTCATTGGCATCGGGCTGATTCTGACAGCGTTAATTCTGATCATGGGATACCGGCGTCCAGGGGCGTGCCTCCGCTGGACCTGGCTCGCCATCACGCTCGCAACGCCCATGCTCGCCTTCTGGATCGTGGTGCAGCTGGCGCCCCTTTCCATACGGCAACCACCAGGAACGTGGTGGATGCCCCACGTGTCACCGCCGCTCGTCGCGCGGTCGATGGCGGAGCTCCTGGGATTCGGCGCCGGCGCGATCTGGGCGTGGCTGCTCATCGCCCTCGGTGGAGTGGCCCTCGTCGCAACCGAGCGGGCGCCCCGTCGACGCTGGCCGCTCCTCGCAGCCGCCATCGCGTTCTGGGCGCTCGTCCTGGTGCACTCCCTCGTTCGTCTTCCCATCGTGGTGCCCCGCATCCTCCTCCCTGGGCTCCTGCCGTTTGTCGCGTTCATTGCCCTCATGATCGCTGACATTCGTGACCGGAATCGGCGCACGGTGCTCGCCGGGCTCATCGCCCTCGTGTGTGCGCTTGGTGCCGGCCGGTGGCTCCGACATGATCTAGGTGTGCCGATCGAGAATTGGCGCGGAGTCGCCAGGAACATCTCCGCCTCCCGGCAGAGCGACGAGCCCGTCGTCGTCTATCCCGGTTACGCAGCCAACGTCCTGCTGTTGCACCTGCCGCGGGATGTTGCCCCGCTCGTCCGGCGCGTGTCCGACGCCGCTGAGGCGGCCGAAGTCGACGATGCCCTGCGTCTCCATCGTGGTGCCGGACCTGTACACGCCCGCTCGGATGACGCTGGTCTTCCGAGTCGACCTGACACTCCACAAAGAAATGGAAACATTCCGGCGTATCGCGAGTCGCCTCGCCCAGATGAGACAAGACGGGACGACGATTGTGACCCACGTAATCACGGCGCCGGATCTGGCCGTTGCGCCGGAGCTCGCGACCACAGCTGAAGAAGTCCGACGGTTGCTGAAGCCGTCTCTGGGAGCGGCGACTGGCGGCGGCCACGTCACACCTCCAGCGCGCTGAGCGCCAGCGCGCCTCTCCTAAGGCGACACTGCGACCTGGAACGTCGCCGCGAACCCTGCCGACGGGTTCCCTGTCGGTGTGACGAGCTCCGAGGACAGGCTGTCCGCGAAGATGCCGTCCGACAGATTGGACGTCGGGTTGGATCCACGAGCGGCATACACCCCGCTGGCATACACCGTCGCGTTGACCGCTTCGTCGAACGCGATCTGGGTCACCTTGACGGACCGGCCGCCAGTGGAGACCTCCACATGGATGTGCGTCGCCCGTCCCTGGTACCAGCCCGGATAGACGGTCGTGAAGGTCACCTCGCCCGCAGCGTTCGTGGTCTGCACGCCACGAAGATAGGTCTCGGCCCGCTCGCTGCCGTACTCCGAGTAGCTGCCGTCCGCGTCGCACTGCCAGATTTCGACGGCTGCGTTTGAAACCGGCGCGCAGTTGCTGCTGGTGTCCACCACTCTGACGGTGAGGGACAGTGGCGTCCCGCTCCGATCCTCGCGGATGTCACTGCGAACCAGATTCGAGAGCGAGGGGAACGGCCCCGCCGTCTCGGAAGGCGTGACGACGCAGGCGGCGTTCGTGCCGCCCGTCGTTGGGGGTGTCGGCGTTGCACCGGTCGTGTTCGGTGTGGGACTCGTGGGCGAATCGCCGCACCCCGCGGTCAGGGCGGCCGCGGCGGCACCGATCAGGGCGATCGCCTCCCGGCGGCCGATTTCTTTGATGGTCATCCTCGTCCTCGACGGTCCAGGCAATGGCTCAGGCACCCTCTCAGGCTAACGCGCGGTGGTCAGGCGACCCAGAGGCTCAGTGTGGATGTCCTGATGCCGGCGCGGTCGCCCCAACCGGCGAAAGTGCGCCTGGCCATTGCCGCCCTTCAAGCCCATCTCGCTGGACTCGCGGGTCGAACGTCAGGTCCAGGCTCTCGAACGCACTCGAAGCGCGCTCATCGCGCACACCGGGCCGAAGGGCGGTAGGAGGCCCATCCGGACCTGGAGACGGCGGTTTGACACCCGGAGGCGTCGCTCCTATTCTGGAGCTAATGATCGGCGCCTTTCGGCGCTCCCGTCTGCTGCTCCTGACCGCCGCGCTCGCCCTGGCGAGCGCCCTCCCGATGGCGGTGTTGCCGTGGTTGCAGGGCGGAGACGACCCCGCCTGCGAGCTACGCGCGGACGAGCACAGTAGCGCCGCCCATCAGATCGATAGTGGACGCACCGGACCCGCCGAGCCCCAGCACTGCGTCGTCTGCCACTGGTCGCAATGGGTTCGAGCAATTCAGCGCGACACCCTGTCGGTTGCCCCATCGGTCGACAGTGCCCCCGTGGCGACTGCTGGTCATCTGTCGCCGGCGACGACCACACTTTCCCGTTCCTTCGCCCGCGCGCCGCCCGTCACCTAAACAACCCTGGCGTCTCGTCCCGTTGCCCGCCCTGGCTCGGATGGCCCGTGGCGGTGTTGGCGCCCGAGACGTTCTTCCTCGTGAATGTCGGCGCTCGCGGAAGCGAACGCCGGGAGGGCTTCAGGTGCAGTCAGCACGGATTGTTCAGATCGGCGTCGTCCTGGCGTACGTGACCGCCGGACCTGCCGTGGCGGCGGGGCAAAGCCCCGACCCGCAGGTGCTCAGGCAGGAAATCGCGCAACTCCGAGCCGAGTTCGAAACGCTTCGTCAGCAGTACCGACGCGCGCCTCTCCGCGCTCGAAGCGCAACTTGCCCCGCTGCCTGCCGAGACCGCGCGGCCGGTCGACGCTACGCCACCCGTCGAGGCCACGCCACCCGTCGAGACCACGCCATCCGTCGCAACCACACCGCCGGTCGAAACCACACCGCCCGTCGAGGCCGTGCCGCCGCCGGTCGTCGCGATGACGCCTGCTGCCGGTGCGACTGGCAGCAAGGTCTTCAACCCGGACATGTCCGTCGTGGGCAACTTCGTGGGCGCCGCCGGTGACAATCCGTTGAGCGACCAGCCGTCGCTCTTGTTGAGCGAGGTGGAAGCCGCGTTTCAGGCCGTCGTCGACCCTTATGCACGGGCTGATTTCTTCCTGTCGGCGACGCCCGACGGGCTCGAGGTGGAGGAGGGATACATCACGTTCACCTCGCTGCCGGTCGGCATCCTGCTCAAGGCAGGGGAAATGCGCGAGCAGTTCGGCAAGGTCAACACGATGCACACGCACGTGTTGCCATGGGCGGATCGCCCAATCGCCTTCCAGAATCTTGTCGGCGGCGAAGAAGGCCTGGCCGATTCGGGCGTCTCTATCTCGAAGCTGATTCCCAACGGATTCATGTTTCTCGATGCGATTGCCGAGATCTACCGCGGTGACTCCGAGGTCTTTCAAAGCGACAACCGCTCCGACTTGAGCTACCTGGGCCGGCTTCGTGCATATCGCGATCTCACCGAAGGCACCAACCTTGACCTCGGCGTGTCCTACACCGCGGGGCCGAGCGCCGATTTTCCGGATCTCACCAGGCAGCTCACCGGATTCGACGTCACGTTCCGATATCGCCCGCTTCGCCGGGCCATCTATCGTCAGTTCGTCGGTCGAACGGAGCTCGTCTGGAGCCGGCAGGACCTGGCTGGCGGATTGGAGGCGCAGGCGTTTGGCTTCTATAGCAGCGCCGACTATCAGTTCGCGCGCCGCTGGTTCATCGGCGTTCGTGGCGACCGTTCCGGCCGGGTTCTCGACAGTGCGCTCATCGACTCGGGCGGATCCCTGGCGCTGACGTTCCGGCCGAGCGAGTTCAGCCTGATCCGCGGCCAGTACCGGTACACGCGGTATGCGGAGGACACGACGGCCAACGAGTTTCTGTTCCAGATCAACTTCGCGATCGGCGCGCACGCGGCGCATCCGTTCTAGGTGAACCGCCAGCGAATCGCTTGAGGAGCTTCAGACCATGCCCGCATTCATCCGCCTACTTGTGCTCGCCGCGGCCATCGGCGCGCTGTACACCGGCCCGGCCCAGGCGGCCGTTCGCATTGTCGCCACGACCGAGGATCTCGCCTCGCTCGCTCGCGAGATCGGCGGCGAGAAGGTGACGGTCGTCGCGCTCGCAAAGGGGTATCAGGATCCGCATTTCGTCGATCCAAAGCCGAGCTTCATCCTCGAGGTCAGTCGCGCCGACCTGTTGATCGTGGTCGGCCGCGAGCTCGAGCTCGGCTGGCTGCCACCGCTCATCACCAGCGGACGCAATGCCAAGATTCAGCCGGGCGGCGCCGGGTACCTGGATGCTTCCGCCAACGTCAAGATCCTCGAGATTCCGACGGGGCAAATCACCCGAGCGATGGGCGACGTGCATCCGCAGGGAAACCCTCACTACTGGCTCGATCCAGCCAACGGCCGGCGGATTGCTCAAACGATCAAGGACAAGCTGAGCCAGCTCGCGCCTGCCGACCGCGCGTACTTCGAACAGCGTTACGCAGATTTCGACAGACGGCTCGCCGAAGCCGAAGCGCGCTGGGATGCGACCATGGCGCCGTTCAAGGGCCGCAAGATCGTGACCTACCATCGCTCGTGGCCGAACTTCATGGCACGCTTCGGGCTGGATGTCATCGGGTACGTCGAGCCGAAGCCGGGCATTCCGCCAACGACCGCCCACACGGTGGAGCTCATCGACGAGATGAAGAGACAGGGCGTGAGGCTCATCGTGGTGGAGCCGTATTTTGATCTCAAGACGCCGAAAGCCATTGCCGCCCAGGTCGGCGGCGAGGTGCTGGTGCTGGCGCCGTCGGTTGGCGGCACGAAGGAAGCCGGCAGCTACATGAACCTCTTCGAGCACAACGTGAAGATCGTGGCCGAGGCTCTCAAGAGGACGTCCGGAAAGTAGAGCTCGAATGGACTGGTCCATCGTTCAGTTTCTCCTGCCCGCCATTGTCGCCACGCTGATCATTGCGGGTATCCACGCATATCTCGGCCTGCACGTCGTCGAGCGCGGCGTGATTTTCGTGGATCTCTCGCTCGCGCAGATTGCGTCGCTCGGCGCGGCCATCGGCGTGTGGCAGGGCTTCGACCCGCACGGAGCGGCCATCTACTGGATGAGCCTCGCCTTCACGCTGATTGGCGCGCTCGTGTTCGCCATGATCAAGGGTCACGAGGTCGACATCCCGCAGGAGGCCATCATTGGCATCAGCTACGCCGTGGCATCCGCGGGCGTGATTCTGGCGATGAGCAAGGCCACGGGAGAAGCCGAGCACCTGCGGGACATGCTCGTCGGCAACATCCTGTCGGTGCAGTGGCCCGAAGTGTGGCTCACGGCCCTCATCTATCTGGGCCTCGGCATCTTCCACTGGATATTTCGAAAGCGTTTCCTGGAGATCTCCGTCGATCCCCGGGGGGCCGCCGCGCGCGGCATTCCCGTGCGCTTCTGGGATTTCCTGTTCTATGCGTCGTTCGGCTTCGTGGTCACCCGGTCAGTGGCGATTGCCGGGGTCCTGCTGGTGTTCTGCTATCTGATTGTGCCGTCGGTGGGGGCGATGCTCTATGCGCGAACGATTGGCGCGCGTCTCGCGCTGGGCTGGGTCATGGGGATCCTCGTCTCGATTCTCGGCATGTACTTTTCCGTGCTCTTCGATTTGCCGACGGGCGCCACCATCGTGTGCACCTTCGGGTTGGTCCTCGTCATCATGGCGGCGGTTCGTCCCTTGATTCGCCGCGCCACATCAAACCCACCGCAACACGTCTGACCCTCGCTCCTCTTATACCGACGCTACACGCGGCACCGGGCCGGCCCATCGGTGTGCCGGCATGGACGACTGGA
>CAWGYQ010000006.1:0-207940 GCA_963826865.1 uncultured Acidobacteriota bacterium
GATACGCCAGCAGATAACCCAGCTCGATGAGGACGGCCCCGATGCCAACAACGGTCACGGCCGGATGCCACGGTCGTGAGGCAGGCACCGAGGGCATTCGATGCGGGCAGCACCGCGTAGGCCAGAGCGCTCGCGCACAATGCGGTGAAACGCCACGACCAGGGACGAGCGATGCGTCGATGGTCCGCGGCACCGACTTGACCGCGACGTGGTAGAGCACGCCGCCGCCAACCGCCAATAGCAAAAAGGGCCGAAGAAAGAGAATGCGCTCATCACTGCCTCCCGCTCGGGGTCACGACGCCTCTGACCGGCGACCGGCCCGACGCGGCGTGTGCCATTCGGCAACGACCATCGTGAAGCGCACCGGTTTCCTGCCGATGGTCCGGTAGGCATGCGGGCGATCGGTGTGCGCGATAGCCGACGCGCCAGCCTCGATGACATAGGTGACCCCGCCCACTTCGAGCGCCAGCGTCCCCTGAGTCACGTTGATCAATTCCTGCGTTCCCTTCGGATGGGCCGGCGAGTCGTGACGCTCGCCGGGTTTGAGCTCCCAGGACCACAACTCGAGCATGTCGGGCCCGCTGGAGCCTACGAGAGCGTGGCGTGCCGCCCCTCGCGCCGCGCATCAGGACGCGCGGCGACCCCGCCGGGATCACCTCCACGCGTTGATGCCCGGCCACCTGCACGAGATCCGCGACCGATTGGCCGAGCGCCGCCGCCACCTTGCACAGCGTCGCGATCGACGGATTGGCCTCGCCCTTCTCCAGCTGCACGAGAATTCCCTTGCTCACGCGCGCGCGGGCCGCCAGCTGGTCGAGTGACAACCGCCGCGCGGCGCGCAGCTCGCGATTCCGTCCGGACACCCTGGCGATGAGATCCTGTTCGCCGTGACCTCCGACCGATGAGGGCGCAGGCGCCCCGGCCGCGGTCATTTTATTGACCATAGCGGTCATGAGAATGTACTTCTCGCCGATGACCAATACCGGAATTCGACCGGACGACCTCTTCGTGCCAGCCGTCGACGCGGCGGTCTGGCATCTCAGGCCCGACTTCGCCGCCCTGAGCGTCGTCGTGCGGGGCGGGCGCAATTTGGCGAGCGATGAATCGAGCAGCAACCTGTCACTCCCCTCGCCTCCACCCTGGGCCGACGCGCACATGGACGCGTGGCGGCAGGCTTACAGCGCGTTCGGGGCAAAACCTCAGCGCACGCCGTGCTCGGCCGAGGCCCTGCGGCGCCGGGTGGAGCGCGATGGCGCTCTGCCTCGCATCAACGTCGTCGTTGATCTCGACAACTTGCTCAGCCTGCAGTACGCTCTGCCGGTCGGCGGCGAAAATCTGGCAGCATATGTGGGCGCGCCCCGGCTGGTGCGGGCCGAGGGCGTCGAAACCTTCGAGACGACCCGCGAGGGTCAACCGGCAACCGAGATCGTAACTGCCGGCGAAGTGGTATGGCGTGACGACCAGGGTGTGACATGCCGGCGCTGGAACTGGCGACAAACGGTCCGGACGCGGCTCGACGTCGACTCCACCGACATGTGGTTCGTGCTCGAGCGGCTGGAACCCATGCCGGTTGCGAGCCTCCGCGAAGCTGGCGAGAGTCTCATCGCCAGCCTGCTCGAACTTGCTCCGGATGCGCGAATAGCGACCACGTTGATAGCGAACCCTGAGACAGCCTGACAGCCCATGCGACACCCCTCGTCCATGCCGCGCAGCATGCTCTATCCACTGGCGGTGCTCGCGTTTGCGCTGAGCGCCGCGCAGGGTCAGGACTGGCCCGAGTTTCGAGGCCCGACGGGCCAGGGGCATTCGGCCGAACAGGATCTGCCGCTCGAGTGGAACGAGGCGCGCAACATCGTCTGGAAGACACCGGTTCCCGGCCAAGGATGGTCGTCTCCCGTGGTGGCTCATGGCCGCGTGTGGCTGACGACCGCCACCGACGAAGAGGGCGGGACGTTGAGTCTCGTCGCCTTCGACGTCGCGACCGGACGTCAGGTGGTGAACGCAGAAGTATTCCGGCGACGGGCAGGGGCGCCGATCAATCCGAAGAACAGCCGTGCCTCGCCCACGCCGGTCGTCGACGGTGATCGGGTGTTCGTCCACTTCGGTGCGGCTGGAACTGCGGCTCTGACGACAAGCGGGGAGCTCGTCTGGCAGAAGCGTTTCTCGTACGAATCGCAGCATGGCGCCGGAGGATCGCCCGTCGTCTACGAGGACCTCCTCATCTTCAGTTGCGATGGCAGTGATCAGGCGTTCGTCGTCGCGCTCGACAAGGCCAGCGGGAACGTCCGCTGGCGCACGAATCGGCGCCACCCGGCGGACCAGGCGTACACCACGCCGCTCGTGATTCGTGTTGGCGACCGTGACGAGATCGTGAGCGTGGGCGCGTATCGCGCCGCCGCGTACGATCCGCGAACCGGGAAGGAGATCTGGCGCGTCGGCTACCCGGACGGGTTCTCGAACGTGCCCCGGCCCGTCTACGGGCACGGTCTCGTCTACGTTGCGACGGGCTTCCAGCAGCCCACGATCATGGCGGTGCGGGCGGACGGGTCAGGCGACGTCACGAAAACACACGTGGCGTGGACTCTCAGTCGAAGCGCCCCCTTCACACCATCGCCCATCCTTGTCGGTGACGAGCTCTACGTCGTCAACGACGGCGGCATCGCCTCGTGCCTCGACGCCAGAACCGGCGAGCTCCATTGGCAGCAGCGACTTGGCGGCAGCTTCTCGGCGTCACCGGTGTTCGCAGGCGGGCGCCTCTATTTCCTCTCCGAGCAGGGAGTCACCACGGTTGTCGCGCCGGGTAAGACGTTCAGGTCATTGGCCACCAACCCGCTGGACGGCGCGGCGCTCGCGTCGATGGGCGTGGCCGATCGATCGTTCTTCATCCGCACCGACACGCATCTTTACCGAATCGCCAGGTCAGGCTGACCGCGACCGTTTCATCTGGTCGGCGGCTCCGAATCCGACGGGGCCGGCTCCGGAAGCAGTTCGGGTTCTGCCTGGCTGTCCGGGCGGACGCCGACGACCGGCACGAACGCGGGCGTGTCGCTGGCGGGGAACGACTCCTCCGACGCTTCTCCCACCACGTCGGTGTCGGCGGGCTGAGCCAGCCACGGACGTTCGTAGTTCAGTCTCAGGAGCTCCACCGCCCGGGCAATGTCACCGGGACCCTTCATGTAGAAGGACACCCAACCGGACTCGGGAAGCACGTGGTGCAGTGAGGCGCGCTCCTGCGCGACGAGCTCGCGCCGGATGGCTACCGGGAATGGAAGATCGACGAGCGTATCGCCGTGGATGTGACCGAGCTCGCGTCGGCCGAGTCGAAACTCACGGCCGCCGTAGCGATGGGCCACCGCGACGACACCCGGCCAGCTGATGACCGCCGCTTCAATCTCCTCTGCGGCTCGAGCCATGGAGCCACTCGGTCTGTTCATGGAACGATTGAACGTCCGCCGCGACCGCATTCGTGGCAATCGCGGCGGAGCGTTGAGACTGCGTTACTTCCAAGCGGCGTAGATGGGCTTCGCCACCAGAAAGGCTGGATTCGCGCCGGTACCGCGGGGTGAACTTCTGAGCGCGTCCGCTGTCCACCTCGGCGACATAGAGATTCCCCTGCTGGTCCACGCTGATGCCGTGAACGCCGCCGAGCGTGCCGGGGTAATCGCCCACCGCGCCCCAGGCGTACTGAAGGTGGCCCTGCTGGTCGTACTTGAGCATCTTCTGGGTGCTGCGATCGAATGTCCAGAGCATCCGGTCCTCCCCCATGTAGAAGAGGTGCAGGCTCGACGGATCGGCGTCGATTTTCCACTCGTAGATGTACTTGCCGTTTTCGTCGAACACCTGGACACGGTGATTCGCCCGGTCGTTGACAAAAACCCTCCGCGTCTGAGGATCCACGGCCACGCCGTGCACGTTGTTCATGTAGCTCGGACGGGTCTCCTTGCCGGCCTCGCCGCTCATGCCGAAATCCAGCAGGAACTTGCCGTCCTTGTCGAACTTCGCGACGCGGGTGCCGTTGTATCCGTCAGCCACGAAGAACGAGCTGTCAGGCAACCAGGCCATGAACGTCGGACGGTTGAAATGCGTGGCGTCCGCGCCGGGCGTCTCAGGTGTGCCGATGGTCTGGACGAGTTTCTTGCCGTCGTGCGTGAACTTGTACAGCGCGTGCATGTGGTCGTCGACCACCCAGACGTGCTTCTCGGCGTCGTACGGGTTGATATAGATCGCGTGTGGCCGCCGGAAGATCTTGTCCCACTGGGTCCACTCTTCCTTGATGTTGCCCTGGCTGTCCACGACGGTCAGACAGTGTTCCCATCGGGCGTCCACGCCGATCTCGCGATACGGCGGGCTGGTGCCTCTCCAGATCTCCATGCCGCGCGCCGGATCCTGCCCGGTGCCGCCCGCTCCCGGCAGAGCGACGGCGGTTGCGCTTCGCCAGGGCAGGCCGCCCAGCGGAAACTGGAGGCTCGGTCCCATCTCGGGCATCCGCCTCGTCTGCGGACGCGGAATGTTGGGCAGCTCGCCGCGGAAGAGGAGAAAAACGCGATCAGGACTCTCGGCGAAAATACCCTGGCCGGCCCCCCAGGTCCACTTGTCGTGTCCCGGGAGCGTGCTCAGATCTTTGGGCCAACCCTTGACGACGTTGTAGGCGCCGAACAGGTCCTGGGCGCCGATGGCCCCCGGTACTGCGGCGAACCCTGTTGTGGGTTGGGCTTGCCCCTGAACGGGAATCGTCTGGCTGCCCAGCAGGAAGCCGACCATCACACTGGCGATCACGGCGACGGCAACTGACAGGAATCTACGCACCGAGTGCCCTCCTCGCGAATAGGCCAAGCTGTAAGTGAGGAGGCGAATATGCCCCCAGGCTGAGGTTTTGTCCAGCGCAGCGTCTGGCGCGGTATCGTTGCGCATGGGCAGAGTCACGGTGTTCGGCGAGCACGAGCCGAACACGCTCAGGCAGCTCGACGACGTCGCGAGCCGCGCCGAGCGCGCCGCGCTGATGGCCGACGGCCACCTCGGCTACGTCATGCCGATCGGCGGTGTTGCCGCGTACCGCAACCAGGTGTCGGTGGTGGGCGTGGGATTCGACATCGCGTGCGGCAATGCGGCCATCCGTACGGATCTGTCGCTTGCCGGCGCTCCGGACCTCGCCACCCGCTGCGGGCAGCTCGCCGACGAGATCCAGAACACCATCTCGTTCGGACTCGGACGTCGCAATCGCGCCGACGATGCGCCCGTTGATCACCCGCTGTTCGCTTCGCCCGCATGGGAGGGCGTGCCGCCCCACCTCCGCCACAGCCTGCGCAGCAAGGCGCGCGCGCAACTGGGCACCGTCGGAAGCGGCAATCACTACGTCGATGTGTTCGCCGACGAGTCGGATGCGATCTGGATCGGCGTGCACTTCGGCAGCCGTGGCCTGGGACACACGATCGCCTCGGGGTTTCTGGCGCTGTCGCAAGGAGAGAAATGGGGCGCTCGCGTGCCGGAGCGCGAGGTGCTGCTCTCTCTCGACCGGCCGCTCGGGCAAGATTACTGGGCGCTGATGACCCTGGCCGGCGACTACGCGTACGCGGGACGCGAATGGGTGGTGCGCAAGGTCGTCTCACTGCTCGGCGGCCGCGAACTGGAGCTGGTCCACAACCATCACAACTTCGCCTGGCGTGAGGAGCATGACGGGAGCCCCCTGGTCGTGATTCGCAAGGGCGCGACGCCTGCGTTCCCGGGCCAGGAAGGATTCATCGGCGGGTCCATGGGCGATGACGCGGTCATCGTGCGGGGCGCGACAGGGGCTGGCCACGCCGTTGAGACGTGGCAACGTCACGCCCTGTTCTCGACGGTGCACGGCGCGGGCCGGGTGATGTCACGATCGGCGGCCGCAGGCAAGCGGCATCGCCGGACAGGCCGGGTGATGCGACCGGGAGCCATCTCGCCGCCGATGATGCACGACTGGGTGCGTGCGAAAGGCGTGATGCTGCGAGGCGGCGGCCTCGACGAGAGCCCGCACGTCTATCGACGGCTGAACGATGTCCTGGCCGCGCAGAAGGGAACCATCGAAGTGCTCCACACGCTGCGCCCGCTCATCGTCGTGATGGCTGGGCCCGATCAAGTCGATCCGTATCGGGATTGAGCCGGAACGGCACGAAGTGAATGCGCTAAGATCCGAAGCACTCTTGCATCGCCGGGCTCCGTCCTGTTCGAGATGACGTCGTCTCTCTCTCCCGGAAGTGCGCCGACCGAGGCGCGACTCCATCGTCTGCTGGCGATCAACGAATGGTCGTCCCGTTCCGTGACGATCGCTTTGTCGGCGTGCGTGCTGCTGTACGTGGTGGTCTTCGGGTTTCTCGTCGTCTCGAAGAGCCAAACCCTCCAGAACAGCGACGATTTCGCCCAGTACCTGCAGCCGCTCTGGACCACGGCGCATGGGGAGCCGCTTCGAACGACGTGGCGGGAGGTCGGCGGCCCGGGAGAGCTCCTGCTGGGGCTGCATGTCGAGCTGACGCTGCTCCTGTTGCTTCCCGTTTACCTGCTTTGGGAAGACCCGGCCGGGTTACTTGTGGTGCAGGTGCTGCTGGTCGCGCTCGCCGCGTTTCCCATTGCGGCGACGGCACGGCACCTGCTGGGGCGGCCGGTGCATGGCTTGATGTTCGGCCTCGCCCATCTCGCGAATCCCTTCCTGCAGCGAGCTCTGTTCTACGACTTTCATCCCGAGTCGATCCAGTTCCTTGCCCTGACATGGGCCGCAGCGTTTCTCCTGCAGGGAAGGGTGTTGGGCTTTGCCGCGGCCGCGGGGTTTGCGGGCCTGACGAAAGAGGATTCCTGGCTCCACGTGATGGTGCTCGGCGTGTTTGCGCTGGCCTTTCGCCCGCCGGGATTTCGTTCGAGCCGGGTGCCGGCGCTCGTCACGATTGGCGTCGCCCTGACGGCGCTGGTTGTCACCTCGTCGGTGCTGATCCCGTGGTGGCGAGGCGCGACACCAGAAACGTTTGCGATCAGTACCCGGAGCTCGGGGACGACATCGTCGAGATCATAGTGACGATGATTACCCGGCCGATGACGGTGCTTGGACTCGTCTGGGACCCCACGAATCTCCAGACCCACGCGCGGGTACTGCTGCTCTATCTGTTTCTTCCTCTGTTCTCGATCCAGTCGCTGGTGCTCGTCGTGCCAGGAACGCTCCTGGCCTGTTTGACCGAGCGGGAGACGGTCAAGACGCTCAGCGCGCTCTATCCTTTCTCGCTGTTGTTCTTCCATCCCTTCGCGTCCATGCTCGGACTGTCCTCGATCAGCCGAGCCTGGGCGCGATTCGATCCGGTTTCGATCCGCACCGCGGTATCCACACTCGCCGCGGCCGTGAGCTCGGTCGCCATGCTCACCTATGGCCCGAACCGGGTGAAAGACCCGGACAGCTATCAGGCGTATTTCGTCAATCGTTTCCCGTTGTCCTTCGGATTCTCCCGGGAGTATTTCGCCGACAACGAGCACGCCCGGATCGGCCGGCGTTTCGTGCGCGAGGTCGTACCCCGGACGTGCCGCTTTCCACGGAGTACCGGCTCTCGGCGCACGTGTCGAACCGGCGGGTGCTGCACGCGATTGGTGACCGTCTCGAGGACTGGGTGTTCTTCGACTTGAACGGCCCGCACTATACAGAGAAGCCGGAGCTTTTTCGCGACGTGCTCAGGTCCGATCAGTACGGCCTCGTCGCCTTCGAGGACGGGTACACCCTGCTCAGGCGCGGCGCGCCGCCTGGTGCGATCGCCGAAGTCGTCGCGCTGGCAGACCGGCGCGTCGAAGCCGAGTTGCTCGATCGCCGCACTGGCCAGAACGTGGCCGATCACCGCGTCGCCAGCCGTTTCACCCGCATGGGACGTCACACCGCGGACAGGAGCGGCTTGCTCCTCCATCAATTCGTCCGGCCCCTCGGCCCCGGCCGATACAGCGCCGTCTATCGGGTTCGGTTTGGCGCGGCGCCCGATGGGCCCTACAACGTCGGATCGCTGGAGGTCCGGGATGTCGAACGCCGCCGGCTCGTCGCCGAGCGAGCCCTGACGCCGTCCGATGTCGAGACGGGAGCAGACTACCGATCCATTTCCGTTCCGTTCGAGCTTCAGGAGCGGGCGACCGTGGAGGTGCGTATGCGGTTCGCTTCAGAGATCGATGTCTGGATCGACCACGTGGAGCTTCGGGATCAATCCCCTGAGCCGTCGGCGTCGCGCCAGACGGAGGGCAGCTTCCAGAGAGCCGTCACGACTCCGTCGGCAGATCGGTGACTGCTGCCGACGGTCAGCGCGGATTGTAGAGCTCCGGCCACTGATCGTTCGATGCAGAGAACGTCAGGCGGATGGCCGAGTCCCACGGAGTTCCGATTCGCCAGGCGAACATCTCGTAGTCGGCCTGATCGTGCTCGTGACCAGCCGCCGACGCACCCCACACCAGCCATTGCCCATCCGTGGACACGCGCGGGAAGTATTCATGGCTGTAGGAACCCGGCACGTCCATGAAGACCTCGCCCTTCCCTGTTTCGGCTTCGGCGTGCATGATGCGGGTGCCGCCGTGCCCGCCGGTCTCCACCCAGATGGCTTGTGTCGTGCCCGGTACCCAGGTGCACTGACAGGCGCTCCTCCCGCCGATTGGCCGATAGCGCCGCGTCGCCAGATCGACCACACCAACGCCGCGCGCCGGCGCTGCGCGCAGCGCAACGCACAACAAGTCATCGATGCCCAGCACGGGGTCGCCGATGCGCCCGCCGGTTGGCGGTCCGCCACCGTCATAGAGGGCACGCTCCATACCGCTCGCTCGATCCACGACGAACACCTTGTTGTCGCGGAGGAAGGTGATGCCTGTTCCGTCGGAAAGCCAGTGCGGGTGAACCGCCCGTGCGGCCAGCCTCCGTTCCTGCCCGCCGTCGGCGGCCATGACGTGAAGGTCCCATCCCCCGGCGTCGCGAAACGACACGCGAGGCCGCCGGCTTCTGACGAACGCAATCCAGCGCCCGTCGGGTGACACCCGCGCGAAGTAATCGACATGCGGATGCGTGGTGAGGCGCTCGAGCGTGAGCGTCTTGAGATCGACACTGTAAAGATCGTGGTTGCCGGCGCGATTCGACGACCAAATGAAGCGGCCACCTGTCTGACGTGCGAGACGCGCGAAGGCGTCCCGCTCGCCGGCTGTCAGGTCCGCGGCCGCAGTGGGCCTTTGATCCTCCCATGCGTCGACAAGGGCGGCAGGCGCACCGGGGCTGCCGGCGAGCGACACACCGTGAAAGGCGCCGACGATCAGCAGCCCAGAGAGCGCCCAGCCTCGCGAGATCATCCGATCAGCCTCTCCTGGGACGTCCGGAACGTTTCCTGCCCGGCCGGTCTAACTGGGCGGAGAGAAGCTCTTCCACCGGCGTGAAGAACAGCGCGATCGAAGGGACCGTGACGTCCAGCCTCGAGGTGGCGTCCGACCCGACATTCGAGCCGAGGTAGGTCTGCCAGCCCGCAGCCCGAATTCCGCCGCCGCACCAGATCCAAATCGCATACCACCGGGTCGGGAAGACAAAGAGCGACCCGGCAGGCGGCCACGACAAGTCGACTTCGGTCGACGGAAGCAGGTCTTCGATCGGGACTGCGCCTCCTCCCCCGCCGCTCTTGTTGAATTCCACGTGCCTCCTGTCAACCGATGTGGCCACCAGTTCGTCGGTCGCGGCGTCGAACGCCTGGACCAGCACGCCGGTCCAGCCGTACGCACGGGCCTGGGCCATGTGCCAGTGGATGTAGTACTCCTCCTTGACCTCAACCTTCGGCTGGATCCCGAGCACTCCGAGCTCGGTGGGCCGGAAGAGCACGCCGATCGCCGCCCGCGCGCGGCTCTTGTTCACCTGATTGGAGTCGTGCGACGAGGCGATGTCGAATCCGAATTTTCCCGTAGCCTTGTGAGCGTACACGGACAACTCACCGGGCGCGTAGTGGATGTATTTCGTCCACGTCCACGAATTCGTGTAAGGCGGCCTGAGCGTCGCGAAGGGACGGTTCACCGTCGCGGTCAGGATGTCGTCGAGACCCGCGATCCCACTCATCGCCGCGCCAGACGCCTGCCGCGGCGGTCGCTTCGTGACGGTGTGCTCTTCCTCGCCGGACAGGAGGCCGGCACCCATCGGCAGGCGCGCAAGGGTGGCGCCCGCCTCCTCCATCCCCTCCAGGTAGGCGAAGACCGCCGCCCTCTCCCTGGCGCCGCGATCGTTCTCCAGCCGCCGGAGATTCGCCGTCTCGGCCCCAAGAACGGTCTCGATTCCCGTCATAGCCCGAAGAGCAGCTGCGCGGTTTCCGATACCGCCTCTCTTCGCCATGATCAGCTCTCCCTTCAGTCGGTAGACCGACGAAACGCCACAGTCCAATCGATTGCGCGGCGACATCCTCGCCTGAGGCTATTGTCTCGCCAAACCTGCCGAATTCAGCGCTTCACCATTCTGAAGCGGCTGTTGGATCTTGATCCAGGTCAAGACCGCCCAGCGAGCTGCTTTTTCTGGGATAATTGGAGGTTGAGCGCTCGACAACACGTCGCACAGCCACCGTCGGTGCCATCGGTGCTCCTTCATGCGACGCGCGTACGACGGACCAGAATCATGAAGTGTGTTCACCTGCTCTTCTTCGCGGCGACCCTCGGGGCCATGGGGTGCAGCGGTAGTGTGACCGGCCCATCCGACGTCAGCAGCGATACCTGGCAGCTGGTCTCGCTTCAAGAAGGTACAACCGATCCCGTCACGATTTCAGACCCGTCGCGCTACACGCTGCGCCTGGCGGCGAATGGTCGCGCCGAGGTGAAGTCGGACTGCAACGCGTGCGGCGGGAGCTACTCGCTGACCGACAACGCTTTGAGCGTCGGTCCACTGGCGTGCACCCGGGCCTACTGTGGGACCTCGTCGCTCGACAATGCCTTCACGATGGCGCTCGACGGCGCGCAATCACTCGCCCAGACCGATGGTCGCCTGACCATCACCAGCGGCGACGTGACGCTCCGCTTCCGCCGGTAGTCGCCCGCCCGACGCCGGCGGGTCGAGCCTGGTTTTCCCAGTTTTTCCCAGTACTTCCTGGTTCTTCGTGCATTCACCGTTCAGCCGCCTGCGGCGGCCAGCGCCCGGGGTGTCCTCAGACGCGGGGGGTACCCCTTGATCGTTTGTCCATTGCTTCCGGGAATCCAGCCCCGATACAATTCGGGCTGCCGTAAAAGACGTCCCTTGCGGTCCAGGTTCTGCCACGAGGTCAGCGACCCGGTAACGAGAGGAGCATCCACGATGTGCCCACGACGTTCGTCACTCCCGAATCTGGCTGCCGGAACGGCGCTGGCGGCGGCTCTCGCCTTGACGGCGTGCAATAGCGTGCCCGCCGAGGCTCCAAAGGCTGAAGCAGCTCAAGCCCCCGCTGCAGCCACCGAGTCTGCGCAGAAGGGCGGACAGGACCTGTTCGGCCCTTATGAAGTCGTCGAGAACTGGCTGCAGCCGCTTCCCGACGCACCCGACCACAAACATGAGGGCTATACCTTCGGCTCGCAGGCGGCTGTTTACGCCGAGACGCCGGACCGCATCTGGATTGCGCAGCGCGGCGAGCTGCCGCTGCCCAAGGGCGCCAAGCCATGGACGCCGTACGCGCAGATTCTCCCCTCACCCGGCGCCGCCACGGGGCCGCGCATAAAGGACGGGGTGCAATTCAAGCACGTGATCTTCGTCGTCAATCGCGACGGCAAGATGATCCAGTCGTGGCCTCAGCACGACCAGCTCTTCGATCAGCCGAAGGCGCCGCTCGGTCCTCGCGGGCCTCACAAGATCAAGATGAGCCCGTCCGATCCCGAGAAACATGTGTGGGTCATCGACGACAACCTGCATCAGATCTTCAAGTTCACCTATGACGGCAAGCTCGTGATGACGCTCGGTCAGATGGGCGTCGAGGGACGCGGGCCCAACATGTTCGCCCGCCCGACCGACATCGCCTGGCTGCCCGACGGCACGTTCTTCATCAGCGACGGGTATCACGGCGTGCGCGTCGCGAAGTTCGATCCGAGTGGCAAGTTCATCATGGACTGGGGACAGAAGCCGGTCGACCCCAAGAACCCGGGTCCCAACGAGTTCAGTACGGTCCACAGCATCGCCATCAGCAAGGACCGACGGCTCTTCGTTGTGGATCGGCAGCACGAACGGTTCCAGGTGTTCGACGAGAACGGCAAGTTCCTCAGCATCATCCCGACACGCGAAGCCCACTGGCCGACCGAGGCTCACTCGCATCCGTACTACCACCTCATCACCGACGACCAGTACATCTGGATGGGTGATGGCGGAACGCAGCGCGTCCTGAAATACGACCTCAACGGAAATTTCCTGTACGGCTGGGGTCAGGCAGGCGGGCTCCCCGGGCGGCTCTGGGGACCGCACCAGATGACGGTCGATCAGGAAGGCAATCTGTTCGTGGCTGAAGTTCAGAACGGACGCGTCCAGAAGTTCCGCCCGAAGGCGGGCGCCGATCCCGCAAAGCTCGTCGGTCAGGAAGTGCGACTGGCGAAATCGACGACCGACTGAGCACCGCACGGTTCACGCGAGCGAGGGGCGCGCATCGTGCGCGCCCCTCGCCAAGTTCGCGGCGCCGCATCGCCCTCCCCTGCCTGACCGATTCCGGCCGCACGTTATGATGGAGGCTTGCCAGAACCCCTGCGCATAGCCTTTCTGGGCTGTGGCTTCATCACCGACGTGCACAGCCGCAACCTGCGGGCCCTCAGGAACGAGGTCGCGTGCAGCTTCGCCAGCCGTGACAAAGCGAAGTCGGACGCGTTCTGCCAGCGCTTCGGCGGGAGCGGAAGCTACGCCGGCTACGCCGCCGCGCTCGACGATCCGCGGATCGATGCGGTCGTCGTTGCAGTGCCGCCCAGATTCCATCTCGATCTCACGCTCCAGGCGCTGGCGGCCGGCAAGCACGTCCTGGTGGAAAAGCCGGCGTTCCTGCGGAGCGAGGACTACGACACGGTCATCGCCGCGCGCGACCGGGCATCACGCGTCGTGCTCGTCGGCGAGAACGATCACTACAAGCCGCTGGCCGTCTGTCTTCGCCGGCTGGTGAGCGACGGGGTCATCGGTGAGATGGTGTTCGCGCACTTCACGACCATCGCACATCGTTTGAAGACCGCCGACGACTGGCGCAACGACGATACGATGGCCGGCGGAGATGCGTTCTTCGAAGAGGGTATCCACTGGCTGCACCTCGCGGGCAGCCTGGGACCGCGCATCACCAGAATCCACGGACTTCGGCCCACCCTCTCCAGCGAGGGGGCCGACACGCGTCTCAAGAGCATGATGGTGGCCTTCCGGTATGACAACGGCGCCGTCGGATCCCTGTACTATTCGCGCGAAATCCCGTCGCTGCTGCGGGGACTTCGCCTTTCGAAGCTCTTCGGCCGGCGCGGCATCATCACCTTCGAATCGAACGGCGCGTTCGTCGTGGTCAGAGGCGCGGGATTGCCACGCGTCATCTGCCCTGGCTTTCGCGACATCCGCGGCTATCAGGCGATGTATCGCGATTTCCGGCGGGCGATCGCCGAAGGCCGTGTGCCCGAGATGAGCCTCGAGCGCGCGGCCGACGATCAGCGGCTGATGGATCAGGTCTACGCGAGCGCCGGGCCCCTGGCAGCGGACGCCACGCGTGCCGGGCGCGTCGAGGGACGCGTCGTGCAGTGAAAGATCGCTACGACGTCATCATCATCGGCACCGGCGCCGGCGGCGGGACGATGGCGCGGGCCCTGGCCGGAGGACCGGCGAAGGTTCTCGTGCTCGAGCGCGGCGGGCGCGTGCCCCAGGAGCCCGAGAACTGGAATCCGGAAGCGGTCTGGAAACATCTGCGTTATCGGACCACTGAACGCTGGCTCGATGCGGCGGGCCATGAGTTCCTCCCGTACACACACTACGGCGTCGGGGGCAACACGAAATTCTGGGGCAGCGTGCTGTATCGCCTCCGGCGGGACGACTTTAGGGCCGTCGAGCACCTCGACGGCGTCTCGCCGGCGTGGCCGATCGACTACGACACGCTGGCGCCCTTCTACGACCGCGCCGAACGTCTCTACCACGTGCACGGGCGGCACGACCTCGATCCCACGGAGCCCTCACGCGGGCCGTTTCCCTACCCCCCGATCCCGCACGCACCACAGATGCAGGCCATCGTGGAAGCGCTTCAAGATGAGGGACTCCATCCTTCCCACCTTCCGCTCGGGCTCATTCGTCCCGGTGAGCCGGGTGGCTGCGTGCTCTGCAATACGTGTAATTCGTTTCCGTGCCGGATTCACGCAAAGAGCGATGCCGAGGTCTGCGGCGTGGCGCCCGCGCTCGAGCACTCGAATGTCGAGTTGTGGACCAACGCACACGCGCGCCGCCTGATCAGCGATCCAACGGGCAGGCGCGTCGAGTCCATCGAAGTCGAGCGCGACGGCACGACGCGACGGATTGGCGCCTCGCTCTTCGTCGTGTCGTGCGGCGCAGTCAACTCGGCGGCGCTGCTGCTTCGCTCTGCGAGCAGCGCCCATCCTCATGGGCTGGCGAACTCGTCAGGGCTGGTGGGCAAGCGCTACATGGCCCATCTCGCGACGATGTTGGAAGGCTTCCATCCGTTCCGGAAGAACGACACGGTCTTTCAGAAGACGGTGGCCATCAACGACTTCTATTTTCAGGGGCCGCGCACGAAGTACCCGCTCGGCCACATCCAGTCGCAGGGACGAACGCACGGCGTCATGGCGCAGATCGTGGAACCCAGGATTCCATTGTGGGCCTACCAGGCATGGGTCTCGCGCGGCGTCGACTGGCTCGCGATGTCCGAAGACCTGCCGCTCGAACACAACCGCGTGACGCTCGCGCCCGACGGGCGCATTCATCTTCGCTACCGCCCCACCAACGTCGCGGCGCACCGCCAGCTGGTGAGGGAATTGACACGGCTGCTCCGCCGCATCGGTTTCTGGAAAGTCATGACTCATTCGCACGGCATCCGGAACACGACGCATCAGTGCGGGACGCTCTGCTTCGGCACCGACCCGCGCACCTCGGTGCTCGACCCCTGGTGCCGGGCCCACGACCTGCACAATCTCTTCGTCGTCGACGCGTCGTTCTTCCCCTCGGCGGCAGCCGTCAACCCGGGCCTCACCATCGTGGCGCAGGCCCTGCGCGTGGCAGACCACATCAGGGCCGCGCACCTCAGCTGACATGGAACTCACATGAAGGCGCGATCGTTCAGCCACGTCGGCATCACGGTCTCGGATTTCAGCAGGGCCGTGCAGTTCTACTGGGACGTCTTCGGATGCCCCCTCGTGGGGGTGGCCGACACGCCCCCGGATCGGGTCCGCACCTTCTTCGGCGTGGAGGGGGCGAATGTCAGCTGCAAGATCGGCTGGATTCGGGTGCCGGGCGGCGGCGTGATGGAGATCTTTGAATTTCAGCCGCGGCTGCCGCCTGCAGCGATCCCATGGAATCGCGTGGGTCTGACGCACTTCTCGTTCAATGTCACGAACCTTCCAAAGTGGCACGCATATCTCACGAGCAAGGGCGTCGAGTGCGTCAGTCAGCCCGAGCGGTCGCCCCGCGGGCACTCGTTCTTCTTCGCCCGGGACTTCGACGGCAATCTGATTGAGCTCATGGATTTGGGGATCATGTACTACGTGCTTGGCTGGCTCGGTCCGCTGGGCGGGTGGTTGTTCCGGCGCGGCATGTACCAGCAGGTACTACGTCAGCCAGCAGCCTTCCGCTGCGCCGTCCAGCCCAGCCACACAATGATCTCGCCCCCGCGCGGGTTGCTTGCGACAATGCACAGGTCTAAGCAAGGAGGGCGTGCATGGCGGCGAAGTGCGCACACGAACCGTGCACCTGCACGGTCGAAAAGGGCGGCGCGTTCGGGAAGTATTGCAGCGCGGTCTGCGAGATGAAAGGCAGCAGCACCGAGCTCATCTGTCAGTGCGGCCACCCGCACTGCAAGTAGCCGCGGCGTCGTGCGCTCGCGTTGGCGCACGGACGAAGGATTCGCGTCATTTTCGAGGCCGGGCGCGCCTCCCACGAGAAGGTTCTGCGCCGCGACGGGTTTTTTCTGCGCGGGATGATCTCGCGACGAGCCGCTCCGCGTGCCTCCAGAGCGCCTGCACGGGCAGATACCGCAAGTCGGCCTTCAACTCGACCTTCCGGACACGCTGGCCCTTGAGCGGCCGCAATGCTACGAGCGTCTTCATGCCGCCTTGTCGTCCCTCGCCACCGCCGTCTCCGCCGCCCTCCTGATCTCCGTCGCCGCCGTCATTACCGTCATCGCCGTCACCGTCATCACCTTCCGACCCGCCTCCCCACTCGGTGCCAATGGCCGTGATGGCGTTGCTCGTGATGTCCACGATCGTCCACAGCGATTTCTTCGCGGACAGCGGCTCCATCTGCGGCAAATAGCCAGGTGCGAGAGGCGGCACGAGCACGAAGTAGGGTTGCGCCACGACGTCGACATCCAGCGGGTTGCGCCAGTGCACCCAGTGCCAGATGCGGTTTCGCGCGCCGAGAGACTCCGCCTCGGCCCACTGCGACACGATCTGCACCGCGCCTCTGTAGCTGCGGACCGCACCCGTGAACCACACCCAATGCCCGTTGCCGAACAACTCCCACCCACCGGCGACGCGGACCGAATACCCGATGAGCACCTCGCGTTTGGGCTTGAGCGAGAAGATCCACTCGGAAAACTCCAGCTGCGTGACTTCGGTCGCGGGATAGCCTGACCAGGGCATTCGACACCTCCTGCCTTTATCGATCGCCGCAGCCTCGTCTCTCGGGGAAATCGACCTTCAGGTCGCGCGTACGGCACCCAGATCGTCGTCTTTCGTTTCGCGCATCATGACGAGCCCGATGAGCGTGAGGACGGCCGAGACCGAGAGGTAGTAACCGACGTACTGCAGACCGTAGTTCGTGGCGAGCCACGTCGCCGCATACGGCGCCAGCGAGGCGCCGAAAATGCCTGCCAGATTGAAGGTCAGCGAGCTGCCCGTGTAGCGCACCGCCGTCGGAAAGAGCTCTGACAGCACGGTACCGAGCGGGCCGTAGCTCAAGCCGATCAGTGACAAGCCAACCGCCATCGTCAGCAGCACGCCAGGAGTTCCCGCCGTCATCATTGGCGCCATCACCAGGCCAAAGACAGCGATGGCGACGCTCACCCAGATGAGCGTCCGGCGACGCCCCCTCTCCGCGAGGACAGCCGACACCGGAATGGTCACCGCGAAAAACAGGATGCCGAAAAGCTGAATCAGCAGAAAGCTCTCTCGGCTGTAGCCCAGGGCGCTCGTGCCCCACGTCAGCGCGAACACCGTCATCAGGTAGAAGAGTACGAACGTGGACAGCGAGACGAGCACGCCGATGATCAGCGTCCCGCCGTGATCCCGGAACACCGTGAGCATGGGCACTTTCACGCGCTCGCGGTCGGGACAGGGCGTCGCGGAACACCGGGGTTTCTGTGATGGTCAGACGGACGTAGAGTCCGACGAGGACCAACACCGCACTCGCCAGGAAGGGAATGCGCCAGCCCCAGGCGAAGAACTGCTCGTCGGTGAGCCAGCGGGAGAGCACCAGAAACACGCCGCCAGAAAAGAAGAATCCGATTGGTGCCCCGAGCTGCGGGAACATGCCGTACCAGGCACGTCTTCCTGGCGGCGCATTCTCGATCGCCAGGAGCACGGCGCCGCCCCACTCTCCGCCGAGACCGAGACCCTGGCCGAAACGGCAGATGGCGAGCAGCAGCGGAGCCAGGACACCGATGGAGTAGTAGGTCGGCAGCGCGCCGATGGCGACCGTGGACACGCCCATGGTGAGCAGGGCGGCAACCAGCGTGGTCTTGCGGCCCACGCGATCGCCGAAATGGCCGAAGAGCGCGGATCCGATCGGGCGCGCCAGGAAGGCGATGGCGAACGTCGCGAGCGACGCCAATGTTGCCGTCGCCGGATCCGACGCCGGAAAGAACAAGCTGCGGAAACACGAGCACGGCCGCCGTCGCGTAGATGTAGAAATCGAAGAACTCGATCGTCGTGCCGATCAGGCTGGCAAAGAGCACCTGGTGTGGTTTGTTGACGGCCGGCCGATCGTCCGCGCGCGCTTGGCTCATGGTCGGTTTGGGCATCAGAACTTTTGGTACCGAACGGCGTGGACAGCATATTCGACGCCGCATGAATTCCCAACAGCGGCGCACGGTGCGAGCAGCACGAAATCAGCGCGACGGCCGGCCGGCCCGGCGATACGCTTGGCATGTCGTCAATCTCGCCCTTACAATCGCCACTGAGATGGGTTGGCGCCTTCTGGGAGGTCGACTTTGAAGGAACGGCGTAACAGCGCGGGTCGGTCGAGCGGGACCACGACGCTGACGAGACGTCGCGTTCTGCGGAGCGCGGGACTTCTCGCAGCCGCCGCGGTTCCCGCCAGGCACGCAGCCGCGGGAAATCATGCCTCAGGCCAGAGCGTACGCGCGGCCGCTCGCTCCGACGTCACCCAGACTCTCGCGCGCTACATGCTGCAAGCGCGCGACATGGATCTTTCTCCGCGCGTCGCGCGCGAAGCCAAGCACCGCATCCTCGACACGTTGGGCGCCATGGTCTCGGGTGCGCGACTCAAGCCCGGCGAAAAGGCCATCGCGTATGTGCGCGCGCAAGGCGGTGTCGAGGAGGCGACCGTTCTGGCCACCGACATCTCGACCTCGGCCGTCAATGCGGCGCTCGCCAACGGCATGTTCGGCCATGCCGACGAGACGGACGACTTCGAGCCGGTCACCAAAGCGCATCCCGGTTGTGCCGTGGTGCCGGCTGCTCTGGCAATGGCCGAGCGCGAACACCGAAGCGGCACGGATTTGTTGCGAGCGGTCACGCTGGGGTATGACGTCTGCTGCCGCTTTCTTCTGGCGCTCGGCCCGGATCTCGTCCGCGCCGCACATCGAAGCGCCGAGGGTCCGAGCTCGACAATGGGGGCCGCGGCGGCCGCCGCGTCAGTCGCACGCCTCGATGAAATGGGCATGCGATACGCCTTGTCGTACGCCGCCCAGCAGGTGTCCGGAATCTGGAGCTGGGCGCGCGACGCCGAGCACATCGAAAAGGCCTTCGACTTTGGCGGCATGGGCGCCCGCAACGGCGTGACCGCCGCCATCATGGTCCAGATGGGATTCACCGGCGTCTCGGACGTGCTCGACGGCGAGCACAATCTGATCGAGGCCTATTCGACGGAACCCAGGCCGGAAGAGATGATCGCCGGGCTGGGCACACGATTCTTCGTCGAAGAGACGGCCATCAAGACGTTTTCGGTCGGATATCCCATCCAGGCGCCGCTCGATGCTCTGCTGAAGCTGCGCCGCGAACACGACCTCACGCCCGATAACGTTCGTCACATCCTCGTTCGACTGCCGGCCGACGGCGCCCGAATCGTCAACGACCGGGCCATGCCCGACGTCAATCTCCAGCACATGATCGGCGTGGCGCTCATCGACGGCACCGTGTCCTTCGAGAACAGCCACTCCTACCAGCGCATGAAGGATCCTGCCGTTCGCGCGGTGAAAGAGCGGGTCGAGCTGGTTGCGGATCAGTCGCTGGTCGTCCCCGATGCGCCCAGGAGCGGCTTCGTGGAGGTGACGCTCCGCGATGGCCGCAAGGTGAGTCACTTCACCCGCCATGCGCCAGGGACGAAGGAGAATCCGCTCGACACGGAAGGAGTGAACGCGAAGGCGCGCGACTTGATGGCACCGGTTCTCGGCGCCAGGCGCGCCGAGGAGCTCATCCAGATTGTGCATGCTCTGGAGGATCTGGACGATCTGAGGAAGATTCGGCCGCTACTAGTGGCATGAGGAGGTGAGCGATGTCGAAGGCACCCTGCGATCACATCGGCGCAATCACCAGCGTGAAGCACGCGACGAAGCCTGAGTGCGACGACTGCGTCAAGGTTGGATCGACGTGGGTGCACCTGCGGACGTGCCAGGAGTGCGGCACGACGCTCTGCTGCGACAACTCGCCCCAGCGCCACGCCAGCGCGCACGCCCGATCGAGCCACCATGCCGTGATCGCGTCCGCCGAGCCCGGCGAGCGCTGGATGTATTGCTTCCCGGACGACGCGTTCGCCGAGGTACCGAGCCACTTCGATCGTCACGCGAGGAACCACCGCGGTGAATCGCGCCTGACTGTTTTTTCGAGACATGGAGGATCCAGCATGAGCGGTGTCTTGACCGACGAGGAGCTCGCGGAACTGGTGCCATCCGAGCTCATCAGGCACCACACGCCCATTCCAACCCAGATAGTCTCGAGCGACGAGTTCTATCCCGATCCGCAGAATGGCCGGCAGCAGGAAGTTGAAGCGCGGCTCCTGGCGATGGCCGACGAGCTCGGCAGCAAACAGGGGATGGACCGTCGCCGCTTTTTCCAGACCGCTGCAGGGATGGCTGCCGCCTTCGTCGCCATGAACGAGGTGTACGGCCCCGTCTTCGCCGCGAGCCGGACGGAAGCCGCGACGCCGGACCTGGCGCAGGCGCGCGCCGACGGGCTCAAGGGTCAGTTCATCATGGACATGCACACGCATTTCCTGCGCGACGACACGCGCCTCACGAGCTTCGTCAGCATGCGCTCGGCCGTGGGCAAGGCCGGCTGGAACACCGCGCTAGCCGAACGGGAGCAGACGCTCGAAGACCTCAAGTACGCGAACTTCGTCAAGGAGATCTTTCTCGACAGCGACACCAAGATCGCGCTCATCTCCTCCGCGCCGTCCGACATTCCGCAGGACTGGTTCCTGACGAACGAGCAGATGGCCGCGGCACGCGACAAGGTGAACAAGGAGGCCGGCGCCCGGCGCCTCTTCTCCCACATCATCTTCACGCCCGGCCAGCCGGGCTGGCTAGAGCAACTCGATGCCGGGCTCGCTCTCAAACCGGAGTCGGTCAAGGGCTACACGATCGGCGACAACACCCACAAGGAAATCAGCCGCTATCCGTGGCGCATGGATGACGAGAAGGTCGTCTACCCCGGCTACGAGCGGATGGTGAAGGCGGGGATCAAGAACGTCTGCGTGCACAAGGGCCTGTTCTCGCCGGGCGTCGAGCGCCAGTTCCCCGGTCTACGCGGCTTTGCCGATGCCGCCGACGTCGGGCAAGGCGGCGAAGGACTGGCCGCAGCTGAACTTCGTCATCTATCACGGCGCGTATCGGCACGTCGGGGGCGATCCAAAGGTCGCCCTCGCGGAGTTCAACAGGACCGGCCGGATCGCGTGGACGAGCGATCTCGCCGACATCCCCGAGGAGTACGGCGTCAGCAACGTGTTCGCCGACGTCGGGCAGTTGTTTGCCACCACGCTCGTCGCCGAGCCCAACGTCTGCGCGGCGCTCATGGGCATTCTTGTCCGCGGCCTCGGGGTCGAGCGCGTCTGCTGGGGCACGGACGCGGTATGGACCGGCTCGCCGCAGTGGCAAATCGAAGGCCTGCGGCGGCTCGAGATTCCGGAGTCGATGCAGAAGCAGCACGGCTTCAAGGCGCTCGGCGACGCCACCGGTCCCGTCAAGACCGCCATCTTCGGTGGCAACAACGCCCGCCTGTACAACATCGATCCGAAGCAGGCGGCGATCGCGCTGGAGGAGGATCGGTTGTCGGCGCGGAAACTGGCCTACGAGGCCGAGGGGCCTGCGCGCACGAACCTGCGCTACGGCTACGTGGCGGATCCAATCGATCCCGGTCGTCTTCGCTTGACAGGTGAAGCGAAGGCGCTGCTTCAGGGCCGGGTGTTCTCAACCGTTCTTCGAAGCCCCTGAACCGTCGCGTCATCGAGTTGGATGACCACGGTCGTGTAGCTGGCGATATCGGCGAGAATCGCCTCACGCGGCCCGTCGCGCCATTCGCTGCTTCCGTAGAACGCGTCTTCGCTCTTCTGTCGGCCGTCCAGGCTCTCGTACGCACGCATCAGATAGTACGAGTCCGCATCATGAAGCGATGGGCCGTAGGCGACGACATCAATCTTCCACCGCTGAAGCATCGGCAGCGCTTCTCGAAGAAACAGCTGGTGAAAGCGGGAGCGCGTTCCGGGCTTGAGGTTGTACGAGCGAATCTCGACCATCCGGATCCCGCGCGCCGCCGACTGGGCCGACGCATCGGCGCGTGACGACTGTCCAGGCGCATCGGTCATCCGATGGTGCGCATCCACCCCGGATGGCCCGAGCATCAGCAGAGCAGCCGCGGCAATCGTCGAGCGAGCGCCGAGCGCAAGCGTGCCCATGTTTTCTCCTCCTATCGCCCGGCCTGTACAACGACGGTCGACGGCTCGATGGTTTCCATCACCTCGAGCCTCACCGGAGTTTCGCTGTGTGCTTTCGGCAGCATGAGACCTCTCACGAGGCCAATCCCGTACGCCAGATGCGAGGCGAACATCAGCGGACCAGCCCAAAGGAAGACCGTCCGACGCCGGCGGACAGCCGCCCGAAGACTCAGGCTCGCCGCGAGGGCCGCGTAGATGAGCAGTGGCACGGCGAAGAAGGCGTTCCGCGGCATCAGCACCGGCAGCGCCACCACATACCCGAGAAACGCGAGAGGCACCAGGAACAGCCACTGCCCCTCGAACCCGCTCCGGCGTACGAACTCGCCGCGACCACGGCCGGAGATGTACACCTGCCGGAGGTGCGACCGCAAGCTCGCGCGGCGCTTGTGCTCGACGGAGCATTGCGGCACGTAGTACAGGCGGTAGCCGTCCCGGCGAAGCCGCCACATCAGCTCGTTTTCGTCGTTGGGAAACAGCGTCTCGACGAAAGGGTACCGTCTCAAGAGATCCCCGCGAAAGCACAGGAAGCAACCATGCAGCTTCCCTTCCGTGGCATTGAGATCGCGCTCGCCGGTGCTCCAGCGGCAGCTCGTACTGCCGGTCGCGAAGGGTGATGAGAGAACCTCGCCCGACAGTTGAGCGAACGTGGGATCCGACGGCGGCGTCAGGTTCGGACCGCCAACCACGGCAACCTGCTCGCTGTCGAAATGCACGAGCGTTCTCGCAACCAGATCTCGCGGCACCACCAGGTCGTCATCCAGCAGAAAGACGAAGTCTCCGGTGGTTCGACGGATGGCGACATTGCGCTGCAGCGGGGGCAGCGTTCCCTCGGCGAAGAAGAACTCGGCCGAGTGGCCGGACAGATTGAGCTCTGCAAGCTGTCGCTTGATGTCAGACAGATCGGTGCCCGGACGGCTCGGGACGATGAACGAGAGCTTCACGCCGATCGTCGCGCCGCCGGGCGGACGCGAGCCCTAGCGGAGCCGATGAAGAAAGACATGTCCGTTGCCCAGATCCAGGGTGCCGACGAGCGTCAGACTCTCGAGGTAGCGGACCGTCGGGGCCGGAGCTGGCGATCGATCGGACGTTACGACGGCCGTTGCGCCGTACTTCGCGAGTCCTTCGATGTCGGCCGGCTCGAGCCAGCGGGCCCGGACGCTCCACCCTCGGCGCCGGGCGTAGTAAAGGTAGCGCGGATCGAAGGCGGTGGCGTTGTTGAAGGCCATGATGACGAGATCGCGGTCGGTGGTACGCGCGTGCACGAAGCTGCCCACGCGCAGGCCCTGTCCGTCGACAAGGTAATAGTGCGCGAAGGCGAACCTCACTCCCATCACGCAATACGCCACGAGCAGGACGACGCCAAGCGGCTGCAGCAGCCGCGCCGAGCGGCCCGACGCGCTCAGACACCAGTAGAGCGGCATGGCCATCCACAGCGCAAATGGCGCGATGAAGGGAAGCAGATAATAGTTGTGGATCGCGCTGGCGGCGAAGAACAGCAGCAAAAAAGAGACAGTGGCCAGTGTCCATACGGCTGCGAAGTTCCAGACGGCCCCGAGCCGGCGTGGCCAGATCACGGCCGACAGCGCCAGCACCCACCACCCATTGACGGCGATTTCGCGCCGCAGCCGCCTGAGAATTGTCATCCAATCATTCGTTCGAAACCGCTGGGCGCCTTCCCCGATGTAGATATCCAGACGGTCGGCTGGCGGTTCGTAGCCGCGAACGAAACTCAGGTCCGGCGCCCGCCGGTTCACCGATTGAGCATAGAAGTACCACGAGACCCCGACCGCCAGGGCCGCGCCGAAGGCCACCGCGGAGATCACGGCCCGGCGCCGCTGGCCCTTCACAAGCTGCACGTACAGCGCGGGGAGAATCAGAAAGAAGACATACGGCGCCTTCACGAGCAGGCCAAGCGCGCTGGCAACGGTCCCGCACATCAAGTCGCGGCGCCGTCCGGTGTCTCCATAGCGAAGAAAGTAGTACAGCAGCGCATGACCGAAACAGAGCGCGGCGCTGTCGATGTGCACGGCGCGTGAGTAGTACACCCCGAGCGGCGCGGCCATGTAGATGAGCACGGCCACCCACGCGAGCAATTGATCCTTGATGAGCGAGACGATGCGGAACAGAAAATAGGCTGAACCAAGAAAGAAGGCGATGCTCACCAGCCGGTCGACGAGAAGCGTCGGGCCGGTTGCGTGATAGACGAGTGCCGTGATCCATTCGGGCACCGCGAACTCGATCAGGATATGGCGGTAGTCCCCCATCGAGGCGATCGACGGGAGGAAGATGTTCATGCCGGACCGGTAGAACTCGAGCGTGTAGTGCGATGTCCACGCCTGTCGAAAGGCGTGCGGTTCGTCGAGAAACGGCCGGAAGTTGTAGAAGCGTGCGAGGACGAGGCCCGAGGCGAGCGTGGCGAAGACGATCGACACGGTCCGCCCCGGGCGCATGGAGGTCAACGGCGATCAGCGCTTCTTCTTGGTACTTCTGCTGGTGCGGCCCGGAGTGCGCGCTGAGGGTCGATGACCGCTCCCTCTGCTTGCGGCTGCGCCTCTGGCGACAGCTTTGCTCTTGGCGACAGCTCCCTTGACGGGTGTCGCCGGCCTGGCCGCGGCGCCGGTGTCAGCGGTCCCACCCTGAATGATGGCCAGTATCTCGTCCTCTTTCATGATGAGGTATTCGTGGCCGTGGAGCTTGATTTCCTGCCCGGAGTATTTGCCGAACAGAATGAAATCGCCGGTCTTGACGTCGAGCGGAACCCGTTTGCCGTCGGCCTTTGGCTTTCCATTGCCTGCGGCGATGACCTTGCCGCGCTGAGGCTTCTCTTTGGCCGTATCCGGAATGATGATTCCGCCAATCTGCTGTTCGCCCTCGTCGAGGCGCTCGATGATGACGCGGTCGTGCAGCGGTCTGAGGCTCATGTCGTCTTCTCCGTCCTGCTGTAAGAGGTTCGCAAGCCCCTCATCATAAGCTCACAGCGGGAATACAGGGGGTGGGCCGCGAAGCGGAGCCCGGGGACCGTCGGGTTCCCAGGGCGGCAGGCGGCCAGGCGATGGAAAAGGGGGCGCGCGGCTCACGCAGTATAATAGGGAGGTCTGCTTTCCTGAGCCCTGTTGCTCGTTCCCCGGCCGTCCCGCCGGGCTCAAGCCCAGCCCTCATTAAAGCGCCTCTCTCGACCACCGCAGATCAACGCCGTCGGTCACGGGTGAGTGTCGGATTCTTCGTCGGAAAGCCGCTGATACTGGCGTGCGCCGACACGGGCCCTGGAGGGCACGATGGTCAATCGACCCGAAGCCACGAATTCGTTCGAGTTCATCACGATGGCCGCTCAGCGAGCAGCGCAGCTGATGCAAGGCTGTCTTCCGCGCGTCCCGGTCGGCCACAAATTCACGATCACGGCACAGCTCGAGGTGGCCGGGGGGCACATCTCGAAGCTTCCGACACCGCTACCGATTGCGCCCGGCGTGCCGGACCGGCAAGGCGACACGTCATCGTAGCGAGGCGGCAGACGACATTACCAAGAGGTGGCCGATGGTCTTCGCGACAAAGAGTCCGACCGACTTACAGAATCAGGAAGGCGAAATACTCAAGATCCTCCGAAACTGGTACCTGACGCCTGGCCTGCAGCGGGAGCTCCGTCACAAGGAGAACGAGGCGGTTCAAACGGTCTTGGAGATCTTGCGCCGTCGAGGCACCCGCACCAGGTAACGATTCTCTGCTCCGGCGGCGTTTGTGTCGCGACGGGATAGGGACTGACGAAGCCTCTTGCGCCGTTCGGCGCCCGTTCTGCCTGAGCCCCGCGCCAGCCTACGGTCCTCCTACCAGAATCGAACACGGGCCGACCTACCTCTGCCGCTGGTAGTCCACGGTCATGAACTGCTGCCAGGTGCCGGCGTCCGTCATGACACGGGCGGACATCACCCGGTGGTCGTCGCTCTTGAATTCGATCACATCCTGATAGCGCGACGTCGTGCCGTCGCCCGCCATGCTGGGACCTTCGGAGTTGAGCGTCAGGATTCGCCCGGAGGCATCGAGCTCGCCGTCGTAAATCCAGATATTGCTCATCATCGACCCAACCCAGCTGCCCACGAACCGCTTCTTGTCGCTGTCGTAGCCAAGGGTCATCAGAGTGACGGCAGGCCCCACACCGGGCGCCTCACCCTGTCCTTCGGCGAGCACCCAGAGCTCGCCGAGCTTTCTGACGTGCTCGCTTCCTGTACATCTATGGGCGGGATCGGTTGGATCGTCGGTACTCGTAGGTCCAGTCGCCGATCAGCTTGTGCAGCCATCGATGCTCCGGCTGTGGTTCAGCGGCCTTCATCGGGGTCTCGTGCGCGGTGCTGACGTCTGTTTGCTGGCTCATGTGTCCTCCAGAAGTGTGTTGGCGTACTGACGCTCGAAGGCCAGGAAAGGATTGGCCGACTACGCAGCGCGATTCGCGCCACCTTCCTCATAGAGCAGCGAGAACGCCCTGAGCGCCGCGATCAAGGCGATGAAGACCATGGCATGGCGCAAATAGTTCAGGTTCACCCAGCTCGTCGCGCGGCGCACGGCCTCGGGTGAATCGGCCTGCTGCATCAACGAGACCATCGTCGGAATGAAATAGGCGAAGGTGAACACCCGGTCAGAGAGGGCGGCGAGACCGGCCGCCAGCCACCAGCGGCGAAGCGCGCCCGATGCCCGCCGCGCCGCGAACAGATTGGCCAGCGTAATCAGCGTAAGCGGGCCGGTCGTCACAAAGGCCCAGAATCTCAGGCCCGTGTCGTCCCGGCGCGCCGCCTCGGCGTTCCAGTGAGGGGCGCCATCGGGCGAGGCCGCGAGCCATCCGGGTACGACGATGCGCCCTTCATAGAGGCCCGCGCCAAGCGAGATGCCCAGGTTGATCACCAGGAGCCAGAGAACGATTCGCGACCATGCTGGAGGCATCGTTCACCTCGGGCGATTCTATTGACGCGCGCGCGCCAGTCCGACCGCCGCTCGGCTAGCAGGACCATCACTGAGCGAGCAGGGCCTCCAAGGTACCAGACTTGCTCCCGGCTCACGCGATCGCAAGCGCTTCATCAATTCTCGTTGACGTAAACGTCACAACGGGAACGATTTGCGCAATCGACGCGCTACCGCGTTTTCCGATTCGGGCCACGACATGGCGCGGGCAGTCGCGGCGTCTGAGTCGAACGGGTTGGCGCAAGTCTCGACCATCTCGTCAACGAACGGGAGCTGCACTATTCCCGGCGGGGTCTCGAAAAGGGTCGCTGAAGCGACCCGGAGGTTCGTGATGGCAGCCAAGACAGCGAAAGCCGATGAGAAGAAGCCGAACATCCTCGTCATCTGGGGCGATGACATCGGGCAGTCGAATCTGAGTTGTTACACGCACGGGCTGATGGGGTACCGGACGCCCAACATCGACCGCATCGCCAGGGAAGGCATGCTCTTCACCGATTCCTACGGTGAGCAGTCATGCACCGCCGGCCGGTCGTCGTTCATCACGGGCCAGAGCGTGTATCGCACCGGTCTCTCGAAGGTCGGCATTCCCGCGGCGCCAATCGGCATGTCCGAGAAGCTGGTCACGATCGCGGCGCTGCTCAAGGAACAGGGCTACGCCACGGGCCAGTTCGGCAAGAACCACCTGGGCGACCTGAATCACATGCTGCCGACCAATCACGGCTTCGACGAGTTCTTCGGCAACCTCTATCACCTGAACGCCGAGGAAGAGCCGGAGATGTACAACTATCCCAAGGATCCGAAGTTCCGCGAAACCTTCGGGCCGCGCGGCGTGATCCACTCCTGGGCCACCGATAAGGACGAGAAGACGGTGCAGCCTCGCTGGGGCAAGGTCGGCAAGCAGAAGATCCAGGACACCGGCCCGCTCAACACCAAGCGGATGGAGACCTGCGACGATGAGTTCGTCGCCGCGGCGAAGGACTTCATCAAGCGGCAGAACAAGGCCGGCAAGCCGTGGTTCGTGTGGCTCAACACCACGCACATGCACTTCATCACGCATACCAAGAAGAAGAGCCTCGGGCAGGCCGGCCACTGGCAGTCGCCGTATCACGATACGATGATCGACCACGACAAGAACGTGGGCGAGATGCTCGGCCTGCTCGACGATCTCGGCCTCGCCGACGACACGTTCCTCCTGTACTCGACCGACAACGGCCCGCACAGGAACACCTGGCCGGATGGGGGCATGACGCCGTTCCGCAGCGAGAAGAACACCAACTGGGAGGGCGCCTTCCGCGTGCCGCTGCTGGTGCGGTGGCCGGGTCGGATCGAGGCCGGATCGGTTGCCAACGGGATCGTGCAGCACCACGACTGGCTGCCGACCTTCCTGGCAATGGCGGGAGCTCCCGACATCGTCGACAAGCTGAAGAAGGGGTACAAGGCGATCGGCCGGACCTACAAGAATCACATCGATGGCGACAACCTGCTGCCTTACCTGACCGGCAAGGTCAAGGAGAGCCCGCGCAAGTTCTTCTTCTATTTCAGCGACGACGGCGATGTTCTGGCTATCCGTTACGACAACTGGAAGCTCGTCTTCATGGAGCAGCGTCTCCAGGGGACGCTGGGTGTCTGGGCGGAGCCGTTCGTGCGATTGCGGCTGCCGAAAATCTTCAACCTTCGCACGGACCCGTATGAGTTCGCTGACGTCACGTCCAACACGTACTACGACTTCCTCTTGCACAACGCCTATTTCATCTACGCAGCGCAGACGGCCGCCGCGAAGTTTACCGAGACTTTCAAGGAGTTCCCGGCAATCCAGAAGCCCAACACCTTCACCATCGACGACGCGATGGCGAAGCTGAGCCAACCAAGCAATTAGCAGCACCTTCCGATCAACGAGGGCGTGCTGACGGGCACGCCCTCACCTTCTGCGGCACCACGCGCACGTCTTGATGGCGGCGCGCATCTCCTGGAACGTCCTGCCGAATGTTTTGCTCGCCGTCGCAGACGACAGCTGACTTTTGGAGCGCGATTGGCCTACCATGCGCTCCTGGCTCGGGCGCGCGCTCGAGTCAACGACGTCGGGGTGCGCGATTCATGGAGGGGGCAATGCAGAAGCGTTGGCTCGTGGCGATTGCAGTGGTGGCGTTCGCGGGCGGGTATCTGACGTCCGGCAGAACGCCGACGGTATACGGGCAGCAGACGTCCAAGGGCGGCTTTGCGGCCGTTCCCGATGAAGTGGGCGCGATGGACATCTTCGGCCCGTACGACCTGGCGTCGGGCTGGCCGAAGGACCTCAGCACGGTGCCGGGCAACGAAAAGTGGACCTTCGGCGCGGGCCAGGGCGTGTTCGCCGAAAGCCCGAACCGCGTGATCTACATCCAGCGCGGGCAGCTGCCGGTTCTTCCAAAAATCGAGGCCACACCGCTGCCGCAGGTGGCTCCGAACCTTGCCTTCCCGGTCATGGGGTTGATACGAAACGCCACGCAGGCCAGCCCGCCGGGCGCGCTCGAGGTGAACGGCAAGCCGGGCGACGACTCCGATGCGGGCAAGGTTGGAGTCGATTTCTCCTGGGACAACTGCATCGTCATCTTCGATCGCGACGGCAACATCGTCGAAACCTGGAAGCAGTGGGACAAGATGTTGCGGCGACCGCATTCGGTCTACATCAGCCCCTACGATGCCGAGAAGCACGTGTGGCTGGTGGACGACTACCGCCACGCGGTCTTCAAGTTCACGAACGACGGCAAGAAGCTCGTGCAGACGCTCGGCGAACCGAATGTGCACGCCTCGGACGACAAGCATTTCTATCGTCCAACCTTCATGGCGTTCCAGCCCGATGGCAGCTTCTACGTGGCTGACGGCTACCTGAACACGCGGGTCGTCAAGTTCGACAAGGACGGTAAGTTCATCAAGGCCTGGGGTGAGCGGGGCGAGGCCGGCAAGGAAACGCGTCCGGGATACTTCAACAACGTCCACGGGGTGGCGATCGATCCCGCGACACGCCAGGTGTTCGTCAACGACCGCAACAACCGGCGCATCCAGGTGTTCGACGAGAACGGCACCTACCTGCGGGAGTGGACACTCAAGTGGAACCGCGCGAACCTTCACTTCGTGCACATCGACGCCGACCGGAGGGTGTGGGTGTACGACCAGGTCATTCAGCGCCTGATCCAGTACGACTTGAACGGGCGGTTGATCAGTTCCTGGGGCGGGCTCGGTTCGTTCGAGGGCGCGCTCTGGGGCGTCCACGGCATCAGCGTGGACCAGGAGCAGAATCTGTATCTCGCCGCGGTCGGCCGCGGTGGGGTGCAGAAGTTTGTCCCGAGGAAAGGCGCCAATCCGGCTTTCCTGGTAGGCAAGCACGTGTACTCGGCCTGGAAGTAGCGCCCGGCTCGTTCGACGCGACGACATACGCCGCCGGCGGTGGACATCATGGTGCGGACAGCCACCAGGCCACCGTCGGCGGGATCGGCGTATCCAGATGACTGCCAATCCCCCGCTCGTCTCGATGGTCGTGGCGACCTATAACCATGCGGACTTCCTGGAGGAGACTCTCGAGAGTCTGCTTCAGCAAGAGTACGGAAACGCCGAGCTCATCGTGGTCGATGATGGCTCGACCGATGGCACGCCGGCGATCCTGGATCGCGTTCGGTTGCGGCACCACGAGCGCGTGCGCACGGCGCGCCACGAGAATGCGGGTCAGGCGCAGTCGCTCAATCGCGGATTCCGGATGGCACGCGGCGATTTCGTGTGCCTCGTCAACGACGACGACCCGCAAACGCCAGGCCTGCTGGGCCCGCTCGTCGACGCTCTGCTGGCTGAGCCGGAAATCGTGCTGGTCTATGCGGACTGGGAACTGATCGACGACACAGGCCGCTACATCCACAGCGTACGGACGCCTGAGTGGTCGTTCGTCGATCTCGTTCGCTCGTTCTACTGCGTGCCTGGCCCTGGCACGACCTTCCGACGCCAGTTGCTGGACAGGGTTGGGGATTGGGATCCCTCTTTCCGCTACTGCCCTGACTTCGACTGGTTCCTGCGTGCGGGCCTAATCGGTCCCTTCAAGCGCGTGCCGGGCGTCGTCGCCCGGTGGCGACACCACACCCGTTCGCTGACGGCCGGCTATCGGGGCCTCCCGCGCGCGCAGGAGCTGATGCGTCTCGCCGAACAGTTCTTTCAGAGGGAAGACCTGCCTTTGGAAGTGCAGGCTGTGCGGGCGGAGGCGCTTCGAAACGCCTACATCACCTCCGCCATGATCCTGACCGATGGCATCGACGGTCCGGGCAGCCGGTTTCAGATCAGAGACCGGCTCGACATGGTCCATGTCGACGATGACATCAAGCACGGGCCCGCGTCTGACGACGCGGTGGCGGTGATCGAGCGGCTGCATCGCGACGTGAGCGAACGCATTGCGACCATTTCCCGGTTGCACGGCGAAGTGGCCGAGCGCGATCGCGCGATCATCACGCTGCATGCCGAAGTCGCCGAGCGCCACAAGACGATTGACCGGCTTCATGCCGAGGTCCGGGAACGCGACCGGGCCATTGCAGGGGAGGGCTGACCACCGCGTCCCCTGCTCTGGAAGTTTTCCTGGGTTCGCAGGCGCCCTCTCGTGAATTGGGAGTACCCTCAGCCCATGCCCAATTCGAACCTTGCCATCCTCAACAGATATCGCAGCCTCCCTGCCAGGGTGATTGCGCTGGTCATCGTGAGCTTTGCCTTGGCCTGCCGCGCCGCTCCAGCGCCCCCGACCGCTGCCGTCTCTGCCGATACCTGGGCGGTCGTCGACGGCCGGGCGATCACGCGCGATGACGTCGAAAAGGCGTACCGGCGCGCCCGGGGAGCATCACAGACGTTATCCGAGGAGGAAGCCCTCACCGCCAAGCTGGCACTCCTCAACGACTTCATCGTCCAGGAGATCCTCGTGGCCAAGGCGGGTCAACTGAAAATCGCGGCCACGGACGCGGAGATCGATGCGGCAGACGCGGACGCCAGGAAGGCGATCACGCCAGAAGCCTTTCAGCAGGAACTCACCCGGCGGAACCTCACGGCGGCGGACATGCGTGAAGGACTCCGGCGCGAGCTGCTCACACAGAAAGTGATCGAGCGGGAAGTCCAGTCGAAGATTGTCGTGACGGATCAGGAAGTGACCGACTACTTCAATACCAATCGCGCGCGATTCAATTTTCCGGAAGAGGCGTATCACATCGCACAGATCGCCGTCACCCCGGTGCGCGATCCGCAACTGGCCAATCGCTCGCGCGATGACGCGACAACGGCGCAGGCCGCCACTGCCAAGACCGGGATGTTATTGGAGCGACTCAAGGCCGGCGCCTCTTTCTCGGAGCTCGCCATGGACTTTTCCGAAGATCCTCAATCGGCGCCCCGTGGGGGAGACCTGGGCTTCGTGACCGTGTCACAGCTGAAACAGGTGTCGGCGCCGCTTCGCGACGCGGTGCTCCAAACGAAGCCAGGCAACGTCAAGGTCGTCAGCCAAGGGGGAGCGCACACCATCGTGCTCGTGGTCGCCCACGAGCAAGCCGGGCAACGGGACCTCTCGATGCCGGCCGTGAAGGAGAGCATCACGGGGACCCTTCGCGGACGCAAAGAGCAGCTGCTGCGCGCGGCGTACCTCACTGCCGTCCGCAGTGACGCACAGGTGGTCAACTACCTGGCGCGCCAGCTGGTCGAGTCGCAGGGAAGAGTGCCAGCTGTGGGGCCTGCGCCGACGGCGAAACCCTGACGGCCCTGATGCGTTTCTCGACCGTTCGACTCGCGACCGGTCCACGGCTCCACTACGCCGAGCAGGGCGATGCTCGCGGCGAACCGATTCTCTTTCTACACGGGTGGCCAGACTCCTGGTTTTCGTTCAGCAGGGTGCTACCGCTTCTCTCTCCGCGCTTTCATGCGTTCATCCCGGATCAGCGAGGTTTCGGCGATTCGGACAAGCCGAACGACGGCTACGGGATCAATCAGTTCGCTCGCGACGCGGTGGCGTTTCTCGACGCCGTCTCCATCGAGCGGGCGACCATCGTGGGTCACTCATTTGGAACTCTCGTCACGCGCAGTGTCGCCCTCACGACGCCGGCACGGATCGCCCGCATGGTCCTGATCGGTACACCCCGCTCAGCCGCAAACCCGGTGACCCGGCAGGTCCAGGCGCAAATGCGGACCCTTCCGGATCCGGTGCCGATCGACTTCGCCCGCGAGTTTCAAGCCGGCACCGCGTACGCGCCGCTCCCGGAACCGTTCTTCGAAGGCATTCTTGCCGAGAGCCTGAAGCTGCCGTCCCGCCTCTGGCGAGAGGTGTTCGACGCCATCCTCGCCTACGACGACTGGGGGCAGCTGGCTCGAATCACGACGCCGTCTCTCTTGATTTGGGGCGAGCACGACGCGCTTTTTTCAAGAGACGACCAGGATCTGCTCGTGGAGGCAATCCGCGGCGCCACGCTCAGGGTCTATCCGGAGACCGGACACTGCCCGAACTGGGAGCGGCCCGAGCGCGTCGCGGCCGACCTGGAGGCGTTTATCGCGTCATGACGGCGTCGATGTGCCGCCGGTGTCCACCCCGAGGAGATCGGTCAGCTGCTTGAGCGCCTGCTGTTCGCTGTCACTCACCGGGGTCCCGCCCATCCCGAGAAAGCCGCCTTCCTTCGATGCCAGGGACACGCTCGTGGCCACCGACACGAGCCATTGTTTGAATGCGTCGAGTTCGCCGGGTGACTTGCTCTCGACCGCCAGCACGGCACTCTTGATCGCGCCAATCAGCGCGTCCATGGTCGCGGTCCGATCGCCTGCCGGCAGGTCGGGAAACGCCGGGCGGCCTCCTCCGCTTTTCACATCCTCGGCGAGCGCCTTCACGATGTCCGGCACATCGCTCTCTGTCGACTGCGAGATGGCCTGGCCAATGGCTATCGCTTCCTTTGCGAGGCCCACGGCACCGCTGGCGTCGGCCAGCGAGATCAGTAGCCCGGCCGCCACTGGGGCACTCGAGATCGCCTTCCACTCTTCAGAGGTGTAATCGGTCTTCTTGGACATGAGACTCCCCCGCTTTCGACGGTTGCCGCGCGCTTGCCCCTCAGCCCGAATTTTCGCAGCTGAACGTTCCCACTCGCCCGCAGAAGCCGGCATTCGGTACGTGTCGTGCTTCGGCCCGGCCCGTGCCCGTTTCACCTTGATTCTGCTAGGGTTTTGCGCGGAACACCAGCGCCCCTCGATCCAGGCCGCGATATGTCATGGCTGGGAGGCCACTCATATGAAGCGTCTCTTCGCTGCTCTGATCGCGTCATGCTCGATCGCCTGCGGAGCTCCAACCTCCGAGGGCCCGCCGGCGGAAGGCACACCGGCCATTGCACCGGTTGCGGAGAACACGCCCGGTTCCGGTCCCGAGGTGCTGAAGTCGTGGAACGATGGCGCGGCAAAGCGCGCGATCGTGGATTTCGTGGAACGTGTCACCAGGGAGGGCGGTCCCGACTTCGTTCCGATTCCTGAGCGCATCGCGACGTTCGACAACGACGGCACGCTCTGGGCCGAGAAGCCTCTGCCGTTTCAACTGCTATTCGCGTTCGACCGAGTCAAGGCTTTGGCGCCGGACCATCCGGAGTGGGCGACCAAGCCGCCGTTCTCGTCTTTGCTGAAGGGCGACATGGCCGGCGTCGCGGCGACGGGAGAACATGGCCTGCTCCAGATCATGAGCGTCACGCACGCCGGAATGACAACCGAGGAGTTCACGGAGGCGGTGCAGAACTGGATCACGACCGCCCGGCATCCACAAACCAAACGGCTCTACACCGAGATGGTGTACCAGCCCATGTTGGAACTTCTCGACTACCTCCGCGCGAACGGCTTCAAGACGTTCATCGTCTCGGGCGGCGGCGTCGAGTTCATGCGGCCGTGGGCCGAGCGGGTCTACGGCATTCCGCCAGAGCAGGTCGTCGGTAGCAGCGGCAAGCTGAAATTCGAGATGCGCGACGGGCGCCCTGTGCTCGTCAAGCTCGCCGAGCTCGACCTGATGAACGACAAGGAAGGTAAGCCCGTGGGCATCCAGAGCCGCATCGGCCGGCGGCCCATGGCCGCCTTTGGCAACTCGGACGGCGACCTGCAGATGCTGCAATGGGCAACGGCCGGTCCTGGAGCACGCTTCGCCCTCTTCGTGCACCACGACGATGGGGCGCGCGAGTTTGCGTACGACCGCACCGACAAGCTTCAGCAGTTCAACATCGGCTGGGACGAGGCGCTTGCCAAGGGATGGACGGTCGTCAGCATGCGGCAGGACTGGAACACAGTATTCCCACCCGTCAAGAACTAGAGGCTACTGAATCGGACAAACGTCCGACAGGTAGCGGACCGCCGTCAGGTCCATGGTGGCGAGAGTACCTGTCGGTGTGCCCGTGCCCATGCGATTAGGATCGCTGCCGGACCCGGACATGGTGACGCGGCCGCCGGGCGCTCCGATGAGCGCCGACTTCTTGATGATACCGGTCGCTTCGACCAGGTTCCGGTCGAACGTGCTCACCTGACTCATGACCTCACGCGGTCCGGCGACGCGAAATCGCCGGCCGGTGACGTCGGGTCCGAGCATGACGCCTTCACCCTCGGGACGCGGCGTCGCCGTGAGCACCCGGCCTCGCAGGCACCCCTGCGTTCGAACCTCGACGGAGTCCGCGGGCACGACGGGCTTCGTTTCCTGAGTCAAAGCCGCAAGAACGAAAACCAAAGCAAAAGTAATCATGAACATTCTCCCGGGCAGGGCGCCGCCACACGTCAGCCCTTCTCGATCCTGACCCGGTTCAGGCGAACCGGCTCGCTGGAATAGTTCTCGAGCACCACGGTATTCGTCTCTTTGTTGAAGGAGAGCTTCGTGGCCACCGACATCCTGCCCTCGCCCTCGCCATTCTTGTCGATGCGAATCTCGAAGAACGTGAACGGGTAGTCCATCGTCCGCGGCCGATCGCGCGCCTCCCAGAAGCCGATGAAGCGATCCGTCGCCAGGATAATCTGCTGACCTCCATCGGGCAGCTGCGTGTTCCACGCGTATCGCAACGTCCAGCCCAGCCGCACCTGGTGCGGATCCGCACCCTGCCATCCCGGAATGCGCATCCGGCCGTGGTCCGGCATCCGCTGCAGCGCGCGCAGCAAAGGATCCTGTCCGCTCTCCATGAAGGTGCCGATTAGAGTCTTGCGTTCGTCCGGGGTGGTCCATCGCGTCACGCTGATGTCCATCTGCGCATTCGTCCCGGTCGCGATGTTGCTCATGTTGACCGCCCAGGCCGAAATGCGCAGAGGCACCGTCAGACCGGGGGCTTGAGCCTGTAGAGCCGCGAAGTCTGGCCCAATCGGGCCGATCGCGGCAACGAAGAGCGCTGACGCGATGGTGAGATAGACCCGCACGACACCCTCCTATCCAAGCAAATGAGTCACGCTAAACTGTATTACAAGCGACCCTTGAACAAAATCGAGAAAACGCCGATGGATGCAGCCGATCAGGGCCAGGGGAATTCGGGACCAGACCCGGCCGGATTGCGGCACCCGATGGAAACGCGGGCCACCAAGGTGATCGTGATTCTTGACGTCATCGTGGTGCTGATCGCGCTGGGCGTTCTTTTCTGGGGCACCGAGTTGCTGGAGCGTCTTCCCGTCGCCGGACAGTACGCGGGCGAAGCCAAGTTTCTGCTGGCGGCCGTGATCGGCGCACCGGTGATGGCCACCTATGTCCGCCGAAGGCGACGCAAGCTCGCGCTGGAAGAGAGCATCGTGGTCAGCGACACTCAGATGCCAGAGATTCACAACCTGCTCGTGGCACATTGCAAGCGCGTGGGGATTCCGGTGCCCGAGCTGTATCTGAGCGAAGCGATCGATCAAACCACGACCTTTACCTGGGGGCACCATACCTGCATCATTCTGTGCACGCACGAGCTCCTGACCAATCCCGACTCGGTCGACGACACTCTCGATTTCACGCTCGCTCGCGAAGTGGGTTCCATCTGCCTGGGTTATGTGTCGCTCAGAAACGAGATGCTCTCGTCGTTCGTGGCACGCATTCCGTTGCTGCGCTGGCCGGTGAACCACATTCGCGCTTTCTCGCGCGACCGCTACGGGGCCTTTCTCGCTCCGTGCGCGCTCCGCGCGCTGATGAGCCAGGCGACGGGCGAGCGCCTGAGGGCCCGTATCAATCCGGATGCCTACTTCATGCAGCTCGAGCGGACGCCGAGGCCCGGGTTCTGGACGTTCCTGTACTCGCTGTTCAGGCCGAAGCTTCCCCTGACGTTCCGGGTCCGCGAGCTGCGCCGCGCCGGCCTGCTTGCCGGCAGCAAGGGCGGACGCGTCCTGGCGCCCATTCCCAATCGCAAGGCCGACGTGTCTCAGAAGGTGTAGTTGAGCCCGAAGGCGATTGCGTGCTCCGCGAGGTCGGATCCATCCGATCGCGTGCTGCCCTCGATCTTGCCGCCAAAAAAGACGCGGCTGGCGTCACCGAACCGGTATACGACGTTCGCCATGCCCAGCCGCACGAGGTAGTCGCCCGGATGATCGGAGTCGGGCTCCAGGTTGTTGTACCCGCCTTCGAGCCAGACTCGATCCGTCAGATCGAAGCGCACCGCCAGCTCGAACCCGGTTCCATCGAAGCGCCGACCGAGATCGTCCACTTCGTGCTGTTTCAGGACGGAGTAGGATCCGGCGGCGTAGAACCGATCGGCTCGGTACCTCACGGCAAACAGCGACGCTTCGTCTCCGAGCTGCGCTTCGTTGGGAGTCGGCATGGACACGCCGTCGCGCACCTCGTTATAGGCCGCACCAACACTGAAGCCGAGCCCCACGTCCACGACCGCGGAGGCGCCCCACGCATCCGCAAAGCTCCTGTCGTTGGACGACGAGGAGCGACTCTGCACCTGCAGGCCCCCACTGAAGGCACCCGTGGCGCCGCGATACTGGAAGGCCCGTTCCGCGCGTCCCGTGCCCGAGATGCCGCCGTCAGTCCCTGCGCCAAACGCGCCGTTGGCGAACCCGCTGAAGATGACGAACTGATCGGTGAACTCGGCGACGTCGTAGTACGGGGACCACTGCTTGCCCCAGGAGAAGTTGCCGATCGGGGTCTCGAGACCCACCAGTCCGAGTCGTGACGAAACAGCCTGGCTGCCCTGGCCGATCGGCGTACCAGGATCGCCGCTCGTGATGATGGCGCGATCGTTGGCGACCATGTTGATACCAGCCTCGAGACGCGCGAACGCCGTGAGCCGGCCGATGAATTGCTTCTGGCCGCGCAGCCCCAGGCGTGTGCCGTTGTTGCGAATGTCACGGTGTCCGTCGGTATCCCAGACCGTGGCAACGCGCATGCTTCCATAGGCGTCGATCGGCCTTGCCCTCGGCAGGTCACCGGCGGGGCCTTCGGGATCCACGTCCATGGGCGGCGCGCCGCCGACTGCGTGCTCGAATGGCAGTTGTTCGTCCGGCTCCTCGGGTACGGCTGTCTGCGGTTCCACACCGACGACTTGCGGAGCGCCAAGGACGGTGACTTGCTGCTGCAATTCAGCGAGCCGCGCCTCGAGGGCCTCGATGCGTTTGAGCTGGTCGTTCACCAGGCGAACGAGCATCTCTTGCTGCGCGTCAGGAGACGCTTGGGCGCGTGCCGGGATGGGCGCCAAGGTGTAGGCGATTACGAGAGCCACATAGGAAAGCGTTTTCATCGTGATGTCTCCCGACAGGAGTGATGACGCGAAGGCTCTCTGGCGACCTACGGAAGGAGGTTCTTGAAGATCGTGCCGTCCTTCATGATGACCACAAAGTTCTTGCCAGAATCCTCAATCAGTCTGATGTTCGCGAGCGGGTCGCCGTCCACCAGCAGCAGATCCGCGAGGGCGCCTTCTTCGATCACTCCGAGTTTGCCCGGGTAGGGATCGCGGCGGCCCGACAATTTCAGCAGGTCGGCATTGGTGGCCGTGGCCATCGTCAATACCTCTGACGGGCTATACCACTTGCTCATCTTGGCAAGCTCCATTGGCTGTCTGGCCGCTCCGGCTGCACCCGAAAACAGAATGTCGCTTCCCCAGGCCATCTTGAATCTTGTACTTCCTGGCCAGCGCGATGGTCTGCTCGGTACCGGTCCAGACCTCTTGGAGCCGGCGCATGTTCTCCGGCCCCAGGGGCGGAGCGGTTCCGTCATCGGTAAAGGGCTGGAAACTCAGCCAGGTGCCTTTCTCTGCCATGAGCTTCGCGCTCGCTTCGTCCATCAAGTGACCGTGCTCAATCACCTTGACGCCGGCGGCGATCGATCGCTGGATCGCAGTCGGCGTATAGGCGTGCGCGGCGACGTAGGTGTTCCAGTTCCCGGCGGCCTCGACCGCGGCCCGCAACTCGTCCTCGGTGAACGTGGCGACGTCCAGCGGGCTGTGCGGCGAGGCGACGCCACCGCCAGCCGTCAACTTGATGTACACGGCCCCGAGGAGAAGTTGCTCCCGGGCACGGAGTCGCACTTCGTCGGGCGAATCCGCGACCATGGCGCCGTTCACTATAGACATCCGCGGCAGCGGTCCGCCTAGTTCTCGAGGCACTTCGGAAGTACCGCGAAAATCACCGTGACCGCCGGTGATGGTGATCATCGCGCCGGCGGGATAGATGCGAGGGCCGATCGCGAGACCTTCGTCGATGGCCCGTTTCAAACCGAATGACGGCCCACCCAGATCGCGCACGGCGGTGAAGCCGCGCATGAGCGTGGCTTCGGCCTCGGCACCCCCCACAAAATTCAGAAAGCCGACGTCGTCCTGAATCGCCTGTGCCGGCGTGGGACGCGCGAGCATGGTGTGCCAGTGATTGTCGATGAGGCCCGGCATCAGCGTGCGTCCACCGCCACGGATTCGCTGGACCATCGTGCCGGCTGGATCGGCGATGGGCGCGCTCGAGATTGTCCTGATCACATTTCCGACGACGAGCACGTGTGACGGACCCGACAAGGTGGCGGTCGTGCCATTGAAGATGCGGACATCCTCGAAGACGACTCCGGCGGACGGCTGGACTTGTGCAAACACGACCGCCGCCGAGGCGGCCGCAACGATCAGCACGACATTCATCAGGGCTTTGCGCATGAAGCGGATCTCCTGAGGGTGAGGTCGACGTTTTCCAACTCGAAGCCGAGAATCATCGACCGCCGCGCGACGGTCGCAAGCCTCAAGTACGCCACATGTTCTCACGGGATCATCGGATCTTCCGAAACTGTCGGACGGAGATCGATGGGGGTACAATCCGGCCCGATGAAGCGCGCTGGGACGGCCGGGGTCCGGAGACAATCGTGAGACTGCTCCCGGACCCTCGACGGGGCGACGTCGAGGACGATGCTTCGAGCACCACGAGCCGATCGCTGCTCTCGCTTGCCGGCAGCGTCGTGGTCGAACTGAGCTGGACGAAGCTCATTGTGGCCTGGCTGCTGTTGCTCGTGATCCCGAGCCTCGTGCTCGGCGCCGCGCCGATTGCCGCGGTCGCGTGGTTCAACTCGATGGCCGGGCACGTTCGCGCCGCGCAGGTCGGGATCTCGGTCCTCGTCATCCTCGGGTTGATCCTGGTGGTCGGGTGGTACGGCGGGCGCACGCTCTTCCATCTCATCGAAAACGCCTTCTGGGCGCTGAACTCGGTGATCGTCGAACCGACCTACGCCCTCGCGCGCGAAGCCCTGCGGCACGTCGGCGAGGTCTTCCTGCCGAGTGACGCCACTCAGGCGCAGCATGGCTCGAGGCGGGCCGCGATGGCCGCTGTCGCGGGTCTCATCGTCAGTGGCCTCGCCGTCACCGTGGCCGTGTTCGCCTGGCGCCAATCATCCTGGGCTCCGACTCTTGTCGATTTCATGTCGGTACGGCGCATGGCGCCGGCTGTGGTGGCCAACAGTGTCTTCCTTGTCAGCAGCTACGTCGCGGCGGTAGTGCTCTTCTGGGGTATGGCGGATGCCACGCTTCCGCCGCCTCGCGATCTGGCCATCACATCTCAGCCGGGTCCGGGCAGCAAGCGGTGGCGCATCGCGCATCTCTCCGATCTGCACACGGTGGGCGAGCGCTATGGGTTCCGCATCGAAACGGGCCGCTCCGGGCCGCGCGGCAATGAAAGGCTCGAAGAGGGTACTGTCACAACTCGATCAGATCCATTCGGCCGAACCGCTCGACGCGATTGTCATCACGGGCGATCTGACGGATGCCGGACGCTCCGGCGAATGGGCCGAGATTGTGGATGCCATCGTCCGCCATCCTGTCCTGGCCGAGCGCATGCTCATCGTGCCAGGCAATCACGACCTCAACGTGATCGATCGCGGGAACCCGGCGCGACTCGACCTGCCGACGAGCCCGAAGCGGCGGCTGCGCCAGGTTCGCACGCTCTCGATGGTATGCGCCATCCAGGGGCAACGCGTTCACGTCATCGATCATGACAAGGGTGAGGTGGGCGTCACGCTCGCCGAGGCTTTGCAACCCGACCTCGCGCGGATCGGCCGCTTCTCCGACGTCGGACGACCGCTTTTGTCCCGGTGGTGGATTGATATCTGGTGTCAGGCGTTCCCCATGATCGTGCCGCCGGACACCGACGATGGTCTGGGATTCATCCTGATCAACTCGAACGCCGACACGCACTTCTCGTTCACGAACGCGCTGGGCGTCGTGTCAACCGAGCAGCTGGACGGCATCGAGATCGCGACGCGCCAGTACCCGCGGGCTTCGTGGGTCGTTGCGCTGCACCACCATCTGGTCGAGTATCCCTGGCGCCCTCACGCGTTCTCCGAGCGCATCGGCACGGCGCTCATCAACAGCAACTGGTTCGTGCGCCGCTTGCGGGCGCTGGCTGGCCGTGCCGTGGTGATGCACGGGCACCGGCATGTCGACTGGCTCGGCGAATGTGCGGGCCTGACGATTGTGTCCGCGCCCTCTCCGGTGATGGACGCCGCACCGTCGTGCTTCTATGTCCACACGCTCGTCAGGGATTCGAACGGGCATCTCGGCCTGCTCGCACCGGAGCGGGTTGTGGGTCAGAACGTCCAGAACACCGGCATGGCCGATGACGCCCTTCAGGACGCGCACTCGCTAGCCACGCACTCTCCTGACTCGCTCGCCACGCACTCTTCTGACTCGCTCGCCACGCACTCTTCTGACTCGCTCGCCACGCACTCTTCTGACTCGCTCGCCACGCACTCTTCTGACTCGCTAGCCACGCACTCTTCTGACTTGCCGGCCCTGGTTGACCCCTCGCGCGACAGGATCGACGTCTGAGATCCGGCGCCACTCTCCTGATTTTCCATCGAGGGACGCGTGCTGTACCCGCCTCAGAAAGGAAAGAGCCAGGGAACGAGCAGCACGGTCACGATGAGGACGATCACCGTGAGGGGCACCCCGATGCGCACGAAATCGCCGAGCGTGTAGTCGCCCGGCCCGACGACTAGCGTATTGACGGGCGAGGAAACCGGGGTCATGAAGGCGGCCGATGCGGCGAGGGCCACGATCATGGCGAATGGATAGGGCGACGAGCCGATCTCGTTCGCCACGGCGATTGCCACGGGCGCCATCAGCACCGCGGTCGCCGTGTTGGACACGAACATGCCGAGCATGGAGGTGATGACAAAGAGCGCGGCGATCAGCGTGTAGGGTCCCGCACCGCCGGTCATCGCCGTCAAGGCATCGGCGGCCAGGTCCACGCCGCCGGTGCGCTGGAGCGCGATCGAGAACGGCATCATGCCGACGATGACGACGAGGCTTTTCCAGTGGATCGAGTTGTAGGCGCTCTTGAAGTCGATGCAGCCAAGCGCGCCGAGCAGCAACACCCCGATGAGACCCGCCTGCACGTTCGGCACGAGGCCAGTCACCATCAACGTCACGACGATCGCCAGCACGGCCAGCGCCCGGGGAGCCTTCCCCGGCGCGGCAAGGACCTCGTCGCGCTCGGCCGGCAGGTCGAGCAGCACCAGGTCGTCGGTGCCCTGGTGCCTGAGCGCGTCGATCGCCTTCCAGGAACCGACGAGGAGCAGCGTATCGCCGATGCGCAGTGGTTCCTGCAGGTAGCCGGACGGCATGGGCGTGCTCCCGTGCCGCAGCCCGAGAACGGTGAGCCGGTACCGCGTCCGGAACCTGGCCTCACACACGGTCCGGCCTATGAGCGCCGAATCCGAGCCCACCAGCGCCTCCGCCATGCCGAGATCCTGCGACCGATCGCTGAAGAACCCGCCGGTCAGCGGCAGCTTCTCGAACGCGAAGCGGCGCGCGAGCGCCTCCACGTCGCAATCGGGGTTGATGAGATGCAGCAGCAGCACATCGCCCGGGAGGAGAGACATCTTCGCCGATGGTTCCAGGATCGCGGCGCGGGCACGCCCTGGCCGCTCGATCGCGACGAGGTTGACGCCGGCCGTCCGACGCAGGCCGAGCGCTTCGAGCGGTTGACCCACCACCATCGAGGCGTCCGTGACGCGTAACCGGATCTCGCGACCGGCCAACCCGTATTTCTCGATCCAGGCCGCCAGATTTGGCCGCCCGGCCCTGACGGATTCGGGCGCCGGCTTGGTCAGCAGCCACCGCCGCGCGACGAGCATGTAGGCGATGCTCAGGATCAGGATGGGAATGCCGATCGGCGTGAAGCTGAAGAAGTGGAATCCGCCGGCACCCTGTCGAAGCAGTTCGCCGTTGACGACGAGGTTGGGCGCCGTCGCCACCAGCGTGACCATCCCGCTCGACAGCGCCGCGACGCTCAGCGGCATCATCAACCCGGAGAGCGCCGCGCCGGTCATCTGCGCGACCCGCATGACGATCGGAATGAAGATCGCGACCACACCGGTCGAGCTCATCACCGCGCCCAGCCCGCCGACGAACAGCATCAGGAGGATCACGAGCCGAGGCTCGCTGTTGCCGGCCTTCTTGATGAGAAGATCGCCCAGGCCGCGGGCCACGCCCGTTCGCACGAGCCCTTCGCCGATCACGAACAGCGTGGCGATCAACACGACGTTGCCGTCGGCGAATCCGGCAAGGGCTTCCGACATGCTGAGCACTCCCGTGAACGGGAGCACCGTGAGCATGAGGAGGGCGACGGCGTCCATGCGAGGCCTGCCGATCGCGAACATCATGATCGCGCCGACGAGCAGCGCAAGGACAACCGCAAGATCAGCGTTCATGGCGGTCTGGTCGTCAGACTTCGACCGGCCTCGAGACGAAGAGATCGAGGCCAAGCTGCTGGGACAGGAACCGGGCCACGAGCTGTCCCTTGACGCTGTTACCTGCGTCGTCCAGCGGGGGCGCGAAAGTGCCCAGCCCGCCTTTGCCCGGCGAGGCGGTGACGATGCCGCCCCCGATACCGCTCTTGCCCGGGAGCCCGACGTCGTACAGCCAGTCGCCTGACGTCTCGTAGAGACCGGCGATGCTCATTACGGCGAGCGCATAGTGGCAGGTGGACGCATCGATGACGCGCTTCTTCGTTAGGGGGTTCAGGCCGCCATCGGCCAGCGTCGCGCCCATTGCCGCGAGATCTCGCGCGCTCACGTTGAGCGAGCATTGCCGAGTGTAGAGGTCGACCGCTTCGTCCGGATCCGCGCCGAGCCGACCGAAGTTCTGGAGGAGATCGGCGAGGGCCCGGTTCCGGAAGTTGGTCGCCGAGGCCGACGCGTACACCTCGCTGTTCACGGCCAGCTCGCGGCCGGCGAATTGCGAGAGTCCTTCGTGGATGAAGCGCCACCGCGCCTCAGCGCTCTCGCCGGGGACAAGGCTCGTTGTCGCAATCGCACCGGAGTTGACCATGGGGTTGGTCCTGCCGTCACCGGCCCGCTCGACGGCCGCGAGCGAGTTGAAAGGCAGCCCCGTGGCGTTGACGCCGATCTGATTTCGCATGCGCTCGGCGCCCAGCGTTGCGCAGACCAAGGCGAAGACGAACGGCTTCGACACGCTCATGATCGTGAACTCGTGCTCCGCGTCTCCGACCTCGTGGACCTGACCGTGAACACTGACGACGGAGATACCGAACAGATTGCGGGGAACTCTCGCAAGGGCGGGATAGACCTGCGACACCGCGCCGTCGTCCCTGGAGCGGTAGCGTTCGTATGCCTCGTGAACCAGGCTGATGACCTCGCCTGAGGCTGGCAACACGCCCGTCGATACGAACGGTGGATTCTGCTGCTCCGACATGTCACGCTGTGCCGTCATAGTGTTCCAACGCGTTTCGTCGGCGTCGAGCGTGCACTGCAGACACGCGAGCTGAGCGGCTCGGACATCACGCCGTGACGAGGCCTGAACGATCGGCCGTCAGAACGGCCAGAATACCGGCACGACGAGCACGCCGATCACGCCGTAGAGCAGGAGCAGCGGCAGGCCCAGTCTCCAGTAATCTGTGAAGCGATAGCCGCCAGGTCCCATGACCATCAGGTTGGCGGGTGTGGCCACAGGCGTGAGCAGAGCCGCCGCCGAGGTGACCGCCACCGACATCAGGACGGTCTTCGGAGATACCCCCATCCCTGCAGCCGCTGAGAGACCGATCGGGATGACGATCAGCGCCGTGGCCATATTGCTGATCAACTGCCCGAGCACGGCAGTGAGGACGAACATCCCCGCCAGCAACGCATACGGTCCGCGACTGCCGACCACGTAGATCAGGTTGTCCGCCAGCAGTTTCGCGGCCCCTGTTTCGATCATCGCCGCCGAGAGCGCCATCATGCCGCCAACCAGCACCACCGTGTTCCAGGCGATGCTGCGGTAGGCCTGCTCCATCGTGAGCACACCCGAGAGGATCACGAAACCCGCGGCAAGGAGCGCCGCGATCGCCCCCGGCGCGACGCCGGTAATAAGGAGAACGATCATCCCAAGCAGTGCCGTAACCGACCGGGTAGCGCCGGGCCCGAACGGCACCGCCTGGCGACGGAAGAGTTCCGGATGATCGACCACGAGCACGTCGGGGTCACTGAGCTGGCGGTCGAGCGCCACCCAGGTGCCCTGAAGGAGGAGGGTGTCGCCCACCGTGATCTCGTTTTCGCCGGACAGCGACTCGCCCTTTCGCTGAATCGCCAGCATCACCAGATCGCCACTCTCGGTGATCATCCCGGGAAATGCCGTCTGGCCGACGAGACCCGACCGCGGCGGTATCACGACTTCGGCAACGCCCGACGTCGCGTCAGCAGCGTGCCCGGCGCGTACTTCACGCCGTACTGTTCGGTGAGCGTGCCGGCATGATCGCTGAAGTCGCGCGAGATTGTCTTCGCGCTCCGGTTCGGCAGCAGCCGCTCGCCGAAGAGCACGATGATGGCGATGGTGCCGATGACCAGAGGGACGCCGGCGTAGGCGAACTCGAAGAAGCCGATCTCCCCCACACCAGCATCGACAGCTGCGTCGGCGATGATCACGTTGACGGGCGTCCCGGTGAGCGCAAGGAGTGATCCCGCGTGGGCGCCGAAGGCGAGAGGCATCAGCAGCTGCGATGGCGGCCAGCGCAAGCGAATCGCCATCACCGCAACCACGGGCATCAGCGCGGCCACGGATGCGTTGACGGTGATGAGCGCGGTGACCACGGCGACGAGCACCAGCATGAAGACGAGCACGCGGGTCCGATTTTGGCCCGCGCCCGCCAGCAGTTGCTGGCCGGCCCACGCCGTCACACCTCCGGCATCGAGCGCCTCGGCGACGACGAAGAGAGCCGCGATGAAGATCACCGTCGGATCCCCGAAGCCCGCCAGCGACTGCCCGAGCGTCAGGATCCCGGTGGCCCACAACGTGACCGCGGTTCCGAGCGCAACGATGGCCACTGGAAGCCGGTCCCAGATGAACACCAGGACCACGGCGGCCAGCACGAGGAAGGTGATGGTGATGTCACTCACGACAGGCAGCTCGATCCCTCGAGGGTCGGCGATCCCGACGGGAGTGACCAGTCGCTACGACGCCGCAACCGGATACCCCGGACCGAGCGGAATGCCCAACCAGAACCAGAGCGCGAAGAAGATGATCCACGCGATCGAGAGGATCAGCGTGTACGGCAGCATCAGCGCGACGATCGTCCCGATGCCTGCGCTCTTGTCTGTACTTCTGCGCGACCGTGACGACGAACGGCAGATACACCATCAAGGGGGTAATGATGTTCACGGGCGAATCGCCAATGCGGTATGCCGCAAAGACGGTTTGTGGCGCCACGCCCAGCCGCACGAAGAGAGGCACGAAGACGGGGGCAAAGATGGCCCACTTCGGCAGCGCGCCCGGAATGATGAGGTCGAGGAGCAGGATCACGACGACCATGCCCACGAGCAGCGGCAAGGCGCCGATATTGGCCTGCTCCAAGCCGTCGGCCATGGCGATGGCCGCCACGCGCGGCATGTTGGAGTAATTGAAGAAGGCAATGAACTGGCTGATCATCAGGAACATGAAGACGAGGCCGCCCAGACTGGCGAGCGTCGTCGTGCCTGCCTTGATGACGTCGTTCTTGGTCTTGAATGTTCCGGCGCCAAAACCGAAGCAGATGCCGGCCACCAGGAAGAAGAGGAAGATGCAGAACAGGAGGCTGTCGAGGAGCGGCGAGCTGTCGGAGCCTGGCGGCGGTCTGAGCGGGGCCCCGGGGGGCACGGTGATCAGCAGCAGCACCGCAAGCACCGCGAGGAAGCCGTAAAGGGCCCATTTCAATCCGCGTGATTCCTCGGGCGAGATGGCGCCCTGCCCTTCGGCGACCGCGTCCCCGCGGTAGGGCCCGAGCCGGGGCGCGACAATCCGGTCGGTGATAAAGGTTGCGACGATGGCCATGACCACCGACGAGGCTGCCGCGAAGTACAGATTTGCCGTGAGCGACAGCGGCGTGCCGCCGACGAGCGCAATCGCTTCGTTGGTGACCTCGTTCAACATGCTGTCGGTGGGCGTGATGAGAATGTTCACCATGAAAATCCCGCCGACCGCGCCGAACGCGGCAGCCAGGCCGGCCAGTGGATGCCGGCCCAGGCTGAGAAAGGCGGCGGCGCCCAGAGGAATGAGGATCAGATATCCGGCGTCGGCGGCAATGCTGGCCAGCACCCCCACGAACACGAGGATGAAGGTGAACAACTGCCGCGGCGCCACCTGAACGAGCTTGCGGATCAGCGCCGCCATCATGCCGGCATGCTCGGCAATGCCGGCACCCAACAGTGCGATGAAGGTGACCGCCATGGCGCCGAAGCCCTGAAAGTTGGCCACGAAGCGGGTGAAGATGAAGCGAATGCCCTCGACGGTCAACAGGCTCTGGATGGCGACCGTCCGCTCGTGAATCTCGAACTCCGGTTCCTCGTTCGGGATCGCGAGCGAAGGCTCCAGCGTATCCTCGAAGTAGTCGGGCGTCACGGTGATCGGCACGGGCTCGGCGATCTGCTCGGTGACGCTGACACCCATCAGATAGAGAACGTGCGAAAGCACGATGACGAGGAGAATCAGGTAGAAGAACATCAGCACGGGATGGGGCACTTTGTTACCCATCCGCTCGACGCCGTCGAGCAACCTCTGGGTCAGTCCTCCCTGATCGCTGCGCGCCGGGATTGCCTGTGCTGTGGCCATGTCTCCCCCGTCACTATGAACGACACGCCCCGTTACCACCCGAACCAATAGCAACGAAGGGGGCACTTCGTTAATGGCTGAGCAGCCGCGTCGAGGCGGCGATCAGCCCGTCCAATCCACGGGACTCTCGGTCTCAGTCGAAACCTTCCGTTCACCCGCACGCGGCGAGGACGAGACCGTTGGTGCGTGGCTCCACAACTGCGCCAGCTCGATGCACATCGCTGCTGCGCAGCTCATGTCCTGCACGCTCACGAACTCGTGGGGGCCATGGATGTTCTGCATGCCGGTGAAAAGGTTCGGCGTCGGCACGCCCATTTCCGTGAGGCGCGATCCGTCGGTGCCGCCTCTGACTGGCGCCGAGAAGGGTTCGATGCCGAGCTGCTGGCAGGCGCTGCGAGCCAGCTCGATCGGGCGCATGTCGTTCTCCAGCCAATAACGCATGTTGCGGTACTGCTCGGTGACCTTGCACGTAATTTGCGCGCGCGGCTCGGTGGCCTGAACCGTGGCGCAGACCTGCTCGAGCAGCACGGCGCGCGCGCCCAGACCGTCTCGCTCGAAGTCGCGCAGGATGAAGTGCAGATCGGCCGCGGCCGCGCCGCCCGTCATCTTGTACACGTGGATGAATCCCTCGCGACCCGACGTCGTCTCGGGCGTGAGCGTCACCTGGGGCATCGTGTCGATGATCTTGGCTGCCAGATGGAGCGCGTTGACCAGCTTGTCCTTCGCCTGGCCCGGGTGGATCGAGACGCCCTGCACATGCACGTCGGCCTTGTCCGCCGAGAAGGTCTCGTAGACGATCTCGCCCCGCTCGGCACCGTCCAACGTGTACGCGACCTCGACCTTCAGGTCGCCCGCTAGCCGAGGATGGACGCCACGGCCGATCTCTTCATCCGGGGTGAAGGCAATGCGGATGGGACCATGTGCGATGTCGGGATGGCGCAGCAGGTGGCGCGCCGCGGTCATGACGATGGCCACGCCAGCCTTGTCGTCGGCTCCGAGCAGCGTCGTCCCGCTGGCCGTGACGATGTCTTCGCCGACCTTGGCGGTCAGGTACGGGAACGCCTTGGGTGACAGCACGACATCGCCATCGGGAAGGACGATGTCACCGCCCGCATAGTTGCGATGGACGATTGGCTTGACACCCGCTCCGCTGAACTGAGGCGCCGTGTCCACGTGCGCAAGAAAGGCGATGGTGGGGACGTCACCAGGGACGGTGGCGGGGATCGTCGCGAGCACGACGCCGTAGTCGGTCAACCCAATGTTTTTTGCGCCGATCGCCGTCAGCTCGTCCACCAGAAGCTTGAGCAAGTCGAACTGCTTCTCCGTGCTCGGCGACGTCGGGGATTGTTCGTCGCTCTGCGTGTCGATCTGCACATAGCGCAGAAAGCGTTCTTCGATCTCGCGATCGAACTCGAAGCGGCCGCCGGGAGTGGCCGCGGCGGCGGATGCGGGCTTGGTGGTCATGGAGGTTTCGGCGATCGCCCGGTCAGTGCAAATCGGGTGCCGCCGCTTCACATGCTTTTTCCCTATCTGATATCGAAGTCGCTGCCCAGCGGCCCGATCGCCACCCGTCGCCCACGTCCGGGAGCGACCTGACCCACGCTCCGTCGCGGCTCGACGTGCCCCGTGCGCGTGGGCCATGTCTTTGTCCGCGGCCTGGCGTTTGCACACGCGGAGGATATGGCAGCTCGATCGATGGCGGCGGTAGTCGATGGTCTGATGCCGCAACTGACGTCGGATCTCAAGCAGTTGGTGCGCATTCCATCGATCTCCGAGTCCAGCTTTTCGGCGGAACCGGTGCACGAGGCGCACGAGCTCGTCACCAAGCTCCTTCGCGGCGCCGGTCTCACCGCGGTCGACACACTCGTCCTCCCGAACACCCACCCCATCGTCATCGGCGAGATTCCAGCGCCGCCGGGTGCGCCGACCGTGCTGTTGTACAGCCACTACGACGTCGTGCCGCCGGGAGACGAGTCGAAATGGGAGTCGCCGCCATTCGAACCCACCGAGCGCGATGGAGCGCTGTTCGGTCGCGGCGCTTCGGATTCCAAGGCGAACGTCATGGCGCACGTCGGTGCGCTACGCGCGTTCAACGGAAAGCCGCCAGTCGGGATCAAGGTCGTGATCGAGGGCCAGGAGGAAGTCGGGAGCGCCCTGAACACCTACCCTCCCCAGCATCCCGAGTTGTTTCAGTGCGACGCCATGGTGATCTGCGACATGGGCAGCGTGAGGCCGGGCGTGCCGACTCTCACCGTCGCCCTTCGTGGCATGGCCGTCGTGAATGTGACGGTGAAGACGCTCGCCGGTCCCAAGCACAGCGGGCAGTACGGCGGCGCGGCGCCGGATGCATTGCTCACGCTCATTCACGCGATCGCCACCTTGCACGACAAAGACGGCAACGTGGCGGTGCGTGGCCTGCGGCGCGAGGAGTGGAAAGGCGCCTCTTACAGTGAACAGGAATTCCGCGATCTGGCCGAAGTGCTGCCAGGCAAGCCGTTCATCGGCACCGGCGGGCTGGGCGAGCGGCTCTGGTCGGGTCCGTCCATCACTGTGACAGGCATGGATGTGCTATCGGTGGACAAGGCCGTCAATGCCGTGGTTCCGCACGCGCGCGCGCGAATCAGTCTTCGCGTCCACCCCGAGCAGAACGCGGAAGAGGGACAGGCGGCGTTGATCCAGCATCTCAAGAACCTGCGCCCGTTCGGGATCTCGCTGGAGGTCACGGCCGGCGCGACCGGAAATGGTTTTGCGGCGCAGACGTCGGGACCCGCCTATGACGCGGCACGTGCGGCGCTCTCGACAGCCTGGGGCGCGGAGACGGTCACCATCGCGACGGGCGGATCGATTCCACTCGTCATGGCGCTCCACACGGCCGTCCCGCACGCCGAAATCCTGCTCTTGGGCGCCACCGACGGATTCAGCAATATCCATGCACCGAACGAACGGGTTCTGCTCGACGAATTCAGAAAGACCGTGATCGCTGAAGCCGAGTTCTTCCACGAGTACGCGGCACGGTGGGCGAACACTTCGAGCGTCGGACCCGAGCAAGTGCGACGACGCGCCGAAAAAAGTCGGGGAACTGGTGCTTGAGCAAGACCGCTGCTGAGCCTGGTTCGCTTCCTCGAAGATGCCGCGGCGATCCGCCTCGGAGAGATTTGGTGGCCCCAGCTCGAGTTCGTCAACACGGCCCAACCCACGGTCACCAATCGCGTGCTGGAGATCGCGCCCGATGGGTCGGTGTACTACCGCCTCGGTCTGACGTCCCAGTTTCGCGCGCACTTCGACTTCCGGCGCTTCCCCTTCGAATCGGCAGAGGCTCACGGTGCAAGTGCAGTCGTTCCTGTGGACCGCCGACCAGATGGTCTTCGTCCCGGACACTGCCCGGATCGGCTTCAATCCCGACAGCACCTACGAGGCGTTGCGCGTAACCAGCGTCGACGCCCTGGGCGCACGGAGTCAACTCGCCGGGTGGGAACTCGACTTCGCGGACTTCATTGTGCACATTGACGCTGAGTGCCGTCCTGGGTTCTACGTGTGGACGGTCTTCGTGCCGGTGACGCTGATCTTCCTGATCTCGTGTGCCGTGTTCGCCGTCCCCATGAAGAGCTTCCAGGATCGCCTCGCCATCAGCCTCACCGCGCTCCTTGCGTGCGTGGCCACGCAGTTTGCCATCAGTCTCAACCTGCCGCGAATCTCCTATCTGACGGTGATCGATCGCCTCTTCGTGCTCACTTACGCGTGCATCGCCGTGGGCGTGGTCATCAGCACCGCTGAGGCCACTCTGTTGCGCGACGACGGGCCGCGAGTTGCGCGGATCGATCGCTGGGTGGGAGTGGGCCTTCCGTTACTGTTCATCGCACTCCTTGCCCTTATCATCGTCTGGTAAGGCAAGCCTGGCCGGGCGGTACATGGCTCTTCTGAAGAAATCGACCGCGTCATCGCGGGGTTCACGCAGCGCTCATCCAGTTGGCGGTGGCGCCGGATGAGCACGACGGACGCCCCGGAACACGATGACCGATCTCGGACGTCCAGAGCGCGCCGTCTGGTCCGCACCATGGTGGTCGTGGTGCTCGTGGTGCTGCTCGGCCTGTGCGGGCTGCTCGTCCTTCTCCACCTTCCTCCGGTGAAGATACTTGCGGGTGCCAGCCTCGCGCAGCTCCTCAGCCGCGCGGCCGGGGCCGAGGTCAGCTTCGAGCGCCTCGACTACCGGCTTTGGTTCGGCGTTGCTTCGGTGGAGGGTTTCTCGGTGCGGCGCGTCGGTCTCGACATAACAGGCGAGCGGGCGACCATCAGGCTTCGGCCATCTGGCATGCACGTGCAGATTGCCGATACCCGCGTCGTCATCACGGAGGACCGAGACACATCACAACCGATCGCACCCTCGCGCCCGTGGGCGGTCATCGGCCGGTTCGCCGGAGTCATCGTCGATCGTTTGTCGATCGAGGTGCGGGATCGCGACGGAGCGGCCTGGCTGCAAGCGAGCGAGATCGACGCGCGTTTCGAGAGACACGACGATCGATCGCGTGGAACTGCGCGTGTGGCGCGCGCCGACATCAGCTCGCCCGGCAGTGGACCTCGTTGTTGTCGGCGCTCGAGCCGAGGCCGCCATCGAGATCGATCTCTCGAGCGAAGCGCTGCACCTCATCGATGGCCGTCTGGCAATCGGCGGAAGTAGCCTCCAGGCCGCGGGCCGGATCGACCAGATCGGGCCGGTGATTGGCAACGGCCAAGGTTGATGGACGAATCGATGCGCCGCTGCTGACACGGGTTCGCGCCGGCGATCGACGCCGAAGGCATGCTCGATGTCCGTCTGTCGGCCGCGCACGACGGCAACGCCACCACCGGCACGATCGAGGTGGACGCACCCAGGTTGATGTTCGCGGGTGGCGGGCCTCTGTCTGGCGGCCTGCGTGGCCGCTTCGAAGGGCAGCGGTTGCTCGTCGACTCCATCGATCTTCGAAGCTCAGGCGGACAGGCTTCCGCCAATGGCGTCGTGATTCTTGGTGAGGGCGAAAGCCTGCTCAACGTGCGTGCCCGCGGGGTCGACGTCGCGAACCTCGGCTCGGCATTCACGGGCTCTCGACCACCGTTGGCGTCGAACGCGGACATGGATCTCCGCCTCGAGATCGAGAACTGGAATGCGGACACGCTGACCGGCTCCGGCCATGTGTCGTTCAACCCGGGATCCGGCACGGGATTGCCTCTCTCCGGACGGTCGGCAATCACGCTCACCAGGAGCGGCGTGAACTTTGTGGCCCCCGAGCTTCGGGTGCACGACACGCGTCTCGCGCTGGACGGATCGCTGAGCTTCCCGGCCGATCTTGCCATCGAGTACACCCTCCGGCTGCCGGACCTGGCAGAGGCGCCTGCGCTCCTGGCGGATGCCGATATCCACGTGCCACCGCTTGCGCTCGAAGGGTCCGCGGACGTCGCTGGAACGTTGACGGGACAGCTGCCCGACTGGCGGCTCGACGCGCGGCTGTCCACTCAGGGTCTGGCCGTCGAGAAGGTCGACGTCGACCTCAACACGACGCTACTGATCACGCCAACCGGAGTTCGCATCAGTTCGCTGGTGGGGCAGGGAACCGATGGCCATATCGAGGCGACGGGCTTCGTGCCGTTGGACGGAGAGAGCGAGTGGGCGGTTGAAGCGGAAGTGGCAGGCGTCCAGCTGATCGACGCCTTGTCGCGGCACGCCGTCCCCATCCAAACGACCATCGACGGCCGGGTCCAGGTGGACGGACCGGCCAGTCAACCGCGGGCCCGTTTCACCATCGAGGCACAGACCGCCCTCGGCGATGACGCGCGCGCGAGTGGTGGAGCGATGGGCGCGCCCGCGCTGCTTCACGTTGCGGGCAGCGTCAGCCACAGCAGCCTGATTCTCGAGCAGGCAACCGCGGAAGTGGCTGGCGGACGTGTGAACGCGTCCGGCTCCTGGAGCGGGAGCGATTCGAGCCTGGAGGGGCGACTGAGCGCCGACGGGATCGCGATCGAGCGACTGCCCTGGCTGCAGGCCACCGCATACAAAGTGACGTCGACGCTCTCCGCCGATTTTTCCGTCTCAGGCACCGCGCGTGCGCCCGTCGGGCGCGGGTCCGTGACGCTCACCAAGAATATGCACGGCGAGCGTGCGGTTTCGGACGTGGCCCTCGAGGCAACCGCTGACGGTGAGCGGGTGGCACTGAGCGGTCGAATCGGCATTCGTCCGTTCCTGACCGGCACGCTCGAGTTTCGCGACGAATGGCCGCTTCACGTCGAGGTCGATCTGGCTGAGCTGCCGATCACCGAGCTGCTTCCGGCTGTGCCAGCTCTCAGTGAGACGGATGCCGCCGTCGCATTGAGCGGACGGTTGTCGATGGATCTTCCGGCTCTCTCGCCGCGTGACGCACGGTACCAGGCCGACGTCACTCACCTCGACGCCCGCCTGCGCCGGACGTGGCAAGCCGACCCGTTCACGGTGACGGGCGACCTCCAGGCATTCGAAGTTCAGGGGCTGACGCTCTCGGCCGGGAGCCTCCGGCTGTCCGTGGACGGGCGCGCCGCACTCGACGAGTCGGTCACCGACGCCGTGCTGACCATTCGCGGCGAGGTGCCCTTGTCTGATCTCGCGGCCGTGATCCCCGACGCGGAGCTCGAGGGGAAAGCGGACGTCGACGTTCGTGTGACCGGATCGGTTTTCGATCCCGCGCTCGACGGCACGCTTCAACTTCTTGCGGGGCCTGGACGCCTCCAGCGCATCAGATGGAACGACGCGCAATTGCGGGGGCGGCTGGCCGACGAAACATTCACGTTGGAGGAGGGCCGGGCGACGCTGATCCGTGGTGAGGTGTCGATGTCGGGCAGCGCTCGGCTCGGGCTCGGAACGGCGGATCGCGGATTTGAGCTGCGCCTTACGGCGACGGGCGTCGACCTGGCGCCCTTCCTCGTCGCCACGGACGGGCCCGCCCTCGAGCCCACCAGCGCGGTCCTCGTCGATCTCTCCGCCGAGCTCGCCGCGCCAGAGCTCACCCTCGCCGCGCTCGACGGGCAGGGGCAGCTCACGCGCCTCGACCTGGCCGCCGGCGAGCAGGCGATACACCTCGAGGCGCCCGTCACCTGGCATGTCCGCGACGGCACACTCGATCACTCACCCCTGCGCCTGCGCGGCACCAGCGGCGCGGCGCTCGACGTCGCTGCCCAGATGCAGGCCGGCCAGCTCGCCGTCCGTCTCAATGGCCAGATCGACCTCGCCGTCGCGCAACCGTTTCTCGCCGACACCGCGCGCGTCAGCGGCCCCGTCGTCCTCGACCTGGCGCTGGCCACCGGTCCCGACGGCGTCGCCGTGACCGGCGAAGGCCGGGTCGAGAACGGACGCATCCTTTTGCGCGAGCCGCGCCTCGCCATCGATGGCCTCACCGGCACCTTGCGCGCCACCGGCGCCCGCGTCGAGCTCGTCGACGTCACCGCCCGTGTCGGTGATGGGCAGCTCACCGCCGCCGGCAACGTCACTCTCCCGACCACCGATTCGCTTGGCGTCGACGTCAATCTGAAGTTTGACCGCGTGCCGCTGAATCACCCGGAAGGCCTGCGCAGTCGCGCCTCGGGAACAATCCGGATGGTGAGTAACGCTGGGCGTTATCGCCTCGAGGGCGACGTGGCCCTGCACCGCGCCGTCTATGACCGAAAGCTCGATCGAACCACCCAGTCTCTCGATCGCGTGGGACTCGAGCTTGCCGCGCTCCACGCTGGTGCCTCTTCGCTCCAGAGGGCCGAGCTCGATATACGGATGCGGCTCGAAGACGGGCTGCGGATCGAGAACGAAGAGGCTCGGCTCGTGGTCGACGGCGCCGTCAGGATCGGTGGCGATCTCCTGACGCCGGACGTCCGGGGCACGCTGGCTCTCCGTGAGGGCGGCACGGTGCAGGTCTCCCAGGCGACGTTGCGCATCTCTCAGGGACGCATCGAGCTCGATGGCTTTCCCGCGCAGGCTGCCGAGCTGAACATCCAGGGCAGCACGCAGGTGACGGGCGTGCTCATCGACGCGACCATCAGCGGCCCCGTTGACAATTTCAACCTGTCACTCTCGTCCCGCAACCGCAGCGACCTGACACAGGGTGATCTCGCGAGTCTCATTCTCACAGGAAGGACCGCCTCCGACGCCATGTCGGACAGCGGCGCCATTGTCGCGGAACGGCTTGCCGCCTCGCTTGGTCGGGCGCTCGACGCGAAGACCGGATCCGCCGTGTTCATCGACGTCTCCCGCGACGAAGATCTGATCGTCCAGGACACCAACCCCAGCCAACGTCTGAACATCGGCGTGCCGGTGGGACGAAACCTCTTCGTGATCTACTCGAACGCCCTCGACCGCAACGCGCCGCGCTGGACCGTCGAGCTCCGCCCGACGGGCGAGCTGCGAATGCGCGCCATTTCGGACTCGGAAGACGGTAACGCGATCCAGGCCGCCCATCGTTTCAGCTTCAACCTCTGGTCGCGGCGCAGCATCGAGCGCCCGGCAACCACCCGCGATTTGCGCATCGCGCGCATCCTGTTCGAGGGTCTGAATCCTGAGGTGGAGGCCAGTCTTCGTCGATCGCTGTCGCTCGAACCGGGAGGAGTGTTCGACTACTTTCGTGCCGATGAATCGGCGCGGGACCTCCGTGCGGAGCTCCAGCGTCAGGGATACGCGGCAGCGACGGTGGAGTTTGCCGATCGGGATGTCGGTTCCGGGCGGGTCGATGTGATCTTCGACGTCCAGCGCGGTCCGCGGTTCGACATCGAGTGGCGCGGCGACGATCCCGGCGGCCGGGAACGGCGTCGCGTCGAGGAGGGCTGGGACAGCTTTTTTCCGGTCGAGGATACCGCCGCGCGACTGGCGCACGAATTGCGCTGGACGCTTCGAGCAGATCGGTACTTCAACGCCAGCGTTTCAGCCAGCGCGACCGTGGCGGGCGAGGCGGCACATGTCATCGTCGACGTGCGGCGTGGCTCGCGCGGACGCCGAGTCGATCTCGTCTTCGAAGGGAACGACGCGATCACGGCTCAGGCGCTCCAAGCCGCGTTGCCCCCGACGGACGACGCGGCCTTCTTCCGCATGCTCGATACGGAAGGCCGCACACAGCTCACCTCGGCCCTTCGCCTCGCATACGCGCGGGAGGGGTTTCTCGAAGCTGTCGCGGGCGCGCCCCTCGAAAAGTTCGACGCGGCGAGCGGTGTGCTGAGTGTCACCATTCCCATCGACGAGGGCCCGCCCGCGCGAGTGGCCGAGCTCGATCTTCCCGAGGACGTGCGCTCCTCCGGAGCCCCACCACCGGATCTTCAGTTGGCTGTCGGCCAGCCATTCCGCATCGACGCGTACATCGAGGACCGGGGCCGGCTCGTGTCCTGGTACCGTGAACAGGGATTCACGACGGCGCGTGTGACCAGCGTGCTGGCACCCGTCAACGATGGACTCGCGGTCCGCTTCGGCGTCGATCCCGGTCCGCGCGCACGAGTCGGCGACATCCGCATCGCCCGGGCAGGCCACACACGGCGCTCGGTTGTGAACAACGCCCTGACGCTCGCGCCTGGTGATCTGATCACGCCCTCTGAGCTACAGCGGAGCCGGCGCTACCTGGCCGACACGGGCGTCTTCCGCTCGGTCGAGATCCGGCCCGAGTCCACTGGACCGGGCAAGCACGACCTCCTGATCGATCTCCTGCCGCGTGACGATCTCACGGTCGAATACAACGTCCGCTACACGACCGATGGCAACGGCGGCGTGGGAGACGCGCCTGCGACTGAACCGAGCGACCCGATTCAGTTCGGGGCGGCGATCGAAGCGTCGAACCCCTTCGGCTTCGCGCACCGGTACCGTCTCTATGGTCTCGTCGGTGGCGAGCGTGCGCTGCTCGGCGCGAGCTTCGATGCCGCCACCTTCTTCGGCCGTCGCTGGCGCACGCAGGTATTCCTGTTCGACGATGAGGACCGCGTGGCGGATATCCCCAGACTGCTCGGGCACATTCGGGGCACCACGTTCCAGCAGACGAAACGCTGGCAGGATGGGGCCGCCGAATCCCAGTGGCGGGACAGCCTGCGCATGATCTGGGGTTACACGTATAAACGCGTGCACTATTTGGATTCCACAACCGGTCAGGCACTCTCGGGCGACCGAGCAGGCTTCATTCATTCGCTCATCGGCGATACGCGAGACGATCTGACCGATCCGCACCGCGGGGTCTTCTGGTCGGTCGGTACCGAGCTCGCGCTCCAGACACTCGGGTCCGATGTGGACTACGCGAAACTGTACGGACAGCTGGTACCACTACCTGCCGTTGGGCGCGCGTGTCGTCTGGGCCCAGGGGTATCGCGTGGGCGTCACACCCGGCGATGACCCCCTGCTGCTGCTGGAGGGCCGCTTTCATGCCGGGGGCGCGTCGTCTGTGAGGGGCTTCGAAGAGAACACGCTCGGCCCGCAGACCGGCGACGGCGAGTCGCTCGGCGGGCAAGCCGTCGCGATCTTCAATCAGGAGCTGCGCTTCCCTATCGTCAAGCGGCTCTGGGGCGGCATCTTCTACGACGCGGGGAACGCCTTCGCGCTGACCAGTGATCTGGCGCTCGGTTCACTTCGACACAGCGCCGGTGGTGGTCTGCGGCTGATGCTGCCATTCGGGCCTGTGCGTCTGGAACACGCCTGGGTGCTGGATCCCAAGGGAGGCGAAAACCGCTCGCGATGGGTGTTCAGCCTCGGACATGCGTTCTGAGTTTACCCTGGCCCTGCCTTCAGTTTGGCTCTCTGAGCGGCCCGGCGTTCCTCTTCTTCGGCGATCAACCGGTAGGCCACGTAGTACTTGTAGATGTTGCTCACATACGAAACCGTTTCGCGGCCGATACGCTCCGAGGCAATCCGCTCGACGCTTCCGAACCAGACGTTCGCATCGAGCCCGCGCCTGGCGGCCTCGCGCCGCAGCTGGCGAATGCGTGTCGGGCCGGCGTTATAGGACGCCAGCGCAAAGAACCCTTTGTTCAGATCGTCCAGGGGCTCGTTCCCCAGGTATTCGTCCGTGATCCTGCGTGAGTACTTCACGCCGGCATGGATATTCGGTTCCACCTGCCGTATGTCGCCGACGTTCAGCGATTTGCCCGTAGCAGGCATGAGCTGCATGACGCCGATCGCCCCGACGCGACTGCGGACGTTCTGATTCAGCCGTGATTCCTGGTAGCCCTTCGCCATCATCAACAGATAGTCCTGGTCGTACTGATCGCCGTACTTGCGAAACAGGTCCTTCAACGCCAGGAATTTCTGCCGTTCTGCGCCACTGGTCGCGCGGAGGGCGAGCTGGGTGTTTTCAAGATAACGTCGGACAATCATGTTGCCGAATGTCGTTCGGGCGCCATAACGGCGGATGAACGCGTCTGCCTCCGCCTTGAGCTGCGGACTGTTCTTCCGGAATGCCACAGCCAGTTCGCCGCCGGTCCTGAGCGTCGCCGTCTTGCGCACGATCATGTCGGGGAATATCTGCGCCCAGAAGTCGGCCAGATAGTCGTCCACCACGGTGACGGCGATGAGGCCGGCGTTCACCATCTCGAGCAGGTCGTCGTCTTCGAGATTCTCCGGAGCGTCGCGGATCGTGACCGGTTTCCGCCCTGCGCCTTCGAGTTGCGCATTGAGTGTCCTCAGACTCGCGTAATAGCTGCTCGAACGTCTGACGAACACCTCCTGTCCTGACAGGTCTTCCGCCGTGTTCACCTCGGGTCCGCCAGGTGCGGTCACCACCACCTCGGAGACGTTCCGCCGGAGTGGTATCGAAAAATCCACGAGCGCCTGGCGCTCCGGGGTAATGGTCCATTGCGCCGCGACCACGTCGATTTGCCCCGCCGTCAGGGCCGGCATCAGCTGATTTCGCGCCATCGGCACGAAGACCACGTGGACGCGAAGATTCCCCGTCTTGCGCGCCGTGTTGAGCGCCTCCTCGAACCGGCTCAGATATGCGAACGACAGGCCTCGCTGTGTTCCGTGGTCGACGAAGTAGTTAGTCCGGTTGAAGGTGACGCCGACCCTGATCATGCGGCGCTTCACCATGTCGTCGAGATCGCCGGTAAACGGGTTGCCGAGCATCACGCGCAGCGATTCGGGAAGGGCGGATTCGTGAGCGAGCGGGAGCAGCGGCTCCTCTTCGGCAACGGCTGCTGGCTTCTCTTCGGCCGTAACGGCGGGCTTCTCGGGCGGTGACCCGGCGGGCGAGCCAGCGCCGGACGGTGCGGGCGCGTCGGCGCAGCCCGAGACCAGGAGCGCCAGCAAGAGGAGTATTCGGTACGCCGGCATGAGGTGATCGACCGCGTACTCAGTGTCGCAGATGAGCAAGCTCGAACGCCAGCCGTTCCAGCGGTCCGCTATTCCGCAGCGCCCTTGAGCAAGCCGCATCCTTCGATTTCGCCTTGCATGTCACAGATGTAATCCAGCCGTCACTCTGCGGAAAGGCGCCGAGCGGTCTAATCGATCGAGGAGGCATGCGAGGCGAGCCAGCCGCCGTCGCCAGGGAACAGATGGGACACCCGCAACACGTTCAGGCGACCGACGTGTGGATTCTCACCGACATATACGGACGGGTTCAGGCTATCTCGTCGGAGGCTCGCGCCGCGCTGGGCGCCCCGCCCATTGGTCGAGGCGACGACCTCGTGCAGCGGTTTCCCTCCCGCACGAAGGCGCTGATGTTCGACATGGAAGTGGCGCTGACAGGCTGGGCGACGGAACGCACGATTATCGTCGGGCCGATTTCGAGACGGCCACTGACCGTCCGCTACCGCGTCAGTCGCTGGTGGTCGACCGAAGAGATCGGCCTGTTCTGGCTTTTCAACGTCGCCGAACGTGAAGAGCGCTTCCGCGCGTGAGCCTACTGAACGCGCACGCTGTTCAGTCGCACCGGTTCGCTTCCGTAGTTCTCCAGAACAACGCTGTTCGTCTTCGGGTTGTGCGTGATCATCGTCGCCACGGACATGCGGCCTTCGCCTTGCCCCTGCTTGTCCAGATGGATCTGGATCAGCGTGAACGGGTAGTCGAAGCTCCGTGGCCGATTGCTGGCCTCCTGGAAGCTGATGGGGCGATCGGTGACGATCACGATACGCTGTCCGCCGTCCTCCATCGGATCAGCCTGCGCATAGCGCAGGTCGTGGCCCACTGTTGCGGGAAGGCGAATGAAGCCGACCCTGCGCGTGTCCTGAAGAGCGTCGAGCAGACGCTGAGGTCCCTTCTCCAGAAAAACGGCCTTGAGCTTCTCGCGCTCTGCCGTCGTGGACCATCGATCAATCTGAATATCGACGCTGCTGTTCGCTCCGGTGGCGACGGTGCTCATGTTCACCGCAAAGGCCCTCAGCCGGAACGGTGTCGTTGGAGGCGTGAAGGGAGCCTGAAGAGCCGCGCCCAATACCGCGCCGCATACCGAAACGACAGCCAACGCTCCAATAAGACGTTGCGCGAACATACGTCCTCCTTCGAGAAATCCGAGCTGACAAGGGCTCCTACAATCCGTTGGGCGGCTCAGCCAATGCAATTGGCCTTTGGTCTGTACGCCCCTAGCGCTTCCTTTCGTGCAGGGAAAACGCCGCGCCCTGCGGATCCGACGCGTTCAGCACCCTGTCACCGCCCGGAACCTCCATCGGCCCATTCAGAATCGTGCCGCCATTGGCCTTGATGCGGTCAACGGCCGCGTCGATATCCGGCACGCGGAAATAGATCGCCCAGTGCGGGGGGACGTGCGCCAGTTCGGGAGGCTTGTTCATCATGCCGCCGATCATTCCATGGGGGCGGTTGAACATGTGGTACTTGCCCATCGGTCCCATGTCCATCGTCTCGCTGGGCTGCCACCCGAAGAGCTCGGTGTAGAACTTCATCGCCGCCGGCGCGTCGGTCGTCATCAGCTCGTGCCACGATGCTTCGCCCACTTCCGGCGCCGCCTCCGGGCGTCCCTCGGTCGGCGTGGGCTCGATGATGTAGAACCCCGCGCCCTGCGGGTCCTTTATCATCTGCAACCGGCCGACGGTGGGCACCTCGATCACGGGCGACACGTCGCTTCCACCCAGTTGCTTGATGCGAGCCACCGCCTCCTCGAGCTTCGGCACGGCCACATACATCGCCCAGAATGGCGGCATGTTCATGCCTTCGGGTCTCTTCAGCACGCCGGCCACTTGAACCTCGCCGCTACGCTTGAAGACAGCGTAGGGGTTGGGCGAGGCCTCGAAGGGCGCGGATGTCCAGCCCATCACCTTCTTGTAAAAAGTTTCAGCGGCAGCCTTGTCGGTCGTCATCAATTCGTACCAGACCGGGCGCCCGAGTAAGGGTGACGTTGCAGCCGTCATCGAACACCTCCGATTCAAATCGTCATTAGTGGAAACACATCCCAGACCCAGCGAGAAGTGTACCGCGTCACGCCGGCTGGAATTCCTCCACGAGCACCATGCTGACGTTTCTCGTGGCCGCCTGGCGAATGCGTTTCGCCTCCTGATAGGCTGGATCGTTGTACAGCCCGAGCGCGGCTTCCTTCGATGGGAAGCGGATGATCGCGTTCATCGTGCGGGCCGTCCCCTCCACGAGCGTGCCCGCCGTATCCGACGCCAGCACGACGCCGCCGTATTTCGGGAGAAGAGCCAGCACGAGCGGCGGGTACTTCTGGAATTCGTTCGGGTCCACGATGTCGTAGCTGCCGATGTAGAAGACGGCCATAGGTGTCCTCTCCTGTCCAGGTCGTGAGTGGGGCCGGAAGCCTGGGATTCATGAAGTGCGCCACTTCCCCATGCCGCAGCCGCTTGAGGATGCGTCCGAGGGTCAGTCCCGACCCCCACCAGCTGAAGACGATGCACTCGCCTTCGAAGTCCGGCGCGTCTCCGCGCGGAGACGCGCAAACCCTGGGTGCACGCCGGGTCGCAAACCCTGTTGATCGGCAACCCGCGACAAGAGGGACGCCAACAGAGCCCGCTCGTCCGCAGTGAGCGCGGCCAGAAGCGCGTCCTGGTGCTCACGCGCGACGCGCCCAACGGATTGAAGGACCTCCCTGCCTTGCCCGGTCAGCTCCAGCATGTAGATACGACGGTCGCGCGGGTCTTCGAGTCGCCGCAGGAGCCGCCGCGCTTGCAGCTCATCGACGAGCGCGACCAATCGACTGGGGAACACGCCGAGCCGATCGGCGACCTCTTGCTGGCTGGATGCGGGCATCCCGGCGATGACGCGGAGCAATCCGACGTGCGCCGGCATCATTCCGAGCGGACCGAGCCGCTCGGCAAACTTTGCCGCCGCATGGGCGCCGACCTGCGCCACGAGGAAAGCCGGACTTTCCCCTTCCCTGCGGCGCCGGCCCTCCGGATGAGCGGACTTTGAACTTTGTTTGGCAGCCATCGTCGAAGATCATAACATTTCACAATCATTCATGATATGAATGATTGTGAGACGCCCGGAAGCGTCGTTCGTCCCGCGCCGTGTCGAGGATCGTGGAGTGGGCGCTTGAACGACCGTTCTGAAGAGGGAGCCTGTCATGAACGCTTCGCCAGCTGAACAATCGCGAAACCATCGTGCTCGCCGGGGACACGCGGGTCCGCCCCTGTGGCTCGTCGCCATTGCGTACACGGTCTTGTTTCTCGCGGGCCTCTACCCGGTAACGGTGTTCGGCGGACAGCCGCACTTCCCCGGACCCTGGGAGTCGCCCGAGACGATCGCGGCATTCTTCCGGGCGCGCCCGACCGCGGTTCGACTCTGCGCATTTCTCCAGTTCGGTGCCGCGATCCCGTTGGGGATTTTCGCCGCGTCGGCCGTGAGCCGTCTCCAGTTCCTCGGCGCGCGAGTCGCCGGCGTCTCGATCGCGCTCTTCGGGGGCATCGCGACGGCCGTTACGATGATGGCGTCGGCCTCCGCGCTCTGGGTGATGGCTCAGCCGGCCGTCGCCGAGAACGACGCCGTGCTGCAGGCGCTCTACTGGCTCGTTCAGGCGTTCGGCGGCGCTGGCTTCTCCGTGCCGTTCGGCCTCCTGGTCGCGGGCATCACGATTCCGGCGGCGTTCATGAGACTCGTCCCGAAATGGATCGTGGTGCTGGGACTCGCCATCGCAATCTCGGGCGAGTTGAGCTGGTTGTACTTCATGATCCCGAACGCGCTGCCCCTGGTCCCGCTGACCCGGTTCCCTGGCTTTGTCTGGCTGATCGCCATCGGCCTTGCACTGCCCGGTTCGCCGGTGCGCCCGTCTTCCTGAGCCTTCGCGGCGGTGCGATTTCCCTCGGATTCGCGTGCACTGTCAGATCTAGGCGCCGACGAACCGCGACATGCCGTAATCTCTGAATTCTTCAGGTGCGTGGTTGGCTTCCGGAGGCGTATGAACAAGCGCAGCTTGGTAATGGCCCTGGGGATCTGCGCGCCGGCGATCAGCGTGCGGCTCGTCGTCGCGCAGTCGGCAGGCGAACAACCGCCAGACGAGGTCTCGAATGCCGTGACCGAATCGTTCGGTCGCCTGATTGACGCACTCGGCAACGTGCTGCCGCTCATCGGCACCGCGGTGGTCGTCCTTGTCGTGTTTTGGGGTCTGGCAACGCTGGCGCGCAGGCTGCTCCGTACGGCCGCGGGATACATTCCCGATCGAACGGTGAGGATGCTTGTCAGCCACGTCTCCTACTATGTCGTCTGGGCCATCGGTGTGCTCGTCATGCTCGACGCTCTCGGGACGAATTTCGCGTCGGTCGTCACGGCGTTGGGGCTTGGCGGAGTCGCCGTCGGCTTTGCACTCAAGGATATCCTCTCGAATCTCATCAGCGGCATCCTCATTCTGGCCATGCGTCCGTTCGAGATCGGCGATCAAATCGTGATCGGCGAAACGGAAGGCACCGTCGAGCAGATCGAGCTGCGTGCCACGCATATCCGAACCTACGACGGTCGGCTCGTCCTCGTCCCCAACAGCGAGGTGTTCACCTCTCGGGTCACCAACAACACCGCCTCGCCGCTGCGGCGAGCGTCGGTGCACATCTTTCTGGGCTACAAGGAAGACGTGGGACACGCTCTGCCGATCATCCTTGATGCTGTGAAGTCCGTGCCTGGCGTCACCGATACGCCAGCGCCGTCGATCCGCCTGCGAGAGCTCGGCCCGGTGTCCGTTGAGCTCGACGCGCGTTTCTGGGCCGATTCCCACCGCGCGAATCTGATGGATACCGCCTCGGCGGCACGTGTCGCCATCCTGCAGGCACTGAAGGCGGCAGGCATCACGCTGCCCGATCCGGATCAACGGGTCGTCACCGTCGCGTCTCCCCTGCCCCGGAGCTCTGATGCCGGTGCATCTGGGAGTGCGCAAGCGGCGGTCTGACCGCTTCGCGTTTCTCCGGCGGATTTCTTCATAGTCGAGTGGCGCGGTCGACGTTTGCCCTCGCGATCGCAGGCTCGCGCACATCATTCGGATCAAGCACCGCGACGAGTTGGATGCTCCGGGGCAGCGGCCTCGGTTGACCTGCCGGACAGCCGACAAGGGATAATCAAGCGGCGTGCCCGCCATCGCCTCCGGACAGGAGCTTTCGCACTATCGCGTGGTCGCGCCGCTCGGCGCCGGCGGCATGGGCGAGGTCTATCTCGCGGAAGATATGCCAATCGATTTCGCGCGCCACCGCGCTCCACGCGTTCCAGAGAATCCTCGCTGCGTTCCAGATATCGCACTCGTTACAGATATCTCGCCCGCGTAAGCTCGTCTCAGGTATTTGTAACCTCTACAACGGAATCCTGCTGCAACCCGCGCGACTTGACGTAACCTGCTCGTCTCCCGCGAACGAACGTCCTGCGCGCCAGTTTGCGCGCCACCAGCCAACACGTCAGTCGGGGTGTGAATTCGAATGATGGCGCCGCAATCCACTTTCCATTGTGCGACGGGTGCATCCTTGCGATCCGCTCTCACGAGACGTGTGTGGGTCGTTCTGTCGGTGAGTCTGCTGAGTGTCGTCGCCTCCCTGCCCCTCGTGGCGGGTCCGGTCGATCCCGTGCCGCCGCTGCCAGCCCCGACTGGCACGGTGGTGCACGTGTCGACGGAGCCGCAACTGCAAGCGGCCGTCCGGAATCTCGTGTCGAACACGACGATTCTGATCGCGGCCGGGACCTATCGCCTCACCGGCACGCTCCATATCGGCGGTCGTGCGCTCGTCAACGTCGCGCTTCGCGGGGCTACGGGCCGGCGCGACGATGTGGTGCTGGTCGGCCCGGGGATGCGCAATGCGTCGTACGGGGCGGCCCCGAACGGCATCTGGACGGGGAATGGCGTGCAAAACGTCCTCATCGCCGACCTGACCGTCCAAGAGTTCTACTTTCATCCGATCATTCTGAACCCCGGCACGACGGCGCCGCGCCTGTACAACGTGCGGCTGCGCGACGGGGGTCAGCAGTTGCTGAAATCGGCTCCCGGTGTCCACAACGGCCTCGTCGAGTATTCCGTTCTCGAGTTCAGCCACACCAGTCGCGACTTCTACACGAACGGCGTCGATGTCATCGGCGGGCGAGGCTGGATCATCCGGCACAACCTGTTTCGCAACATTCGCGCGCCCCTCGGTCAACTCGCGGGGCCGGCGATCCTGGTGTGGGGGGGATCTCGCGACACGATCGTGGAGGGCAACACGTTCCTCAACTGTCAGCGGGAGATTGCGTTGGGTCTGGAGCCGAGAACGCCGCACGATCACATGGGTGGGATGGTGCGCAACAACGTCATCTACAAGGAGTCCTGGGTGCGCGGCGACGCGGGAATCAATATCTTTGATTCCCCGAATACGCGGGTCCTGCACAACACCGTCCTCACGTCGGGCACCTACCCGCACGCCATCGAGTACCGCTTCCCGGACACGACAGGCGTGCTGATCGCGAATAATCTGGTCGACGCGGCCATTCGGGCGCGGGATGGCGCGTCCGCCACGCTTCGGAACAACCTCACGACCGCGCGGTTCGACATGTTCAGGAATGCCGGCGTAGCCGACTTGCATTTGTTGCCGGACGCGTCGGCCGCCTTGGACAAGGGGATGACGCTCCCGGACGCGGCCACCGACTGGGATGGAGACGCTCGGCCATCGGGCGTCGCGCCGGATCTGGGCGCGGACGAACTGGACGGGGACCCCTTCAATAACCCGCCGAGCGTCTCGATCACCTCGCCGGCTCCCTCCGCGGTGTTCACCGCGCCCGCCTCGGTGTCGCTGGCGGCCAGTGCTCACGATCCCGATGGACAGATCGCGCGCGTGTTCTTCTTCGTCAACGGCGCGCTGCGGTCGACGGACACGACCGCGCCTTACGCATTCGAGTGGAGCAACGTAGCTCCGGGCCGCTACACCCTGAAAGCGACCGCCGTGGACGACGGCGGAGCGTCGGTGACGGCGGCAGCGGTTTCGATCACCGTGGCTCCGCCGACGGGCGGGTGCACGACGCCTAAGCCCGGACCGAACTGGGTCTGCGTCGGGACCGGCTGGCGGACAGGTCCCCCACCCCCGCCGCCATCGACCCTCAAGGCCTGGGTGTGGGTGGACGCACCGAAAAACCTTACTACCGTGCCACGCACGTTCGGCGTCGCCGGATGGGCTATCGATCAGGCCGTGACGAACAGCGTCACCGGCATCGACGCCGTGCACATCTACGCGTATCCGAACTGTGTCGGCTGCGGCGGTACGCCGGTGCTGCTTGGAGGCGCCACGTATGGAATTTCCCGCCCGGATATCGGGCAGGTGTTCGGCGCCCGCTTCACGGCATCCGGGTACCATAGGACGGTCACGGTGCCTGCTGCCGGGGTCTGGGATATCGCGGTGTTCGCCCGGAAGGCTTCGGACGGGAAGTGGATCTCCAAGGTCGTGCGCGTCACGGCCCACTGAGTTATCCGCGCCGGGTTCTCCGCTCCGGCCCGAATGAGTCTCGCGCGGCGGGTCTGGGAGGTGACTGGTCGTGTGCGCATTACCGTGACGCCCACGGCTCGTGTCAATGCCGTCGTCAGCGCGGTATTCCTGGATCCGTCAATGGGCTAGCGGTTCCGCGATTCCGCGATGGTCTCATGACACCGCGATGCACGGGGCTGCGAGATCCTACTTCGCCGAGTTGTCCACCAGCTCGACACGCCGGTTTTTTGCGCGACCGTTTTCATCGGTGTTGGGCGCCACCGGACTCGCGAACGACACGCCGACCGGCGTCAATCGTTCCTTCGCAACTCCAAACCGCGTGGTCAGGGCGGCCACGACCGCCGCTGCACGCCGTTGCGAAAGGTCCATATTGAAGCCGAACGTGCCCACGTTGTCGGTATGGCCGACAACCAGGAGCTTGCGCGTGGCCGCCTGTTTCAGCAGCGTTGCCATCTCCTGCAACGTCGCATCCGACTCGGGCTTCAGGTCGGCCTTGTTGAAATCAAAATAGATCCCGTACAAGACCACGCGTCCGGAGCTCTCGATCGCTTTCGCCATTTCGCCGGCGTCGACGGTCACCATCTTCTTCTCCCGGTCCTTGGCCTCGAGGATGTCGACGACGGCGATCGTCCGTCCGTTGAACCCCACACACGGACCGGAGTCGGGCGAGACGATGGTGTAGGTGAGCACGGAGACGTGCGCGCCGACTTCCTGAAGTTCCGCAGCAGTGTAACGCTGATCCGTGATCCTCGCGGCGAGCGCACAGAATCCGTTCGACCCGTACGGATCGATCACGCGCTCAGGCCCGTAGAGATACATGGCAAGGCTCGTGTTTCCGCCGCCGCCTCCGCTGCTGCGCCCGGGATCTGCGCCGCATTCCGCGGCCCTGCATGCGTAGAGTATCGTTCCTCCCTTGCTTTTGATGTCGTCCTGGTAGTTGCGCAGGACCTCGAGCGGGGATCGGTCGGCGGGAATGAGGTAGGCGATTCGTGTATAGGCGCCTTCGAGCGGCTTCTTGTTCGTTGGCTCGTGAACTGTGTTGTTCTGCTGGGTCTTCTTTCCGGGCACCGGTTCGAGTCTCGACAGCGGCAGCGTGAGTTCTCCAAAACTCTTGTGCTCGTAGGCGACGATGAACGAGCCTTCGTAGCGCTTCAGCACCGGGCTGTCCTTGCTGCCCTTTCTGTCTGCCGTCGGAATGGTCGCGACTGGCAGCTGCGAGAACACGGTTGCGACGAAAGCCACCACGAGGACGCATTTGCCTACCATGTGTCACCTCCTCGTTCGCGCCCAAAAGTCTACAACCGTGCTGCCGGCAGCTTCCAGCTCATGCACACCCACCCAACGCCATCGAGCGATTGCGTTAATGGCAGATGTCCGGGGGCTCGCTGATATTCAACGAAAGGGTGTGTTCTCGGAATCTCGAGGTACCGGGAGGCTCGAAGACCGAGTAGTTGTGACTGGGCCTTCGCGATTCGAACTCAGGCTGTGCGCCTCGATCTGGCGCAACGGGGGCCGCTGACAGCCGGCGGCCGTTCCCTTCGACGCCGGCTTTCGCGAGTTGACCACCGGGCCGAACAACAGCGCGTTTCCATCGATGGCGCCCGACGGCAAGCGCTTCGTGTACCGCACATTCGGGACGAGCGGCGACGGCCTGAACATCATGAACATCGAGACGAACGTCGCGAGGACGCTGACGACCGGCTACGACAATTTTCCCCTGTGGTCGCCGCGCGGCGATCTCATCATGTTCACGCGGCTGGCCGGGGGCACCTACGACATCTACACCATCAGGCCGGATGGCACGGGCTTGACGCGGATCACCAATTCAAGCGGTAACGACGCGCACCAGGCGTGGTCGCCCGACGGCGAGCGCGTGGTTGTGGCTTCGTCGCGCATGGGTTTCAAGGACGAGGCCGTGTACACCGACGCGCCGCAGCCGTACGGCGAGCTGTTCGTCATGCGTTTCGATGGCACGGACGTGCGGCAGTTGACCGACAACCAATGGGAAGACGGTACACCGGCGTGGCAGCCCAACGCCAAATGACAGCCGGCTTCATTGCAGCCGGAAGGAAACGGTCAGGTCTATGGAGAATGGCTCTGGAGAGCCGTTTCGCATCGCCGGCTTGTACACGTACTTCCGCACTGCGTTCCTCGCCGCTTCGTCGAGGACCGGGTGCACGGATCGCAACACCGTGACGTTACCGACCGACCCGTCTGGCGCCACGATCGCGCGAATTCGAACGTCGCCCTCCAGCTGTGCTGCCCGCGCCGCCATGGGGTAGTCCGGGTTCACGAATCGTATTCGTTCGGGTGGCGTCACGATGTCCCGAGCGATTTCCCGGGACGGTTGCGGGGTCGAGTCGGGGCTGGTCTGGTCAGCAACGGCTGGAGCGGACTGATCTGGGGAGATGAGGGGCTCTTCGGTCACGGCAACGTCAGGCACCGGTGGTGACGGGGCGGGCTGGGATGGCTGCTCACCATCAACGACGGTGGCCCTCGACGGCGACGGGCTCTTGAACGGAATCGGCGCTGAACCGCCCGTCTTGACCGGCTCGTCGCTCGACCGAGGGACATGGGACGGTGGCGCGCTCGGTTCGGCCTGCTCGGGGGATTCGGTCGCGGGGAGCGCCAATGGAACAGACACTGCAGATGGACCGGGCGCTGCAGATGGAACAAGTGCCACCCCATCGCGGGCCATCCACCATGCCACGGCCATGCTTGCTGCCACCACTCCTGCTGCGACAGCCCCCCAGCGAAATTCCCTCCGGCGGGGCCGGGAACTTTCCTCGATGTCTGCAATGCCCATGTCGTGGGTCGGTGCCGATAGTGCCACCTCCACGGCTTGCGCGAACGCGCCCGCGGAGCGCCACCGGTCATCAGGATTTTTCGCCAGGGCTTTCGCAATAGCTTCAACGAGAGGCCGCGGCAGGAGATCGTTCGGCGGCTCCGGCAACGGCTGATTCACATGCTTGAGCAGCACGGCTACCGGAGACTCTCCAGTGAAGGGAAGCGCTCCGACGAACATTTCGTACGCGACGATGCCAAGGCTGTAGATATCCGAGCGGTGGCCGGCCGGTTCGCCGAGTGCCTGCTCCGGTGCCATGTAATGAGGCGTGCCGATCAGTATTCCGGTTCGGGTCACCCGGCTATCGGTTCCGAGCATCTGCGCAAGGCCGAAATCTCCGAGGCAGACGGCTCCCGAGCCGTCGAGCAGGATGTTCGACGGCTTGATGTCGCGATGCACGATCCCCCTGGCGTGCGCGTAGTCGAGCGCGTCGGCGACTTGTCGCAGGATTCGTGCGGCTTCGCCTAACTCGAGACGGCCGTTTCCGAGCAAGTCGCCGAGGGTGCCCCCCGTGAGCAGCCGCATGCCCATCCACGGACTGGCGTTGTCGATTCCGCTCGCATAGATCGGTACGATGTTGGGATGTTCGAGCTTGGCAATCAGCCGCGCTTCCTGCTCGAAGCGCCGGGAGAAACTTGCGTCGTGGAGAAATTCCGGCGGGAGAACCTTCAGCGCGATTGTGCGGTCAAGCCGCTCGTCGTGGGCTTCGTAGACCGCCGCCATGCCTCCCATGCCGAGCAACCCGATGATGCGGAACGGGCCGACATCGGTACCAGCAGCGAGAATTGTGGCAGGAGTGTCGACGGGATCGTCGCCGGAATCGGTCGAGAAAGCTGCCTTCAGGAGGCACGCGGGGCAAAGCCCCGCCGGTGATGCACCCGGGGGGAATTCCCCGCCGCATCTGGGGCATGGCCCGCCGTTCACGAACGTGCCACCGGACACACAGTGCGTATCCTCGAGTGAGTCAGCCTAATCATGCTCCGGGCGTCCTTCCGGGACGTCAGAATTCGAAGCGCACCTCTCCCGTTACCGAGCGCCGGATGATGTCTCCAAACACATGCTGTTGTACGGCCTTGTTGAAGACGTTGGTGGCACGGACGGCGACCGTCATTCCGTTATCGGAGGAATTCACACCGAACGCGGCGTCGACCAGGGTATAGGCATCGGTCGGGCCCTGAAACCCTTGCAGCACGTCCTGCCAGAATGCGGTGTCCACATAGCTCGCCGACATGCTGCCGAAATACCGCCCCTGCGTGATGCTCGCGCCGCCGTTGAAACGATGTGTCGGCGGCAAATTGAGCTCCGAGACATCAAAGCCGATGGGATCGGGATCGGCCTGCCACGTGTAGTTCGCGAAAGTCGAGATCCCGGGCGTAACGACCATGTCGACTGACAACTCCACCCCGTGGTCACTGATGTGGGGGAAATTCAGATACGTGTACCTCGCTGGCAACCCGCGGCCCTGAGCGATCAGCAGATCGAGCGCCGCAGGCGGGACTGGCCATCCTGAAGGCGGATTCCCACTGGTGTAGTAGTCGCTCGAAGTGAACTGGATCATGTTCCTGGTGTGATTGAGATATACGGCCGCTCCGACCGTGATTCGACCGAATCCGGCGATGTATGCCGCTTCATATGCCGTGAGGGCCTCCGCCTCGAGCTCCGCGTTGCCCTCTGCGACCGTGTGGAACTCGAAGGGCCCCGCCGCGCCGAGGTCCACGCCGGTCACGATCGTCGTGTCGAGAAAACTGTTGACGAATGACGGTGCGCGGAACGCGCGATTGTACGACAGGCGAAACGTCTGGTTCGCTTGGGGCTTGAAGAGGAAGCTCGTGCGGGGCGAGAAGACGGCCTTGTCGAGAATGTCGAACCAGTCGACCCGGCCGCCAACGATCCACCTGAACCGTTCGGAAAGGAAGATCTGGTCCTGCACGTACACCCCTCCCTCGTTACGGTCGGCGCCGCGGGAGGCAAACGAGAGGTCGAAGTTGTTGTAACGATAGTTGCCGCCGTATGAGAGAAGATGCCGCGAGCCCAGCAGAGCCAGATCCGATGCCTCGACGTCGTAGGCCTGGTTCTCGAAACGCAGGTCCAACGGCCCCCCGTCGAGTCCCCGTTGCAAGAGCGCAGGCGATTCGCCGTCGAGCGCGTTCACGAACGCCTGCAACTTCATCTTGTTGCGGGTATACGTGATCCGGCCGTACTTGAAGGTGGATCCGCGCTGGACATCGAGCGGTCCCAGGCCGGAGTGGACAATACCTTCGGTTCCAGAAATCCCGCCCGAGAGAATGAGCTTCCGGCGTCCGTCCGCAAAGTCGTAATCCGCCCGCGCATCGAGCCGGGGCTGCGTGGTCCCCCTGTTGTCGAAGTCAGGATACTCAACCGTCGAGCCCGGTACGGTTCCCGTCGGCCTGAGAAAAGGCTCCTGTGTCAGCAGACCCGCCGAAATCTTGTAGGCGAACCCGTCGCTGGTCGCCTGTGCATGCGCCGCGCTGACGGAAAAAAGTCCTCCACCTTCGAATGCGTCGTCAGGCAGAGAGCGATCGAACTGGCCGAATCGAATCGACAGACTGGTGCCCTGCATCTCGCGGGGTGCTTTCGTGATCACGTTGATCACCCCCGTCATGGCATTGGCCCCCCATACGGCCGATGCAGGGCCGCGGATCACCTCGACCTGCTTGATCTCGCGCGTGTCGACGGGGAGGAAGTCCCACGCAACGAATCCGAAGAAGTCCTGGTAGATGGAGCGTCCGTCCAGGAGCACCAGCATGGAATCGGCCAGTGTGCCGGTTGCGGCACGAGAGGTCACGTTGACGTCACGCGCAGACGACTGCACGGTATTCAGTCCCGGCACGAGCCGCAGAAGTTCCGTGATGCTCTGAACCGGCGCTCTTCCGATCACCTCCTCACTGAGGACCGTCATCGTGGCCGGGGCATTGAGCAGCTGTTCCTCCCGTCTCGATGCCGTGACGACGATGACGTCGCTGACCACGGCATCATCAACCTGCGCAGGGGTTTGCGGGTCGGTGGGGCCCGGGGGAGTGCCCTGGGCGGCAGCCCCTGTGACGGCGGCGAACAGCAGGATCAGGGCCGCAATTGTTCGCCGAGTCGTGAGCACGCTACGGCAGAGCATACCCCCAATACATGAGCCGGCCCCGAAACGTTACCGGCGAGGCCTGGGGGGCCCGTTTGGGCGTCTGTAACCTTTCGCGATTCTTCCTTCATAGAGAGGCATGAGTGGGACCGAGGAGGGCGTTGGGCTGAGCGGTGTGGCGGGGGTCCTGCCGACGAGGAAGTACAGACCTCGACGAGCTTGCGGCCGCGGGGCTGCTCACGTCTTCGCCGGCGGCGTTGTCAGCGCTCGGCTTCGAGCGCGCACACGTCTGTGACCGAACCTGCTCGCCCCAGGACATCGTCCTCGACGCGTCGCACGCGGCGTTAACCGAAGCGGGCCTGCAACCCTGTGAGGTGGACCTTCTCGTCTGGGCGAGCGCCCGATCGGAGAGCCACGTTCATCCAGTCGAACGCACGGGGGGAACCGCGGGGAGCGACGTGCTGGATGGTTTCTGTTATCCATCCGCATGGCTCCAGAATACCCTCGAGCTTCGTAACGCCGACGTCATGGCGGTGGCCCAGCAGGGATGCACCACCATGTTCGCGGCCCTGCGTGTCGCACGTTCGGTGCTGCTGGCCGAGCCGTGGCGTCGCCATGCCTTGTGTGTCGGGCTGGATGTCCTCCCCGCCGGCGCCAAGCGCGAGATTCTGTCGAACGTCATCAGCGACGCCGCCTGCGCGGTCGTCGTCACGCGGAACTGCCGCCAGGAAAGGTGGCTTGGGTTCGCGCAGCTGTCGCGTGGTTACTACTACGACCCAGCCGCCCGTGGACCGGAGATCGTCGCCTCCTACTTTCCGACGGCTAAAGCCGTCATCGAGCACCTCCTGGCTCTCCATGCGCTCGAACCCGGGGACATCGACGTGGTCGTGCCGACGGGAGTCAGCCGGCCCAGCTGGGACATTCTGTTGAGACTCGTCGGCATTCCGGCGGATCGGCTGCACTGGGGTCTCCCGTCGTTTGGCCACACGATGACGGCAGACAGCTTCCTCTACCTTCAGGAGCTCCGGCGCAGCGGCCAGATTGCCCGCGACGCGCGCCTTTTGCTGTTCACCTACGGCTTTGGCTCGAGCTGGTGCGCCCTGCTCCTGGAGCACTGACATGGGTCGAGCCATCCTCCTCACCGGCGGGACCGGGGCAATCGGGCCGCACCTTCTGGCCGAGCTGCTCCATGACGAGGACACCGATCAGATTTTCGCGCTCACACGGCCAGCCGCGAACTGGGTTGACCGCTTCGACGATCTCAGAGCAGCGGTCGGCGAGCTGACGAGGCCCGGGGCAATTTCACCGGAATCGTTCGGACGTGTGCAGCCGATCGCGGCAGACATACGGCGCGACGACCTGGGTCTGGACGACCGCGATCGCGCCCGCCTTTCGCGAGTGGAGGTCATCATTCACGCCGCCGCGAACACTCGATTTACTGCGGCGCCGGGCGACCTGGAGAGTGTGAACGTTCACGGCACGAGACGCGTCCTCGCATTTGCCGCCCGTTGCTCCCGCTTACGGCAATTCCTTCACGTCAGCACGGCGTGCGTGTCAGGTACCAGGAGTGGCGTGATCGCCGAGCGGCTGGAAGACCCACCAGCTCAATTCGTCAACGGTTACGAGGTGACGAAGTGGAACGCTGAACGGCTTGTCGCGTCATCAGACCTGCCCGTGAGGATTGCGCGACTCAGTACGTGTCTCGGCGCCGCGCGAACCGGCTACGTCCATCGCTTCGGCGCGATCCATCAGGCGATTCGCTGGCTTGCCCGTGGCCTCGTGCCGATGCTGCCCGCTGTCGATGACGCGAGGGTTGACCTCATCTCCACCGACGTGGCCGCCCGGTGGATTGCCCGTGCGGCGGCTCACCCTCCGGAACGATGCGAGGTGGCCCAGGTGGCGGCGGGCCGTGGTGCGATATCGATCCCGGAGCTGCTGAACGCCGCCGTCTCTCACCTGCGTGAGAACGTTCCCGGTTGGAGGCTCGGCCAATTCGAGCCGCCGGTGCTCGTCGATCCGGCCACGTTCGAGCTGTTCGAACGCTCTGTCTTGCAGAGCGGGAACGCGCTCTTCCGTCAGGTCCTGAAGGGAGCTGCCGCGTTCTTTCCGGCACTGCTCTTCTCGAGGTCCTATCAGACGACACATGCGGAGCACGTGTGGGGCGGTCCCCTGCCGCTAGACGACTGGCGATCGACGCTTGAAAAGGTGATGGATTTCGGGTCTGCCTGCGACTGGCATCGTCGCACTCGAAGGAAAGGTGCGCTGTCATGCGTCAACTGCCTGCAACTCGTGCCCTCGACACCAGAGAGGCGTTCGAACGCGCGCTCATCGACTTCGTCAAGGGACCTCTCTTCACGCGACATGGCACACGGCCGGCCGAGGTCGACCGCTTCACACCGTTGTTCGAAACCGGCATCATCGACAGTCTCGGAATCATCGATCTCCTCGCCTTTGTCGAGATGACGACCGGCCGCGCAGTTCCCATGCGCATGGTGGACATGCGTTTCTTCGGGTCGGTCGACCGGATCGCTCGTACGTTCTGGGCACGGGAGGGACAGTCGTGAGCGACGGCTATGAGGAGTCGGCGCCCGCCAGGGCGGTGGAAGAGCTCGCTGCGCTGAACGCGGTCGACGAGCGGTTTCGCCTCATGGCGGCATCGTTTGGCGCTCGCGAGATGCAGTACCCGGCACTGATCGCGCAGGAAGCACTCGACAGGGCGGAATACCCGCAGGCCTTTCCACACCTGCTGATGTCGGCTCGCCGGGCCGCCCCGCTTGCCGGCGCCGACGGCCCGCAGTGGTGTCTCTCGCCCGCCGTCTGCTACCACGCGTATGCACAGTTCACGGGGCGCGTTCTCGACCGACCTTCGGTGATCACGGCTCGTGGCCGGTGCTTTCGCGCGGAGCACGATTGCGAGCCTGGCATCCGTCAGGTCGAGTTCGAGATGAGAGAAGTCGTCCTGATCGGCTCCCCCGAATGGATTGACACATCGGCCGACTCTGCGCGCTGCGCGGTCGAGCAAGCGGCCAGGGAGCTTGGTGTGTCTGGGGAGTGGGAGGTGGCCGAGGACCCCTTCTTCCTGCCTGCCGCGGCAGGGAAGGCCATGATGCAGCGCCTTCTCAAGGTGAAGGTCGAGTACCAGTCGCCCGGGGCGCGAGGCGTCGCGCTCGCCAGCATCAACCGTCATGGCCGCTTCTTCGGCGAGCGCTTCGACATCACGATGCCCGACGGCTCGCCGGTACACACGGCGTGCATCGCGATGGGACTTGACCGGTGGCTGTATCAAGTGCAGCGGTGCCGGGCCGGGTACTGCGACGCGAGGTCACGATGATCTACGCCGACTATCTCTCGACCGCCGAGATGCAGCGGTGGAATCTCGACACCGACATCGCCTGGGACGACATCGAGCCGAAGCTGGCCGTCACCCAGCCGGAGATTCTCGACCGCGTCCGCGATTCGGCGCTCATTGAATCGTTCTTTCCGATCTTCACGTGTCGCGCGATGGACCAGCTATGGGACGACGTCGCGGCTACGGCGGTGTTCAGCATTCAGCTGTACGAGTCCTACAAACATTTTCACGTGTTCAATCAGTACCTGCATTGCATCCAGTACCACCCGATTCTCGACGAGGAGATCGCCACGATCCGGCGGCGCAATCTCGGGCTCCGGTATCACGACGGCACACGGCTTCTGACGCACTACATGATGAGCGAGCACTTTGCGGCGTTCCATTTCATGAAGGATGCGACGCTGGCGCGGGAGCCGGTGCTTCGCCGCATCCTCAAGCTCGTCGGACGTGACGAACTGCGGCATACGCAGTTCGCGTACGACCTGCTGGCGCTGCGCATCCAACGCGACCCGGCCGAAGCCGGCGAAGGTTCACGAGGCGGCGCGTTCTTTCCGCCACATCGGCTTGCACGTCGTCGACGAAGTGCCTGTCGCGGCGAAGAACGAGTTTGCCGCCATTCTCACGGTAAGCCAGAAGATCCGGCGGCTGACGGGCCAGGCACTCCGCATGACTGAATGGGAGGGCGATCATGCCGGTTCCGCGTAGCGTGAGCTGGCGGTTGAATTGGTACCGTCAGAGCGAACTCGAGGGCGCACTGCTGCTGGGCCGGATGGTTCGCCACGTCCGAGACCCGTATCTCGTCGGTCGCCTCACCCGACATTGCGCCGACGAGGCCCGGCATGCGTGGCTGTGGACACGGACCCTGGAAACGCTCGGCATCTTCCACGTCCGCATTCTACCGCAGCTATCAGTCGTTCTACTTCGATGAGATTTCCACGCCGCGCGCGATTACCGAGGTGCTCGCGCTCACACATGTCTTCGAGCACCGGGTTCATCGTCATTTCACCGACGAACTGGCCGGTGGAGACATGCCAGACGCTGCCAGGAGGACCTTCAGTGTCCTGTTACGTGACGAGGAGGAACACCTCGACTGGGTCCGCGACTGGCTCGCCGCGGAGCCTCGGGCAGAAGCCATTCTGAAGGTCTATCGTCGCGCCGACGAGCGCGTGTTTCAGCGACTCACTCCTTATCGTGAGCGGCTCTGGGACGTCGAGGGCCTTGGGGAGGAAGTGACCGATGCAAGCGATGTCCGTGACGGAGAAGCAGAGGCGGAACCTTACGCGCCGCAGCCGGAGCATTCCGCGTAGGCTCCTTCGCGAGGGCGCCCTGCACCTGATACCGCTCTATTACCTGCTGACGCTCAGCGATCTCGGGCGGGAGGGCATCGAGCACTCGGGAAGCTTTCGATTCGCGGACCATATCTATCGCGGCGTGCCGTCCGGGCGAACACCCCTGGGCCGGTGGATTGACGCGCGGCTCCTTGCGCTGCCGGCCGCGCAGGCGTTCAGGCGACGATACCAGCACTCGCAGCGTGTCGTTCGACTTGCGCTCGAATCGCGTGCAGCGGACAAGGGTCCGCTCCGTGTTCTGGCGGTCCCGTGCGGCATTCCTCGGGATGTCATCGATCTCTGTCGAACCTTGCGGGGCGAGAACCACGCCCTGCTGTCGCATCTCGAGTATCACGGCCTCGACATCGACTATCGCCCCCTTGCGGCGGCGAGCAGGCTGACCGCCGAGTGCGGCCCCGCCTCAGTTCACTACCATCTCGGCGACGCGTTGAATCCGGACGATTATCCGGGACTCAAGTTCGACGTCGTTGTCAGCACAGGCCTCGGAGAGTTTCTGTCCGACAACGAGCTGGCGATGTTCTATCGATACGTCTACGACGTGATGCAATCCGGCGCGACGTTCGTTACAAGTGCCACGGCGGGCGACGCGCGTTCGGACGTGCTGCTCCGGATGGCTGAGATCGTCGCGACCTACCGCGGTCCGGCCGAGGTCGAACGTATCCTCGCCGACCTTCCCTGGAAGCGGATCGTCATGACCCAGGACGTCACCGGTCTCCAGACCTTCGTCACCGCGGTCAAGTGACGCGACATGGGCCCGCCGTCCCGATTCCCGTCATGGGTGTCCCGGGCGTACTGACGCTATACTCTCGGCGTGCCCGAGCCTGGCAGGCGAGGCCACTTCGCGACGACGCACTGGAGCCTCGTCCTTGCTGCGCGAGGCGACAACACTTCGCCCGACGCACATCAGGCGCTGGCGACCCTCTGCGAAGCCTACTGGTATCCCCTCTATGCGTTCATCCGTGGTCGCGGTTACGGTGTGGAAGACGCCCAGGATCTGACACAGGCGTTCTTCGGCCGGCTTCTCGAGAAACAGACTCTTCAGCACGCGGATCCTGCACGTGGCCGATTCCGGTCATTCCTGCTGACCTCGTTCAAGAATTTTGCGGCCAACGAACGCGACCGCCAGATCGCCGGCAAGCGGGGCGGTGCCGCGCCCGTTCTCTCCCTGGAGATCGAGCGCGCGGAAGGCCGGTTCCAGATGGAGCCGCCAGACGACGAGACCCCGGAGCGCATCTTTGACAGGCGGTGGGCGCTGGCGCTTCTCGAGCGCGTCATGTTGCGGTTACGCGACGAGATGGAGGCGCGATCCGATCGGCCGTCCCTCTTCGATCGGCTCAAGAACTATCTGACCGGTGACGATCCCCAGCTGAGCTACGCGGAGACCGCCACCGAGCTTGGCATGTCTGAAGGCGCCGTCAAGGTAGCCGTGCATCGCCTGCGCCGGCGCTTGCGCGATCTGGTGCGCGATGAGATCGCCCACACGGTGGCGTCACCCGACGAAATCGAAGACGAGCTTCGCCACCTCTGGGCGTCGATCAGCCGCTGACGATCTCTCGCCGGGTTGAGCGGGCCCTCGAGCGGCTCCGCTCTTTTTGGCGCCCTCCTCGCGGACCGGTCTGGTGAGCGTCCGCGAACTGCCCGAAACCAGGAAGCGCTCGAGCGTCAACGGGCGCGCAGGCAGGGACCGATTGCTTCCATCGCTCTCGCGGATGGTCCACACGCAACAATACGTCAGCTCGGCCGGATCCGCCGGTTGAACCCCATCATCAGGACCGCGGCTGCAACGCCGAGCAGCCACGCCAGTGTCGAGTCGATCGACCCGTCGCGGACTGCAAAGTCGATCCTCAGTTCACGTTGACGAGCGTCGCGCCGTTGTCCGGACACCGAAACTCGGTCACTCCGCGGCAGCAGCGCATTGGCCAGGTACACGCTCCGGTCGCCAAGGTGCCCGTTCCTGAACGACAGTTGATGTGCCCCACCAGACAGGACAGGATGACTCGCGCCGACCTGCAACCGGATGGTCCCCTCGCCCCGACGAAACACAGACATCGCTGGAAAGCTGGACGACATGAGGCGCGATGGCAATGACTCACCGTCGATCTCGATCTCGAGGGCCCTGACGACCTCACTGGCATAGGCACGTTGCTCGTCGGTGGACATCGATCCGTCGCCATCGCGGTCGATCATGGCGATGATCGAATCGGCCACCGCGGCACCCGGCGTCAAGTCCAGATCGATCAGCACGCCAGCCGGCTGCAGGTCGATCCGAGCCGCCTGGAGGTATTCGTCCAGGCGATGCGCCGAGACGCCGCTGCCAGCAAGCGTCATCGTCACGACGAGCCCGAGCCCTAATGCGTTACCGGCGCGCAAAGGCCGCCCCGTAGTCATTTGTCGGGTCTCTGTAGATCGTATGGATGTGATCGACACCGCGCTGCGGCGCGTACTCGATCACGAGAGTTGGTCCCTGAATCCGGAAGTATGCGGCGCCGCCTTCGGTGGTGGGGCCGCTCCATGCGAAGTAGGTCTGCGGGAGGTTGGCTCTGATTTCGTCCATGCGTGGCAACGCGAGGGCATCATTCGCGATTCCTGCCCACTCACGCACGAGCTCCATCAACATCGTCTGCTGCGACGTTGACATCGCCGAGGCTCGCAGGCCTTCGGGTTGTATGGTGCGCCCGTCCCTGGCCTGGCCCGAGCACGAGATCGGAGACCGTGTAGCCGAGCACCGCCTGCTTTCGCTGGTTCCCGTCAAGGCTCCCCATCAACGCGAACGCGCGGTCGCGCTCGTTCCCTAACGGTCGGATCGCACGGCCCTCGAAGGTGTAGCTGGCGGGCTGAGCACCGGTATGGCTCGGTGCGAGCGTGGCTCGCGAGCCGGCGAACGTCAGATTAATCGCGAGGTGATGACCACCGAATTGCAGCATCCAGGGCGACGTCGCCGACGGCGCGCCGAGGAACGCGAGGAAGTACTCGTCTGCACCGAATGCGACCCGCATCCCACCAGCCGGCATGCCGGCACCCGGCACCGTGCCGCGAAGCACGTCGTCTGCACGGATGATTTCGATGATCTTGCGAGCCCCCGACTCGCTGAGCGCTGTTTCGAGCAGCGTCATCGCCGCCGTGCGCTGGGGCGTCGTCAAATCTCCAAGTCGGACGCCGTTGCGCTTGAAGATCCTCGATGGCAGGTTGGACCACCGCGTCTTCTGTGCACCATCGAACGGAAACTGAACGCGGGCCCGGCCGGCTTCGTCCAGCGTGTTCACAAAGGCCTGCGCCGACGACACGATGCGACTCGTCGCATCGGCGGCCGTCGTCGATTGGGAGAACGACGAAGCGACACGCTCATCAGGGAGGCTGGCGGCGATGGTCACGAACACCGCAAGAACCGTGACGGCGGATACTGCTACGGCGACACGCATGTGACGACCCTCGGTTCACCCGCTGTACGACCGTACACCACGGTCGCCGCGGCGTTTGTACTGACGCGTCATCGCAGTTTGGGAACCCGCGACTTGGCGAGGCCTCCGTTCAGGAGCGCTCGAAGCTTGTGTAGTGTCGTCCTCGGGATTGTTGTTCTTAGTCCGGGATCTCTGCCTCGACAAGTTTCGCCAGCAGCGCGAGTGACTCCTGCCAGCCAAGCGTGCACGCGTCCGGCGGAATCACATCGGGGAGCCCTTCCTGCACGATATTGATCTCTGTCCCGACCGAGACCTTCTTCAAGCGCACGGTCACGGTCATCTCGCCCGGCAGGTCGTCGAGCTTATCGGTCCACCGAAGGAGCTCGTGCGGCACCAGCTCGAGATACTCGCCACCGAAGGAATGACTCTTGCCGGAGGTGAAATTGGTGAACGACGCCTTGTACGTGCCGCCCACGCGTGGATCCATCTGGTGCACCTTGCCGGTAAAGCCGTTCGGCGGCAGCCACTTCATCATGGCGTCAGGGTCGAGGAATGCGCGGTAAACCCGCTCCGGCGTCGCACGGAGCACCCGGTGGAACTGGACAGTGTTCGGCATCTTGACCTCCTTAAGGCACGTTCAGGTCGCGAGGAGCGCAAGGGCCACTGTGTCGTACAGCATGGCGGCCACACACGCCCCGAGCACGTTGCCCATTGAGTTAACTGACGATCGAATGCCGCTGCGCTTGCGCCTTCGTACCGTAATCGAGCAAGGCGTCCCAATTCCCTCTGCCCTGCGCGGCGTCAGGTCCAGGACGTTCCAAATCGGATTGTACTCATCGATGCCGCGCGTCTCGATGTCGGCGCACTTTTATTCATGATCCTCATGCGCGCGTTCGCCGTCATGGACTGCAAGAACCATGCTTGGGAGAGCGCTGACGCTCAGGTTGGCGGAGCGACAGAACACGTGCCGCCTGCGGCCTCATCGATGATGGGGATCCGTAGGTCGCCCGCGATGGGGACTCGCTTCGTCGACATCGCACCCCAGGGTGCACCCGTCGAACTCGAGTTCAGTCATCGGACCGCCCCTCGGGCCGAGCGGGTTGTGCTTCTAGTTGACAGGCCGCGGAGCGACTCCCTATAGTCCGCGGCAGAGCATTCCGTCGCCCGATGGGATGTGCCAACTGAAGACCTGCGTTTCGAGGAGGCTTGCATGTACCACCTTCTAGCCGCTCTTGCGGTCGTTCTCCTGGGATTGCCCTCCCAGGCCGGCGCACAGGCAACCCGTTCCGTCGAGCCATTCAACCTCGCCACAGTAGACATTGCCGGGCGGGAGGCCGTCGCGCTCGTGCTGCGCGATCAGTTCGTCGTGGAGCTCGCCGGGGCCAACCGGAACCTCGAGATGACCGGGAACTTTCCGGCGGTCGCGGTTCCGGACAACATGCTCGACCTCATCGGACAGTATCGAGTACGGCCTGAAGTTCCGGCTCTACGAGATCGTCAACCACGTGGTGGGGAAAGCGCAGCTCTCGGGTGACCGGCGGCCGGCCTATGTCCACAACGCGAAAGACGTCCGCTTCCTGGCGCCTATCCGGTACCCGGGGAAGATCCTGAACGCCGCGGGCAACTTCTACACCCACACGTGCGAGGCCTGCACGGCCGAGCAGCGGACTGCCAACCGGGCGAAGCGAATGGCGAGCCGCGGCATCCCGTACCTGTTCTACAAGACGACGCGTGGCGGCATCATCGGCAACAACGATGAAGTGGTCATCCCACACGGCCGCGATCGCACCGACTGGGAAGTGGAGCTCGGCACCGTGATCGGCCGGACGGCCCGCTATGTGACTGCCGACAAGGCCCGCGAGTACGTGTTCGGCTACACGATTCACAACGACGTCTCCGACCGCGGGGGTCGTCCGGTCGAGGGGTCCGACTGGCTGGTCGGGAAGGGGCACGACACGTTCGCCCCGATCGGACCGTGGATCGTCCCGGCGGAGTTCTTCGGCGATCCGATGCAGAAGCTGGACATGTCGCTGAAGATCGGCGGCCAGCTGGTGCAGCAGGCAAAGGCCGAGGACATGATCCACAACGTCTGGGAGCTCATGGAGTACGGGTCGTCGATCGTGACGCTCCACCCCGGCGACATCATCTCCTCGGGCACGACCTCCGGCACATCGGCAGGCGCCTTCTTCGCCGGCACCCGCTCGGGCTACCTCAAGCCGGGCGAGGTGATGGAGGCAACGATCGCGGGCATCGGCACCCTTCGCAACCCGGTCGTCGCCGGTCCGCCTCCCCCGGCCGGAAGCGGTGCGCAGCTCCCGCCCGTCAGCAGCTACAAGAAGGACAAGCCGGCTACGCCGTAGGGCAGCCGCGCATGCGGCGTTCCGGGGAGTCCCCCGGGACGCCGCAGCGGCCTCGCCCTCCCCCGCCCGCCATGCCGCGGCGAGTCTTCGTCGCTCGGAACGCCGGCTCGAACGGTGACATCGGCGTGACGGTACGCAGCGCTACAAATCGATCTCGAGACCCACGGTGAAGCTCGACACCGAGTCCAGAAAGAATTCGTTCGCGGTTGGACGGCCGTCGTGCCATTCGACGAAAAATCCGAGATGTGCGTCCCAGGCCCTGCATGACGATCCCGACGTCGACGGTCACATCCACGCGCCAGTTCCGCTCCTGCATGCTCGAGACGTCGACCGCGGCGTAGCACGCGAAGTACCGGCCGCAGGGACCGAGGCCCGAGTCGTACTCGATTCCCGACTGTACGCGCCATGGCTCGAGCGACGGATGCCCCTGATGATAGGCCGCTCCGGTCTCGCCGTATGCGCGCCAGTGGCGTGACCATCGCCAGGCGACACCGACGCTCAGCTCCTCGCGGGTATAGTTGATCCGCTCACGACCGGTCCGCATCTGATATTCATCGCCCACGTGCGCCGAGATGTGCAGCATGGCGAACTTCAGCGCCAGCCGGCTGCTCGACGCAGTGGTCACGGTCACGCCGTAGTTACCGTCCCAGCCGACCACATCGTTCCGGTTCTCCGAATCGAACAGCGCATCGAAACCGGCCTCGAAGCTGAGCTGCCACGCGCGACCCTCGGGCCTCGCCGGCCCGAATCGCAGCAAGCCAAAGCGACCGCCTGCGCCCAGGCGGATGAGAGAGCTCTCCGTGTCGGGGATGCCGCCGCCGAGGGTGACGCTTCCAGCAAACACGTTGGTCGGGCGGTGAGGGTCGGCAACGTATACGGGGTAGACCTCTCCGCTGGGGAAAAGGGTCACGGTCGCGCCGGACGAAAGGACCCAAGTGGGATCCTGCTGTGACGGCCCATCCGTCTGCTGCGCGAGGGCCGTCGATCCACATGCGAGGATCGTCGCGGCGGCCGACGCGACGATGGGATAGTGGGCAATGGCAGGTCGGCGCAGCCGACGATGCCAGCCGACCAGGAACTCTGTCGCCATGGAGGTAACAGTTTACGGGGATCAGACGGGAGTAACCCGGGACCTCGAACTCCCGGCATCATGAGGTGCGAAAGGTCCACCTCATGGGTCTCGCCCGCACTAGCTCTACCGATCAGGGTTTGGAAGCCAATGTTGCCACGTCGGTTTCTCGGCTCAACCGGAACCGCATACGCGCGCCGAACGTCAAGAACCTCGGTGGAGACATGTGAGTTCGTCGGGGGAATCATGTTCAACCGAGCGACTGGCGAGGTCCGTCGAGACGACCACACGACCACCCGCCTCGAGCCGCGGATCTTCCTCGGGGAAACTTCGGAGAAAGTCCGAAACGTCTCTCCGTAACCTCCGTCCCTGGGGCAGGAGGTGGATATGCGCTGGAACTCCACGACGGTCCTTGGATGCGTTGTTGCGTTGGCCCTGCTCGCCGGCGGCGCGATTGCCTGGCGGTTTGCGTTCTACATCCTGCCCTTTGCCTGGACCGGCGAGCCGGAACAGCTCGCTCCGGGCCTTGGGGCTGCAGCGCGGAATGGTCGTAGCGGATATTGGCGCGGGTTCAGGCGCGCTCGCGATCGCCATGGCCGCGCACGTCGGCGAGACTGGCCGTGTCTACGCCACCGAGCTGTCCGCGGAACGCCGGGCGAGCATCGAAGAGCGTGTCGCGAGCGCCGCGATCGACAACGTACACGTCATGGCTGCCAAGGAGACGGACACGGGCCTGCCGGATCAGTGCTGCGACGCTGTGTACCTTCGGGCGGTCTTCCACCACATCACCGACCACCAGGCATTCGCCACCAGCCTTACGCGCACGCTCCGCCCCGGCGGCCGCGTCGGGATCATCGATTTCGCGCCAGGCACACTGTGGTTCCACGGCGCTGATCACGGCGTGCAAGCAGACACCGTGATGAGCGTGTTCCGCAGTGCGGGGCTTCGCCTTCGTGACCGCGACGATGACTGGGGCGGCGGGATGTTCCTGCTCGTGTTCGAGCGTGAGTGATGACGCCGCGCCAGCGCGGGTCAGGGCATGAGCCACCGCTCGCGTGCGGTTACTTCGCACGCCGGCTCCGGCGCGTTGAGTCGATCCGCTCGAGCTGGCTGGGAGTCTTCCGACTTCAGCGGTGAGCTGTCCAGGAACTTGCATGCACACGCCGTAGCCACCACTGCGATGCCGGAGCCGGCCTCCGTGCGGTGATGAGGCTCAAGGAGCACACGAATATGAAGCCAAGGAATACGATTTGCCTTTGGTTCGACAAGGACGCGCACGAGGCGGCGCGCTTCTACGCCGCCACCTTTCCGGATAGTGAAGTGACCGCCGTTCACAGGGCGCCCGGTGACTACCCGGGCGGCAAGGAGGGCGATGAGCTGACGGTAGAGTTCACCGTGCTGGGCATTCCCTGTCTTGGTCTCAACGGCGGCCCGACGTTCAGGCACAGCGAGGCCTTTTCCTTCCAGATCGCGACGGACAGTCAGGAAGAGACGGACCGCTACTGGAACGCCATCGTCAACAATGGCGGCAAGGAAAGCGCCTGCGGCTGGTGCAAGGACCGCTGGGGCCTCTCCTGGCAGATCACGCCGCGCGTGCTGACCGACGCGCTTGCGGCTGGGGGCGGTGAGGCAAGGCGCGCCTTCGCGGCGATGATGCCCATGACGAAGATCGACATCGCCACCATCGAGGCAGCGCGGCGGGGCTGACGGGGACACGACGGTCGCTTCTTCGACCGCCATCTCAACCGCGGCGCACGGACGTTGGGTATCTGTTCGGCCACACCGATTGTGTCTGCCGCTAGAATCGCGCGAGGCGCCTCATGACCACAACCCAACACCAACAGGCATCCATCTCTCCCGACGAAGCGAAGGCCATCGCGCAGGAGGCCTGGATCTTCGGCATGCCGCTCGTCTACATCGAGATCCAGATCGACACCTCCACGCACGTGGCCAAGGTCGACAAGGGGCATGCCCCCATCAACCAGTTCGTCCACTATCGAGCGTTTCCCGACGCGTCGAACCGGACTGTGGTCGGCTTCAACGTCGATACGCTGTACTCGCTGGCGAACCTGAATCTTTCGAAGGAACCGATGGTCCTTTCCGTGCCGGACATGGGGAAGCGGTTCTGGGTGATGCAGATCATCGACGCGTGGAACAACGTGCCGCATGCTCCGGGTTCGCGCACGGTCGGCAGCAAGGGCGGTCACTTCGCCATCGTTGGCCCGACGTGGAAGGGCACCGTGCCTGAGGGCGTGAGCCGAACTGCGGGTGCCGACGAACCTGGCGATGATCGGCGGACGCACGTATACCGGTGGACCTGACGACTACACCGCCGTCCATGCGTTGCAAGACCAGTACAGATTGGTCCCGCTCTCGTCATGGGGCAAGCCGTACACACCCGCGGACAACGTGCCACTCAAAGAAGGCGTGGACGTAGAGACCCCGGTGCCGAAGCAAGTGCTGGCGCTGTCGCCCGAAGACTTCTTCAACCGTCTCAATCGCCTGCTGGTGACGAACCCGCCGGAACCGGACGACCCGAAGACGATGGCGCGCCTGGCGACGCTCGGCATCGCACCGGGAGCGACGTTCCGCATGGACGTGTTCACACCAGACGTGCGCAAGGCGATCGAGGCTGGCGTTGCCGACGGGATCAAGGTGATGCGCGAGACCGTGCGCGGCAAAGTGGTCAACGGCTGGCAGATTGCGCTCGACATGGGGCGCTATGGCACCAAGTACACCTATCGCGCGGGCTGGACGTTCTTCGGCGTCGGCGGCAACCTGCCCGAGGATGCCGTCTATCCGTTTGCTGAACTCGACGGCGACGGCAAGCCGTTCAACGGCGCGAACAAGTACCGCCTGTATTTCACCAAGGCCGAGATCCCGCCGGTCAACGCGTTCTGGTCGTTGACGATGTACGACGACGATGCCTATCTCGTCGCCAACCCGATCAACCGCTACGCGCTCGGCGATCGCAGTCACCTGGCGTTCGATGCGGAGGGCGGTCTGACGCTGTACATCCAGAGCGACTCGCCCGGCAAGGACAAGGAGAGCAACTGGCTGCCGGCGCCCAAGGATGCCGGGTTCAAGCTGGCGCTTCGGCTCTATGCGCCGAAGAAGGAAGTCGCCGACGGAACGTGGGCGCCGCCACCGGTGACGCGCGCGCGCTGACGCACCCAACGACACGACGAGCACCCGTAACCCTAGGAGCTGGCATGACGCGGCGACGCCTGGCTACTGGTCGGTAGCCGAGCCCCACTTGGGATGATCGACACTACTGCGAAAAGGGCTCATCGCGCGGGGCGTTCTCCGATCGATGAGCGCGCCCCCGCCATCCGCACGGTCAGCTCGCGCTCCTCGAGGTAATGTCCATCCCCCTTCTCGAACGCCCAGGCGAAGGCGGTTAAACGGTGCACGCCCGGAGCGAGATCGGCCGTGTCGAGCGGGATGCGCCAGCCCGCAGGACTGGCCGTGTTCAGCATGCCGCGGATGTCGGGCCGGTCGAAAAAGACGCTGGACGCGACGGTCTGCCGGCCGTCGATGCTGACCGCCAGTTGCCAGGGCGTCGCGTCCCCGGCGAGTGCCCAGCCCGTCACGAAGGCGTGCTGGCCGGCGGTGACGACGGTAGTCGCGCGACCGTCGATCTCAATGGCCTCGAAACTTCCGCGCACCGCGACCGCCAGGTCCGCCGGCGCGAGGCCCTGCCGCCAGGAAGCCACGAAGGGTGCGTTCCGCCAGTCAAACGCGGGCCCATAGCGTGCTCCATTCGGACCGCGATCAGCGGCAAAGATCGGAACGTCGACGGACGTGGAGTACGAAAAAGCACCGATCGCCTCTATGGCGACGGCCACTCCGACCGCCAGCAGGAAGCACACCCGTCCCATGCCGCGCAGTGCAGCAACCACCGGCACCAGCATCCAGATGAGGAACGGCAGGAAGTCGGTCATGTAGCGCGGTCCCCAGGAGAGGCCGCCCCGCCAGTCGGTCTTTGCGTAGAGCAGGATCTGAATGACGACGGCGGCGCTCATGGCCAGGGTGAGGCCCCGCTCTTCACGACCGCGCGGCAGGTGCCTCCAGACTAGACCCAGGAAGAGCAGAAAGGGGGAGAAGACGAGCAGCCCCTTCGTCGGGCTGACGAGCAATCCGCTCACCCCGGTAAACAGGTCGTGCTGAAAGAACCAGGGCTTGTCGATCAGGCCATAACCGCCGTCGGCGTTTCCGACGACGTGGAGGTTGTAGAGCAGCACCCCGACCATCGGCACCGCCAACGCCGCGGCGAGCAGCGGCGCCCGACGCCGGCCCGCCCAGACGAGTCCGTGAGGCGCGAGCGCTGCGGCGAGGATGAGATCCGGCGGACGGTTGGCGGGCAAGAGTCCCAGCAGCAACCCCACCGCGAGCGTCCGCGGCGCTGTGCATGGCGCGGTGAGGAGCAGCAGTGCGCCGATCACCAGCACCTGAGCCATCCCGTGTTGCCACAAGGCCTGGCTGCTGGTCATCCACGTGGTGGTGCCGAAGGCATACGCAACCGTGAGTAGCAGCGCGATTCGTGGCTTCGCCCGCCGGCGGAGCAGTAGATAGAGCAACGAGGCCGACAGCGCCGCCAGGAACGAGGCGGTGAGCTTCTCCATGACCTTTGCGACGTGGTCCAGCCGCGCATCTGTCCAACCCCGAAGGTGCAGATAACCGACCGCCGGAAGGTAGAGCGGCGCAATGAGCACCGGCACCACCACGGGGTAGAACGAAAGGATGTGCCCGTCGGGTCGACGCAGCATCCAGAACGCCATGTCGCCTCGCCCCTGAGCGGCGACCTTCTCGACGGGGTCGAGAAAGATGGTGTGGTGCTGCACGATCGCGAATGGGAGGTAGCGCGCCGGGTACGTGTCGCCGGCACTGATCGACCGCAGGTTGGCGTTGTAGACCACGAAACAGCACAGCCCGATCAGGAGACTCGTTCCCAGTCGTCCCCTGCGGCCTACTTCGGCCTCGGAATGAGCGGCAGATGGAGGTGGCCCATCGGCGGGCTGGGTCATGGAGGAGAGACTACTCCAGCGCGGGAGCATGGAAATGCCTGCTCGACTATTGTAGGAGCGTCACGGACGACGACGTGCGCTCACCCTCATCCTTAGGAGCTGGCATGACGCGGCGACACTGGCTGCTGGTTGGAATCTGCATCACCGTGGCGGCATGGACGCCGCGCGCGCAAGAGGACGTGGCGGCGCGCATCACTGCCGCGGCGCTCACCCGCGGCGGCGCAATCGCCTTTCTCGAGACGCTCACCGAGACGATCGGCGGCCGCGTGACTGGATCGCCACAGAATCGTGCCGCATCCGAGCTCATCCTCGCGACGCTCAAAGAGGCGGGGTTCGAGAACGCGCACTTCGAGGAGTACCCGCTCGAGTCGCGCTGGCAGCGCGGTCCCGCCACGGCTCGGATCGTGTCGCCAATCGGGCGGCCGATCGTGGTTGGCTCGATGGGCTGGGTGCCGGGAACCTCCGGCGAGATCACCGCGCCGCTCCGTGACGCCGGCGCACCGGCCTCGCGTGACTGGGTGCCGCCAAACGACGTGCGCGGCGCCATCGTGGTCGTCGACCCGCAACAGGTCGGTGAGGACACCGGGATCGTGATGCGCGCGTTGATCGCGCAGCGACTGGCCGCGGCAGGAGCGGCGGCGATGCTCATCCCGTCGGACAAACCCGGCCGGATGCTCTACACCTCCGCCTTCGGCTTTTATCCGAAGGGGCCGCTGCCGGTCATTTCCGTCGCTCGCGAAGACGCCCTGCTTCTCCGCCGTCTCCTCGCCAAAGGACCGGTCACGATCGCGCTCGACGTGCGCAACACCTTCGACACCAACCCGTACCGCGAGCGAAATGTCATCGCCGATCTACCGGGCGACGCGTTGAAAGACGACGTTGTACTGGTGGGCGCCCACTTCGATTCGTGGGACCCGGCCGAGGGCGCCAACGACGACGGGTCTGGGGTCGCCGCCGTGCTCGAAGCCGCGCGCATTCTGAAGTCGCTCGGAGTGACGCCACGTCGCACCATCCGCTTCGCATTCTTCTCGGGCGAGGAGCAGGCCTGCCTGGGCTCGCGCGCCTACATCGTCCAGCACGAGAACGAGCTCGATCGATTGAAGACGGTGTTGATCATGGACGAAGGGCCACAGGCCCCGCTCGGATTCCAGCTTCACGGTCGCGCCGACCTCGAGGCCAACGCCCGTAAGACGCTGACGCCGCTCACGTCGCTTGGCGCTGCCGGTGTCTCGCTCGACGCCACCTTCGACCAGGACCACGGCCCGTTCGTCGTCGTCGGCGTGCCTGCCTTTTCGCTCCGCGTCGAACCGGGCGAGTACGACATCCACCATCACGCCATCACCGACACGTTCGACAAGGTCGATCCGCGGCTGCTGGCCATCGACACCGCGGTGATGGGCGTGGCCGCGTGGTCGTTCGCCGATGCGGCGAACCCGGTGGGTCGTCGGCTCTCCGAAACGGAGGCCGAGGCGGTCATGAAGAAGAGCGGCGTCGCATCGATGCGACAGATGCTGTACGGGTCATCTCGACGCTGATCGGCGGCGACTTCCTCGGCTGAGATTGAAGCTCGGCTCTGAGCGACCGCGAGCGTTTCTTGCATACCTCTCCCAGCTCAGGGAGCGGCTTCGTGCTGGCCTGTAATCGGATGAGTTTCACATGAGAGGTGTTCTAAAGGCGTTCTTGCTGTTCGTCGCCCTCGGCGCGGTTGTCGCCACGATTGGACTCTGGTACTTCGTCAGCAGCGGTGTCAGCGCCAGAGCACAGCCGGGAGCGGTGGAAGAGTTCGTCGCCAGTCGTGTCCGGAACATGGCCATCGCACGGCGCGCCGGGTCGCTGACGAATCCGGTCGAGCCCTCTGCTGAGGTCATCGCAGAAGGTCGAGTCCACTTCGCCGATCACTGCGCGATCTGTCATGCTAATGACGGTAGCGGCAACACCGCGATGGGCCACCAGATGTGGCCGAAGGCTCCGGATATGAGGCTGGCTCGGACGCAGAACCTCTCAGACGGCGAGCTCTTCTGGATCATCGAGAACGGCGTGCGCTTCACCGGAATGCCGGGATGGGGCACGGGAACGAAGGAAGGTGAGACGGCAAGCTGGCATCTCGTCCACTTCGTGCGGCGGCTGCCGCGCCTGACTCCGGAAGAGATCGAGGAGATGGAGACGCTGAATCCGAAATCGCCCGCGGAGGTCCGGCAACAGATTGCGGAAGAAGAATTTCTGAAAGGTGGCGATGACCCGACATCCAAGCCCACCGCACCGCACAAACACTGAGGAGAGCAGCAATGGTCAGGCGATTCGTTCCCGTTGCAGTCCTGTTCGCCGCCTTGGCGATTTCAGCATACGTGCACGCCCATGAAGGGCATCCGCACAAAGTCATGGGTACCGTGGCGACGCGCCACGACAGTCACGTCGAGATCAAGGCAACGGATGGAAAAACGGTGACCATCACCCTGAACGAGAAGACCAAGATCCTCCGCGGGACGACGAAAGCCACCGCAGATGACATCAAGCCGGGTGAACGCGTCGTCGTCACCGCCACCGAAACGAAGGGGAAGGATGGGAAAACCATGATGATCGCATCGGAGCTTCGGCTGCCCGAAGCAGTCACCATGAAATAGCAGCGATCATCTGTCGCGCTCACCAGATCCCTTTCCGTCGCGCACGCGCGCGGCGGCCTCCGATAGAATGGCCCGGCAACCCGCCAAGCCGACTCGCGGCTTGAAGTCGATACCCCCTGGTGCCGGGAGAAGACGATGAGCACAACAGCGATCCGGGCGGCGGTGCTTGCCGCCACGATGGTGACGGGCGTTCCCCTGGCGCATGCGCAGCAGGTGGCCGCGCCCGTGACCGATCCGGCCGACCCCAAATATCTCAGCGCCCAGACTCGCAAGATGGGCGGACCGATGCCCGCCGAGCAGATGGCCCTGGTCTTCGAGCATCTCGATCTCGCGCTGAAGGTCTTCCCCGACCAACAGCGCATCGAGGGCGTGACGACGCTGACCCTGAGGACGAAAGCGCCGATCAGCACGCTGATCCTGGACTTGTTTCCGAAGTACACCATCTCCGAAATCGACATCGCCGGCACGAAGATCGCACCAACGGCATATTCCAATCCCGAAGGACAGCTCCGCGTCGCGCTCGCGACCCCGCTCGAAACCGGCGCCAGGTTCGAGGCGCGCATTGTGTACGCCGGCACGCCTCCGCTCGCCAAGCGGCCACCCTGGGAAGGCGGCACCACGTGGATGAAGACTCCCGACGGCAAGTATCCGTGGATCGAGACCTCGCTCTGGGGCGGCGGCTGCGACCTGCTCTACCCGTGCCTCGATCATCCAACGCTCAAGCCCGCAACCTCCGACCTCCACTACACCGTGCCCACGGGGCTGATGGCGCCAGGCAACGGCGCGCTGGTCAGCAAGATCGACAAGGATGGCTGGACGACGTGGAACTGGCGCGCGCGCAGCATCCACAGCTATGGCTCGGTGCTGAATGTCGGACCGTACAAAGTGATGGAAGGCGACTACAAGAGCCGCTTCGGCAACACCATCCCGATGCGTTTCTACTACCTTCCGGGCGAGGAACAGCCGGCCGAGGAACTCTTCGCCGAGTTTCCGCAGGCGCTTGATTTCTTTGAGGCCGTGATCGGGCCGTATCCGTGGCCGGACCAGAAGATGGGGGCGATTCGTGTGCCCTACTCGGGCCTCGAGAACCAGACTCTCATCGGCTACAGCGACCCCTATCCGAAAACGGCGTTCGGCTGGGACTCGCTGTTGAACCACGAGTTGTCGCACGAGTGGTTCGCCAATCAGGTCTCGGTCGCCAACTACGACGATCTCTGGATCCACGAGGGCCTCGGCTCCTACGCGCAGCCGCTCATCGCGGAATATCTGGGCGGCGAGATCGACTACATGGCGCAGCTCAAGTCACAGCGAGCCGGCATTCGCAACGACCAGCCGCTCGTCACCGGAAAGGAGCGACCGGAGAAGGAGGTCTATGCCGACCCCACCGGTCCGCGTGGCGACATCTATCCGAAAGGGAGTTGGGTGGCCCACACGCTGCGCAAGCTGATCGGAGACGACGACTTCTTCAAGTCGATCCGCATCCTGGTCTACGGCCGTCCCGATCCGAAGCCCGGCAACTTCACACCGCAGTTCGGCTCGACACAGGGCTTTCTCCAGATCGTGAACGACGTCACCGGCAAGGACTACAAGTGGTTCTTCGACGTCTACTTCTATCGCGCCGCGCTGCCCAAGGTGATCGCGACGCGCGACAAGACGCTGCTGCGGGTGCGGTGGCAGACGCCGGACAACCTGCCGTTCCCGATGCCGCTCGAGTTGCGGGTTGACGGCAAGATGGTGACACTCCCGATGACCGACGGCACCGGCCAGGTGCCTGCGCTCGAACGCGCGGCCGTCACGTTCGATCCGTGGTCGAAGATCCTGATGCAATCCGACGCGATCGACAAGTTCCAGGCGTGGCGCGCTGCGCAGCCGGTCAAATAGCGGGGCGCGACCTCTGATTTCGGCCCTAACGCAGGTTTCGCCCATGTCGTTCCGGAGCCGGTATCCCGACGTTGACATTCCGTCAGTCTGTCTGACGGAATTCGTCCTCGGCGCCCCCGATGGCGACGACGACCGTCCGGCGTTGGTCGACGGCGCGACGGGACACAGCCTCTCCTTCGGTGATTTGCGTACGCAAGTGCGCCGCGTCGCGGCCGGATTGTCGGGGCGCATCCGCAAGGCGGATGTCGTCGCGATCTGGGCGCCCAACGTTCCGGAGTACGCGGTCGTCTTCCACGCGGTCATCAGCCTGGGCGCCGTTCTGACGACGATCAATGCCGCGTATACGAGCCAGGAGGCTGCGTTCCAGCTGCGTGATTCCAACGCGACACTGCTCATCACGACCGGTGCGCTGTCGACGCGCGCCCTCGAGGCCGTCGACGCGTCAGGAATGGCAATCGCGGTGATCACGATCGACGAGACACCTGGCCTGGCGTCGCTCGCGTCGCTTGCCATCGATGCGGACCCTCCCCAAGTCGCGATCGATCCCGCCGTCGATACGGCAGTCCTGCCGTATTCCTCCGGCACGACCGGGCTGGCCAAGGGGGTGATGCTGACCCATCGCAACCTCGTGGCGAACTTGCAGCAGGTCAGTGCGATCGAAGTGTCTGACTTGCCGGCGCTCGCGGGCGTGCTGCCGTTCTTTCACATCTACGGCATGACCGTGATCATGAATTTCGGCCTCATGCGTCGCGCCACGGTCGTCACGCTGCCACGGTTCGATCTCGAAGCGTTCCTGAGAGTGCTGCAGGACTGGCCGATTCCGCTCGCCCATATCGTTCCGCCCATCGCCGTGGCGCTGGCGAAGCATCCGGTTGTCGATCGCTACGACCTGAGCGGTGTGAAGTGGCTGTTCTCCGGCGCCGCACCATTGGGCGCCGAGCTCACGGCCGCCCTCCGAACGCGACTGGGCATCACCACGCGACAGGGCTACGGCCTGACCGAGACGAGCCCGGCCGCGTACTTCACGCCGCCGGGCGCTGAGCGCGATGGCAAGGCCGGCGTCCTCGTCCCGAATACCGAATGCCGGATTGTTTGCACCGAGACGGGACGGGTTCTCGAGAGTGACCAGCCCGGCGAGGTGTTGATCCGCGGTCCTCAGGTGATGAAGGGCTACTGGAACAACCCGGAGGCCACGGCCGCAACGATCGATTCGGACGGGTGGCTGCACACCGGTGACATCGGGATCGTCGATGATGAGGGCTACCTCACCGTGGTGGACAGGCTGAAGGAGCTCATCAAGGTGAAGGGCTACCAGGTCGCGCCCGCCGAACTGGAGTCCTTGTTACTCGAGCACCCGCAGATTGCCGACGTCGCCGTGATTCCTGTCGCTGACGACGAGGCCGGCGAAGTCCCGAAGGCCTGTGTGGTGGTGAGGGGGTCGCTCACCGCCTCCGAAGTCACGGACTTCATCGCCCCCCGCGTGGCGCACTACAAGCGCATTCGCCACGTGGAGTTCATCGAAGCGATCCCGAAGTCGCCATCGGGCAAAATTCTGAGGCGTGTCCTGGTGGAACGGGAGCGCGCCAGACAGAAACCAGCGTCGGCGTGACCAGAACGCCTTGGAACGCACCTCGACTGCGCCTCCGTGCTACGCTTCGATCGTGGCTGGGCATCGCCTTCCGGGAGCTGATTCATGACGCTCGAGTTCGCCGGCAACATGTTGTGTTCGGCCGGCGTGAGCTATTTCCACGTCTATCCCAACGGCGACGTGTACCGCTGCCTAGCCGATTGGCAAGCCCACCGGCCGCCGATGTTCAACCTGAAGCGCGACGGCTGGAAGGGTGCCGTCGATCCGACCCTGTGCGATCACGAACGCTGCTGCAACGCGTGCGACCTGGATTGGACGACCAAGTGGCAGGTCGATGGCCAGGGCCGTCTGGAGAAGACCTTCGAAGGGCAACGCAAGGACATCGAGAAGGAAGTCTCGCTGTTTCTATGCTCGCAGCGCCTGGAGTCGCCCGAGCGTCGGATGGCTTACTTCATCTGGTCACCGACGCTGGCGTGCAACTACACCTGCGCCTACTGCGGCTGCGCGGCCGGCGAAAAGCAGATCAGGAACGACTTTCCCTCGTCGTATCCCGAGCTGAGCGTCGACGAGTGGACCGACATCTGGAGCGACATCCTGGAGCGCTTCGAGTACCGGCATCCTCAGCATCACCGGGGGCGAGCCGCTGCTCAGCGACGCGACGATCCCCGTGCTCAGCGTCGTCACGCAGAAGTTCGCCTGCTACATCACCTCCAACATCAGCCGCAACATCATGGAGTTCACCCGCGGCCGTATCCGTCCGGGGGCGCCGGGTGAGGTGAAGGGCTTTGGCCATGTGCCGATCGGCCTCTCCGGGATCAACTGCAGCCTGCACCCCACCTCCAAGGGCTTCAACTGGGAGCTCTTCAAAGGCTCGCTCCTCCTGCTGCGGAATACGGGCTTCCATGTCTCGGTCAACTACGTGGGCTATCCGCTCCAGCTCTATCTGGCGCCCGAGTACAAGGCGTGGTGCGAACAGCACAACTTCGAGTTCACGCTGTCGTCCTGGCAGGGCGTGGACAACGACGGCACCGTCGCGCGCTACTCTCTCCCCGAGCGGACCTTCTTCGAGGAACTCGCGCCGTCGCACCGCAAGATCGCGAACGAGCTGGTATTCATGGATTGCCGCTACGACGTGATGCTCGACCAGCCAACCACGCGCGTACTGATGGCAGACGTCGTGACGCTGACCGGGCGCATCCGCAACCTGTCTCCTAGCGTGTGGCAGGTCGGCAGCGGACCCGGCCGGTGGAGCGTCGCCGGCTACCTCACCCGCATCGGGCGGCGTAAGGTGTGGGTGCGTGAGTTGCGCACCAGTCCCCCGGACTGTCGCGTGCCGGAGAACGGCGAACTGGAGTTCGCCCTGCCCATCGACACCCGCGGTTTGTCGGCCGGGATCTACGAGGTGTGGATCGACATGCTGATGGACGGCCGAAACTGGATGGCGCTCCACGGGGCGGTTCCGGTCGCTGCCACCCTCCGGATCGAGACGTTCAGTCACGAGATCGCGGTGGACGCCGACGAGGTGACCCTGTCACCCGGCGGCACGGCCGTCTTGAGTGGCACGGTGCGCAACACCTGCCGCAAGCCGTGGCCCGAGGGCGCGGGCGGCGAGCCGCTGAAACTCGGCGCCCGCCTGTTCCGGCAGTCCGACAAGGGCGAGCCGGTTCGCGAATTCCGTGCTCTCTTGGAAGGGCTGCCAGGAACCCCGGAGGACCCGGTCGCCTTCCGCCTGGTGCTCGATCCGGGAGATCTGCAGCGCGGCGACTACGAGCTCAGCATCGATGTGGTGAAGGAGAACCAATTCTGGCTGGCCGAGAAGGGGACGACTCCCAGGGTCATCCCGGTGGTGATCGCATGACGGACCGGGCATGAGCGGCGCGACGAGCGACACCCCAAGTCGGGTGCCCTAGCGACACTCTGTCACCGGCGCATGCTGGCTCTCGCAGTCAGTGCCCAGCGAGCACCTGCTTCGCAAGTGCAATGGCGGCCTCGCGGTTCTTGGGCTTGTCGTTCTTGATATCCACGACGATGTCGAAGGCGCGGGCGTTGTCGCGGCAGACGAGCACGTGGGAGCCGTCGATCTGATCTCTCACAAACGCGGCGGGGGCTGAGAGCCCGTCGACCGTTTCTGTAAAACCGAGGTCGCTCGGCTTGATGCTGGTGCAGACCATCGGGCTCTGCAGCACGTAGAAGACGTGAGGGATGTCACGGCCGTTGGCGGGAAAGAAGGTGCAGCCGCCCGGCGGCAGTGTCATCGGCGCGCCGGTGACAGCGGCCACCTGGTCGACCGTCAGCGGACACGCGTTGTCGGCATTCGCCGCCACCGACGCCGGTGCCGAAGCCGCAGGCGCAGCTGCCGGCGCGGCCGCCTTGTTCTCGCCGCTGCTGCAGGCCGCAATGGACACCGACACAATTCCCGCGCACACCCAGCGAAACAGTCCTGAAACCGTCATCACGTGTTCCTCCACTTGCGGGCCGTTCAGCGGGCCTCGCGAACAGTTCTCCTCGCTGCGAGCGCCATGCAGGAAGAGTGCGATGGCGTAGATGCCATCATGACAAGCGAACTCGAACAACTGATTGTAAGCGCGCGCGAAGGGAGATGTTGATAGCGCCGGAATGTCGGCGTCCAGGTCAGCCATCCTGGGCCGCAGGCATACGCGCCTGGTTCCGGGGTACTCCCAACACGTGTAAGATGCGTGGCCCGGCTTCGGAGCTCCAGACCTATGAACGACACAAGCGACTACACCACCCCCATCGTTGAGAGCATCCTGCACCCCACGGATTTCAGCGAGGGTAGCCGGGTTGCCTTTTACCACGCACTGAAGGCGGCGCTCCTGGCGAAATCGAAACTCACGCTCCTCCACGTGTCGCCCGGAACGGCCTTGGAATGGGCGGACTTCCCTGGCGTGCGTGAAACCCTCGAGCGCTGGGGATTACTCCCCGCGGACAGTCCCCGCTCCGCCGTGCCGGAGCTCGGCATCGATGTCCGCAAAGTCATCGCCAAGCAGAGCGACCCGGTGAAGACCGTGCTTCGCTACCTGGGTGACCATCCCGCCGACCTCATCGTCCTCGCCACGCACCAGCACGAGGGCCGTGCACACTGGTTGCGACATTCGGTGGCCGAACCGGTCGCCCGCCGGGCGGCTCAAATGACGTTGTTCATCCCTGGTAACAGCGCAGGCTTTGTCTCGGCCGAGGATGGATCGGTGTCTTTGGAGCACATCCTCATTCCAGTGGCGGCCACGCCCCGGCCGCAGCCGGCCATCGAGGCGGCCGCTCGGCTGGTGGCTCGTTTGAACTGCCCGCGCGGGACTTTCACGCTGCTGCATGTCGGGGATCCGGACGGGATGCCAACGGTCCGCTGTCCGGACGTGCCTGGTTGGGAGTGGAACAAAACCACGCGCACCGGCGACGTGATTCAAGAAATCCTGGACACGGCTCAGAAATCCGCCGCGAATCTGATCACGATGACCACCGACGGTCGCAACGGGTTTCTCGACGCGCTGCGCGGCAGCCACAGCGAGCGGGTGTTGCGGGACGCGCCCGCGCCAGTGCTCGCCGTGCCCGTCGGTTCGCTTGCCGAAGCGCATCTCGGTTGAACGATACTCGTGCTCGGAAAATCCGGATCGTTGGTGTTCTGCGGGCCGCTCGGACCAAGAGGGCGGTTGAGCCGGGGAATCCATCACCGAGGGTTCCCCAACCCGGGCTGGCCGTTCTCGGGTCCCGCATCCTCCGCTTGGGGCTCGAGAAGCTGGCTTGAGGCGCGCTGATCACTCCGACAACACCTGGCGGGCGAGCGGTTCGAGGCCGATGCGGGCGAGCCGGGCGAGGCTCTGCGCGAGCGCGATCCGGTCGGGTTGATCCGCATACGCGCGGGCCAACGTTGCCAGTTGCAGAAATGTGCCCGTGTGCGACAACGGATCCAAGTCGCAGATTTCGGCTGCGCGATCCGCGTAGTTCGCAAAGTACGCGCGGCCATCCGGGCCGACCCTCATGTCGGCGAGCAACGCTCGAACGGCGGGTTCCATGGGCTCGTCGAGGTGGGCCACGGCGTGCTCGCTGGCGCTCGCCGGTCGTGCGTCTGGAGAAGATGCCGAACCATCCACGGAGTCGTCACGCGGCACGGTGCGGCGCCGAACGTCGAAGGGAACGACCTCGATGGCGTCCTGGGGGCACTCGTACCACCAGGTTTCGAGGCGGCTCATGAGTCGTTCCCTCCAGACGCAGTCCGGACTCGGGGCCGGCCCTCCGAGGACGGGCCTGAACCCGGCGCACCACATCGGATCGACACAGCCGGCGCAGGGCTGAAACGTCGCCCGCTGACGGGACATCATTCCGCCAACCCGGTCTTTCCCCGCGATCCCGAGCACCCGCGACAGGAGATCCGCCGACGGCGGCTGCCCACTCGTGAGCGCCATGTGCTCGACGCCGTACGCGCCCGGGTGCGGCCAGAGACGGCCGCGCTCGTCGACGAGCAGCGTCCAGCTGGCTGCGCCGGCCGGCATCGTCTGGCCAGCGATCACCCGTGCGGCCAGTACCGCAGTGTTCTCCTCGTAGAGCGGCTGTCCCGGTCGACTTCGATTGTGCGCCGCGATCATGAGCGCCGCCTCGAAATACGCGTCGGCAAGCGCCACCATGTGCGCACGAACGCCGTTCTGAATCGTCGCTCCCCGCCCTTCAGGACGGACCGGATTGATCTTCACGCACGACAATCCTTCCGAGATGAAGAACTGGACGACCGGCTCGATGTCCGACGGCTCGGACACGACGGCAATGACGGCAGGATTCGGGTCGACGGACCGAAGCGCGGCGAGACCTCGCATCGCCTGACGATGGCTCCCTCTGCCAGACTGTGTGACGCGGTGCCGATCGTGGACCTGCTGCGGCCCGTCCACTGACACAACGACGCGAAACCCCGCATCCACGAGGCTCCTCGCCCGACGGCGATCGAGCAACAGGCCGTTCGTGACGATCGCCATCGTCCCGATTGATGCAGTGGGAAAAGGAATCAGCGCGTTTCGCGCGATGGATGCGAGCACTTCGACCGCAGGATCGAGCAGTAACGGCTCGCCGCCGTGAAGCTGGATCCCCAGGTCGAGATCGCCGAGCTCGCCCAGCGCTGTCACCCACGATTCGAATTGGCGCGGATCAAGACTCGTTCGAAGGCGAGGGCTCGCGTCAACGTTGCAGTACGTGCACTCCAGGTTGCACTGCCGGCTGATCAGGAAGACCGCGGCCAGCGACAGCCGATCTGCGGTTTCACCTGTCGTCATCGAACGGGCACCGTCGTGTTCGGGCACAAGAGGGCGGGGCTCAGCCTCATTCGTCGCGATCAAGGCTACTTGGCGGCTTTGGCCCGACGAATGGCAATTGCCGCCAGATCGCTGATCATGACCACGGCATTGACCGCGCGGTCCATGAAATGCGGAACCGACGTGGCCCCGGCCTGCACCTTCAGTCGGGCTTTCTCGATTTCGCGGAGCGCCTTGAGCGCTGCCGCGGCTTGTTGGGCTCCCGTTTTCGTTTTCGCCATGATGCCTCCTTGTAGTCCGGTGATTGCCGGTCGGGCAGGTAGAACCAGTCAGGCTCGCCGGATATTGCGTGACGTTGAAACTTCTCGACGAGCGTTCGCGGCGTGAACTGTGCCGCGTGCGCGCGGAGAGATGTTCTCGCGGCTTCGACGAGGTCCTCCGGCGATGTTCCCGGCGCGAGACGGACCGAGACAATCCCTTTCATCCCGAACTCGTCGGGAATCACCAGATAGGCGGCGTCCGGCGCCAACCGAATGCCGACGATGCGGCGCAGCGGTCCGTCATCGGCGTGCGCGCGGACAAAGTGAAACCGTCCCGCAAATTCCGGATCCCACGCCAGCGGCTTGAGCAGGTCCTCGATCCGTGGTCTCAGCTCCGAGCTGAGGACCACAACCAGAACCCGGGCATCGCAGGCGGCAACGTTCAGCGCTTGATGCAACGTCGCGAAATACGGGAGCGGCCGCTCGTCCGCATGAGGTTCTTCCTCGCCTGGATACAGCGCCAGCCAGCGCTCGAGATGGTCGACGAGATCGGCGGCCTCGAAGTGGATCGGCAGCGGCGCGAGGTTCTCGCCGGATGGCGAGACGATCCGGTTCTGAACGTTCCCCATCAGCACGGGGCCGTACTCGATTTTGAGCGCTCGGTTCTCAGCGGATTCGCGACCGTCCAGACGCACGCACACAAAGCGTTTCAGGACCTCTTTTACGCCTGGCGCGGAGAAGACACGCTCCTCCAACTCGGCGTTGGCCAGTCACCACACGCCTGGAACGTGTTCGACTCTGGGTGACGCGAACGACAGCAGGATCAGTCGTTCGAACCGCTTGGCGTAGTCGAGCGCGGGCCTCCATGTGCCCCACCACGAAATGCCCTGCTCGATCCTCGGCCCGGCATAGTCCATCAGGCTCGCCGTGACGCCGGCACGCTGGAGCGCCGCGGTGGCCACGTCGGCATTGGGAACGAGCAGGTGCAGCTCACGACCAGTCGGCAGGCTGCAGGACGACTCGCAGCGAACGTCCACGCCCGCGTCAGCGAGGATGCGCCAGGGTTCCGCGTGCATGCGGTCGGTGGTGCGGATGCGGATGAGCGACCCACACGACTTGAGCCTGTCGTGATGCAGGCAGTCAAAATCGACATACGTCTGCAGAGGGAGGGCGTTGCGCCAGGCACTCCACCATTGAATGCCGACGCGCGTCACCGGGAGTGGAGGCGTGATCTCGATCGCGACAATGCCGTGCCGGCCGAGCGTCCGAAGCGCGGCGTCTAGGTCGGAAACGAGGAAGTGAAGCGGATTCGATCCGTCGATCGAGCACCGGCCCAACGGCTTCACCCCACCAGCAGTGAGGCGCGCGGCAGCCTCGGCCTCGCCGTGCCTCGACGTGATTTGGATGACGCGCATGTCTCCCAACCACCGAATCCGGGCGAGAGTAAGACGGTCGCGGTTCGAAAGCCAGCATTTTTACTGCAGAGCTAGGTTTCGGATAGACATCACGCTAAGGACGGAAACTCGCCTCGAGGCTGATTGGCCAAGAGGCCGGTCTGAGGCGCGTTGATCACCCCGACGACAGGCGCCGCCCGAAGACTCGAGACACCCCGAGGGTAGCGAGCCGCCTTGACCTCTCGGTGCCAAACAGAACACTCACGGGTTGCGGTCGGCCGGACGCTCAATCGAGGTGGACCCCGCGCGGCAATGGTCTTGCAGCCGATCCAACGCCCCACGCATGGCAGAGAGTTGGGTGGGAAGCTGTTCTGTAATGTTCGGGATGTTTGGGATGTTTGGACGCCGCAATCACTACCAATAAGGAGGACATCGTGGCCACATTAGCCCGAGACGTCATGACCTCGGATCCAGCATGCTGCACGCCGGCGACCACACTTGAGCAAGTTGCGAGACTCATGGTGCAGAACGATTGCGGTGAGATTCCGGTAGTTGACGCGTCCAATCAATTGATCGGCGTCGTCACTGATCGTGACATCGTTTGTCGCGTGGTCGCTCAGGGCAAGAATCCGATTGCCCATGTCGCGGAAAGCTGCATGTCTCAACCGGTCATCACGGTTCGCGCCGACTCCCCGCTTGATGCGGTCGTCGCGACGATGGAGAAGCATCAAATCAGGCGCGTGCCCGTCGTCGATGAGCGGGGCTGCTGCGCTGGGATCATCGCGCAGGCAGATGTCGCGCGCGTCGGTCGCGAGCCTGCCGTCGCGGGGTTGGTGCGCGAAGTCTCACGAGATTCAGGGCAGGAATCGCGCTAAAACAGGCAGAGCGGCGTCCTCGATTTCCTGTCCCTCGACGTTGTAAGGACCACCGTCCGCCAGGAATCCGCTGCATCTCTTGCGCGCTGCGCCATTCAGGAAGGCGGTGGCACTCTAGCTCCGACACCCGACGCGTACTGGAAACAGGAATGAGCCATCGGCGACTGGGGCGGTGGGCGCAGAACGCTCCGGGACGAGGACGTCGAGCGTGCCTGCGGGCCTCTGCCCGGTTGACAAGCGCTCGTCGAGTTCGCAGAATCGACCGTTCATCGTTCGCCTCGTAGCTTGCACAGCTTTCGCGGGGAGATTTCTCGCATCGATGTGGACGATCGCCAAGCGGCTGTGGCTCGGAACCCTTCTCATCGTCCTGGCGTCGCTCGTCCTGCTGTTCTCCGACGTTGATCGAAGCTCCGCCCGGACCACGTCGGCGCGGGTCGCGATGCTGCGCTACTCGTCGTCGGTGCTCTACGACGACTCGGTTCGGGGTGCGCTCGCGGGCCTCGCCGCAAGCGGCTTTCAGCGCGGCTCCACGCTGGAGCTCACCGAATACAACGCTGAGTCGGACGTCGGGACGGCCAACGCGATTGCCAGCGAGATGGTCAGCGGGGGCTTCCAGGTCCTGATCTCGTTCGGTACGCCGTCGCTTCAGGCCGTGGCCAACGCCAACCGCGACCGCCGGATTCCGCACGTCTTCGGCACCGTCGCGAACCCGCGGCGATCGGGCGTCGGCATCGGAGCCGATCCCCTCGACCATCCGCCGCACCTCGTAGGCATCGGCAGCATGATCAAGGTGGACGGCGCCTTCGTGATCGCCCGGCGCATGTTCCCCGCGCTCCAGAGGGTCGGCATGCCGTGGAACGCGGCCGAGGCCAACTCCGTGGCGTTCACCGACGCCATGCGCGAGCTCTGCAAGAAGATGGGGCTGACGCTGCTCGAAGCGAACGTGGACAGCACCGCGGCAGTCGGCGAAGCGGTGTCGTCGCTCATCTCGCGTGGCGCCCAGATGATCTGGGTGAGCGGCGACAACACGGTCCTCTCCGCCGTCGGAAGCGTGATCGTGTCGGCGAAGCGCGGACGCATCCCGGTGATGACGATTACGCTGGGCAACGCCGCGCAAGGTGCTCTATTCGATTACGGTCCTGACTTCTTCGAGATCGGCTATGCCACGGGCGACATGGCCGCTCAAGTCCTGAAGGGAGCCGATCCGAAGACGATTCCGATAGCCGAGATGGCCGCGACCGGGATGCACCTGAACGTCACGGGCCTCGCCGAGCTCAAGGATTCGTGGTCGGTGCCCGACGACGTGCGTCGCGAGGCGCTCTTGGTGATCGACGAGAGCGGACGGCACGAGCGGCCGCGCGCCCGGGCGGTGCCTGCTGTCCCGCGTCCGCACGGCGGCCCGTGGCAGGTGGACATCATCGAGTACAACTCGGTGCTCGACGTGGAGGAAGCGCGTGCGGGCGTCCTCGACGGCCTCCGGAAGAGCGGTCTCGTCGAGGGGCGCGACTACCGCACGCGTATCCGTAACGCACAGGGCGACATGCCGACCGTCTCCGGGATGGTGGATACCGCTCTCGTCGAAGGCGCGGATCTGCTCATCACGCTCTCGACACCCACGTTGCAGGCCGCGATCCGACGAACCGAGAGCGTGCCCATCGTGTTCACCTATCTCGCGAGCGCGGTCGCGGCGGGCGCCGGCAAGAGCGACACGGATCACTTGCCGAACGTCACGGGTGTGTACATGGCCGCCGACTATGACGGCATGATGAACGTGGTGCGCGAGAGCCTGCCGTCCGCAAGGCGGTTCGGGACGCTCTACGTGCCGGCCGAGGCGAACCAGGTGTTCCACCGTGAGCGCATGCTCGAGGCCACGAAGAAGGCCGGCTACGAATACATCAGCGTCCCGGCCAACACCGCCGTGGAAGTTCCCGATGCCGCTGTGTCACTGACGTCGATGAAGATTGACGCCGTCGTGCAGCTGCCGGGAAACCTGACCGCTGCGGCATTTCCGAGCCTCGCCGAAGCTGCGCGTCGCGCGCGGCTGCCGGTGTTCGTCTTTCAGACGAGCCAGATTCGGCAGGGCGCCGTCGTCGCCGTCGCGCGCGACTATCACGACGGCGGCGTCCAATCGGCCATGATGGCAGCGCGCGTGATGCGCGGCGAAAGCCCGGCGGTCATCCCCTTCGAGCGCGTGAGGGGCACCAGGCTGGTCGTCAACCTCGCCGCCGCTAAAGCCATCGGCATCACCCTTCCGTCGTCGCTCGTTCAGCGCGCGACCGAGCGAATCGGGCAGTAGCTATGGAAATCACCCGCGTCGTCGCCGGCAACACGCTCGTCCTCGAAATCGACGGCCGTCTCGACGCCGCGTGGGCCGATCATCTCGACGCGAGCCTGGCCGAAACCGTCCGCGAAGGCCACCGCCACCTGCGCCTGGATCTGGCACGCGTCAACTTCCTGAGCTCGGCGGGTATCGCCGTGCTGATGAAGTTCTACAAGCAACTCAGCCGCATCGAGGGATCGCTCCGCGTGGTGCGACCCTCGAAACAGGTCCGGACGGTGCTCGAAATCACGCGGCTCGTGCCGATCCTCGTGGAGGTGGGCGTCGAGACGGAGACGGAGGCGGCGAGTCCCGGCGACGTTGGGCGACAGGTGAGCGTGGGCGCGGGGCGTCTGGAAGTCTTCGATATCGCGCCGGGCGCCAAGCTCGCGTGGCGCGCCATCGGAACGAGCGCGATGCTTCCTCGCGCCTGTTACACCGAGCAGCAGGCCGTGACGATGGCATGCCCGGAATCGACGTTCGTGCTGGGCGTGGGCGGCTTCGGCGAGACCTTCGCCGACAGTCGCCACCGCTTCGGCGAGTTCCTCGCCGTCTGCGGCGCCGCCGCCTATCAACCCGCGGACGGCACCGACGCGCCCGACTACCTCGTGTCGTCGGGCTCGCTGGCCCTCGAGCCGAGGCTGCTCTACGGCCTGGCCTGCGAGGGCACGGCCGCGCACCTCGTGCGGTTCGATCGGTCCAAGGAGGACGGACCCATTCTGCTGAGCGACCTCGCGGCCGGTTGCCTCGACGTCGCAAAGTCGCCGGCTGCCGGCATGGTCGTCGTGGCGGAGACTGCGGGTCTCATCGGGGCTGCGCTGCGCCGATCGCCTGCCACCGAGAACCTCGCAACCGACGATCTCTTCGAGCATCCGGGCGTACGAGAGTGGTTGAGCTTCACCGCCGAACCGGCCTTCCCGCGCTCGACGGTGCTGCTCGTCGGCGTCGCCCAGCGCGGCGCATCGATTCCCGCTCTCGAATCCGAGCTTCGTCCCATTGGCACCGGTCGAGATCTCGTCGGCCATTTTCACGCCGCTGCGTTCGGGTTCCGTCCGCTTCAGAAGGGCAGCATCGAGCTCAAGGAAATCGTGTCCGATCTCTTTCGGCAGGAAGAACTGCTCGGCGTGCTTCACCTGCTGCGGGACGATCGCGGCAAGGAGTCGCGGCGGGAGAGCGCGTTCCTTCGTGGCGCATGCTGGGTGGGGCCGCTTGCCGCGGCCGCATAGTCACTCATGCTGCTTCTCCTGAGCGCCCTTACGATCGGACTCATCCTGTCGCTCCTGGCCCTGGGCGTCTTCATCAGCTTCCGCATCTTCGGCTTCGCCGACATCACGACCGATGGATCCATCACGCTGGGCGCCGCCGTCGCCGCCACGCTGCTCGTCGCTCAGTTCCATCCGCTGGCGGCGACGACGATCGCGTTTGTCGCGGGAGCTTCTGCCGGGGCCGTCACCGGCCTCATTCACACGCGATTCGGCATCAATCGTCTGCTCGCGGGCATTCTCGTCATGACGGCGCTCTATTCCGTCAACCTGCACGTCATGGGGAAGGCCAACATTCCGTTGATGAGCGAGCGCACCCTGGCGACGATGGCTGAAGGTCTCGGCAGCGCGCTCGCCGGCGGCCCCGGCGACATCGGATTGTTCGGCTGGCTCGTGAGCGTGCGCGATCTGTCGATGCTGTTCTGGGCGCTCGCCGTTGCCTCCGTCGGCGGCCTTCTCCTCTACGTGTTCTTCCGCACGAACGTGGGAACCGCCATGCAGGCTGCCGGCGACAACGCACAGATGATCAAGGCGCTCGGCGTCAACGTGGACAACATGATCGTGCTGGGCCTGGCCGTGTCGAACGGGCTCGTCGCGCTCGCCGGCGCGCTCCTCGCTCAGTATCAGGGGTTCGCGGACGTGCAGATGGGCATCGGCATCATCGTGTGGGGTCTCGCGAGCATCATCATCGGCGAGGCGCTCGTCGGCACGCGCCAGATCGGCTTCATCATCGTCGGCGCCATGATGGGCTCGGTCCTGTTCCGCCTGCTGGTCGCCATCGCCCTCCGCGCCGGCCTCGACCCCAACGATCTGAAGCTCGTCACCGCCGTCTTCGTGTTCCTCGCCCTCGTACTGCCCGATCTGCTGAGCCGGGCCGGACGATATGGGTCCAGGCTGGCAGTCGCAACACCCCGCCTCACCGGAAAGGACAAGCAGTGAGCGCGCTCCAGGGCGAGGCGCGTCCGATGGTGGAAATCCGGGGTGTGAGCAAGGTGTTCAACCCAGGCACACCCAACGAGGTCCGCGCGCTGCAGGATGTCACGCTGACGATCGACGAAGAGACGTTCGTGATGGTCATCGGCACGAACGGCTCGGGGAAATCGACGCTCTTGAACGCCGTGGCGGGCTCGTTCGCCGTCGACACGGGCAGCATCGGCTTGAACGGCACCGACATCACGCGGTGGCCCGAGCATCGGCGCGCCCGGCTGATTGGCCGTGTCTTCCAGAATCCCTTCAGCGGCACGGCCCCGACCATGTCCATTGCCGAGAACCTGGCGCTCGCGGCGCGGCGCGGCCTCCCGCGCGGCCTCGGGTGGTGCCTCTCCACGCGTCTCAGATCGGAGCTTCGTGATCGTGTGGCGACGCTCGGGCTTGGCCTCGAGGATCGGCTCGACAATCCGATTGGCAGCCTGTCAGGCGGCCAACGGCAGGCATTGACGCTGCTCATGGCGTCGTGGCTGCGCCCGACGCTCCTCCTTCTCGACGAGCACACGGCGGCTCTCGATCCAAAGAGCGCCGATCAGGTGATTCGTCTGAGCGAGGAAATCATCGCGCGCGACAGGCTGACGGCTTTGATGGTGACGCACTCCATGGACCAGGCCGCCGATCTCGGTACGCGCCTCGTCATGATGCACCGCGGGCGGGTCATCCATGACTTTGCCGGCGTGCAAAAGGAGCGGCTCCGCGCCGACGACCTCATCTCGCGGTTCGAGAGCGTCAGGCGCGCGGAGCAGCTCGACGAGACCGCCGCGGACATGCTCCGCCGGCTCTACATCTGACGACATGACCGGGGCGATGCAGGTCACGGTCCGGAACCATCGGTCCGAGCTTGCGCGCGTCGGCAGGCTCATCGAGGCCTTCGGCGAGGCTCACGCGCTCTCGCCCGATCTCATCTTCAAGGTGAACCTTGCGCTCGACGAGGTCATCACGAACATCGTGCTCCATGCCTACGACGATCAAGCCGAGCACGGCATCGGGGTTGGCCTCGATCTCAAGACCGATGCGCTGACCATCACGGTGGAGGATGACGGCCGGGCCTTCGATCCGCTTTCGGTGGCCCCTCCCGATCTCGACCTCAGTGCCGAGAGTCGCGACGTCGGGGGCCTCGGCCTGCACATCGTCCGGTCGATCATGGACGGCGTGGAGTACCGGCGCGATGGCGAGCTGAATCGCCTCGTGATGCGCATCAAAGTCATGAGCGATGAATCGTGACGTGTGAGTCCAGAACGGCGTCGCCTCCTTCGAGCAGCACTCGCGCGAGCACCGCGTTCGTAACTGCGGCCTCTCCGCCGAGGTGCGGGCCGCATTCAGCTCACTGCGCTGATGACGCCTTCTTCGGAGACATCAGTATCCGAAGAAGTGATAAACCACTAATGGGTTACAGGAGTGGCTGGGAGGCAGGGATTCGTGCCAAGTCGCGATGAGCGAAGGTTCAACCCGATTCTTGTCCCCGCTCACTCACTGTAAAGACGCGCTAGATTGCCGCCCCGCTTTCACTGATGGAGGACTCCGATGCGCCGAGCGAACATGTTCTCTCTAGCAGCAGCAACCATCGCCGCTGTGCTTGCCGGAATGTCTGTTCCAGCCTCCAGCCAAGCGCCGGTCACGGCGTTCGAAGGAGCGCGGATCATCGTCGGGGACGGCAGCCCGGCAATCGAGAAGGGGATCATCGTTGTGAACGGCACGACGATCCAGGCTGTTGGTGCCAACGTGCAGGTGCCGGCGGGAGCTCAGCGCGTGAACCTGGCTGGCAAGACCGTCATGCCGATGGTTCTCGACACTCATATCCACGCGCCCGCGACGCGCGAACAGATGATCCGTGACCTGAGACGCCGCGCCTATTGGGGTGTGGGCGCCGGGATGAGTATGGGCACGGACACGACCGACGTCGTGTTCAAGGTCAGGGATGAAACCAGGAGCATGCTCGGAACCGCCCGGCTCTTGACAGCCGGCCGTGGTGTCACCGGCATAGAGAAAGGACGTGAGCAGAGCGCGTACTGGGTCGGCACTACCGCCGAAGCGCGCCAAGCCGTGCAGGAGAACGCGAAGCGGCACCCGGACATCATCAAGATCTGGGTCGATGACCGCAACAACACCGTGCCCAAACTGACCCCGGAGCTCTACGGCGCCATCATCGACGAGGCGCACAAGCACAATGTCCGGGTCACTGCACACATCTTCGACCTCGAGGACGGCAAAGGGCTGCTCAACGCCAATGTCGATGCGTTCGCGCACAGCGTCCGTGACCGCGACGTTGACCAGGACTTCCTGAGCATGATGAAACAGCGGCCGAACATCACGGTCAATCCGAACCTGCCGTCGCCCGGCAGGACGTGGGATATTGCCTGGCTGCAGAACAGAATCCCGGCCGACGAGTACGCCGCCGTTCAAAAAGCCAACGTCGACGACCCCAAGCAGGCGGAACTGTACGGCATTCAAGCGCGCAACCTGAAGCGGCTCAGTGATCAGGGTGCCCGCATCGTGCTCGGCACCGACGGCAACACGCCGTGGGCGCCGCACCAGGAGATGGAAGCCATGGCAATGGCCGGCATGATGACGATGCAGGTCATCGTTGCCGCGACAGGCCGCGCGGCCGAGTTTCTGCGGTTCACCGACACCGGCACGCTTCAGGCGGGCAAGAACGCCGACGTGATCGTGCTCGATGCGAATCCGCTGGACAACATCACCAACACACGGCGGATCAATGCGGTCTATTACCGAGGCCAGATGGTGAACCGCAGCGTCTATCCGAACTGATTGGCGTTATCGCCTGATGCTTTTGGGGTCGGAGCGCTGACCGCCACGGCCCGCTTGTTGCGGAGTGCAATGGTCATGAATGTCGATGACCTCGAAGAGCCTTGCTCTACGCCTGCGCGCGCCGGCGCCGGATCAGGGCCAGGCTCCCCAGCCCCATCATCATGAGCGTCGAGGGTTCCGGCACGACCTGCGTGGTCTGCGTGATCAGATCCTGGCCTCGTGGGGCCGGATCCGGGTTGGTGCCGTCGACGTCCAGCCACGTCGCCTGTGATCCGAGGTAGTTGCTCGAATAAAGGGCGCCCAGGTGCGTCCCCACCTGCGTGAAGATGGGGCCAGGCGCAGTGGAGCGGAATGCGCGGGGCCGATCGAGGAGATTCGGCCCGGTGACGTCGTCTTGTTCTCGGCAGGCGAAAAGCACTGGCACGGGGCGGCGCCAACGACGGCGATGACCCACATCGCAATCCAGGAGAAGCTCGATGGCAAGCCGGTGGACTGGCTAGACCATGTCACCCCAGAGCAGTACGAAGGACGGTCCGGCGGAAGCTAGCCTGTGATCGCAGCATGGCGAGCATCTTCATCACCGGTAGCACAGACGGCCTGGGCCGAGCAGCAGCACAGGCTCTGATCCAAAAGAGTCACCAGGTCGTTCTGCACGCGCGATCTCCTGAGCGCGCGGCGGCGCTCGACGACCTCGCTCCCCGGTCCGCTGGCGTCGTGATAGGCGACCTGAGTAGCGCGACTGACACGCGAAATGTCGCGAACCAGGTGAACGCGCTCGGACGGATGGATGCCGTCATTCACAATGCCGGCGCGTATTCAACGAAAGGTCGATCACCGACGCCTGAGGGGCACCCGACCATCATTGCCGTCAACGCCCTCGCGCCTTATGTGCTCACGGCGCTGATGGAACGGCCCCGCCGATTGGTGTACCTCAGTAGCGGGATGCACCGCGGCGGCTCCGGCTCCCTGCGAGACATCGATTGGAGCGAGCGGCGCTGGAACCCCAGTCAGGCGTACTCAGACAGCAAGCTCTATCTGACTGCACTTGCGTTCGCCGTCGCACGACGCTGGCCCGACGTGCTGAGCAATGCCGTTGATCCCGGGTGGGTTGCGACGAAGATGGGCGGGGCGAGTGCGCTGGACGATTTCGAAGAGGGGTATCTCACGCAAACATGGCTTGCCGTGAGCGAAGATCCCGCGGCAACTGTCAGTGGCCGATACTGGCATCACCGCCGACCGCTGTCCCCGGCCAAGGAAGTGGAAGACCCAGTCTTTCAAGACCAGCTCTCCGCCAGGCTCGCTGAAATGACCGGCGTGTCGCTTTTCTGAGGCGCTAAGGCGCGCATCTCGGTAAGTGTGAAAGGAGGGCAGCATCGATGAAGGCATTCATCCTCGATCGTTACGGAAACGCCGATCGCGTGCGAGCCGGCGACATGCCGGACCCCCAGCTGCGGGAGGATGACGTCCTGGTCCAGATTCACGCCGCGGGTGTTAACCAGCTGGATTCCAAGATCAGAGACGGTGAGTTCAAGAGTTTTCTGCGCTATCGCCTGCCGCTCATTTTGGGCCATGACCTGGCCGGGGTCGTGGTCCGCGTCGGGTCGCGAGTGCGTCAGTTCAAACCCGGCGACGAAGTCTACGCGCGGCCGGCGGACGGGCGAATTGGTGCATTCGCGGAACTCATTGCGATCACAGAAGCGGACGTGGCGAAGAAGCCAAAAGCCCTCACGATGGAGGAAGCGGCGTCCATCCCTCTCGTCGGGCTCACCGCGTGGCAGGCGCTGATCGAAAGAGCGAACCTACAGCCAGGACAAAAGGTGCTCATTCACGCCGGCTCGGGTGGTGTGGGCACATTTGCCATCCAGCTTGCGAAGCACGCTGGCGCGACGGTGGCGACGACCACGAGCACAGACAACGTGGATCTGGTCAGAAGTCTCGGGGCCGACGTCGTGATCGACTACAAGAAGAAGGACTTCGCGGACGTGCTCCGTGACTACGACGTGGTCCTCAACAGCCTGGACAAGGTGACGCTCGAGAAATCTCTGCGCGTGCTCAAGCCCGGTGGACAGCTCATCTCCATCTCAGGCCCACCCGATGCCGCGTTCGCGCGAACGATCGGCGCGTCATGGGTCTTGAGAATGGTCATGGGCGCCTTGAGCCGCGGGATTCGAGCGCAGGCCAAGCGCCGGCACGTGCACTATTCGTTTCTGTTCATGAGAGCGAACGGCGGCCAGTTGGCCAAGATCACGTCGCTCATCGATGACGGAATCATTCGCCCGGTCGTGGATCGCGTCTTCCCCTTCGCGTCGACAAAGGAAGCGATGGCCTACGTCGAAGCAGGACGCGCAAAGGGCAAGGTCATCGTCTCAGTGAGGGAATCATGAATGCGTGGCTTTCCGCGAGACGGACTGGGATTCGAACCCACTCAATGCCGCCAAGTAGTTCTGAATCTGTAGCTTGCGATGATGCTGATGAGCTTGGCTGGGAGGCAGGGATTCGTGCCCATTCGCCGCGAGGCGCAGCGGAGAGGCGATGTGCCTGAATCGGCCGCGCAGTCACGAGCGAGCCGAAGGCGAGCAGAAGATGGGGATTCGTGCCCATTCGCGACGAGCCTGCGAGTCGCGATGTGCCTGAATCGGCCTCCTGGCCACGAACGAGGCCGAAGGCCGACGTGAAGTGGCTGGGAGGCAGGGATTCGAACCCCGATAACGTGGTCCAGAGCCACGTGTCCTACCGTTGAACGACCTCCCATCAGGCCGGATCAGTCGTGCGGCAAAACTCGATTATATCCGCCGCTTCAGACGAGCCGCAACCGCACCCGCCCGCCGGACCGCGCGCAACTCGCCACCAAGTCCGCGTGCGCCGGAAGAAAGAATAGCGAGCCGGTCAGTGTGAGGCCGGCGTCTGCGACGCGAGATGACGCTCGAGCGCCGCGAGCCGCTCCACGACCCGGTCGCGTCCGAGCAGCGCCAGCACTTCGAAGAGCCCCGGGCTGACGGCCCGGCCAGTGACAGCCACGCGCGTGGCGTGAATCAGCGCGCCGGCTTTCACGCCGCCCGATTCGGCCACGGCCCGGAGCCGTGTCTCGATTCCCGCCTCGTCGAAGGGATCGGTGTAGCTGAGCGCCACTCGCAGGGCCGACACGAGCAGGACCAGGCCGTCTCCCGTGAGATGCTTCCGAGCGGCCTCCGGCTCGTACTCGACCGAATCCGTCAGGAACGGCCCCGCCTGATCCACGAAGTCCGCGAGCTGTTTCACACGGGGCCGAAGGAGTTCCAGCACGCGCTCGAACCAGCCTCGCTCGCCGTTGGCCAGGCTGTCGCGCCACAGCCCGGCCGCTTCGAACATCGGCCGCACCTGCCGCACCACCTCGTCGATCGAAAGCCGCGCAATGTGCTGCGCGTTGAACCAGTCCAGTTTGTCGGGATCGAAAATCGCGTTCCCGCCGCTGATGCCTTCGAGCGAGAAACGCTCGACGAGCTCTTGCCTCGTAAAGACCTCCCGATCGTCGCCGGGTGACCACCCGAGCAGCACGAGATAGTTCACCATGGCTTCCGAGAGATAGCCGCGATCGCGATAATCGGTGACCGACGTCGCGCCATGACGCTTGCTGAGGCGCTTTCGATCCGCGCCGAGAATGAGCGGCACGTGCGCAAAGCGCGGCGCCCTTCTGTCGAGCGCTCCGTAGAGCAGGAGCTGCTTGGGCGTATTCGAGATGTGATCGTCGCCCCGGACGACATCCGTGATCTGCATGTCGATGTCGTCGGCCACCACCGAGAGCTGATAGGTGGGCAGGCCGTCCGAGCGCAGCACCACGAAGTCCTCGATGTGCTCGTGATCGAACTCGATCCGGCCGTGCACCATGTCGTCGAAGCTGGTCTTCCCCGCCGCCACCAGAAACCTCACCGCCCGAGGGGCGCCGACGGCCTCGTACTCGGCCATCCGTTCCGGCGGCAGGCTCAGACATCGGCGGTCGTAGCGCCAGGCCTCGCCGCGAGCCTCCGCTTCCTCGCGGCGCGTCTTGATGGCGTCCGGCGAGCAGTAGCAGTAGTACGCCCGACCCGACGCCACCAGTGATTCCGCCATGGCGCGATGGCGGTCGAGCCGCTGAGATTGAAAGTACGGCGCGAAGGGGCCACCCACGTCCGGCCCTTCGTCCCAGTCGAGCCCCAGCCATTGCAGGCCTTCGACGATGCCCGTCACCATGTCCCAGGAGGATCGTTCCGCGTCGGTGTCTTCGATGCGCAGCACGAACACGCCGCCGTGCCGACGCGCGTAGAGCCAGTTGAACAGGGCCGTCCGCGCGCCCCCGATGTGCAGGTAGCCGGTGGGCGACGGGGCGAAGCGGACGCGAGGAGCGGAGGTCACTTCATGATTCCCAGAAAGAACAACACGAGCTCGAATATGAGGATCAGCACGATCGTCGCCTCGAGGAACGTGCCGCGCGTCATGCCGGTCTGCTCGACGGCGAAACGGTAGATGTCGTCGAGCGTCTTCAGCTTCTCCTGAACGCTCGCCTTCCAGGCGTCGAGTCCAAGTCGCGCGGCCACCAGAGTAAAGAGCCGCGCATCATAGATGTCGCCCACGATCTTCAGGGTGTTCTCGGTCTTGTCGGTCAGCTCGTTGACATCGACGAACAGCGCGTGCACGCGACGTGCGGCGCGGGTATGGCGCCGCCCGAAGAACTCGTACCAGCGCCGCGACTCGAGCTCCGCGTAGATGTCAGTGAGCTCTTTGTCGAGCAGGCCGTCGTAGTAGCGAAACTCCAGGAGCTGCGAGTTGGCGAACTCCAGAATCTCGAACGCCCCCTGCGCGCCTGCCTCGGAGTCGTAGACGAGGGCCGCGTTCCACGAAGGCACCACGAGATCGCTGGCGAGGTACGAGATACGGTGGCGGAGCACCTCGTCTTTTTCCTGGCGGCTCAGGGCCTGTCGCTCTCCGCGAAGCAGCAGCGCAATCTCCTCGGAGTGGCCCTCGATGAGCTCCTCGGACGTCAACGGGGTATCGAGCTCGTGAATCGCAAAGACGACGTAGTCCTCGAACAGCGAGGAATCGCGTGGGGCCTTCATGGCCGATTGCAGGCGATCGATGAGACGACGGCAGTACAGTTTGGCCTCGTGCTCGAGCGATTCGCTCTCCATCACGTTCTGACCCAGGGCGATCAGGTCCACCCAGCTGCCCTCGAACGGACGGTTGAGCGCGAGCGACACCACCCCGTAGTCGTACACACGGACTCGCACACGAAATCCGCCGATCTCCGCCATGTCCACCTGCTCGCCGTCGAACGAGACCGGCGGCGGCTGGTACTGGACATAGGCGGGACGTGCCGGCCTGGCCGACAGCCGCGCCGGGACCGCCTCGCCGCCGATGAGCCCGGGAATGGCCGCGAGATTGATGGCCTCGGCCACGTCGAAGAGATAGAACGAGGTGATCTGCGCTGATCGGATATGGGACATGCGGCGCTCTGCGCCGCGCTGCAAAGACGGGCGCCCGTTCATTCTCCCACGATCGGCGGCCGCCTCAGCCGGACGCCGCGGGAATCACGCATCCAGTCACGCGCCGGAGTTGTGGTCGGTGCGGGCTTCCCCACCGGTCTACAGGACGCGGGACACTTGAACTATATTCATGCCGACAAGAGCCGGGGGTCCAGGGTGGCTCCCGGTCGGAACCCACACATCACGAGGGACAGCGATGCAGAACACGGTTCGTCAGTTGGCCACACTTCTCGGGATCGCGATGTTGATGGTGCCGGCAGCTGCGCGAGCGCAGGCGCCGCCACCGCAACCGCAGGCGCCGCAACAGCAACCGCAGGCTCCACCACAGCCCATGGGCTTTTTCGTCACCAGCGTCGGTCTCGGCAATGGCGCAAACCTGGGCGGCCTCGCGGGCGCCGACAAACACTGTCAGGCTCTGGCACAGGCGGCCGGTGCGGGCAGCCGCACATGGCGCGCGTATCTGAGCCAGACGGCAGCCGGCCCAGCGCCGGCCGTCAACGCGCGCGATCGGATCGGCAGCGGCCCCTGGTACAACGTCAAGGGTGTCATCATCGCGGCCAACGTCGACGAGCTGCACGGCGACTCGCAGCGCGATCGCAACAACATCAGAAAGCCCAACGCCCTCACCGAGAAGGGCGAAATGGTGAACGGGGCGGGCGACACGCCCAACATCCACGACATCCTGACTGGCTCGGACTCGCACGGCCGGGCCATGATCGGCCGGCCCGACGTCACGACCTGCGGCAACTGGACCAGCAACGCCGCCGGCAACGCCGTCGTCGGCCATCACGACCGGCTGGGTGGACCGAACGCGTCGTGGAACGCCGTGCACATGAGCAACGGCTGCAGCCAGGAGAATCTGGTGAGTACGGGCGGGGCCGGCCTGCTCTACTGCTTCGCCGCCAACTGATCGACCGAAGTCTCAACCGAGGCGGACCACGACGCCCCGTTCACAGGCGTCGTGGCCGTCTCGTTTCCGAGCTGCCGCCGTCCCGATGTCGATGTTCGAACGCTGTGGAGCACGCCGCGCGCGTGCGCAGCGATCAACTCGCCACATTTGGACGCGGTCTCACCTCATGGACTCCGCAGTGCGTCGATGCAGTACAGCAAGGCGCGCGCCTCGTGGGAGGCGTCCTTCCAGATCTCTCCCTTCCGCGTGATGTACGGCGGTGCAAAGCTGGCGCCCAGCGCGCGCTGCCACCGCCGATGCTCGTCCAGGCCCAGCCGGTACACACCGCCGTGTCGTGAGTCGACGAACTGTTTCGTGAAGTAGCGCCACAGCGCATCAACCTCGCGGCGATAATCGACCCGTTCGGGGGCCAGCCTGCTCATTGCGGAGAGGGCCTTGAGCGCTTCCACCTGCACCCACCAGACTTTGCTGCGCGAACCTTTTTCCGCGGGCGTATCGCCACCCTCAGAGGATGCATAAAAGAACCCTCCGTCCTTGAGGTCGCGCGTGTGCTGCAGCGCCAAATCCATCATCCGCATCGACAGCTGGTCTATTCTGGCCGGCGCGTCCGCGACGAAACGTGCCCGGCCGAGCCGCACGACGGTCTGGCTCTGATAGCCGGCGCGCACCCGATGGGGCACCGGCGTCCAGTCCGGCTGCACATAGATGTGCAGGCGACCGGTGGAAACATCCACCATTTTCGCGGACATGATCTCCAGCATTTCGGCGAGCCGGTCGCCCAGCGTGGGATCGGGCCACACACGGTAGAGCGCGACGAACGTCTCCAGGAGGTCGGACTGGACGTTAGCGTCCTTGAGGCCGATCACGGTTTCAACCGTGTCGACCTCCGAGCCGAGGGGACTCTGGGAGCGCTCGCGAATGAGCGTGTTGTCGCGCTTGAAAAATCCGAAGTAGCCACCGTGCACCCGATCGCGCGCGTAGCGGTCCAGCCACTCGAACCCCTGGCGCGCGTGATCCAGGGCGGACGAATCCCCTGTCGCTGCATAGACTGCCGCGCACGCGTCGATGGCATATGCGGCGCCGTGGGCGTGCTTGGTCTCGGCCTCGAGCCGTTTGCCGCTGCGGTCGAGGCGGTGAAACCAGCCGCCCGCGTCGTGGTCCCACAGCACGTCGCGCAGATAGCGAAAGCCGTGGAGCGTCGCGGTCAGATATCGCGGGTCGTCCGGATAAGCCCGGCTGGCGTCGGCAGCGGTGAAGGTCTGACGCGCTTGAAACTCGAGGAGCTTGTCGTGCGGCCCGGAGGAGTTCCAGTTTCGATCGAAATCGGCGAGAAAGCCGCCTGCCTCATGGTCCAGCGAGCGGGGAAACCACGCCTCGAGCACGTGTCGCCGAAGGACTGTTTCGAGCTCTTCGACGCGCGCCATGTGGGTGGCGAGTCTACTCGAATCGACCCCGGTCCTGGCAACATTGTGGCAACGCAATTCGCCGTCGGGGATGAGTTGCCCGGTGACTTCCCGGGCGGCGAAGTGCGGGGACAGTTCAAGGATCGGACGAAGTCATGGACGGCGCTCGGGAAAACTTCGGCGTACCGGGGGGGCGTCGCTCAATACGCGGTCGCCCACGCCGGGCGGTCCTGTGACTTGAGGAAGATCAGATGGGGCAGGACGGAGCGAGGCGGAGGGGGGCGGGGCCGGGGCGGCTCGTCGCCACGTGTCCACTGCGCGCCGTACGGCGTCCGTCCGCCGCTCGGTCAGCGAAGCCACGACCCAGGCATAGATCATGGCCAGCCCCGCGATGGCGCAACCCAGGCCTATCAGCCGTGCCGTCGGCGCCCACGGTTCGTTCGGCGCCAGCCACGCACGCAGGAAGACGAGCAGCGGCAGGTGCACGACGTAGAGCGTGTACGACATGCCGGCCAGCAGTTGCGACACGAGGGCGTATACCCCGCCAGCGGCTTTACGTTTGTCGTGCAGCAGTGCGTACAGCCAGATCGCGAAGAAGAGGCCGGTTGCAGAGTCGATGAGCCATAGCGAGTCGCCCAGGATGCTCCTCACCGCGCTCGTGTGGCTCGCCAGCAGCCACAACGCGAAAGGTCCGCCGAGCGCCCACGACCATACTCGCGGCACGCGACTGATCATGGAAGAGGAGGGCAGAGTGCCGACCGCGACGCCGAGCAGCCAGATTGGAAAGTAGGCGGTAATGGTCGGTCCGCAGACGTAGAGCACCAGTGCGGCGGCGCCGGCCGCCACGATCCGGCGTTGGGGGGACCCAGGGCTGATGACGGCGACGGCGATGAACGGGAACGCGATGTAGTACCAGAACTCGAACGTAAGGCTCCAGAGCGCTTCATTGGAGCCGAACGGCGGCCCGATGATTCCCTGCAGGAACAGCAGGTTGGTCAGGAAAATCCCGCCACCGGCGCGCTCGGGCACGTTGAAAAAGTCGTGTGCGTACGGCTGGGCGGCCCCCGTGTATATGGCGTGTGTCTCGAACAGGCCGAGCCCAAGCTGGTCCCAGAAGGCCGTCAGCAGCAGTCCGGGGACGAGCACGAGGTAGAGCCGGACGCATCGGGCGCTCAAGTAGTCGGACCATTTCCACCGCCCGGCGCGGCAGCTCAGTACGGTTCCCGCCCCGACCAGCAGTCCGCTCACGACGAAGAAGACCATGACGGCGTCGTGACCGAACGCGGTCAGCAGATACCAGGCGGTCGCCATCGGCCCGGTCTCCTGGACCTCTCTGTAGTCGAGGAAGAACCGGTAGCGAACGTGATAGAGCAGCACTGCCACCGCAGCCAAGCCGCGGATCAGGTTTAGGTGGTTGGCGGCACGTGTCTCGCGAAGGCCGGCCGAGACAGGAGCGCCGGGCAAGGGTGGCACGCGTGCGTGAAGCGTGTTCACGTTTTCTTCTGGACGACGACGATGATGCTGCGCTTGGTGAGCTCCTCGGTGTCGTAGTCCTGTGGTTCGTGGCCGATCTCGGGAGTGAGCAGATCTTCGCCTTCCGTGAACTCAGTGCGCCACTCGACGATGAAGAGTCGCTCGGTCCGCTCGAAGGCTGGCCGGTAGTCCGGCTCGCGCAGCCGATTCAGGAACTCCTGACTATCTTCGAACTCCGCAGATTTCTAAGAAATTGGCAATTGGCGGTGAGGCAGGGATTCGAACCCTGGGTACAGGTTTTAGCCCGTACAACGGTTTAGCAAACCGCCGCATTCGGCCGCTCTGCCACCTCACCACTGAGAGCTAACTATTGTCGCACAAGGACTTGCGGATTTCAGGCTTTCGACCCCGATCGCTGATTTGGCTCGATTGTCCCTGAAATTGTCCCTGCCGCGATGTCGAGACGCCTGGCAGCCTCACGAAGGTCGCCGGCGCTCACGATATTGTATCGCTCGAACACGCTCCGGGTCTTGTGCCCTGTCATCTGCATCGCGACGCGCTCCGGGATACCGGCACGGACGAGATTCCTGACGGCGGTTCTGCGGAAGTCGTGCAGAACGCGTCCCGGGCATCCAGCTTCCCTGCAGGCCGATCGGAATGCGACCCGGAAGCTCTTGATGGGCCGACCCGAGCGGTGGAACACACGCGGGCAGACGACCTTGAGCTGCCGCTGAAGATTCTCGGTCATCGCTCGTTGCTGTTCAAGCATTTCACGCAGCTCGCGCGTCATCGGGAACGTCCGCCCCTCTCCGTTTTTTGTTTTTCCCGGATCGAGCCTGACTTCCCCGGCGCCGAAATCGACCTGTCGCCACTCAAGCGACAGAACCTCGCTGTCGATCCGCCAGCCGGTGATATACGCGAAGGTCGCAGCCGGTCGAACGGGCTCAGGAAGATGCGCCATCACCGCTAGGAACTGATCGCGTTCGAAGCCTTCGAACGCCCCCGGAGGTGCAGGGTGGCCTCTTGCTCGCTGTCGCCAGCGGTGGATTGCTGGTCAACGCTGCCAGCCTGTGGATTCTGCGCGCCGGGCATGACGCGAACCTGAACATGCGCGGCGCGTGGCTCCACGTGCTCACCGATGCGCTGGGAAGCCTTCAAGCGATCGTGGCCGGGGCGTTGATTTGGGTATACGGATGGTATTGGGTCGACCCGCTGGCCTCGGTCGCGATCGGCCTGCTCGTAATCTATTCATCGTGGTCGCTCATTCGGCAGTCGGTCGCGGTCCTCATGGAGAGCGCGCCAGGGCATGTCAACGTCGATGACGTGCGCTCGGCGCTCCTCACGCTTCCGCACGTGTCCAATGTCCACGATCTTCACGTGTGGACCATCACGAGCGGGTTTGTCGCACTGTCCGCGCACGTCACGTGCCCGGGGGACCACAATCACGATTCGCTGCTACGTGACGCCCAAAGCATGCTCGGGGAGCGGTTCGGCATTCGGCACACGACCATCCAAGTCGATCGCGATCCAACCTGCGAAGGCACGAACCACCCGCACTTCGCTTCATGACCCGAGGCCGTGGCTACGGGCTCTCCCGCGAATCTTGACACTACGCGGAAGTGGATGTATCCGAACACGCGCTCGAGCCGGCACGATGTACTCGCCGAGATTCGCCGGCTGGTCGTTCGGATGGCGAACGAGAATCCTACCTGGGGCTACACGCGGATCCGAGGCGCGCTCAGGAATGTCGGGCATCGCGTGGGCCGCTCGCTGGGCGAGCGCCACTTTCGACGGACCCTCACGGAATTCGTCGATCACTACCATCGCGAGCGGAATCATCAAGGACTTGAGAATTGGCTTATCAGCGGGGACGCGCCGAGGCGCGGCGCCGGCCGAGTTCGTCGGCGTCCGAGGCTCGGTGGCCTGCTGAATTACTACGAGCGCGCGGCGTGACGATCGGCGTCAGCGGGTGCATCGCTCGACTCAACTCTGGGACATTACGGGCTTGCCATCGAACGCGGCCCGAGTGCACTGCCGCTTAGGAATGGCCTCAAACCAGCGTGGCACGACCAGCTTTGTCGGCGTCAGCGTAATTTTCAGCGCATTGGTCGGCGCGACCTCGAACGCGGCTTCCCCCATCAAACCATTCGCCAACGCCGCCTGTATCAGATTCTCGGCGGCGCATCCGAGCGAGACGAACAGGTGGTGATCGTCTGGATCGACGGCCGGGCATCTACGCGAGAGATCAGGAACAATGGAAATGACCCGCTCCTGTAGCGCAAGCTTCCAGCATTGGGTGTTGTGGCTCGACGGCGCGAGCGTCGCGTAGCGCACGAGCTCACGGTGTAGTAACGAGTTGTCCGAGACGGCGCGCTCAGCACTGCGCCATGTCCTTTGTACGGCCTCGTCGTAGCTCAGGTCGCCGCTACCGGAGGTACACCCTTGCAGGGCCAACGGCCCCGCAGCAACTGCTCCGACGGCACGTATGAATCGCCTTCTTGTGACCACTGCGAGGCTTCAGTTCGGAAACCCAACTACGCCAGTCGAGCGGATGCTCAGTGCCGTGACATGGAGCTTCTACGGCCTCACCGGATTTGTGAGAATCACCTTCAGCGCGCGTTCCTTCGCGGCGTTCCCGAACGTGTCGTAGGCCTTCATGATGTCGCCGAGCGCGAACCGGTGGGTGACAAGCTTCGCCGGTTGCAGCTTTCCGGACTGCACGAGTTTGAGCAGCATGGGGATCGCGCCCGTGTCCACGAGCCTGGTCGTAATGCCGATATTGCGATCCCACAGTCTCTCGAGACGCAGCTGTACGGACTTCCCGTGCACGCCAATGTTCGCCAGGCGGCCGCCCGCCGCGAGAATGGACTGACAGATGTCGAACGTTGCGGGAACGCCGACCGCCTCGATTGCGACGTCCACGCCGGCACCGTTGGTGAGCGCCATGACTTGATCCACTGCGGTTCCATCCGTGCTGTTGATCGACGACGTCGCCCCGAACTGTTCGGCGACCCGCAGCCGATTGGCGTCAAGGTCGATCATCAGAATCTCCGCGGGCGAATAGAACTGCGCGGTCAGCAGCGCGGCCAGGCCGATCGGCCCCGCGCCCACGATGGCCACGGTGTCACCTGGCTGCACCTTGCCGTTCAGCACCCCGCACTCGAAGGCCGTCGGGAGAATGTCGCTGAGCATCACGAGCGCTTCTTCATCCGCGTCCGGAGGCAGTCGGTATAAGCTCGTGTCGGCATGCGGGATGCGCACGTATTCCGCCTGGGTGCCATCGATCGTATTGCCGAGCATCCATCCGCCCGTTCGGCAGTGCGAAAACATCCCCTTTCGACACAAATCACAGATCCCGCACGCGCTGATACACGAGATGAGCACGCGGTCGCCCTTGTGAAACGTCGACACGAGCGGACCCAGGGCCTCGACCACGCCTATGCCTTCGTGCCCAAGAATTCGGCCGGCCGTAACCGTTGGAACGTCGCCCTTCAGGATGTGCAGATCCGTGCCGCAGATCGTCGTCGTGGTGATCCGGACCACCGCATCGCCAGCGTCTCGAACAACCGGCCTGGGCTTGGCCTGCCACGCCCGCTGGCCGGGCCCGCCGTAGACCAGCGCCTTCATCATGTTGTTCATCTCGACACCAGTGACCACGGGGTCGGTAATCACTTCAGTATTCCGCATGGTCAGATTCTCCAGTCCTCGCTTCTGCACGCGATTTCGCGCGCGAGCGGCTCTTCGACGACAAACCACGACGATAGCGCGCAGCTGATCGCCAGGCTGTTCCAAACGACACAGTCGCCGATGTCGCGCAACGCAGCTTCACCGAACGTTCCGTGCCAGAAAAGACCTGCGCGTTCTCGCGGCAATTAAGACAAGCTGGGCTTGAGTGCCAATCTGACTTTCAATGACCCCCACAATCGCTGGAAGGTTCAGTGCCCCGACGGCGAGCGGCCGGGCCCGCCCGTATGAGGACCACCCTGGAGCATCACCCTGCCAGCGGCTTCGAGAAGGGGGCGACGTCAATGCTCGGTCAAGAGCCGACGCGCGGCCGGTCCTGGAACTCGCCGTCCGGTCTCTGGCTCCGGAAGACCACGGTCATCGCGGCGTTGTCCATCGCAGCGATCCTTTTGCACCTGGTGCTTCGCTTCGCCGTCCACACCACTGCGGGCACCTACCAGATTCCCTGTTGCGCGGCGTAATGGGGCGCGCAGATCGTTGCAATGGCTCCGCCCGCGAATGAGACATTACGAGCTCAGGGCATGGAGATCAGGACGCCTTCGCCGAACGAGTCCGCGTGGCGATTGTGGAATGGGCGGACGAAATCCGCGAGGAAATGAGAACCGACGAGACCTTTTTCAACGGCTCTTCAGACGGAATGGCTCAGGTCTGTCACCTCAGCCATCGTCACGATCAAAAATGCGACGCTTGAAGGCGAGTCCAGGCGTCGCCCGCATCAACGTCGGAAGACGAGGATTTCAAGATGAGCGACGAATCATCAGAGAAGCCTACTGACACGATCGGCGTGCGGATTTTACCCTTCCGGAGCTATTTTCGCACTGCCGCGGCGGATACCGCTATCGGACTGGAGAGCATGGTTCCTGAACTGCTCGCGGCACTCGAACGCGCGCTCGGGGCTCTTGAGGATTATGAGTGCATCGTCCGCGGCTATTCTGTACATTGTCCGACCGTCCGAATGAACATCACGGAGCCAGACGGCACGGTGCATTCGCTCGATGCTTACAATCGTGCCATGCGTCAAGGAGTCGCGAGGGCGCGACTGTTCGTGACGTTCGCTGAGCGTGGACTCGAGCTCATCACGACGAAGCCTGCCGATGCGCAAACACGTCTCCAACAGTATCAGAGGGAGTACGACCAGGATGTGAAGGCGATTGACGAGCGCCAGGAGTGATGCCCACAGCTTCGGCGTCGGTATCATTCACGCGCAGGAGCCCTGCAGTGAACACAGCATGAATACGGAAAGAGGGATCGTGGGGTCTACCACCGGCGACAGTACCGGACGACACGGCATGTCCCTGGTGCGGCGGCTGGTCCGCTGTTGCGCGCTTACGAGCCGAGGCGGAAGGAATGGCGCCATTAGTCCCGAGTTCCCTCAACGTCGGTGACTTGGCACCGACAAAGGAGTCGAAGATGAACGTGATGCACCTCAAGAACAACATCGCTGGACGAGTTCTTTTATCCCTTGGCATCAGCGTGGTACTACTCTACGGGTGCAGCACTGCCGTTGAACAGCCGCAAGGAAATCAGCCACCCAGCCGGCTGCAGCCAGCAGTATCGCCCGGTGTGAGCATCAATGCCCTGATGGTGGCCTGGATCGACCATTCAGGCCACGCGCTCTGGGATGTTGAGCAAGAAGGCCGAGCTCCCAAGACCGACGCGGATTGGCGAGAAGTGGAGCGGCACGCGACACAGTTGGTGGCTTCGGGAACGTTGATCGCGCTCGGTGGAACTGGACCAGCGGACCCCGGATGGGCCCAGTCGCCAGACTGGCAAAGATATTCGCAAGAGCTGACGAATGCAGGGGCCGCGGCTCTCAACGCGACGCGCACCCGAAACTTTGAAGCGCTCGTGACCGCCAATGGCCAGCTTGTGGAGGTCTGTGAAAACTGTCATAAGGAGTTCAAGCCTGAGGTTCCGACCGAAGGAAAAACGCATCAACCTGACTGACGACGGACGGACTTGCGGCCTGGTCGATTTGTTGTGACACGACGGGTGGAAGCGCGCAACCTCGAAATGCCTCTGGAAGCAGTGCTGGATCTCGAGTGATTGATGACGCTTGTCGAAACGGATCCGAAGGCCATGAGGTCCAGCGCGATTCGGCCCTGGCCAAGAACTCGTGAGGGCCGCGGCGGTCCTGACCGCGACGGGATTGAGCGCTCCCGATGGCGCCGGGCGTCCTGCTTCGAGGTAAGCCCACATTCCGGGACGGTGAAGTGGATCGGGTGAGCGCTCGCTCAGAACCGTCCGACAAAATCCACGGGACGGACAGGGAGGGCCTTCAACTGAATCATGGTCGTTCTCCGGTGAGCTGCGGCGACACCTGCGTTGACAGGCAGTCTGCCACACCGATGCACGCAAAGGTCGACACCGATCCCAGACTTGCCATGTTCTGTCAGCCAACGGTCGTATACTAGGGCAGTTAAGACCGATGATCATTCACGACATCGACTCCGCGCAGTGCCTGGAGATCCTCGCTGGCGCGCATCTCGGCAGACTAGCCTGCGCTCGATCTGATCAACCCTACGTCGTGCCGGCGTTCTTCTATTTCGATCGGGAGGAGCACTGCCTCTACAGTTTCTCGACCGTCGGCCAGAAGATCGACTGGATGCGCGGGAACCCGAAGGTATGTGTCGAGTTCGAGGAGATCGTGGATCAGTTCCATTGGACGACCGTCGTCGTGTTCGGACGATACGAAGAGATCGATGATTCGCCTGGGGAGACCGAAGCGCGGCGCCGCGCCCATGAACTGTGGCAGCGGCATCACGCGTGGTGGCTGCCCGGTGCGGGAAAGCTCACCTCCGGCGAGGAGCACCATCCCCCTGTGGTGTATCGCATTCGTCTGGACAGCGTGACGGGGCGGCGAGCCGCCCAACCTGATCCCGAGCGCCGCGTGTCCAACCGCCGTGCAAATGCCGACACACTGAGGGCAGGAACGATGCCGCCATCAGAACGCGACGTGTAACGTGACGTGTGCCGTGCCATCAAAACCAATGGGCCGAGTCTGGGGTTCAACGGCGTCGCGTACATGTGCGTGTCAGGCCGTGTTGAGCGTTGGGATCGACCCCGTTGCGCTGAAGATCGACACGGTGGCTGTCGTGGTGCGCGTGCTGCGAGGCCGGCACATCAAGTAACCGCGGTCGCAACGGCCGCAAGCGGCGAGAAGAGCAAGGCGGATATGGACAGCAAGACCTCCTGCCAGCCCGATCACCACCTGCACGTCTGGCGGAGACCCGAGACCATGGTAAACACGCCCATTCCGGATGACATGTACTGTGTGCTGGCGTCTCAGGTTTTCGGATCTGGCCCCGAATTCGGTCTTCACTTGTGAAATCGAGGATTCAAACGGGAAGATTATCTTTCACCAGAAAGACCGCAGGGCGCTGGCAACCGAGAAGATTGAGCACGTGTCAGGGTGGTCGAACACATCCCGACCCAGCGTGGCGATGTCTTGATACTACGCACGCACCCGAGTTTTCAGCATCCATGCGGTGGGACAGGTCACCGAGGATGGCCAGCAAAATTTTCACTCTCGATGCCGCGCGAGATCAGCGAATACTCAATCTGCAGGTCACTGATTGGATGTACGCCGTGCGCACGCCGAACGATCGCGGATCTCGCTTCCGACAGGCCAATGTGCTTGACATAGCCGGCGTTGACCATCTCCGCCATTGCGCCCACCGTCTCCTCGATCGACACAGCGGGATCGACTCGTCCAACGATAGATGTCGACCCAGTCGGTTCCGAGCCGTCGCCGCGTGTAGGCCAGGAAGTTCTTCACGGCGGAAGGTCGTCCATCTACGCCCAGCCAAGTACCCTTCGGGTCGCGCAGCGCGCCGCACTTCACGCCAATAACCACCTGGCCTCGATTCCGCCCTTTGACGGCCGCGACAGCGCCGACGCCGGCCCAGTCGAACGCCGTCTGGTGAACCTCTGGTTATTGTGGGGATGATAGTGCCGCTTCCGGACGGTTGCGGTGACCTTAAAGACGCGAGACCGCCGCAATCCTCAGCGCACGATTCCGAAGTGATCCTTCACTTTCGCCACGATCTGCGGATCCGTCAGCTTGTCTGCGGTCTCGAGATCGACGGTGCATCCGGAAAGCGCCTTGGAGCGGCTGAGACGCTCCTTCAGTTCCAGCTTGGCCTCGCCAGGCCCGAAGATCAGAACGGCTTCAGGCAGCCCCAGCTGACTGATGATGTCATCGTAATAACGGTCAAGTTGCTCGCCGTGGCGTTGTTCATACTTCTTCTCGCCTCCACCGCCCTCCTGGCCAGAATATCGGGGATGCGCACCGACTTCAGATTCCAAGGTCTTGCTGGTGACGTGACCTGCTGACGTCGACACGATGACTGCCCTTTTGTGATCGAGCCAAATGCCAACCTTCTGGTTCATAGGACCTCTTCTAAAGACGGCTTTCTGCGACTGCGCAGCGCGAACTGGACGGCGCGTTGCCGAACAAGTGTCGCAGCAATCTCAGGAGTACCGTGATCTTTTGCAGAACGACCGTCGGGACGACTTGGTGTACTGTCCCCACGATTGTCCCTGAGAGGCGCCAAAACAGGGCTCCCAGAGCCAACAGCAGCCAAGTCCCTCGATCAGGGAAGTCGTTGAAATGGTTGGATTTGTTGGAAACTCGAAGATGTCCGAGAGGCTGATCGACGTTTAGCAAACCGCCGCATTCGGCCGCTCTGCCACCTCACCGCGTGAGAAAGCTAAGTATACGACGGGCTTCAAGTTGTACGAGGAACCGCCGATCTCGTTGGCGAGCCTGCGGGAAACGGGGACTGCTGATCGTTCGATGTCCGCCTCCCATTTGCCGTAGCTAAGAGCGGCCGGCACCGACGGGCGCTTTCCACCACCTATCCCCTTCCGACGTTTCGCTTGACACATTGTACTATTATACTAATATAATATTACACTAGACCAATAGAGCAATGGGTATCCTATCCATCGACCAACACGACCCAACCCCAATCTACGCGCAACTCGAGCGCGGATTGCGCGCAGCGATTGCCACAAGCCGCTTGCGCCCAGGTGACCAGCTGCCGACCGTGCGCCAGCTGGCGGTTGATCTCCAGGTGAATGCCAACACCGTCGCGCGGGTCTATGCGGAGCTCGAGCGTGCCGGCGTCATAGAAACGAAGCGCGGCGTCGGATCGTTCATCAACGCCACTCCTGCACAGGCCCACCCACCGCGCGAGCACGAACGTCGGCTACGGACCTTCGCGACGCGCGTGCTGGCTGACGCCGATGCAGCGGGTTTCACCATCGACGATGTAATTGGTGCGCTGCGTGCGCATGGACAAGGAGGAGCATAAATGGTCCCCGTTCTCTTCGGCCGTCGTTCAGAAGCCCCCGGCGGCAATCTCCCGCGGGTCAATATCGTGGCGATCGCGGTGCTGCTCGGCTCGATCGGAATCGGGGTCATCGGCTTCATGGCATCCGGCAATCCAATTTCGCTCGTAGTGCCCCTCCTCGTTGGCGTGGTCCTGATGCAGGCGCCTCGGATCGCGAAGCAATGGGAACGAGCCGTCGTGCTCCGTCTCGGCCGGTTCGTCGGGTTGCGTGGGCCTGGATTGTTCTGGATCACACCCTTTGTCGACACCGTTTCGTCATGGATCGACCAGCGAACGATCACGACCAGTTTTGCCGCCGAGCAAACACTTACGGCAGATACGGTTCCGGTCAACGTCGATGCCGTGCTCTTCTGGATGGCGAAGGGCTCAAGGAGAAGGGCGCGCTCATGCTGATACCGAGCAGCGCGGTCGAGTCGATGGGAATGGGCGGACTCATGGGTGCAGCCGCTCTTCAGCAGCAGCGACTGACCGGTGGCGGCGCGACAAAGACGGAAACCACGGATCAGACAGTTGGTCGACAGGAGTAAGAGCGTCTCAACCTGGCGCAACCATTGCGACTCCCAGAATCCTCCGCTGCGTCCCTATGCCCAAGGCCGTCACACCGGCATCACGAGCATCCAGATCCCGAGTGCGCCGATGGCCACGCCGATGGTCTGGCCGAAACGGCGTGGCGACAATCCCAGTAAGATCCGCTCGCCCACGATGGTCCCGATGAGGACGCCGGCCGTGGCGACGATGATGGGCGCCCAGAGCGTGAGTAGTAGTGGCCCCGAGTGCCAGAGGTAGACCGGTGTTCGCGCCGCATCTACCAGGAGGCCGGTTGCCGTCGCAGTCGCGACGAGTCCAAGCGGTGGAAGGCCAAATGCCATCAACGCGGCCGAGCGCAGACCGCCTTGATTGCCGGCGATGCCGCCAAAAAAGCCAGACACGAGGCCAAATAGCGCGACAACCGGTCCATGCGGTTGCCAGCGAGACGCCCAGCCCGTGAGCTGCGCGACGGCGGTCAAAAGCAGAAGACCACCGAGGACGCGCGTGAGAGCGCCTGAGCCGAGTCGGGTGTAGATAAGGGCGCCCGCCAGCGCACCCGCTGCGCTGAGCAAGCCGAACCGCAAAAGGACAGTGCGATTCACGTGGGCCCGTAAACGCCAGCAGCGAACGGCCGTCGCCGCCGCGTGGGGCAACGTCACAAGTGCCACGGCGGTTGTGGTGCCGAATCTGATGGCGAGGAGTGGCGTCATCAGGCTGCCAATCCCGAATCCGACGACACTAGCCGTGGCGCCAGAGAAGATCGCGATGATGAACACGGTGATTAGAAACACGGGGCGATTCTATCGCTGCCAGGCAACAGCCGAATGCCGGTCAAGCGAGGTTGAAACGCGCTGAGCGGCGCGGTGAGCTGAGGAAAGTCAGCGTCCCAGCCACTGTACGACGCCGACGCTGATCGCCGGCCAGTAGGTCACCAGCAGCACGCCGATCAGCTGAACGGCAAGAAACGGCAGGACCGCCCGCGTCACCTGCAGCATCGACTGGTTGAACCGGTAGGACGACAGGAACAGATTCATGCCCACAGGCGGCGTCAACCCACCCAACTCCAGGTTGGTGAGGAAGATGACGCCCAGGTGCAGCGGATGCACTCCGTATGTCGCGGCAACCGGCAGGAGCAGCGGCACGACGACCACCGTCGCCGAGAGGATATCCATCGGGCAGCCCAGGATGAGAAGAAACACGTTGAGCGCCAGCAGGAACGTCGCGCGCGATCCGATCCCGCCCTGCACCCACCGGGTCACATGCGCCGGCGCGTCGATGTCTATCAGGTAGCTCGTGAGCCCCAGCGACGCACCCAGCACGATCAGCGATCCGCCCACGAGCACGGACGATTCGCCGAGAACATGCCCGGCGTCGCGGGTCAGTGATACCTCTCGCTGGACGACGCACTTCATCAGGACGGCGTAGAACGCCGTGAGCGCCGCGGCTTCCACCAGCGTGGCAAAGCCGCCGAACACGCTCACAAGAATGACCACGGGCAGAATCATCTCGGCGCGGGCGTTCCACATCGCCTGCATCGCCGCCCTTGGACGCATCCGGCGCCACCGTCCACCCGCACGCCACCCCACACGCATGCAGTAGAGGCAGACCAGGACGATCATCATCATGCCGGGCAGCATGCCGGCCAGGAACATCTGGTCGATCGGCGTCCGTGCCGCGACGCCGTACAGGATGACCGGCAGGCTGGGGGGAAACAGCAGACCGATGCTGCCGGCCGCGGTCAACAGGCCGACCGCGAAGCTCGACGAGAACCCATTCTGAAGGAGGACGGGATAGAGCAGGCCGCCGAGTGCCAGGATCGTCACGGCAGATGCGCCCGTGAACGATGTGAAGAAAGCGCAGACCAGCACCGTCGCCACGGCGGGGCCGCCGGGGAGCCATCCAATGGCCTCCTGGAAGACTGCGACGAGCCGCGCTGGTGTGCTCCCGCGTGCGAGCAGTGTCCCTGCGAGCGTGAAGAGCGGAATCGTCGGCAGCAGCGGTGATGACACGATGTTGTAGATCTCGGTGGGCACCGCCGCCAGCGGTCCACCGGCCGTGAGAAACAGCACGAGACCGGTACCCGCGAGGACCGCGAAGATGGGTGTCCCAAGGACCATCGACACCCCCAACCCGGCCAGTAGCGCCGCGCGCCAGTTGGCCACCTCGTCGAGCGGCGCGACGCCAAGAGCGACGACGGCTGCGAGGCTGATGACGACGGCCGCAGCGCATCCTGCGCCGTTCAGCCGTGCAGCCATCCGCCATCCGATCACAGCAAATCCGAACGGCAGGATCGCCTGCGCAAGGTAGATCGGCACGCCGCCCGCGAGCGACATCGCCGACGCACGTTCGGCGAGGACGAGCTGCCACGACGTCCAGGCCAGCGCGCCGCAGATCGTGCAGGCCACGGTGACTGCGATGAGGTCGGCCACGCGCCGCCATTTCTCTGGAATCCACACCGTCGTGGTCATGCAGAGGTGCCGACCGTCGCGTGCGGCAGCCATGGCACCGATCAGCGTGAGCCAGAGCGTCAGGTGGCGCACGTAGTCGATCGATCCGGGCACGCCGTGACCGAGCAGCCGGCGCCCGGCGATCTCGGCGAGCGGCAGCACGACGATCGCCATCAGCACGCACGACGAAACGAGGTCTTCAATCCGGCGGGCGAGACCCGTCGCCAGTCTTGGCGCTGACTGTTCGCGCGCTCCCACTACGAGGTCGGGCGTTGCCGCGATCATCTCCCGGCCCCGCGCGCGCGCCACTCGCGCACCAGCGTCATGACCTCATCGAAATCAGCGGCCGGAATCAGGTCGCCGCGGACCTTCGGGTAGATGGCCCTGGCCGCGTCACGCCATTGCTGTTGGAGTTCCGGCGTCGGCGTCACGACCTGCAGCCCACGGGTCCGCATCGCGGCAATGGCTTCGTCGTCGAGGTTCCGGATGCGGTCGCGCAGCCGCGAGCCAACCAGCTCCGACTCCCGCAGCAGTGCCGGCCGCAGCGCCGGGTCGATCCGTTCCCAGGCCGCGCGCGACATTACCGTCGCGCCGACGACGGGCGCGATCTTGATGTCGATCATGTATTTCGAGATCCCGAACCACTGGAAAGCCAGCGCCGCGGTGGGTGGCACGGGGCAGCCTTCGATCAGTCCAGCCTGCAGGCTGGTCAGGATATCGGTGGGCGCGAGCGGCACGGGATGGAACCCGGCCTGTTTCCACACTTCCTCCGCCTGCGGATTGCCTGCCCACGTGAACGTCCGCATCCGCCGCACGTCGTCAATCGTCCGCGCGGGGCGCGTCGTGAAGAAGCGCACCCAGCCACCGTCGCCCCAGTTCAGAATCACGAAACCGCGCTCGCCGAGGCTTCGCGCGAGCCGGGGCGAGATGCGATCGCGCACGTAGTCCAGCTCATCGTACGATTCGAACAGCAGCGGCACCGAGAACGCGCTGAATCCGGGCGAGATGGTGTCGAGGCCGTTGGACGTGATGCTGACGCCCTGGAGCAGCCCGATGCGAACTTTCCGCACGAGCTCTGCCTCGTCACCATGAGTACCGCCTGCGTAGATCTTCACCTGGACCGCGCCCTGTGACACGGCTCGCCACCGCTCGGCGAGCTCCACCAGGACGTCGTGCCAGGGCGAACCGTCGGGTGCGATGGTCGCGATCTTCACCACAATCGCAGGCGACTGCGCGTCCACCGGACGGACCAGCAGGGCCGCGCATGCGAGCACCGTTGCGCAGATCAGACGCGTGATGGTCATGGCTGCTCCTTCAGGAACAAATCGTCGGCCGCTTCCTGCAGTCGGCGGGCTCGTTGCTGAGCGAGGATGTTGGCCAGGCGGCTGGAAGGCGCCCGGTTCACGTCGAAGGCAAGGGCTCGAGTGATCAGTCGGTCGAATTCGTCGCGATTCTGTTCCTGAAACGCCACCTGCTCGGCCAGCGACACCAGGGGCCCGACTCGCAGGCCACCGTTCAGCGCCATCGCGCGCTCATAGTGCCGCCGCGCCCTGACCAGGCTGCCGCCCATCGCCCCGCCCCGGCTCTCGAAGGTGATGAGAAACTCGTGAATCGTGCCCTCGTCCCACGCTTCGTCGAGTGCCTCTGCGCGCCGGATCAACCGTTCGACGATGTGCACGTCGGCAACCAGATCCATGTCGCCCTTGCCCACGGAAATGGCTGATCCCCAGGCGGCGGCCGTCCAGTAGAGATCCGGCAGGTCGTCGATCGTCGTCTGTCTCACCGCGGCGTCGGCGTTCGTGCCAAGCGCGGCGCCAAAGGACGGGTGCCGGACTTCGAGCGCCCGCAGGCCGTAGTCGCGGGCCCGAAGGAGAAGGCGGCGGGCGCGATCGCGCTCGGCGCGAGCCGCGAGGACGTCGACACCCTCGAGCCGTTCCGACTCCGGGATCACGTAAGCGACGGCGTACGACGTGAAGCCGCTTGCAAGCGACCGGAGCAGCGGCCGGTGGCGCGGCAGGTCCGTCGCGAGGCCCTCCAATGTCTTGAGGCCGAAGGGCAGCGCTTCGCGGACCAGCTCCGGGTCGTCGTCTCGCGCATAGGTCGACGAGCCGTGAGCCAGCGAGTCGGCGATGGTCTTCCCCGCCATCCGGCGCAGGGAGCAAGCGGGCAGAAGGCAGAGGGCCAGGCCCAAGGACGTTGCGCGCATGATGTCGGTCCGCGCCATTTGCCTATCAATACCGGCGCTGGCCGATATCGTTACAGGCGTGCCCGCCGGGCGCGATCCACGATGGAGGGACAACAGCACGTGAAGTTCGAGGGTCGACGCGGGTTCAGGCGCGCGCACCGAAGTCTCGGAGCAGGCCCTGACGACCTTGTGCCAAACGGACTGGTACGAGCTCTACGCCTATGTCAGACGGTGCGGCTACGACATCGAACCGCGGAGGACTTGGTGCCAGCGCGAGAGCCTGGCGTGATGGGCATGTTTATGGAGGTGTTCGCACCGGGCCGGCCGGCCATGTGGTCGGCCGTCAACCGACCGCTCGCTCGTACACCGCGCCGACCCGCTCGCGCAGGATGTGCCGACCGACAAACGCCGCGATCCGCGGGCGTCGCACATACATCAGCACATTTCTGGTCGATTGCGCGGTCGCGCCGAACCAGCACTTGTACGCCTGTTCGCCGCGGCCCATGTCGAATCGCCTGATACCGCGCGACATGGCGTACTTGACGAGCGCCAGGAGTCTGAGCTGCCCGGGGCTGTGCGCGGAGAAACCGAGGTCGTAGGTGGTCATGTACTCCGACAGCGTGCCATTGACGAAGAACGCGAGGCCCCAGGCCACCGGCGTGGCGTTGACATCCAGATGCGTCAGCCACACTTGCCGCCTCTCGGCAAGAGTGACGCAGGCTTCGGTGAGCGCGTCTTCGAACCCCGGGCTTCTTTGGACGGCCGCCATCGTCCGCCACCGCCGTCGCGCCTTCCAATTCCGGTTCCGCGCGTCCACGAACGCCTTGATCTCGCGCGCCATCTGCTGCGGTTCGGTCGTGACGTGGAATGAAATGGCGCCACACGTTTCCAGCCCGCGCGAGAACCCTCGCAGCCTTTTCCGGCGGTGAGCCGACAAGCTGGCGAGATATTCCGACCATTGCTCCGGCAGGCAGAGGCTCGTCATGACGCTTGGCCTCATGCGCACGACACCGAGATCGCGGAGCATTCTCTGACACGCGCGCATCAGGCAAGAGTCCTGCTCGGACAATTCCGTCAAGTGCAGCACATCCCAACGCTCGCCGTGCTCTTTCAGCGCGTCGGCCAGAGCTTCGCCCAGCGTCAGCTCATAGGAGGGCTCCACGAGGATTCGGTTCGAATCGCTCAACGGAGTCGCCATGAATCGCACCACACGCGCGCCCCATTCCTTGTCGATGCACAGAGGAACGAGCCCGACCAGACGACCGGACGCATCGGTGAGCGTGAGGCAAAAGGGTGACGTGTGCCTGGAAAGCGCCTGCCACCAGTACAGAGCCCACTCGGGTGTCTGAAAGATCGTGGCCGTTGGCGTGTTGGCCACCAGCTCGCGCCATGCTGGAAGGAGTTGCTGGATCGCTTCGAGGCGGGTGAGGACGCGCGAAGCCGCCATGTCCGAATCATCTTACAATGCGCGGCCAATGCCTCTCGTTCACGCCTTCGATCTGCAGCTCTTGGGCGTCTTCTCCCTCGTGAGGTCGTCGGCGATGTTCAGGCAGCTCAGATGGCACCAGAGTCTGGTGGCTGCGATCGCGAACGCGGCATACGTGCTCCCGACACGCAAGCGCCGAACCATCGAGGAAGCCCTTCAGCGCGCCTTTGACGGGCGCCTGACCGCCCAACAGGTCGCCCGCATCACGAAGCAGGTCTATTGGGAGTTCTGGGACGAGGTGTTTTCCCTGGCATACGAGGGATCATTCCTGCCCCCCATCGAGCGGCGGATAGCAGGCGTCGAGCATCTCGATCGAGCGCTCGCGCGGGGGCACGGGGCGATTCTGTGGGAGAGCGGCCGCTACGGCAAGCGGGTGATCGCCAAACATATCCTGCACGCCAACGGCTTCCCTGTTTGCCAGGTCCATGCCCGCACACATCTCGGGAGCATGGGCGTCGGGAACCGCGGCACCAGCCGTCTCGTGGAGAGGGTCATCCTGCCTTACGCCGACGCCTGCGAGCGGCGAGTCGTACGAGAGATCCTCTATCTGGATGACGACCTCAAATTGAGCGCTACCCGACAGCTGTACCGGTGGCTCGAGCAGAATGCGATTGTGTGTGTGGCGGTCGAAGGACGCATGGAGCGCAAACACGTTCTGCTTCCGTTCCTGGGAAAACCGCACCCCTTCGCCACGGGCCTCGTCAGCCTCGCGCGCCTGTCGCGGGCGCCGCTCCTGCCGCTGTATTGCACGGCCACGACTGACGGACGACTGGCCGTCGAAATCGGGGCGCCAGTGCCGTTGCCTGACGATGCTGCGGGGCGCGACGGTGTCATTCTCGGTGTCCTGACAGCCCAGGTCGCCGCCCTCGAAGCGCGCATTCGCAACAATCCCGAATGGTACTGGGGTTGGAACCTGCTGGACGATTGATCGCGCGCGTTCCTAGCACGTGTAGAACATGGTGTGGAGCTCCCTCGGAGTCCGCTGTTTCCGCAGCGGCAACGTCAAGAGTATCCGTGAAGTGAGCGCCGCGTTCGTTTGACGCGACGTCGCGGGCTCGTCGCCGTTCAACTGTGGAGATGGGCTCGTACGGCGAAGAGACACAGGTAGGTCGCCGGGAAGGCCCAGGGGAAACTATTCAGACCCATCAGCACGGCACATCCCACGTGAAAGCCCATTCCCAACGCGGCGACGGCGATCGCCACCGGATAGGGAGCGATCAGCAACACGGGAAAGAGCGTCTCGAAGAGCATGACGGCCCACGAGAGCGCCTTGCCGCTCGTGGCGTGTTCTCTCAGCATACGCGCGCCCCAGGCGTGGCCGTGGCCGTAGGTCGCGAGGATGCCCCGAACCTCATGGGTGCGGCATAATGGAGCCGCCGTCATTCGCTAGATGACTTGTCCACACTGCGGCGGGGAAACGCCGGCGTCGCGAGGTGTCTGCTCGAACTGCCACAGGTCGCTGGCCGACCCGCCGACCGTCGCAACCGGCGTTCTCACGCCGCTGCCAGAGCCATCGACCGACCAGCCGCCATCAGCCGCCGACGACTCCGCCACCCGCGACGACGTGGGCAGGCAGCGATGAGCCGGAGGACGTCACGCGGCTCGGGCCCGCTCTGAGCGCTCCGGCCAGGCCGGGAACACCGCAACCCGCGCCGATCACCGACGACGATAGTCCCGACGTCACCCGGCTCGGCGACGTCACGGGCAAAACACCTCAGGCTCCCCCACCGGAAGACGAGGACCCCGACGTCACGCGGTTGGGAATGGATCGTCCGTCGACGGCCGGATCGCGAACGTCCGGCCGATCGTCGGTGACAGGGCGAACGGCCGGCGGCGGGGCGGCGGCGTCGGGGCCGCTCTCCACGGGACAGGACTTCGGAAACCGTTACCACATTATTCGTGTGCTCGGCGTCGGTGGGATGGGAGCGGTGTATCAGGCCTGGGATCAGGAGCTCGAGGTCGCGGTTGCCGTGAAAGTCGTCCGGACCGAGGCGACCAACGATCCGATCGTCGCGCGGGATCTTGAACGGCGCTTCAAGCGCGAGCTCCTGCTGGCCCGCCAGGTCACGCATCGGAATGTCGTCCGCATCCACGATCTGGGGGAGATCGACGGCATCAAGTACATCACGATGCCGTACATCCAGGGCGTCGATCTGGCAACGGTGCTGAAGCGCGATGGAACGCTTCCCGTGAGCCGCGCGCTCCGGATCGCCCGGCAAGTGGCGTCGGGGCTGGCGGCGGCGCACCAGGCCGGCGTCATCCATCGCGATCTGAAGCCGGCCAACATCATGATCGATGGCGACGACAATGCCGTGATCATGGACTTCGGCATCGCAAAGTCCGCCACCGGAACTGGAGCGGGCCTCACCGTTGCTGGATCGATCGTCGGCACCGTCGAGTACATGGCCCCGGAACAGGCGAGAGGTGAGGAGCCCGACCAACGGGTGGACATTTATGCGTTCGGGTTGATCTTCTACGACATGCTGGTCCGCCGGCGTCAGTCGTCAGCGACGGAGAGTGCGGTGGCCGGGCTGATGGCGCGCATGCAACAGGCGCCGCCGCCGCCGCGATCAATCGATCCGAACGTGCCGGAGGCGGTGGACCAGATCATCGCGGCGTGCATCCAGCCGAATCCAGCGGCGCGCTTTCAGAAGTCCGCCGATCTCTCGGGCGCGCTCGACGCGCTGGACGCCGAGGGGCATCCCGGCGGGACTGCGATCCGGACAACGGCGTTCAGTGTGCCGGTCCCGCCGCCCGCGGCAACCACGACGACGGTGGCGATAGCGGTGCCCGCCCGTCGCATGCCGTGGCTCACGTGGAAGGCGGGGCTTGCGGCTGCGGCTCTCCTGCTCGCGATAACCGGCGTGGTGTTCCGCGAAAGACTTCCTTTCGGCACGACGTCGGCACCCGCGCCGAGCGGGGAGACAATTTCGCTGGCGATCCTCCCGTTCCGCAATGCGTCGGGCGATCCTTCGCTCGACTGGCTGGGATCGAGCCTCGCCGAAATGCTCCGGACCGAGGTGGGAGAGTCAGCATCGTTCCGAACGGTTTCGTCGGACCGCCTCCATCAGATTCTGCGCGACCTCAGAATCTCGGGCGACTCGACACTCGATCCAGCATCGCTTGGCCGCCTGGCCGAGTTCAGCAACGCCTCGACGGTGCTCTGGGGTCAGTATCTGAGGTTCGGGAGTGAGATCCGGATCGACGCGACGCTCCAGGACGTGAAGCGCCAGCGGACAATTCCGCTCAAGGCACAGGCTCCGAGCGAGAGTGCGCTGCTCGGCGCCATCGAACAGCTCGCGCAGTCGATTCGCGAGGGTCTCGCCCTCTCGTCGAACGTCGTCGACGAACTTCGCGCCCGGGCATTCAAGCCCTCGTCGAATTCGGTCCAGGCACTCCGCTACTACAACGAGGGCCTGCAGCTCGTCAGGCAGGGCAAACAGCTCGAGGCGCAGAAGAAGTTCGAGGCGGCCACGCAGGAGGACGGCGAATTCGCGCTGGCGTACTCGAAGCTGGCCCAGACCCATGCCGACCTCGGCTACACGAACGAGGCGCAGCAGTTCTCGCGCAGGGCGGTGAGCCTGAGCGAGTCGCTGCCGCCGCAGGAGAAGTATCTGATTCAGGCGGGCCACGCCCGCATTCTGAACGACACGACGAAGGCGATCGAGTTGTACGTAAATCTGGAGAAAGTGTCGCCGGACAACGAGGATGTGCTGTTCAATCTGGCGACCTTGTACGAGGACACGGGCGCGTTCGACCTGGCTCACGAACGCTACATGAAGCTGCTCGCCCGCGACCCGAAATCGATCGACGCGCTGGTCGGCATTGGCCGCGTCGAGATCGGTCGCGGCAATCCCCAGGCGGCCCTCGAGCATCTGAACCGCGCCCTCGCACTGGCCGTGCAACTCGAAAACGAGGAGGCGCGGGCGACGATTCTCATGACGATGGGCGATGGCTACCGAGGACTGAACAAGCCGGAGGAGGCGCTTCGGGTACTTCCAGGATTCGCTGGCGATCTGGCGCAAGGTCGGTCAGAAGGGTGGAATCAGCGACAGCCTCCGCGGCATCGCGGTTGCCCAGTCCACCCTCGGGAAAGTCGGACCTGGCTCGGAAAGCGTTCGAAGAGTGCCTGCAGCTCAGGCGCGAAATCGGCGACTCCGGACGTATCGGCGCCACGCTCATCGACTTCGGGAGCTTCTACACCGAAATGGGGCAGGACGATCAGGCGCTGGCGCGGCTGCAGGGAAGCGCTCCAGATCCAGCGCGACCTCGGCAGGCCGGGTAACGAGGCGCTGGTGCTCCAGAACATCGGCACCACCTATTTCTTCAAGGGGAGCTACGAAGAGGCTCTGACCTATTACGAGCGCTCGCTCACCATCCGCGAGAAGCTCAAGGTGCCTGGCGACATCGCCGACGCCCTACACAATCTGGGGGAGACCGCTGCGAAGATGGGACAGTTCGATCAGGCGGCGCTCGTACTACCTGAAGGCGCTCGAGCTCAGGCGAGGCGCCGGCGACAAGAGGGGCGCGGCGATCGATTCGTACATGATGGGCGCCCTCTTCGAATACCAGGGACGCTACGGTGCCGCCGTCTCGACCAGGGAAGAAGCGCTCAAAGCGATCCGTGAGGTGGGCGACAAGAGCTACTGGCTCGCCGAGATCCTCAGCGGCTACGGCAGTGCCCTCAATCAAATCGGGCGAGGCGACGATGGGCAGAAGACGCTGGAAGAGGCGCTGGGGCTGGCCCGCGAGCTGCAGAACGACACGCTGGTCGCCCAGACGCTCGGATTCCAGGGGGATCGGCTCTTCTACCGCGGCGACTACAAGCCGGCGCGCGCGCTGTACGAGCAGGGGCTGGCGGCGGCCACCCGCGCCGGGGACGGCGGCCTCGCATTGAGTGCGCGGATCAGCCTCGCGAAGCTCGATACCAAAGACGGGCGCGCACCTGCGGCTGCGAAGGCGCTGAGGGGCCTGGCGACAGAAGCTGATTCACAGGGACTGAAGTACCTCGCCGTCGAGAGCCAGGTCTACCTTGGTGAAGCGCTCCTCAACTCGAACCAGGCCGCGGCGGCGCGAACGGAACTCGAACGGGCACTCGGCAAGGCCGAGCGGCTGGGCCTTCGAACCCTGCTCGCGCAGAGCCATCACCTGCTGGCCGCCGCCCTGCAGCCTACCAGCCCTGCCGAGGCCCGCCGGCACGGCGAGGACGCGCGCCGAATCCTCGACGAGATCCGCAAGGAAGCGCGCAACGACCTCGTGCTGAAGCGCGCAGACCTCAGCCAGATTCCGTAGAAATCTCCCTAAGAGATTCGGGGGGCTGGGTTCTCGGGGTTCGATACTCGAGCATCTGGTCCCGGCTTCAGTGTGCCGGGTTCACCGAGAACCCGGCACCTTGAAACCGAGAACCGTCTTCTGCGCTCACTGCACGTTGCTGTTCACGATGTTGACCGCGATGCAGGTTGGCCCGAACTGCCCTGCGCCGGTGCTCTGCCCGACTGCCGCTCCGCTCTCATCGATCGACGTCGCGCAGATATGGTGCACACCGTTCACGAAATTGTTCGTATCCACGCCGGCCCCGTACTTGAAGTTCCCCTTGTCGTCGAAGATGGATGGCGAGTTCCCCGGGCTATCGAACGCCTGGATGATCTCACCCTGGGGATCGGAAACCGTGAGCGTGATGTCGTTCGGAAAGTCGTTTGCGTTGCTCACGCCGGGCACTTCGAGCCGGAGAGAAATGTTGCTTCCCCCCTGGACGTTGCTCCCGTTGGCCGGGCTGCTGAAGAAGGCCGTGGCGCCCTCGACGGTGGTGCAACGGTCGGCGACCACGTAGTCACACGTCTTGGTTCTCTTGCTTCCGCTGATCGGATCGAAGAGCTGACCGAAGGGGTTCACGAACAGCGTCATGTCGAAGATGAAGTCGCCTTTCAGAGCCGTCGGCACCAAGGTGTCATCGTCGGGGTCGACGAGCAGTCGCGCGTTGCCGGTCGTGCCCGCACAGCTCGGCGGCGTGTAGTCGTTCGCTCCGGGTGGGTGGAAGCCAACGTAGACATCCATCAGGCCAGTGACCGTACCGAGTGCCGGGGGGCTGAGCTCCCGGTACACCACCGGGCTGCCAGTCTGCCCATCGTTGAAACCGGCATCGAAGTACGGGATCGGCGACGCGTCCAGGAACGTTGGATCAAAGCGGCTCGGATCGACGCCAAGCGTATGGCTGATCACGTTGATGAACTTGGTATTGACCCCGTCGTAGGTCGCCGTCCAGGCGTTGAAGCTCTTGTCGACCGGATTGCCGAACGACGCCGTCCGCTTCACTTTCGAGCCCGGGTCGAAGACCAGCGGGACGATCTGGAGCTGCTGCTGACCCAGCACGCAGATACCGTTCAGCGTTCTGTTCGCGCCCGTCGAAATCGGACCGAGCACGGGCGAAGAGCTGCTGAAATTGAACTTGTAAATCTTTCCGGACTTGAAGTCACCGGCCCAGAACGACGTGCCGTTGGGATCGAGCGCGATGGTGTGCCATTCCTGCTGACCACCGGTGTCGTAAGTCTGTACGATGGCGCCAGAGGCGTTGAGACGTCTGATATTCGTATCGTTCGCGACGATGAGACCGTTGCTGCCGTTGAATGAGGGGCCGAGCAGCCGAAGCGCAAACGCCTTTGTCAGCGCTGTGGAAAAATTGCCCAACGGCGCGTTCGCGGCGAGGTCGAACCGTTTGACCAGCGTCCCTTCGGATGTATAGAAGAGCGTCTTTTGGTCAGTGGAGAGGTCGATCCAATCAGAACCGCTCAGATCGATGGGGACATCAAACCTTGTCAGGAAATTTCCGGCCGCATTGTACTTGAGCACATCGTCGCTGTCAGCATGGCCAACGTAGAAGTTCCCCGCGGCGTCGAAGACGATCGATTGGCTGTGCCCGGCCGGAGATTGAGCATTGGTGTCGATCGTCTGAAGCACGGCGTGCGGCGCGTCGCCGTCGAACTTGAACACTTTGGTGTTGGTGGTGTTCGTCGTATAGATGTCGAATAGCGAGTTGAACGCGCAGCCGGTCGTCAAGTCGGTGGACGTGGTGATGGTGTCCTTGAACGCGCCGGTGTTGCTGTAGACCTTGTAAGATCCGCTCCCGACCCCGACGAACACGTCTCCGGTCGCCCAGCCCACGTTGCTACCGTGCAGGTTGACGCCGACCGTGGCCAGAAGGATTGCCAGTACCAGCAGCCGACCCGACTCTTCGTGTGCTTGTCATAAGAGCCTTTCCAGAGAAACTCGCCAGATGATGAGGTCGCACTTGTGGGAAGTGATGAACGGCCAGCATCCTATAGGCTCCACCTCAGCCTTGCAAGGCAAACTATGCGTGGCGGGGTCATCCGCTGGGAGCCACAAGTCCGTAAGTCGATGACCGCCAGCCCCTTAAGGGACGGAAACGCCGTTCCTAAGCCCCTCTCCTGACGACAGCTCGCAGGTCAAGCGTTCGATCGGCCTGGAAGTAGCCGCGGACGCCGCGACCGCATCGTCCAACCTGGTCCCCTCGGTGGCGGCCCGACCGGGGGCGCTCTACAGGACCACGTCGAGAAAACCCGAGCCGCTGTTGAGGCAGTCGAAAGCGTGCAGGCCGAATCGGCCGGCGAGCTCGACGCATACCTCGACGCCCCGGCAGCTGTTGCCATGGCGGTCGAGCAGCGGCGAATAAGTGGCGATGCCGATCTGGCGGTTGACGACCGCCATCACGCCGCCGCCGACGCCGCTCTTGGCCGGAACGCCGACGCGATACGCCCACTCGCCGGAATAGTCGTACATGCCGCACGTGAACATGATCGACAGGATGTTGCGGACGGATCCGACGTCGAACACCTGCTCGAGCGTGAGCGGATTCCGTCCCATGTTCGCGAGCATCGCGCCGATCACGGCGAGGTCGTGGCAGGTGAGCTCGACCGAGCACTACCTGAAGTAGACGTCCAGCGCGGCCTCGGCCTCGGCGTGCACCAGGCCGAAGTTGAGCAGCAGGTGCGCAATTGCGCGGTTGCGGTGCCCGGTGCGGCGCTCGGACTCGAAGACCGCTTCATCGACCTTCAACGGTCGGCCGGCGGCGGCGCTCAGGCGCTTGAGCACGAGATCGAACGTCGCGTCCCCGTACTTCTCGTGCAGCAGTGCCGAGATGGTGATGGCGCCGGCGTTGATCATCGGGTTGTGGGGACGATTCTATCCGTCCTGCAGTTCGATCGAGTTGAACGCGTCGCCGCTCGGCTCCACGCCGACGTAGCGCTCGACGGTTTCCTGGCCGAACTCCTCGATCGCCATGCCGAAGGTCAGCGGCTTGGAGATGGACTGCAGCGTGAAGGGTTGATGGCACTCGCCCGCCTCGAACACGCGGCCGTCGGTCGTCACGATGGCGATGCCGAAGTCGTCGGGGTTGGCCTTCTGCAGCTCGGGAATGTACGAGGCGACTTGGCCGGTGCTGAGCGATTGATACCTGGTGTGCAGTTCTTCTATGGCCAGCTGTAGCTCGTGCTTCGACATCGCGTCCGGGTCTCCGAGGTGAAGCTGGAGAATGTAGGAATCGCGATTGAGAGTCAATCGGTACGGCGCATCCTTCAAGATTGTCCGACACTCTTGTCGGATCTCCGATTCCGCGGATACTCTCCGCGACCGACCAAACCCTGACGCGTCGATCAACCTGGCCGTGACAGGTGACGGGCCTCGCTCATGTTCGCCACCGCCCCAGCAGTGACGCGAGCACGCCGTCGTGCATCTGAATGCCGAGCGCGACATTCAGGACCCCGAACAGAATCGCCCAGACGCCGAGCGCCATGCCGACGGCCAGTCGTCCATGGCTCGCGCGAGCGCAGTCGCAGATACGTCACCAGGAAGAGCGGCAGCCCGGCCAGCATGCCCAGGAGCCATACCCCCACAACAAGTCCACCCAGCCATGCCAGCGTCGCAATTTCCGCGCGACGTTTCGACTGGTCCTCGTCCTCGAGATGTGGCACGCCGCACCTGCCGAGTCAGCTCGAAGACGAGCAGCACCAGCGTCGGTAAAGCGACGACGAGCGGCATGCGCCGCGCGGCCGGCCCCAAGGTCGTCGCTGACAGAGCTGCCAGTGCCACGAGCGCTGTCAGCCCCACCGTGAGCACGATACGCTCGCGAGCCGCGGTCACGGCCTGACCTCGTCTCGACGGCCCGCGCGCGCGTACGCGACGACGAGGTTGAGCGGCGATGAGCGCCACAAGTCCCAGGACCATCGGCCTTGCGGCCAGGTCGAGGCGGCCCAGCGCATAGAGGCGCGAGGTGATGTGCAGGTTGCGCTCGAGGCCCGCGCCGAGCAGCAGCGCCACGACCAGTGGAATACGCGGCCAGCCGTGTTTCTTCATGTAGTAGCCCGCTGCCCCGAAGCCGAAGGCGAGCACGACGTCGCCAATCCGCTGCTGGTCCGCGAACGCTCCCACCGCCGCCAGCGTGAACACCAGCGGCGCCACCACCCGGACGCGCAGCGTCGTCAATCTGCGCCAGCGGCCCGACCAGCAGCGACGCCGACGAGCGAGGTGATCCAGTTCGACAGAAACAGCGACCAGATGAGGACGAACACCAGCGGCAGCTGGTCGGTCATCAGCTCGCGGCCGGGCGCCAGGCCGTGCAGCAGCAACGCCGCCATCAGCACCGCCGTCGCGTCGCTGCCGGGAATGCCGAATGCCAGCACCGGGACCAGCGCGCCGCCGTCCTTGGCGTCGTGCGCCGCTTCGGGCGCCAGCACGCCGCGGATGTCGCCGCGGCCGAAGCGATCGGGGTCCTTCGCCGTCTGTACGGCATGCCCGTACGCCAGGAAGCTCGCCACGGTGCCGCCCACGCCGGGGATGATGCCGACGACGGTGCCGATCAGCGCGCTGCGGATGAAGAGGCCGAAGTTGGTGAACACCGCGCGCGCGCCTTCGAGGACGCTGCCCGTCACCGCGTCAGCGCCGCGCACCTTCGAGATCGTCGCCCGGCCCGAGACGCTGAGATCGATCATCTCGGCCGATCGAGAACAATCCGAGCATCATCGGCACCAGCGCGATCCCGTCCCACAGGAATAGCGAGCCGAAGGTGAAGCGCAACTCGCCGGTCAGCGGATCGTGGCCGACCAGCGCCAGCAGCAGACCGAGCGCCGATGGCAATCGAGGCGCGCACGACGGTCGCCGCGCGTGATGACGACGATCGTCGACAGAGCCCCAGACGAGCAGCAGGAGCAGCTCGGGCGGACCGAACGCCAGGATCGCGCGGGTCATCAGCGGCACGAGCGCGATGAGCACGAGAATGCCGAAGGTCGAACCCAGCGCCGACGAGAACGCCGCGCAGCCGATGGCGGTCCTGGCATGTCCCTGCTCGGCCAGCGGGTAGCCGTCGATGAGCGTCGCGGCGCTGGGTCCGGTGCCGGGCACGTTGAAGAGGATCGCCGTGATCGACCCCATGAAGGTCGCGCCGCCGACCAGCCCGCCAAACGTCAGCACGACCGGCAGCGGTTCCCACGTCAGCGTGAACGGGATGGCCAGGGCCATCAGCGTCACGCCGCTCACGCCGGGCAGAAACGCGACGGTCATCGCCAGCAGCGTGCCCGCGAGCGGATAGAGGATGTTGGGCCACGAGAACACGAGGCCCAGGCCTTCCCATGCCGCGTGCAGGGTGGGCTCCAGCACGGCTCAGCCGCGCATCCTCGCCAGCGCCGCCCGCACGGCTGGCAGCAGGCGTGGCGCCATGCCGTGCGGCCGACAGCACGTCGGCCCGGGCCGCTTCGGCCGGCGCGGTGTCGAGCGCGCGGCTGGTGGAGGCCCTCAGCTCCGGGCTGGACAGCACGTCGCCGACTGCATCGGCCAGGCAACGGCCGATTCCCGTCAGGCAGCCCCGCAGGCGCAACGAGGATGCGGCCGCCGCCCATCACCTTCGCCAACCCGTCAGCGGCCGAAGCGCACCGCCGTCGACGTCCTGGCCACGCGCCCGTGCGTGCGCGGCTGCATAGCCATCTGCTCCGCCAAGCACCGGCACGTCGTCGAGCACCCGGTCGTTGGCGATGCGATTGACGCTCACCTGCAGCAACGGCCGCAGGTCGCCGGCCTTGAACAGGTCGCTGATGGTCTCGAAGTTGAAGCAGACCAGGTCGACATCGCCGCGCATCGCGGCCAGGCAGGCGCTGCGGGTGCCCGCAAAGCCGCCGACGAACTCGACGTCGATGCCAAGCAGCGCCGCCGTCGCGGTGATGCTGACGAAGGCTGGCGCTGCCGACTTCGTTGATCGCGCAGATCAGAGGCCGGCTCGCCGAGGCGGCAACGACCGCGTCGATGGTCGAGCAGCGGCGACGAGGCGCCGGTGGCCCAGACGTGCCAGCTTCGCGCGATGCGCCCGAGCACCGTGAAGGCCGTGACGGGATCGGGCGCCTGGGTCTCGCCCATCAGCGAGGCGACCAGCAGACCCGGCACGCCCAGGATGCCCAGCGTCGGCGCCGTCTGGCCGCGCGCCTGCAATCGCCCGCGCGCCCACCAGCCCACCGGCACCGGCCTGGTTGTCGATGACGATGTCTGCGCCGCAGCCGTCGCGCGAGGAGCGGCTGCAGCAGCCGCGATTCGGTGTCGTAGCCGCCGCCGGCGGCATTGGGCACGATCCACCGAACACGGCGGCCCGCCAGCGACGGACACGCACCCTTCGCGTGCCGGGCGAGCGGATCGGCACGCCGACGCCACCGCCAGCGTGCCGAGCCGGCGGCCGAGTCGCGCGAGCGCCTGTCGTCGCGACAGCATGTCAGCGGCCACGCTGCCGCCACGATCCGGCCAGCCACGTCGAAAATTGCAGCCAGCCGATAGAACACATCAGGTTGCGGTCGAGCCGCTCTGGATCGTGCGGTTCGCCCCAGAGCGCCCCAGAAAAGGGATGATGGTCACACCTTGAGCTATCGACTGCTCGTCACGAACACCCACACCCAGCAGGCGTACGCAATCATTCGATCGCTACGCCCGCACGCGAGCCGGATCGTCGCGACCATGTACGGCGCACGCGGACGTGCGCGTCTGCGATCTCATGCAGCATACTCCCGCCTCGTTGACGCGCGATACACGGTTCCGTCGCCCGAGAGGGACTGGCAGTCTGGACTCATCACGCGGGAGAACACAGACCAGGAGGAGCGGTATCTCCGCGCGATTATCGAGATCTGCGAGCGCGAGCGCCTCGACACGATCTTTCCCTCTCACGATGCCGACGTGTACGTCCTCTCGAAGAACAAGCCGCTTCTTGCTGGCATCGGGATCCGGGTGCCGGTGCCCGATTTCGATACTCTGCGTGTATCGCTCGACAAGCAGACGACTGTGGCACTCGCAGAGGCCGTCGGTTTCCCATGCCCGAAGACGTTACCTGCCGAAAACCGACGCGGACCTTGCGGCTCTCGCACAAGAGATCGATCCGCCATGGGTCATCAAACCCCGTGTGACGAGTGCCTCTAGAGGCATGCGGATCGTCAAGGGTTTCGACGAGCTGAGGCACGAGTTCCATCGCGTCAGCGAGCGGTACCGAGATCCGATGGTGCAGGAATACATCCCTGGTGGACAGAAACAGAATTTTTACGTGATCGTCCAGGCCACTGGCGCGGTGTGGCGCGTATTCTGCCCTGAAATCGTCAGGCATTCGCGACGCCTCTACAGGGATTCGTCGGCAGCATGCGTGGCCTCGGACGAACACCCTGCCCTTTCCCTGGTTGTGCGCCTCGTGCAGCGGATGAATTGGCGAGGGGCGCTGACGGTTCAGACGAAGGTCGACGCTCGTGACGGGACACCCAAGCTGATGGAGATCAATCCGCGGTTCGGATCACACCTCTGGTACCGAACGGTGCTTGGCATAAACGATCCGCTTCATTGTCTCCGTATCGAAGCGGGCGAGGCGCTCCCCGAGGAAGAGAGCTGGACACGCGGCACGCTGCTCCTCGACCCCATCGAAGATGCGGTCGGCTTCTGTGCCGAGCTTCTGGACTTCGTGGCCTATCACACGCGTGTATCCCTTTTGCGGCGGAAGCCGACCGACACTCTGAGCACTCCGCGCGGGCTCTCAGCGCTCAGTCGCGCATACGTCGCCGATTACTTCGATGCCCGCCCGAAGAAATTCAGTCCGTATTTCACGCACTTCCTGAGCGACCTTCCCCCGAGTCTCATGTACAGCGTCTACACCGCGCGGTACGCGCCGGGTGGCTTCAGGAGGATGGGAAGATGACCCGGGCGCGTCCGCGCGGGCTCAAAGCTCGCGACCACGGCCGCGTTCAATGTTGTGGCTGTGTAACAGACGGAGAAGGACGCCGCCGAGAATCGCGGCATCGCCGACATGATCGCCCCCATAGGGGCCGATCAACAACGCCTCGCGTGACGGCATGTCACGTGCGTCGTCGTGTCCCATCTTTCATAGCTTGAACTGAAATCGCGTTTGGAAGAACTGCGTCGTGCCGACGATGCCGAACCGATTTGAGCGAGCCGTACCCGTAGACGAGTACGAGCCGGGTGTGGTCGGAGAGGTGCCAGTTGACCATCGGCGTGACTCGCCAGAACTTGCCGCCCTCGCGCGCGCAATGTATCAATTCAATTGTGCGTTAATGGACGAATGTGGAGTCTTGGAAGAGCTTCGATGATGGAACTTCGCGAATTCAGCGACCTTCTTCGCCAAGAATTGGAAGTGGAGCCGATCAGTTCTGCCACACGCCGAATCCCTGCGCGCGCAGCCACGCCGCCAGCTTCGGCTCCATGCACGCGGCGATCCGGTATGGGAGCCGCGAGAACCCCTCGACCAGATCGAGCCGAAGCCTGACACCACGGGTGCGGACGAAACGGCCGGACTGCGTTCCCTGCCGGTGTCGCTCGAACCGGGTCTCCGGCGGAAGCCCGGTCACTCCGACATACAGACACCCGCTGGCCGCTCCACCGGGATTCCTCTCGCGGAAGGCCCTGACCTTCCACACTGAGGGATCGAGCTCGACGGCGTAGATGCTGTAGTGGCCGCGAGACCAGGATTGTGCTGGCACCTGGTTGCAGAGCTCGAACAGGTCGGCCTGGGCACCGGGCGCACGAGACTTCTCGAGAGGCTCGTCATCGGCCACCGTCCGCCGGCCGCCCCAGAGGAAGAAGACGTCGGCCGCCTTCTTCCTCGCACGGATCACGTAGCCGTGCCCCCACTGCGGGTACTCCGCGTGGCAGACGATGGCCTTTGGTGTCATGGACATCGCGCGCGCGTTGACCCGCGGCCGCGGCGTCGGCACGGCGAGCCGCTCCAGTAGCTCGAGCGGATCGCCGCGCAGGTGTCGCCGTCACACATCTCAGCCACGGCTATGCGGATCGGCTCGAGGCGCCCCTGCGCCACGTGGCCGGAGGCGAACCGGTGGCGCGCTTGAACGCCCGGTTGAACGCGGCCTCGGATTCATACCCCACACGCGTCGCGACCTCCTGGACGGTGTGTGCCCCGTCGCGCATCATCTGCTTGGCGAGCTGCATCCGCCAATTGGCGAGGTATCGCATCGGTGTTTCGCCCACCAATTCCGTAAACCGCTGCGCCAGCACCGACCGCGACACTGCGACCTCCCGCGCGAGCTGGTCGACGGTCCAATCGTGAACGGGGTTCGTGTGCAGCAGGTGCAAGGCCTTACCGACATGGGCGTCGTTCAACCCAGCGAGCCAACCACCCTGATTTGCGGGTAGTCGGTGCATGTACTCGCGCAGGATCTCGACGAACATCAGCTCGGTCAGGCGTCCGAGCATCGCGGCATTGCCCGGACGGGCGGATCGAGCTTCGCTGACTGTGAACTTCAGCGTCGTGCCCAACCAGGTCCCCGATCCCTGCGGTACAACCGTTGGACGGCTGCCACTCGCATCCACCGCTTCAATCGTCGAGTAGTCATCACGGCTTCGCACCAGCAGCATCGTCGGCAGGGCCTCGACCAGCGGACTGAATCGCTGGTCGCAGTTCAGGTAGCCGCACACAAAGCGGGACGTGCTGCCACCCCCACCGTACGACAGCTGCTGGGGCTCGTCGAACCTGCCTGGTGAAAAGATGGACGTGAGAGGCGTGGTGGTCGCAGCACCGTGCGTACGCATGGTGTGCTGGTCGCCGCGTGGGAACACAATCACATCGCCACTCGCCATCATCGTCACGGGGTGCTCCCGACACACAACCTCGCACTCGCCGTCGACCAGAATGTGGAAGAGCACGACGCATTCCACTTCGGGCATCACGGCCGACGCGAGCATTTCGGGGATCGGTGATTCGAGCGACCACGGTGACGAGAAGTCGGCCGTGAAGAACACGGCGCCAGACAGGCGCACGACACGAAGGACATCGGACAACACATCCATCTCGACCCTCTTCGTGAGACTCGGCGTGGCCGCCCGGAGGAACAGTCAAGGATTTCAGAGCCCCAATCAAGGCGTCAAGCAAATCCGGTGTTTCGGGCAAGACGCATGGCGTCGCAGTCATAGGTTCTCCAGCACAGTCGATGGACGATGCGTGTCGCACCGAATGCGTATTTCAGAAGGAGCGCTTATGCCGTTGCTGACACCCGACCCCACGTTCTACCCGTCGCCAACGCTCGCGGCGCAGTCGCCCGCGGAGAAGCTCGCGTACGTCGCCCTCATCAGCCCCGGGACACATCGACAGAGCGACGCGATTGGCGTTGTGGACGTCGACCCGGCGTCGAAGAGCTACGGCCGCCAGGTGGGTCAGACCGACATGCCAAACGCCGGCGATGAGCTGCACCACTTCGGCTGGAACGCCTGCAGCTCGTGTCTGTGTCCGTACGCGCCGCATCCACACATGGAGCGCCGCTATCTGATCGTGCCCGGGATCAACTCGTCCCGGATCCACATCCTCGACACGAAACCGGATCCACGCCAGCCGAAGATCGTGAAGGTGATCGAACCGGAGACCCTCGCTAAGCGAACAGGCTATGCCGCTCCGCACACGGTTCACTGCGGACCGGACGGGATCTTCATGACCGCGCTCGGCGCGCCCGACGGCAATGGCCCCGGCGGCACCTTCACGCTGGATCCCGAGACCTTCGAGGTTCGAGGCCGGTGGGAGCTCGATCGCGGACCGCAGCAGCTGGCCTACGACATGTGGTGGCACCTCGGACTGGACACGATGGTCACCAGCACCTGGGGCACGCCCAACATGGTGAAGGACGGCGTCAATCCGGAACTGTTGCTGGCCGGGAAGTACGGAAACAGCCTGCACGTGTGGGATCTGCACAAGCGACGTCACCTGCAGGAGCTGTCGCTCGGCCCTGAACAGCAGATGACACTGGAGCTGCGCCCGGCGCACGACCCGACCCGCGCGTACGGGTTCGCGAGCGTGGTCCTGTCGCTCAAGGACCTCTCCTCGTCAATCTGGCTCTGGTACCGAGAGCCAGTGGCGAACGGGTCCAGCGGCAAGTGGGCCGTCAAGAAGGTGATCGAGATTCCCGCCGAGCCTGCCGACCCGGAGAAGCTGCCGCCGATTCTGCAGGGATTCAAGATGGTGGCGCCGCTCGTGACCGACATCAACCTGTCGGTCGACGACCGCTATCTCTACGTGTCGTGCTGGGGCACGGGCGAGTTCATCCAGTTCGACGTCAGCGATCCGTTCAAGCCGAAGAAGATCAGCTCGATCCGGCTCGGAGGGATCGTGGGCCGCACGCCCCACCCGCGCAACCCGGATCAACGCCTGAACGGCGGACCCCAGATGGTCGAGGTCAGCCGCGACGGCAGGCGCATCTACTTCACCAACAGCCTCTACACGCCCTGGGACGAGCAGTTCTATCCAGACGGCGTCCGCGGGTGGATGGCCAAGGTGAACGTGCGGCCCGAAGGCGGCATGGAGCTCGACTCCCGGTTCTTCCTGCAGTCGGACGGCATGCGCCCTCATCAGGTGCGGCTGGAAGGGGGAGACGCCTCCTCCGATTCGTACTGCTACGCCTGAAATGAATGGAGGTCGTCATGGCATGGGACGCAATGGTCGCGCTCGGCGCCTATCACGGGATCAATCCGGGCATGGGATGGCTGTTCGCCGTCGCACTTGGCATGCAGCAGAAAAGCGCTCGCGGTGTGTGGCGGGCGCTGCCACCCATCGCGCTCGGTCACGCGATGGCCGTGGGGCTGGTGGTGCTTGCCGCCGCCCTTGCCGGTTTCTTCGTCCCGCTCGAGACAATGAGGGTTGTCGTCGCGGGAATGCTGATGACGCTCGGGCTTTACCGGCTCTGGCGTCATCGACACCCGCGATACGCCGGCATGCAGGTGACCTTCGGGACGCTCACCGTCTGGTCGTTTCTGATGGCGTCTGCCCATGGGGCGGGATTCATGGTGCTCCCGTTTGTGATGCAGAGGCCGGGAGCGGTGTCAGCCGAAACGAGCGAGCACGCGGGGCATCTCGTGGCGGCGGCGGGCGGCGTGCCCTGGACGAACGCGGCTGCCGTCGGTGTTCACACGCTGGCCTACCTGCTGGTGATGACGCTGTTTGCGTGGACCGTGTATCGCAAGCTGGGCTTGAGACTCCTCCGCACGGCGTGGCTCAACCTGGACTGGCTGTGGGCCGGCGCGCTGCTGGTGACCGGCGCAGTCGTGCTCCTGACGTGACGAAGCGCACTGAATACGAAGACCCGCCATTGAACGACAAAGGAGGATGTCATGCGACCATCGACAGTTGATTTCATCCGGCAGCAGGGATTCACGACCGAAGGCTGCCAGGATGGTTTGTACGCGGCTCTGATGCTCCAGCCGCGCGTGATCGCCGGAGTGGTAATCATGGGCGTCGTCCTTCAGAGCCCCTGGCTCTTCCTGGCGCTGTCAACGGTGTTGTGGTGGAGCGCCATCGTTCCAAGCCACAACCCGTTCGACGCCTTCTTCAACCACGTGATGGCCGACCCGATGCGGCTCGCCGCCATGCCCGCGGCTCCCCCGCCGAGGCGATTCTCGCAGGCCATGGCTGGCACGTTTGCCATGAGCGTCGCGATGACGCTCTTCGCCGGAGCGTCATACGCATCCTGGCTGCTCGAGGGCGTGTTCGTCGCCGCCTCGATGAGTGTCGTCGTGCGCCGATTGTGTCTGCCAGCCCATGTGTACCTCTCTGCTGTGGCCGCGAACGCCAGCTACGCCCTGTCCATCGCCGTCGGGCCCGCGTGTGAACCTGGAACCCGTCTCACCCTGACGGTGGCCAACGTCCGAAAAGACTGACCGGTCGGTGCCGACCCGACAGCGCCGGCTATCGTTGCTCGTGAGACGTCAGCCAGCCACAGACGTCGCTCGAGGCGCAACTGCTGTTGCGGGCGCGCTCAACGACGGCACTCCGACGACGGATCCGACAACCAGGCCAGCAACCGCTCCAGCGGCCAGCAGTTGACGATTCTGTCGGCGGGAATGGCGGCCAGACGCGCGTGCGCCAAGGCGGTCTCGGCGTAGGACAGCTGCGTCGTGGTGTGTGCATCGCTGTCGGCCGCGAAGACGCAGCCGAACGTGAGTGCCTGCCGTGCCAGTGTGTAGTCGAGATCCTGGCGCGCAGGATCGCCGTCGATTTCGATGGCCACACCACGTTCGGCGGCGGCCTGGAACACGGTGTCCCAGTTCGCCATCACACCGCCACGCGATCCGGAAATGCGGCCGCGCGGGTGTGCGAGGATCCGAACCGCCGGGTGCTGAACAGCGGTGAGCATGCGATCCGTCTGATCGTCGTCTTTTCGCAGCGTGGAGTGCGGCGCCGCAAGCACCACGTCGAAGGTCGTCGCCTCCTCGGCGGTGAGATCGAGGTGGCCCGCCCTGTCGATGTTTGCCTCGATGCCTTGCAACAGCCGGAATCGGCCGCCGTATCGCGCGTTGACGCCGTCGATCGCCAGACGCTGCGCCGCGGCTTCGGCCATCGACATACCACCAGCGATCTTCAGTCCGTACGAATGATCGGTGACCGCGGCGTACTGATAGCCGCGCTCAACGCAGGCGTCGGCAATCTCCTCGACTGTCGGAGAGCCGTCGCTCCACTCGGAGTGCATTTGCAGATCGCCGCAGTATTGTTCAACGGTGGGTCCATCGAGGGCGGAGGCCGCGAGAATCCGTCGCACCTCCGCGCGGCTCAAAAAGTGCCGACGAAGCTCACGGCGCCGCTGAATATCGGCGCGACGCTCGCTACGTTCGATGGCTTCTTCGACAATCGGCGATGCGCCGGTCTCGAGGATCTCGCGTATCACGCGGGTCGAACCTGGGCCGATACCGGGGATCCGCGGCAGGGCGCCGTCGGGTCCCGCCAGCTCCGTCAAGGGCAGGTCCAACGAAAGAATCGCAGCGGCCGCCCGCTTGTAGCCGAACATCTTCTGTTGCGACGACTGTGCGAAGGCCAGATCGCGCAGGTACCCTCCGACGACGGCATTGACGTCGTCGAGCATTCGCGCACCCGCCACCGACATCGCGCACATGTTCGCGTCACCTTGCCTCGGAGACGGCGCTTCTCGAGCCAGAGCATGCAGCCATCCGCCCCTCGCTATCGATGCGGCTGTCTCAGCTCGTGTGTCTCGCCGGGCTCGACCCGTTCGCCAGTGAGCCAGCCTTTCGCCAGTTCGAACAAGACGACTGGCTTCGGCTTGTCAACCTCGAGAAAGATCGCCGCGTGAACGTCGACGCCTATCAGGACTATCCGAGGATCGTCGGCCGTGCCGTGGCGGGAATCACCCTCCTGTCCGAACCACGCCTTCCAATCGGACTCGTAGAGCTTGCGGATCGTGGCGTGGTCCCGCGACAGCCTGGCAATACCCGATGCCGATACCCATTCATACGAACCGGGCTTGTAGTACGCGAGGTTTACGTGCGGATCGTGGTCGATATCGCGCAGCTTGCCGGTGCCCTCGGCGGTGACGAACCACAGGTCGGCGCCGTCGGCGCGCTTCTGATTGGCCATGGCGCGTGATTCGAGGTGGCCGTCGGGACGGCGCGTGGTCATCATGGCAATGTTTATCTCATCGATGAGGCCGTAGAACTTGTCCAGCTCGGTTTTCATGGGTTCTCCTCCTGTGGTCACCCGTGCGCCGCTCTTCCTGCCTGGCGCGTCTGACAAAATGCAGTCGAGTCGAGTCCGCGACGTTTCCTTTCAGCACGGTCTGAATCTGGCGCAGGGCGTGTTCGTTCTCCGCCGGAGTGTTCGAGACGATGCAATCGGCGGGCGCGAAGAGCTTCAGCTCGCGCATGTAGGCGTCGTTGGCCGTGAAGAGCACGCAGATATTGCCGGCTATGCCGGTCAGGATCACGCGGCGGATGTTCAGCGTATCCAGCAACGTGTCGAGCGTAGTATCGAAAAAGCCCGAGTGCTTCGGCTTCAGGACAAAATAGTCTCGAGAGGTGGGTCGCAGGCGGCGCGATACGTGCCGGCCGGGCGAGGATCGTGAAGTGCAGTGCGCGACCGTTTGGCGGAAGTCGGAGCGCCACTGCCCGAAATTGTCGTTGATGTAGATGGTGGGCACATCTGCGGCGCCGGCCCGTCTTTTGAGGGCCGCGAGCCGCGTCGCCATCGGCTCCGCCTGTTCGACCAGGGCCGCCGATCCCTCGAATGCCAGGTCGTTGACGACGTCGATCAGCAGCAGCGCTGTGCCCGACACCGGGACAGCGATCGCCCTCTGGGTCCTATCAGCGCCGATCCTGCGGCTCGTTGCTAACGGTCGCGCCATCGCACGTGATGCCTAGTCGCGGCCTTTGTCCGCAGACCCCGGCTCAGCCTTGCGGCGATGCTGTTCGGCCAGAACCCCTGCGGGTGTGATGTTCGCGATGGCCGACTGCAGCTTGTTCTTCCAGCCGCTCACGACGTCCCCGTCGCCACGCATCATGGCCTCGAAGCCTACGCGCGCCACGTCGGCGGGATCGTCCTTCTTCTGCCTGGCCGACCTTCGTATCGAGCATGTCGGCCCGTTCGAAGAAGTCGGTTTCGGTCGCACCCGGCATGAGGCATGTGACGGTGACGCCGGTGTCCTTCAGCTCAGCGCGCAACGCAAACGAGAACGAATCGACGAATGCCTTGGTGCCGTTGTACACGGCTTGATACGTGCCGGGCATGAAGCCCGCGATCGATCCGGTCAGCAGAATGCGTCCCTGTCCACGACTGCGCATGGCTGCGGCCGACCAGCTGGACCAGATACACCGTGCCGGTCACGTTGGTGTCGATGACGTGTCGCACCTCGTCGAAGTCCTGATCGAGAAAGGCGCGCCCGAGCCCATGGCCGGCGTTGGCCAGGAGTGCATCGACCGGCCGGCCGGCGGCTGCCGCCCACAGCTCGTCGACACCAGCCGTGGTTGCGAGATCGGTTTCAACCACGGTGACGTCGGCGCCGAGACTGCGGAAGCGGTCAGCGGCCGCCTGAATCTCTGGCCGATCGGCGGCGACGAGCAGGTCGAACCCTTCCTGCGCACAAATCGCGGCCAATTCGAGCCCGATGCCTGACGAGGCACCTGTCACGATTGCGAATGGTTTGCTCATAGATCCCCCTCGTCCGGCATGTCGACGGGCAAGGCCCGCACGTGAATCGTCTGTTGGCCAAAGCGTTCGGCGAGCGTCGCCGCGTACGCACGCCACCAGCTCCGGTCGAACGTCTCCGTCACGACCTCCACCATGACGACGTCGTCCGCTTCGGTGCGGCCATCTGGTGCCGTCCACAATCCCTTTGCGGGTGACCGGACGTACGCCGTCACGCCCTTGAATCGCTCCACCAACTCGCGTCGTGTTTCGGCGAGCGGCGCCATGGCGTGACCACCGGCTGCTCCTTTCGTCGGCAACAGCAGCTGGATCAGCACCATGACGCGCCGCCGACGCGACCTTAGCGGCGTCCCGACTTCGCCGTGGACGAGTTCCTCCGCCCAGGGCCAGCTTCTGCCGCCACCGGCTCCTCCTCTTCATCCGGATGCGCAGCATCGGCCGCACCTTGATTGATGCCGCCCTCGGCCAACCCCGAGAGCTTCTTGTCGGCAGTCTTCTCTTCATCGAGCGTCTGCTGCAGGAGCTTCGCGGCCTCGGTGTGGCCCATCGCCTGCGCCCACGCGACGAGCGTGCCGTAGGCGGCCATTTCGTAGTGTTCCGCGCGCTGTCCCGCGGCAATCAGACAGGCGTCCATCGTGGTGTCATCGAAGTCCTCTTCCATGATCGACTTGCCTTCTTCGATGATCCCGGCGATGCCGTCACAGTGCTTGCCACGGACCTTTTCGTCCAGGCTCTCGAACACCTGTTCGAGACGCGTCGATCTGCCCCTGCGTCTCCTGGAGATGGGTTTCGAACGCCGGCTCGAAGCTTCGCGTTCGTTGCGGCCTTCGCCAGCTTCGGCAAGGCCTTCGTCAGCTGCTTCTCTGCGTCGTACGTGTCGCGCAATTCATCAATGAAAGCGTCGTGGAGCGTGCCAGCTTCAGCCATGGTCGAGTCTCCTCAGTGAGGTGGGGTTGCCGCAGCCGCGTATCCTCATACGCGTGGCGGATCGGTTTCTCTAGCGAAGTGCCGATGTTTTGGCGATGGCCGCGACGAAGTCGTCGGTCCCCGCGTTCGTGTCCGATACAGATGATGAGTCCAGGGTCCGGTTCGCCGTCTGACAACGCGGCGTCGATGCCACAGGCGCAACGCAGCTGATGGCTGGCGTCCCCTCTTGCGGAATCGGCTTGCGATGGCCATATCGGTCGTGCAGTGGCCGGGATGATTTGGCCATGAAGGCATCACTCTTGCCGAGAAGGCAGCGGATCTATGTGGTGAGGCGTTGTTCCGCCAGGTTTCATGACGACCTTGATGCACGAGTCGTGTTTGTCGCGAAACGTGCGATACATCGCCGGCGCATCTTCGAGACCAATCCGGTGCGTGATGATGAAGGACGGATCGATCTCGCCGCGTTCGATGCGCTCGAGCAAGATGGGCATGTACTTGTGCATGTGCGTCTGACCCATCTTGAGCGTCAGCCCCTTGGCGAATGCGGCGCCCAGGGGAAACTTGTCCAGCCATCCGCCGTAGACGCCGGGAATGGAGACCGTCCCGCCCTTGCGGCAGGCGCTGATCGCCTGACGAAGCGCATGCGGCCGATCGGTCGCCAGAAACATCGAGGTCTTCGCGCGGTCGTACCAGGCGTCGAGCGTCGTGCCGTGCGCCTCGAGGCCGACCGCATCGATGCACGCGTCCGGACCCTGGCCGCCGGTCATGTGGCGGAGCGCGTCGAGCACGTCGACATCCTCATAGTTCAGCGTCTCGGCTCCGCCCTGTGAGGACGCGAGCTCGAGCCGTTCGGCGAAGCGATCGATCGCGATCACGCGCTCGGCGCCGAGGAGATAGGCGCTCTTGATCGCGAACTGGCCGACCGGGCCACAGCCCCAGACCGCTACCGTGTCGCCTGGTTTGATCTGGCAGTTCTCGGCCGCCATGTAGCCGGTTGGGAAGATGTCGGACAGAAAGAGGACCTGTTCGTCGGTGAGCGTGTCAGGGACCTTCAGCGGGCCCGATGTCGGCGAACGGGACCCGGGCGTATTCCGCCTGTCCTCCGGGGTAGCCGCCGTACATGTGCGAATAGCCGAACAGCCCCGAGCCGGAATAGCCGTACAGCTTCTCGGCCATCCACGCGTTCGGGTTCGAGTTGTCGCAGAGCGACCAGAGTTGCTCCTTGCAGAAATAGCAGCGGCCGCACGCGATGGTGAAGGGCACCACGACGCGATCGCCAACTTTCAGCCGCGTGTTGTCCTTGCCGACCTCGACGACTTCGCCCATGAACTCGTGGCCGAGCACGTCGCCCTTCTGCATCGTCGGGATGTACCCGTCGTAGATGTGCAGGTCGGATCCGCAGATCGCCGTCGTCGTCACCTTGATGATCGCGTCGCGCGGATTGAGGATGACGGGGTCCGGAACCGTCTCGACCTGGATCTTCTCTGTGCCTTCCCAGCAGACGGCTCGCATGGTCACTCCCTACGCTGTGGCGGTCGCGCGAGGAGTCTCGCCGGCTTCGAGCAGCTGCTTGAAGTGCCGGAGATCCTCGCGGATGGTTTGAGAAGGCTCGCGGCCGAAGAGCGACGCGATCAGCGCGCCGGCCTTCCCGGCCGGTGGCGCGTATTGGAGGTGCACGCTGACTTGTGTGCTGCGACCGGCGCGTGCCGCGTCGAAGTTCACCGACCCGGCGGTCACGACGTCAGATCCCGGAAGCGACCGCCACGCGATCAGCTTGTTCTCGACCTCGTTGATGATCTCGGCGTCCCACTCGACGGCCAGTCCGGCCGGCCCGACCGCCACCCAGTGCGATGTGCCGTCCGAACTCTCGGTCACACGGTCGAGGTGCGTCATGAACCGCGGCAGGTTCTCGAGGCGACGCCAGAACCGGTAGACGTCGGCGAGCGGCACCTCGAGTCGAATCGATTCGCGCACGTGCACGCCACGCTCGCCGCCGAGGGCAGCTCTTGGTGTTGTCGGGCTGGGTGAAGCCGTTCACAAGCGACCGGCCAATGTCCCGTGATGCCGCGATACAGCAGGGGTGCCGACGACGCCGCGAGGAGCGCGCCGACCGCGGACCGTCGAGACGCACCAACGAGCAGCAGCAGTGCACCGCTACCAAGCGCGAGCCAGTTTTCAGCGTCGGCCAGCGAAGTGGACCGGTCGTACAGCGCCTCGACGTGCATGGTTGATGTTGAGCGAGCATTTTACGTACCGACCAAAGGACTCGGCACCATACCTGCTTGAGACATGTTCGGATGGGAGCGGACTCGCCGCCGTGCCCAGCGATCGAACACGTTGCAGCAATCAACGACAGATCAGTCGCGACTCGGTGAGCAGGTCGAGGAGACGATGCGTAGTCGAAACCACCAGGCCCGGCGGCGAAGCACAGCCAATCAAGGAGGATTCAGTCCCAGCTCGTCCGCGGTGGAGGAGAACGTTCAGGCCATCAAGCAATGGGAGCGCACCATCCTGCTGGCCCGTTCGAAAACCGAGCAGGTCAGCGACTGGATCGCGTGGACCGCGGGCAGTGGTCCCGTCCTGATCCTTCACGTGGTGTGGTTTGGCGCATGGTTGATCGTGAATGTCGGCGTGATCCGTGGGATTGTGCCGTTCGATCCGTTCCCGTTTCCGTTCCTTACGATGACGGTCTCACTCGAAGCAATCTTCTTGACCCTCTTCGTCCTCGCCAGCCAGAACCGACTGGCGCTGCAGGCGGACAAGCGCAGTCATCTCGATCTGCAGATCGACCTGCTCGCCGAGCGAGAAATGACGGCTGTGCTGCAATTGCTTCAGGACATCGCCCGACATCTGGAGGTCGAGACCACCGTGACGCCTCAACAGCTCCGCGACCTCATGAAGAAGACGGATCTTCGACGGCTCACAAACCGCATGGAGGAGTTGGCGGAGCCCGCGCCCGCGACCACCCCGGAGTCGTCGAAGGCTGCGAAGGGCTGATGACTGCAAGTCGTGGGATGAAAGCCGCTGCGCGGCTCAGCATTTGCAGTTCGCCATCGTATGCTCGAGACGTCTGCCCTCTCGTGGACTGAGCTGGCGCGTCGCACGTGGCGCGAGGTCGTCGATGACGATGTCTTCGGTCTCGCGGCTCAGCTGTCGTACTACTTCTTTCTCGCGCTGTTTCCCGCGATCCTGTTTCTGCTCGCACTCGCGAGCTTCTTTCCTCTCTCGAATGTCACCGACGATGTCGGTCGCTCCCTCGGCCCGTTCGTATCGCCGCAAGTCCTCGAATTGATCCAGGAGCAGATGCGCCGGTTCGCCAACAACGAGAACGGCGGCCTGCTCACGTTCGGTGTCGCAGCGGCGTTGTGGAGCAGTTCCGCCGCGCTCGTCTCGATCGTCGGGGCGCTCAACCGCGCCTACGACATCGACGAGGGACGGCCATGGTGGAAGGTCCGGCTGATTGCCATCGGGCTCACGCTCGGTGTCGCGGCGATCGTGCTGGTGGCCTTGTCACTGGTCCTCGTCGGACCGACGGTCGCAGAAACGCTCGGACGCACGACGGGCTGGGGCTCGTCATTTGAGTGGGCGTGGCTCGTACTGCAGTGGCCACTCGTGTTCGCCTTGGTGGCAACGGGTATTGGCCTGATCTACTACTTCGGACCCGATGCGGATCAGGACTGGGCGTGGATCACGCCGGGTGCCGTCGCCGCCACGATTCTGTGGCTGGTGATCTCACTTCTTTTCAAGCTGTACGTCGCGAACTTCACCGATTACGAAGGTTCCTACGGCACCGTCGGTGGAGTCATCGTCGTCTTGCTGTGGTTCTACGTATCGGGAATCGCCATCTTGACCGGCGCCGAGTTGAACGCCGAGATCGAACATGCATCTCCCTATGGAAAGGCCCCGGGGCAGAAGAACGCCCAGGGCCAGTTGCTCATCGGCGCGCGTGCTGCGCGAGCGTTCCGGCAGCGACAACTCTCCGGCGAAATGGTGCCCGAGCAACCTGCTCCTTCGCCAGCGTCGCCACCACCGAGGCCAGGATTGGCGGCGGCAGTTGGGGGAGCGATTTTGATCACGAGGTGGTGGAATCGGAGCAGGCGAGCCGATCGCTGATGAGGCAGTCGCTCATGCCGACCGTTTACGACCGCGCTCGGTACGCAGACGACATTCGGACGAGCTCATCAACCGATCAAGTGGTGTTCAAAGACGACTCTCGATCCGCTTTCGATCCACTGTTTGCTCGTGATGGGCGTGAGCTGTGGTGAGTTCGCCCCGGAGTACCAAGGTGTGCCAGGTTCACCACCGTCGTGTGACGTGGTTGTGAGGTAGATGTCCTGTATCAATCCCGCATCGACAAGCTGTGTCGCCGTGAAGCGGCCCCCTATCGCCGAAATCCGTTGAATGCTTTCCTCGAGCCGCAGGCGCTCGAAGGCCGGGCGCAAATCGTCGCCATTCAGGCTTATGAGGCGGACCCATGGCCGCGCGCGAAGCGCCGACTCATGCCGCGCGACACATTCGTCACCGGCGATCAGAAACACCGGCACGTCGGGAACGCTGAACAACGGCGCGTCGAGGTTGAGCCGGCCCCGCTTCGAGACGACGATCTGAGCTGGATGGCGTGGCAGGCCCAACGACGCGCGCAGCGCGACCAGATCCGGTTGCCATACGGAGAAGAACGCATTCCGATGGACGCTTCCGGCCCCTGCAAGGACCGCATCGGCCGCTACACGAGAAAGCCCCTCATAAATCAGGTGTGTGTCGGTCGCGCCACCGCCGAACGCGCTTGGATTGGGCCCGCCAGTATTGCCATCCTTGGTCTGGACGAACACCAACGACATCGCGGTCTGTGTGTGGGGTCGGCACACCAGACCGAACTCGCCTCCATAGTGCAGTCGACTCCAGGTATTGCCGATGCCCTGCGCTCGTGAACCGTCGCGCCAGTCGAACACCGTCGACAACCGCTCGATATTGGCGGTCGCTGCTTCGCGCGTCTTTTGTGCAGCAAGGTCCTGAAAGGCGATCGTCTTGATCACAGCCTATTAGGCACACGGCACACGCCTCTCACCGCTGGCGATTGTCCCTTGCCACCCCGATACGAGAGCCAACGGGGCCAACCCCTTGGCCTGCCGTTTTCCTGTTCACGCTAACGGGTCGACCGGCCGAGCGACGACGTCCTCGGATCGACAGCCGCCATTCGCTGCTCAGCGCGGTGATAATGCTCGTCAAAGCCGGGCACCAATTCACCGATGTACGCCTTGATCCGGGCGCTCGCGACGCCGACCAATGCCTCTTGAACGTTGTTCCACAGCTCCCACGCTTGTGCTTGCACGGCGCCGTTCCCACCGACTGCTCGTCTGACCTCGACATCCGGTCGCTCGGGTGTGGGAGACGTTCGTCGCAGTGCAGTCCCGAGCATGACTCCGCCGACGAAGGCGGCGCCGAGAAACAGGTGCGGCCGCTCACGGAAGTGCTCGCGCCAGTCAGTGGCGGCGTCGACCCTGTTTTCCAGTTCCCGCAGATTCGAGCCCAGGCGTTCGCGGGTGCGGTCGATCTGCGCTTCTATTTCGTTGGCTGTCTGATCCATTCGAGATTCTCCTTGACCGATTCCACTGTCCGTTCAGGAATGGGCTGAATGCGCTTGGCCCTCCGAATGCCACCCATGATCAGCACGGCGGCGGCGGCGGCCATCACGACGGCCACGATGAGCGTGGCCGCCCACATCGGCATCCGGGTCGCGAGGGCGTAGGCCAGTGTCCACAGCAAAAAGACACAGGCACTCACGGCGCCAACGGTACCGGCGATGATCCAGACGCCGGACGACACCGCTCGCCTGACCTCCTCGTGTATCTCCACTTTCGCGAGGCGGATCTCGGAGCGGACCATCTCCTGCAAATTGCGCAGGATGTCCTGCAAGACGTCTGATACTGATCGCTCTTCAGCCACCCGTCACCTCTTCTTCCGCGGCCCTTAGTCTCGAGAAAGCGCTCGACCGAGGAGGAATCCGAACGCGGCAGCCACGACGAGCGCCGGCCCGGGATTGCTTTTGACGAACGACTCGACGTCCCCCATCATGCGCTTGGCATCGTGACTGCGCACGTAGTCGGCGCCGGTGCTGAGCCGATCGGCCGTCGCGCGCGCGAAGTGACGGACCCGCTCGCCGCCGGGCAAGTCGTCAGCTCTGTCATGAAGCGCTGACGCGGCGGTGTCGAGTCCGTCGGCGGCCGTTGATCGACTCTCGTCGATGGCCTCCGCCACATCACCCGCGGCATCGGTCATCGACGCTGCGGCATTCCACGCTCGGTCGGTCAGGTCGTCGGTCGCCGTGTACGCGTCATCGCCCGTGGGACTCCCAACGGGTCGGGTTTTGTTCGGCATTGGTCTGCTCCTCATCCACAAAGAATCGTTCTGTTATCCGCGGGCCCGCCAGGGACCGTCAGACGCACCATGGAGCCATCGACGTCCATGGTTACTGCCGAACGGAGCATTTTGCGTACCAAGCAGTAGGTTCGGCACCATACCTGCTTGGAGAACGTTCGGAACGGCATTAGAGGGACGAAGTGGGAGCATAGGGAACGAACGAGTGCGCGGAGCGGCCTCGGCGCCGTGCCCATCGATCGAACACCTTGCAGCAATCAAGGACAGGTATTCGCCGCTCGAGGTGCGCAGACCACAGGATGAGTAATCCAAACGGCAAGGTCCGGCGGCAAGCTCAGGCGTAATGTCGTCGACGACTTCGACTCCTGCCCGAGGCCTGCGACCAAGCTCCGGTACCGCTGGCCACCTCGACGGCATCGGGGCCGGAGCTTCGCCTACCATGCTTTCGACAATGACGCACGCAGGCGTCACGCCACCAAGCCGCTAGGACGCTGGCATCACCAAACATGACCAAGAATTCGATCAGGAGCTCCGACCTGCCGTTTCTCCAAGGCGGCGGCGAAATGGGCGAGCGGATGCGCGCGATGGACTGGTCGAAGACCGCCCTCGGCCCGGCGGAGACGTGGCCACAGAGCCTCCGCAGCACGGTGAGCATGCTGCTCCCGTCCAAAGCGCAAATCATCGTGTTCTGGGGACCGCAGTTCACGGTGCTCTACAACGATGCGTACCGCCCGGTCTTCGGCGCCAAACATCCCTCTGCGCTCGGCCTCCCAGGACGTGAGGCCTGGAGCGAGATCTGGGACAGCATGCTCCACGAGCTGCTCGCCGGCGTGGTGCGCACTGGCGAAGCGTTCTGGGCGAAGGACCTGCTGTTCGAGCTTGAACGCTACGGCTTTCAGGAGGAGACCTACTTCGACGTCTCGTACGATCCGGTACGCGTCGAGTCTGGCGAGGTCGGCGGTGTGTACTGCATCGTGACCGAAACCACCGAACGTGTGGTGGGCGAACGACGACTGGCCCTGCTGAAGGACCTGGCGGCAACAAAATGCGACCGCTCGCACCGCTCGCGACGCGTGTCTGCTCGCCACCGAGACACTCTCCGCGAAGCCGCAGGATGTTCTCTTCGCGCTCGCGTACCTGGACGGGGAGCTCCAATGCGGCACTCCCGGAGCGGAAGAACAACTGCAGAAGGCGCCGCGCGACTGGGTCAAGGAGCTTTCACTGACGTCGGCGAGCAGCGAGACCCAGCCTGGCCGACTCGTCGTCGGTCTCAATCCGCGACGTCCGTTCGACGATCAATACCGCGCGTTCGTCGAACTCGTCGCCGATCAGTTGAGAACCGGACTGGCCAACGCGCGGGCGTACGAGCAGGAGCGACAGCGGGCCGAAGCGCTGGCCGAACTGGACCGCGCGAAGACCGCCTTTTTCAGCAACGTGAGTCACGAGTTCCGCACGCCGCTCACGCTCCTGGTTGGACCGCTCGAAGACGGGCTGGGCGATTCGGATACACCGTTGCCGCCGGTGCACCGCGAACGGCAGGAGGTCGCGCACCGCAACGCCCTCCGGCTGCTGCGGCTCGTGAACACGCTGCTGGATTTCTCTCGCATCGAGGCTGGTCGCATCGACGCGAACTATGAACCCACCGACCTCGCCCGATTCACCACCGAGCTCGCTGGCGTCTTCCGGTCGGCCATCGAGAAGGCCGGTCTCTCTCTGGTCGTCGCCTGCGATCCTCTGAGCGAACCCGTCTACGTCGATCGCGACATGTGGGAGAAGATCGTCCTGAATCTGCTCTCGAACGCGTTCAAGTTCACGTTCGAGGGACAGATCACGGTCGAATTGCGCTCGGCCGGCGAGCGCGTCGAGTTACGCGTCTCCGATACCGGCGTCGGTATCTCCGCAGCGGACCTGCCGCGCATGTTCGAGCGCTTCCACCGCGTCAAGCATGCTCGCGCCCGAACGCACGAAGGCACGGGCATCGGTCTGGCCCTGGTGCAGGAGCTCGCGCGGTTTCATGGCGGCAGTGTCGCGGTCACCAGTCAGGAAGGCCGCGGCACGACGTTCACGGTGACGATTCGCACGGGGACCGCACACCTGCCGCCGGAGCGGGTCTCGCGGACGCGGCGGCCGTCTTCGACGAGCGTCGGCGCACTTCCCTACGTCGAAGAGGCGCTTCGCTGGCTGCCCGCGCCGGACAGCTTCGATCGGCTCCGGCGGGCGATCCCATGATGGACGTCGCCGGCGCCTCGAGCGGCCCGCCGGCGACGGCGGCATCCGTACTCGATCGCCGACGACAACGCCGACATGCGCGACTATCTGGCGCGCATCCTCGGCCCGCACTATCGACTCGACGTCGTCGGCGACGGCCGCGCGGCCATCGATCGCATTCGTGCTCGCGTGCCCGATCTCGTGCTGGCGGACGTGATGATGCCGTCGCTCGACGGGTTCGGACTGCTGCGGGAAATCCGGCGCGACGAGCAGCATGCGATCGCTTCCCGTGATTCTGCTCTCGGCACGAGCGGGTGAGGAAGCACGCATCGAAGGCCTGGAGGCCGGGGCCGACGAGTATCTGGTCAAGCCGTTCAGCGCGCGCGAGTTGCTGCGCCTCCATCGCGTCGCAGCTTCAGCTCTCGCGGATGCGGCGGGAGACCGAGCGCGCCTTGCGTTATCGCAGCGAGCAGTATCAGACGCTCCTGAACCAGGCGCCCATCGGCGTCTACGTCGTGGATGCGGACTTTCGCATTCGTGACGTCAACCCCGTCGCGCTCCCTGTCTTCGGCAACATTCCAGGCGGCGTCGTCGGCCGCGATTTCGACGAGATCATCCACGTCCTGTGGGAACCGGACTACGCGGATGAAATCGTCCGGATCTTCCGGCACACGCTCGAGACCGGCGAGTCGTACTTCACACCCGAGCGCGTCGAAGTCCGCATCGATCGCGGGGTGAAGGAGTTCTACGAGTGGCGGCTCGATCGCATCACGCTGCCCGACGGTCGGTTCGGCGTCGTCTGCTATTTCCGCGACATTGCCGAGCAAAAGAAGGCGCTCGCGGCGAAGGCGTACCTGGCGGCGATTGTCGACTCGGCCGACGACGCGATCATCTCGAAAGACCTGGACGGCGTCATTCAGTCGTGCAACGCGGCCGCCGAGCGTCTGTTTGGCTATACCGTCCGACGAGCTCGTCGGGACAGCCCGGTTCGCATGCTGATTCCGCCGGAACGGCAGTCCGAGGAAGACGAGATCCTGGCTCGGCTGCGACAGGGCGAGCGGGTCGAGCACTTCGAGACGGTGCGGATCACCAAGGATGGCCGGCGCATCGACGTCGCGTTGACCATCTCGCCGGTACGCGACGACGCCGGCACGATCATCGGCGCATCCAAGATCGCCCGGGATATCACGGCGCATCAAGCAGTCGGAGGCGGAGCGGTTGCGGCTCCTGCGCGAGAACGCCGAGGTCACGGAGACGCTGAACAACGTCGGAACCATCGTCGCGTCCGACCTGGACCGCGACAAGGTCGTGCAGGCCGTCACGGATGCCGCCACGGAGCTCACGACCGCCGAGTTCGGCGCGTTCTTCTACAACGTCCTGAACGAGAGCGGCGAGTCGTACACGCTGTACACGATTTCCGGTGTACCGCGCGAGGCCTTCTCCAAGTTTCCGATGCCGCGGAATACGGAGGTGTTCGAACCGACCTTCAAGGGCACCGGCGTGGTTCGGAGTCCGGACATCACGAAGGACCCACGCTACGGCCACAACGCCCCGCACTACGGCATGCCTCGCGGTCACTTGCCGGTGCGCAGCTATCTCGCGGTACCGGTGAAGGGGCGATCGGGCGACGTCATCGGCGGCCTGTTCTTCGGCCATCCCGAGGTCGGACGCTTCACCGAACATCATGAGAGGCTCGCCGTCGGCATCGCCTCATGGGCCTCGGTCGCACTGGAGAATGCCCGGTTGTACACGAGCGTTCAGGAAGCCAGCCGGATCAAGGACGACTTCCTCGCCAGTCTCTCCCATGAGTTGCGGACGCCGCTGAATGCGATCCTCGGGTACGCCCGCATCTTGCGCGTCGGGCATCGTCGCTCCAGACAAGCGGGACAAGGCGATCGAGACGATCGAACGAAACGCCACGTCGCTGACACAGATCGTCGAAGACGTGCTCGACATTTCACGCATCGTCTCCGGAAAGATTCGTTTGAACGTTCAACCAGTGGAGTTTCCCGACATCGTCCGGAATGCCGTCGACGCGATGACGCCGGCCGCCGATGCGAAAGGGGTCCGGATCGAGACGGTCCTCGATCCGGCGGCGACGCCGATTTCCGGAGATCCGGAACGACTGCAGCAGGTGATGTGGAATCTGCTCTCGAATGCCGTGAAGTTCACGAACCGCGGCGGCAAAGTGCAGGTCCGGCTCGAGCGCGTGAACTCGTCACGTCGAAGTCGCGGTCAGCGATACGGGCATCGGCATCGCTCCCGAGTTCCTGCCTCACGTGTTCGAGCGATTCCGTCAGGCCGATGCCGGCATCTCGCGTGAGCGCGGCGGTCTGGGTCTGGGCCTCTCCATCGCCCGCCAGTTGACGGAGATGCACGGCGGCACCATCGAGGTGTCGAGCGGTGGTGTCAATCAGGGCGCCACGTTCCGCGTGAAGATTCCCGTGATGATCGTGCATCCAGTCGAGCAGCGGACGTGCCACGGGTCCACCCTCGAGGCGCCGCGAGCGCGCGAGAACATCGCGCTCCCGAGTCTGCCAGGACATCCGGGTGCTCGCCGTGGACGACGAGGCGGACGCGCTGGCCCTCGTGTCGGAGGTGTTGCAAGCGGCGGGCGCGCGCGTCAGCACGGCGAGCTCGGCGGACGATGCGCTGAGAATCCTCGACGCCGAGCAGCCTGATGTGGTCGTCGCGGATCTCGGAATGCCGCACGTCGATGGGTTTCAGTTCATCGATCGCGTGAGGCGCCATCGGCGAGCCGCGTGTGCGTGGCGTGCCGGCCGCAGCCTTGACTGCCTATGCGCGGTCCGAGGATCGAATGAAGGCGCTGGCGGCAGGCTTTCAGATTCATCTGGCAAAACCGATCGACCCTGCAGAATTGGTGACGACGATCGCGTCTTTGGCGAAGCGTCTCCAGGTGTCAGAGGACATTGACCGGTCGGATTCGGCGCCGTCGTGACACGAGCAGCCGAGACACACACATCCACCACACAATGGTGCGCTTCGTCCCTTTCGCACGACTGCGCCTACTCGTTCGTGCTCCGGATGTTCCGTCGTCGATCCGTGCATCAAGCTTCATCGTCGGACCCCCTACCGACGAACTGCGTCGTAGCGCTCGGCTGCAACGGGCTCGAGAACGCTGGCGTCACTTCTTGAGCGGAACCAGCGGGATCTCCCCGGCAAGTGACATGTTCACGATGGCGTCCAGCTTGTTCTCGATCTGAAAGAACCGGGCCGCCTTCTGCGCCGGCAGAACCGCGCGGACCTTCGGGACGTACTTTTCGCGCACCGCGAGCTTCTCGCGATCGATGGCGACCGACTCCTTGAAGAACGCGTCTGCCTTCGCGTCGTCCATCGTCTGATAGTTGGACGCATAGGCGACGATCAGCTTCGCGACGCGGTCGCCGACTTTCTCGACCTCTCCGCGGTATTCCTTATAGACCGGCCAGAATGTTTTCGCCTCTCCCTCCGTCAGCGGAAGGTTGGCCGCCACGACGGCCTGGCGGTCGGCCTTGAGATCGGCCTGCAGCTGCTGAATCGCGGTCCATGTATCGACCGTCTGTGCGCTCGCACTGGGCGGCGTCAGCGCCAGGCACGAGACCAGACCCGTAACGAACACCGTCGCTTTCATCCTCATCGTCTGCTCCTTTGAGCGGTCCATCACCCGCGGTACGTTCCCGCCTTGTGCGGGGCCGCCACCATCGTACTTGAATTCGTCTCCTTCACTCTGTCGCTTGGGTTTCACGCGTCGCCCACCCAGCCCATCTGCCACGCGGGCGGGTGCGCTTGGGAGCACACGACGTACCAGGGTTTCAGGAGTTAGGGAAGCCTAGGACTCGGGGTTCAGCGGCCGGGCTCTTCAACCCAAAGACTTCCGCATTACAACGGCACTGGCCGGGCATGCGGAGCGAAACTCCACGGACCCTTGAACGCCCGCCGGAACGTCCTCTCGAAGAATGGGCAGGAACGCAAACTTTGGAAAGAACCGTTCCGCCGTGGTGGTCAGAAGGTACACAGCCGGAACTTCCAGAGCCTCCGCGAGCCGCAGTGCCGATTCTGTGAGTTGCGCGCCAAGACCTCGATTGCGCGCAGCCGGAGCCACGGCGACCGACCGTAACAAAGCGCCGTCGTCGTAGACCTCGAGCATCGCGCTCCCAACGATGCCGTCATCGCTCCGCGCGACAAGGGCGGTGCCCAGGTGCTCGAGCGCGCCGGCAGTTGGCAGTGCGCTTTCGGTCAACAGCCGAACAATCGCGGGGCCATCCTCTGGCCGCGCCCGCTCGATGCGTAAGTCCATCACATCACCCGTGCGCGGCGAATTCCCTGATCGCCACAGCACGCGTACGATTGCACGTGCTCCTCGGACGGCAGGCAACAGCCCGTCGCCTTCTCGAGGCGCTCGAGATCCTTCTGAACGATGTCGAGATGCCGCAGCGTATGCGTGACCGTTCGATGAAGGGTCTCCAGAACCGGATCCGGGAGGACAGCCATCCGGTAGTACACCCACAACCCCTCCCGGCGCGTCTCCACGAGCCCGGATCGTCGCAAGTACGCCAAATGTCGCGACGCTTTCGGCTGCGAAATCTTCAGGCTGTCGTGGATGTGGCAGACGCACACCTCACCGGTGATCAGCAGCCCGAGAATGCGGAGTCTCGTGGCGTCCGCCATTGCCTTGAAAACCGTTTCCATCTCGACGAGCTTCCTGTTCATATATGTCTTGACAAATATATCATGTGCCCCTAGCCTGTGTATATACGTCAAGGCGTATTAAGGAGTGTGAAGAATGTCTACCATCGACGTTCGAGACGCAATTCGTGAGAAGTATGGAGAAATTGCCCGATCCGTGGGAACGACCGGCTGCTGTGGCCCAGGAGCGTGCGGGTGCAGCGATCCGATTTCCTCGGAGCTGTATACCGACGACGAGACCGCGGGTCTGCCTGGAAACGCCGTCGCGGTGTCACTCGGCTGCGGCAATCCGACGGCGCTCATTCAGCTCGAGCCAGGGCAGACGGTGCTCGACCTCGGCTCGGGCGGTGGTATCGATGTGCTGCTATCCGCAAAACGGGTGGGCGCCGAGGGCAAGGTGTACGGCCTCGACATGACCGCCGACATGCTCGCCTTGGCGCGGGAGAATCAGCGCAAGGCCGGCGCGACCAACGTCGAGTTCCTGGAGGGCACGATTGAAGCCATCCCGCTTCCAGACCGCTCGGTCGACGTCGTCATCTCGAACTGCGTCATCAATCTATCGGTCGACAAGGACGCCGTGCTGCGCGAAGCGTTCCGCGTGCTGAAACCTGGCGGCCGGTTCGCAGTCTCAGACGTCGTGGTGCAAGGCGAGATTCCTGCCGACGTCAGGAAGAGCATCGAGATGTGGGTGGGGTGCGTTGCCGGCGCCCTCACCGATTACGAGTACGTTGCCAAGCTGACGAAAGCCGGCTTCGAAGACATCGCTATCGAGCCGACGCGAGTGTATGGCGTCGATGATGCACGGGCGTTCTTCGCTGACAGCGGCTTGAACGCCCACTCGCTCTCCGCCGCGACCGATGGACGAATCATGAGCGCGTTCGTCCGCGCCAGGAAGGGCGAAGCCGCGTCGTGCTGCGGACCGGCCTGCTGTTCGTAGTGTCGGGAACATCCGTGCGGCGAATGGTGGCGGAGGGGATGGGGACCGCGGTCCTGGTCGTCGCGGTCGTCGGGTCGGGCATTATGGGTGAGCGGCTGTTCGACGGAGGAGTCGGCTTGACTCTCCTAGCGAACGCCGTCGGGACTGGCTCGACGCTGATTGCCCTGATAGTCACGTTTGGCCCGATATCGGGCGGGCACTTCAATCCCCTTGTCACGGTTGCCGACAGAGCCCGCTCAGGAATGCGATGGGCGGAGGTCGGCAGCGTCATCATCGCTCAAGTCGTCGGTGCCACTATCGGCGTTGTCGCCGCGCATCTGATGTTCGATCAACCGCTCCTGCAGATTTCGGATCGCGCCCGAACTGGTGGAGCGATGTATTTCAGTGAGTTCGTTGCAACCTTCGGTCTTCTGGCCGTCATTTCCAGTTGTGCGAGAACCCAGACCGCAAGCGGGCCGTTTGCGGTGGGCCTCTACATCACGGGTGCGTGTTGGTTCACGGCGTCGACCTCATTTGCCAATCCGGCTGTCACTCTTGCGAGGGTCCTTACCGACTCCTTTGCTGGAATTCGGCCCAGCGACGTCCCAGGCTTCATCGCCGCTCAAATCGTCGGAGCCGTGATCGCTACACCGGTCATGCGATGGCTGCTGAACGGCCAACCAAGACATTCTGCCGCGGTCGCAACGCTGGCCGATAAGGCGTGATGGAATCGCCACCGACGCGCGTGTTGATTCTCTGTACGGGCAATTCGGCCAGGAGCCAAATGGCTGAAGGGCTGCTGCGCGAGCTCACGGGCGGTCGGGTTGACGTCGTATCCGCCGGCACCAGACCCAGTGTCGTCCGGCCGGAAGCTGTCGCCGTCATGGCCGAACGCGGTATCGACATCTCGTCGCATCGCTCGAAGCATGTCGATGAGTTCGTGCGGGAGCGATTCGATTACGTCATCACCGTGTGTGACCACGCGAACGACAATTGTCCGATCTTCCCGAACGCGGCCAGCCGCCTGCATTGGAGCTTCCCCGATCCTGCGGCCGTCACAGGGACTGACGAGCAGCGCCTTGAAGCTTTCCGGCGTGTCCGCGATGCCGTCGAATCACAACTGCAGGAGTTCGTCCGATCAGGCTCTCGCGGTTTGTCGCACATTCGGGCGCTCTGAACTTCCGGCCTTCGCGCGGGCCATTCCGGCTGCGTCGCGGACCAGTGAGCTCTCCCAGACGTGGAACAGCAGCCCCTTGAGCTGAGCGAACCGTCTGGGTCCCAGCACACCACTCCATTCGTGCTCGATGTCGCGGAGTATGTCGTGGATCGTCGCGTAGGCGGCGTGTCCTCGCCTAGTGAAGCGGACGATGCGCGCGCGGCCTTCGTCGGGCGAGTCGGACCGGGCGAGATAGCCGAGGCTTTCGAGGCTTCGCAGAAGCTGGTTCATGGCCTGCTTGCTCATCCCGGCCCGTTCCGCGAGCACGCCCGGGCGAACGCCGTCTGGACCCGGAAACTGCAGCACCGCCATGTGCGGCACGCGAAGCTCCGCGAACCCGGCGGCGTTGAGCTCCGTGATAATCCGGCGCTGAATGGCCTGCGCGGGCACGCGCAGGAGCGCGCCGATGAGCATGTCCTTCGTCTTGACGGGAGAACGGAGGGGTGAAGAGGCCCTTGACATGACAGTAAATGCTATTTACTATCTCTGATAGTAAAGTGAGTTTACTACAGGAGAGACGGACATGCCAGCTCGGACAACCGGCCCCCACGTCAACCCCGCCGACGAGACCATCCGGCTCGGACCGCTCGCCGTGCGCTTCCTGGTCACCGGCGACCACTCCACCGGCAGCGTCGCGGTTTTCGAGGTCATCGTCCCGGCCGCGCAGCACCTGGCGGCTCCCGCACACAGTCACGACCACTACGAAGAGACCGTCTACGGCCTCGCCGGCGTATTGACCTGGACCGTCGACGGGACACCCATCGACGTGGGGCCGGGGCAGACGCTTTGCATCCCGCGCGGCGCCATTCACCGGTTCGACAACAACGGGACCCAGGACGTGAGAGCGCTCTGTCTCGTCACGCCGGCCGCGATCGGTCCGCAGTACTTTCGCGAGGCCGCCGAAGTGCTCCACGCCTCGGCTGGCGGGCCGCCGGACCGCGCGAAGATGGCGGAGGTCATGCGCCGGCACGGACTGACGCCGGCCCCGCCGCGTCCCCAGGCGTAAACAGGTGGTGGAACGGTGTTCCTGGGCGTCGCCGAGAGCAGGTTACGAAGGACTCGGCACCAGCCGTCGGCGCTGTCGCGCGACGTACGGCACGCAAAGCAGCGCCTGCACGAGGAGGTACAGCAGAATCGTGGCACCGAGATTCGGTTCGTCCGGAAAGTTCATCGTCGCGGCTGCGAATGCAATGGCGGGGTGGCGGCTTGCGGTGGACAGCGCCAGCACGGTCGCCTCGTCGGCCTGCGGGCCCCCGAGCCAATGCCCCACGCTCAGACCGACGCCGACGAACACGGCGATCGCGAGCAGCGTGCCGCCACCGATCAGGCTAAGCATCACCGGGAGGGCCGCGATCACCAGCGCGGCAGCGCCGGCGACCAGCAGCACGGTCGCCACGAGCTTGATTGGTCGCGCCAGTCGAGCCGCCACCGCAGGAACGAGCTGGCGCGCCATCATACCGGCCGCCAGCGGCAACAGGGTCATCGTGAACACGACCTTCGCGATGGCAGCCGGCGGCATCTGGAGATCGCGGTCGAAATAGCGTCCCAGGATCACGAGCGACAGCGGCACGACGACAATCGCCAGCAGCGACATGATGGCCATCAGACCAACGGCGTACGCGCTGTGGCCGCCGGCTTTGCTCTCTTTCCCCGGCAAGAGCGGTGGTATCGGCGAGATCGCCAGCGTCACGATCGCAACCTCCAGCGAGGGGCGCAGCTCGAAGACCCTCACCAGGATGACGGCGACGATGGGCATGACGACGAACATCGACACCAGCGAACGCGCGAGCAAGCCAGGACGCCGCAGCAGGTACTGCATGTCACGCCACGTCGCCTGCAAGCCGAATCCGAAGACGGTCAGCAGAATGCTCACCTGCAGCGCGAGTATTACGATCTGTTGAATCGTCATAAGCTACTGTCTCTCTTGCGCCGCGCGCGCATGCGTCTCGCGGGCCTTGATCAGGGCGCCGCTCAGGTTCGCGGTCACGTCATCGGTCGCAGGGCCATCACGGCGTCGGTCCGATCGTGACCGGAACGACGAGAGGACCTTCCGCGGTGCGGTCAATTCTATAGCTCCCAGAGGCCCGCGAAGACGGGCAACAGAGCGGATCGGCTGGAAGGTAACGCGCAAAATCGGCGATCACGCCCGCCGACGTGAACGCGACTGCCCCTGACGCGCCGTCGAGCCGTGAGGTCATGACGACGGGAGACAGCGTTCCGGCAAACCGTTCGGCGACGAACACGAATACGTTATACGCCACGGGCCGGCACATGCCGTCGGCGCCGGCCATCCCACCGACAATCTCGACATCCTCGCGAACGAGCCGCTGGCCGAAGTTCCAGAACGGAATCCAGCCGGCAGCTTCCACGGCGCGCTCCCCAGCCGTCGATGGAATGCGCGTGAGACGACAGCGTTCGACCACCTCGGCAATCGGTTCCTCGGCAGGCGGGACTTTGAGCACTCTTCGACCCGCGACATTCCAGTTGACGAGCGGACGATCCAGCCAGCTTTCGGGTCGCTGAGCCTGAAGGAACAGCGGCGGCGAGATCAGGCACAGCACGCAGAGGGAGAGAGTCACCAGGCATATTCTGCGGCCGCGCACCAGAAGAGACAACGCGAATCGACCAGGCGGCGACGGGCTTTACCGAGATGACGCGTCCGATATAGGCTGCACCGCATGCCTATCTCCCGACGCGACTTCGTGCGGACGACGGCGTCGCTGGCGCCGTTCGTCGTCAGTCGGTTGACGAATGCTCAGGCGCCCGAGACAGGCACGGCGACGGCCCGTCGCACCGTCAGCCCCGGCGATCGATTCGACTACGTGTTCGCCGGCGCCGGGCACAACAGCTTGATTTGCGCGGCCTATCTGGCCAGGTCCGGGAGTCGTGTGCTCGTGCTCGAGGGCCGCGCGATGATCGGCGGCGGCGTGAAGACCGCCGAAGTGCTCTTGCCCGGTTTCAAGCAGGACCTCTGCTCCAGCGCCCACAGCGGCATCGCCCAGAACCCTCTTCTCCGCAACCACGAGATTCCGCTGGGCGACTACGGGTACGAAACCATCGACCCCGATGTCGTCGTTCACATCCCTTTCCTCGACGGCGCGTCCTTCACCGTCTTCCGCAGGGACGTGGCACGCACAGCCGCGACGATTGCGCGCGTGTCGAAGAAGGATGCCGAGACCTTCACGCGTCTGATCGCCTCGCGGCAGGCCGTGCAGGCCATGGCACCGGCGGCTCGGCCAAAGACGAGAGAAGGACTTTTCTGGCAGCGGCTCTCCGATCTGTCCGGCTACGACGCTGCCAGACAGATTTGGGAAAGCCCGCACATGCGGGCGGCCAACCTCACGGCCGGCCACTTCGGCGGAGTGCCCGGCAGCGATCCGGGCACCGGAACCCAGGCCGTCTCAATGATGAACCACCTGAACGGGCGGCCGATGCCGAAGGGCGGATCCGGCATGCTGACGGTCGCGCTCGCGCGCTACCTCGAGGCGACTCACGGCGTCATTCTCACGAGCAAGCCCGTCGGGCGATTGATTGTCGAGAATGGCCGGTGCACCGGAGTCGAGTGCCTGGACGGCAGTCAGTATCGCGGGCAGAAGGGCGTCGTCTCGACGATTCATCCGAAGAAGTTGATCGACATGGCCCCACGAGAGCTCTGGGGGGATGCGTTACTCGACACGGTAGACATCTGGCAGCCCGAGCATGCGATGTTCGCGTTTCACTTCGCGCTCGCCGAATCGCCCAAGTACCCGCTCGCTGAAGGCGGCACGATTGCCAGTTGTGAAGCGGCGATCATGCAGCGGCCGGAGAGCATCTTCCAGTTGAACGTCGACCAGGCGCGCGGCGAGCTTCACATCGAAGACTACCCGCTCCAAATCGTTCATCCTTCCGTGTTCGACGAGACGCGCGTGCCTCCCGGCTACGGCGCCGTCAAGATCGAAGGGACCATGCCGTACGGCTTGAAGGAGGGGCCCGAACATTGGGACGCGATCAAGGATCGCGTCGCGGAGGAGCTCCTCACCTACTACCTGCGGCACACGGCGAACCTGACGAGGGACAAGGTCCTGGCGAAATTCCTGCTGAGCCCGCTCGACATCGAGCGGATGAATCCCTCGATGTGGCGTGGCAGCGTGCATCACAGTGTGCGGGAGCTGGGCAATTTCGCGCCGTACCGGATGCCGATCCCAGGGTTGTACCAAACGGGCGGCTCGACTGCGCCCGGCGGGTCCGTCACCGGTCAGCCCGGACGCAACACGGCCATCGCCATTCTGCAAGACGAGGGCAAGACCCTGGAACAGGTCATCGGCCCACCGCCGCGGACCGCGTAGGACGCGCCAGTCATGCTCGAGACCAGGATGTCGCGACGCGTTGTGCTCGTGGCCACGATCTGGCTTGCGCTGCTCGTCACCGGCATGGTGCATTCGCAGCAACCTCCGGTGGATCGGGTGCCGGCGAACGTGGCGCCGCATCCTGCGCCCGAACAACCGCTGCCCTTCAGCCATCGGGCGCATCTTGCCGCCGGAGCTCGGTGCGAGATGTGTCACGCGGGCTCCGCGAACGGGCCGCAGATGACATTCCCCGCCAGCTCCACGTGCATGGCATGTCACCGGAGCGTTGGCGCCGACCGTCCCGCCATCATGAAGCTTGCCGAATTCGCGAAATCAACGCAGCCGATTCCGTGGACGCGCGTCTACCAGGTGCTGCCGGGAGTGACGTGGTCGCATCGGCCGCACGTGCAGGCCGGGGTGCAGTGCGAGACGTGCCACGGCGTGGTCTCCGAGATGGATGCGATGGCGCAAGTCACCTCGGTCACTGGTATGGCCACGTGCGTGAGCTGTCACCAGGCGCGCCAGGCCAGCACCGCATGCACGACCTGCCACGCGTGGCCCACCAGTTAGGCCGCGTCCTGATCTGAACCGATGCCATCCTTGACCGTGGCCGGCCTTCAGCGTGCCCTGGTGCACCTGGTCGGAGAGTACCTGCGTCGGGTGCCCGAGCATCCGGGGCGGTGGCGCCTCGAGAGGTTCGCCATGGCTCACGCCCGTGTGTTACGCGGTCATCTTGCTCCGCGGCCCGTCGGCACGTGGGTCGGCACGAGGATGATGGTCGATGGCAACTCCCAAGTGGGCCGCATGCTGTTCGTCACCGGCCGCTACGAGCCGGCGATCGCCGCCGTGATCCGCGAGTACCTTCAGCCGGGCGATTTCTTCGTCGACGGCGGCGCGCACATCGGTTTCTTCACCGTCCTAGCTTCGGGCCAGGTGGGCCCATCGGGCATGGTGATGGCGTTCGAGCCGTGCGATCTGAACGCAGGCGTGCTCAATACCAACATCCGCCTGAACGATTGTCAGAATGTGCGCGTACGAAGAGAAGCCCTGTCTGATGCGCCCGGGCAGGTGGAGATGTCCTGGCCATCAGGCCATGACACGGGTCAGGCGACGATCCGTCCGACAAGTGCGACCGCCTGGCATTCGCTCGTCAATACGGCGGCCCTGCAGGATCTTCTTCGGGAGCGTCAGCAGCCCGTCAGCCTAATCAAGCTCGATCTCGAGGGCGCCGAGCTCCGCGCCATCGTTGGCATGCGCGAAATTCTTGCCGCCGATCGACCACCACTGATCGTGGAAATTACAGACTCATTTCTCCGCCAGTACGGCGGATCGGCGGCCGAGCTCTACGCCTTTGTCTCCGGGTTGAACTACGTGGCCTACAACCTTCTCGAGACCGAGGCGCTTCAACCCTTGCCGAGCGAGACCGCATTCCTGGGAGCGGGACGTCAATTCAACGCGCTCTTCCTGCCGGTCGAACGATCCGCCGATCCTAACCGGCTTCCATCACCCCGCTGAGCGGCGACGTCAACAGCGCCACGACGACGAGCGGACAGCCCACCTTGAAATCGCCGCTCTCGAAGTCGGCGACGGCCCGGCCGTGGCCGTTGGAATACCCGACCTGGAAGGTCACCTCGATGATGACCACCGCGTGGGGAGGGACGATGAACTGCGTCTTGTCGAGATTGGCGCCGTCGGAGATCGATCGGCTCTCGCTCTTGTCCCAGAAGCTGGCGCTTTCGGAGACCCCGCCGAGAAACATCGACGTGTATGGGGTGGTCTGCGGCGGATTGAGCCACCACGACCACAGCGCCAGGTTCGCGCTGACCCCGATATCGCTGAACCGCGACGTCGGATCGATGCCGGACGCTCCCCCAAACGCCGTGGCCTTCAAATGACCGGTTGCCGACATGAACGTGCTCGCGTTGATCAAAGAGAAGAAATCGGACGGGTTGTCCCACATGAAGTAGAAGCTCAGTTTTTCAGTTCCGGACGAGCTCCTATCGATCCGTATCTTTGCCCAGCTGTTGAACGGCTCGATGCGCGAATCCGAGATGATGTTGCTGCGCGGCGTCGCCCAGATCAGGAACGGCTTCTCGAGCGTGACGAGGGGAAAGGGAAAGAACGGCTTGTTCGCCGCCAGCCGCTCCAGGGCCTGGCTCTGACTCCCGATGCTCGAATGAAGCGTGCCCTTGGCCCGCGCTGCTCGCTTGATGGCGTCGGCCTTGTGCACGGCGTGGATCCGCTCGAGCTCGGCGCTGTGCTGTTTTTGCAGTTGGGCGAATGCGCGAGCATTGAACCCGGCCTTGCGAAAAACCTCGGCAAGCATCTTCTCGCCGGCGCGCTCGGTGCTTTGGAGCCTGGGATGCGCCGCCGGGTCGGCGCGCAGCGAGCCTGAATGCTTCTGCCGCTTCTTTTCCGCCGCTATCAACTCTCGTTTCAGCGCCGCCTTGCTGATCGTCGCCATCGTCTCCTCCCTCGTGCAGCTGACGCTGGTCGGCCCGTCCTCGCGTCGGGCGGGGTTACTGGAAGATCACCAGGATGCCGGTGACGACCAGCGCGCCGGCCCACAACCAATCCAGGTTGAACCACGTCGTGCGAAGCAGCGCCAGGCCCAGCTTGCGATACACAATCCACGCGGCCAGCGTGGTGACCGTGAGATACGCCAGCGAGTGAACGGCAACCGCATACGCGGTGACGACCGACACGCTGGCAGTGGCTGAAGCCGTGTGGAGTGCGTGCGCGCTCCCTGCAGCCGAGACGTCCGCCGGGATGCCCATCACGAACGGAAGCACCATGAACCCCGCCCCGTGGGCGGAAGCCATGAGGAACGACCACACGGTGAGATCGGCGAAGCCGACCTGCATCCCGCCGAAACGGGGATGCCGGTGCCGCCACAACCGGTAGAGACCCAACGTGATGAGCGTCGCGGCTACGACCATCCGGAGCGCGCCGAGCGGCATCACCATCTGAGCCAGGACACCTAGCAGCACCACCACGCCGATGGCCAGGGTGTGTCCCAACGCGATTGGCGGCAAGGCACGCCACACGCCGCGGGCGCTCGCCTGCTGCATGCCCAGCGCCACGGCAAACAACCATCCCATGCCGGGATTGATCCCGTGATAGGCACCAAGTAGCAGAAGCGCCGTCCACTTCATGGCGTGTTTCGGACGCTCAGGCGAAGCAGTACCGAGTCCGACGAGGCGTCACCGCCTTCGAGTCGCACCTGATGAGCGCGCAAGCCGTCCGACTTCAGGAAGAACTTCGGGTCCAGCTTCATGCCGCCTCCAGGCTTCACGTCCACCTTCACCATCCAGCCCTTCACGCCGTCTGGGTAGAACTGCTCGTCCCAGGGTGTGTAAAGCGCGTTCGTGAAGTACAAGCGCTTGCCGTCTCGACTGATCTCGACCATCTGCGGGCCGCCGTTCAGTGGCTCGTCGGGCTGGCTCGGGTGCGCCGCGCGGCTCACGATGCCGCCAAGCCGCAGCGAGCCGACCTTTGTCGGATTGAACGGGTCGCTGACGTCGTATTGCATGAACTCACCGGTGCCCCAGCACGACAGGTAGAGGTACCGGTCATCGAGAGAGAGGTTGATGTCGGTCAAGAGCGGCGCCACCGCCTTGAAGCCTTGCAAGAGTGGCGGCAGCGTCGCCGGATCCGCCGGCTCGGCCGGAATCTCGATCACTTTCTTGACCGCCCACTTGCCGTCCCCGCTCGCCGAGCCGTTCTTGCCGTCCTCCCGGTACCACACCCAAACCGACGATGAGAGGTCCTTGAGGGAGATGACCACGCCTACGAAGCCGTAGGCGCGTGTCGGGTTGTGAGCGGGGCGCAGCTCGAGCACCATCTGCTGCTCGGCTCCCAGATCTATCTCCTGCACGTGACGGCGGCGGCGGAGATTCCACAGGTGCAGCTTGGTCCCGTACTTCCCGGCGAGAAGCAACTCGGGATTCACGCCGTCTTTCACCATGTTGGGCGTTCCCCACGTGCTGGTGATCATGGTGTCGAGTCCCAGATGCCACCAGACGTCGTACGCCAGCTGCTGCGGCCCGCGGTCGACTTCCCACTGGCCGGTGACATCGAATGTTTCGGGGTCGAGGATGAACGTCCCGCCAGGCCCGTTGCCATCAGGGCCGCCGAGCGCACTGAGATATACACCTTCCGGACCGCAGTGAACCGTGTGCGGCGAGGAGTAGGCCGCCTTGTCGGCCAGGGTTTCCGGCTCGATCACCTTGACGATCTCCGGGCTGCGCGGATTCGGTTTCGTGTCGAGGATGTGAATGCGCGAGGAGTTGATGCCCGGCACAACCAGGTACCGGCGCTCCATGTGCGGGTGCGGCGCATACGGGCACAGACACGAGCTGCACGCGTTCCAACCGAAATGATGGAGCTCGTCGCCCTCTTGCGGCATGTCAGTCTGACCGATCAACTTTCCGAAGCCCTTCGACGCCGGGTCCACGTCGACGACCCCGATCGCGTCGGACTGTCCCTTCCTCGTCGGATTGATCAGCGCCACATACGCGAGTCGTTCCGGCGGCGCCTGCATGGCCATCGTGGGCGAGGGGTAGAAGGTTGGATCCGGTTTCATCAGCGGCATCGTCGTGCTCCTGACATCGTGAGAGGTGCGTTGAATCTCGTTCCAGCCGCCAAAGCATGCACCGGCCGCTCATTCATGGCAACCCCGCAATGATGAGGTTGGCTGCGGGTTTCGGCTGAATCGCGGGCTTTTTGCAGCGCATCAGGCTGTCCTCGAGAACCCTGCGCGATGACGAGTCGCGCGACGGCTCGCTGCTGACTGCCGAGCCTGGGAGCTTCGTTCGCCGCTCATCTCATGTCGAGTTGCGTGCTGCAGCTTCCGCGAGGATGCGGTCACGCTCACTGAGCTCCGCGCGGAGCCGTGCGATGGTTCTGTCGCGCTCGGCGACTTCCGCGTGCAGCCACGTGGCGGTCTTGTCGCGCTCGGCGACTTCTGCGTGCAGCCACGTGGCGATCTTGTCGCGCTCGGCAACTTCCGCGTGCAGCCAGGTGGCGAGCTTGTCGCGCTCGGCAACTTCGGCATGCAACCACCCGATGGCCTTGTCGCGAGCCGCCACTTCCTGATGCAGCCACTGAATGGTCGCGTCGCGGTCTCGCGCACTGAGCTCGCCGTGGAGCCATGCGATCGTGCTGTCGCGCTCGGCGACTTCCGCGTGCAGCCACGTGGCGGTCTTGTCGCGCTCGGCACCTTCGGCATGCCACCACCCGATGATCTTGTCGCGAGCCGCCACTTCCTGCTGGAGCCACTGAATGGTCGCGTCTGGGTTCAGCAATGCCGGCTCGCGCCGCATGTCCGGATCGATGTGGAGGACTCCGATCCGATCGGTGATCTCGAAGCGCGCCCGGGAGCCGCCGGCGGCGTCGCTGACTGACAGTCCAGCCATGATGTAGGCATTCCGGAGCGCCTCCGGGCGGACAGCCTGCACTTCAGCCGGCAGATCGTCGCGCTCGTAGAACTTCTCAATCACGTGCACCAGATCGCGTGCGACGGCCTCGCCTCGCGAGCCCGCGGTGAGCGAACCAGTGTGATGACGCCATTCGGAGAGGACCTGCGGCACCGGCTTGAATGGACCCATCAGCCCCGCGCGCAGAAGCCAGTCGTAGTCCGGGCAGAAACGGAAATTCGGGTCATAGCCGCCGACCTGCTGGATCAGCTCGCGTCTGAAGAGCGCGCCCGAGCCAGGAATACGCTCGACCCAACGCACCAGATCGACGTAGGAGTACTCGAGCGTGTGCACTCTATCGACATGGCCGCCTTGGTCGTCGATGCGGATCCTGTGCGGATAGACGAGCAGGATCTCCGGCTCGGATTCGAGCACGTGGACGAGCGGCCCGATCAGGTCCGGAGGCTGCGGATCGCCCGAGCTGATGACGCCGACGTACTTGCCGCTGACCATGTCGAACGCCCGATTGATCGAACGCGCCTGGCCCATGTTCTCGTGCCGAACGGTTCGGAGACGCCCTCCGGAGCGGGCGGACACTCGATCGAGCACTTCGGGCGTCTCGTCCGTTGAACCATCGTCAACGACGATGAGCTCAATGGGCTCGTACTTCTGCGCGAGCAGGGACTCGAGCGTTTCCTCGAGCAGTCCTGCGAGATTGCAGGTCGGGATGATGAGGGAGACGAGCGGCGCCACAATCGGCTCACTGTGCGGCAGGCTCACGAGGCTGTCAACCGTGCGGATTCGCCGTCAGGTTCGTCTCGGCGCTGCGACAACCGCGTACGCGCGGTGGGCGGCTTCCCCCGATTCAGGCCTGTCCTTGCCCAAAGGCAACAGGATGTAGGCGGCATCCACGCCGAGGCGTCGGCACCAGTCGACCGCGGCGTCGGGAAGTATCGGCTTCAGGAAGGACATCAGATCCTCAACGGGCAGATGGTCGCCGACGTGGCTTTCGACACTTCCCGAACGGGATGCATCTTCTCCCGCTGACTGATGGCCGATGCCATCAGATCGCTCCACGCTGCGGTGCTGCCGGCGCCCTCGCTGCAGCATGCCTTCATCGATCTCGACGCGGACGACGTTCACGCCTGCCTCGCGGAGAAGGTTCAGCAGTTCGCCGTGGTCGCAGCCGATCTCCACAACGGGTGTGCCGTTCTTCAACAGCGCCACATACGCCTGTCGTTCGTCAGAGGCAACCCCGTCGTTCTGTGTCGTCTTGGCCGAGCGGAACCGCAGCACGCGGGCTCCGTGCTGGTTCGACACGGAGAACGGACCGAGGCCGTCTCTTGTCGGGACCGCCTGATCCTTCAGCCGCTTCGTCAACGATGCGTCCAGCTCGTGAACAGCGGACCAGACCGTCTCGAGCGCCTGACGTTGATTGCGCTCGGCTGCGATCGCCCTCGCTTCGGCTTTGAGCAGCACGTCAGCGATCAGCGCCGTGTGGGCCTCGCTCTGCGCCACCAGGGCCGTCTGAATCGCACGCTGCCGCCACCAATACGGACGCATGAGTCTGAACAGCAGCTTCTGCGCCAGGAGCGCCGGCCACCGTGGCCATCGATCGGCGGACACGCTGACCGCGGGCGTCAGCAACTCGGTGATGTGGCCGAGACCGGGCAAAGGGTCGGCGGCCGGTGACGGAGCTTCGGCGACCGGATGCTGATGGCGAGCGGCCGGCAACTCGGCGGGTTGGCGTGATTGCCTGATTTGATTGATTCGCTCGATGAGCCGGCGCGCCGACGAGTTCACGTCGTGTTTCGTCAGGATGTCATGGCGCCCCCGCGCGCCCTTCCGGGCTGCTTCGAGCGGTTCGTCAACGACTCGCCGCATGAGGGTAGCCGCCTGATCGAGATCGGGCTCCGCCCAAGACATTCCCGGCGGATACGGATGGCATTCCGCCGGCACTTCGCCCACCGCGTAGTCGACCAGATAACTGTTCTCGGGCGTCATGAACTCCAGATTTCCCGAGTAGCCGGTGGCGATGACCGGCTTTTCGAGCGCCATCGCCTCTGCGATCGTCAACCCCAGGCCTTCCGACCGGTGGAGCGACACATAACAATCGCTGAGATTGAGAATGGAGTTCTTCCCTCGCTCGGAGTAGTACCCGTCGATGACGAATACATCCGGCCGACGACGCGCCGCGGCGCGGACCCTTTCGAGATCGTTCAGTTTGCTCGTTCCGTTGATCGTCTTCAGGACGAGGATCGGACCCTCATTCGGTCGAAACGCACGCTCGAACGCATCGATGAGCCCCAGAGGATTCTTGCGTTCGAACACACTGAAGAAATCGAACATGCACAGAAACATGAACCGGTCGGGCAGCTGCAGGCTGTTCCTGGTGACGTGCGGAGAACAGACCGGAACGGGTACGGGCAGTGGAATCCTGAAGACCGGCCGACGGCCGATGGCGCCAATCGCGTGCTCGACGAACCGGCTCGCGGTCCAGACTTCGTCCACGTGGTCGAAAGCCGCGTGCATGGTTGCAGGAAAGTGTTCGAGCTCCCAGAACCAGTAGCCAACGGTGTACCGATCCTTGAAAAACCGCGGACCGATCTCGCGAGCAAACACGGGCGTCTGGTCGGCATTGACACACAGGATGTTGATGTCGTGCGACGTCTTCCCGTCGCCGCGAGCCACAAAGGGGAATTGCTTCCGGCTCAGCGTCTCGGCATAGCTCACAGTCGAGCAGGGGACACCGGCCGCTTCGACAGCGCGCGTGAGCAGCCGGGCCGCCTCACCAACTCCCATTTCCGCTTCGAAGTATCCGGCGATGTTGATCCCGCGCGATGGAGAATCCTGCGATCCAGCTCCAAGCCGGCCAGTCTCGCCGCCGAATGCCGGCGGCTGCAGCGCAACGGGAATGGCTTCCTCTGTGCCACCGGTGAGGCGCAGCCACTCGACATAGCGCGGGCCGTCCAGACCCGCCAGGTCTGGAAACGCCGTCTTGAGGTCACTGCGGTCCTCGTAAATCGAGTAGTTGTGGCGAGAGATGTCACCTAGCGCCGCTCGAACCGGTTCGTTGAGCCACTCGATGAATTTTTTGGATGTCGCCGACGCGAAGGGGCAGGGAGGCTCGACAGCCTGGCCTTTTTCATGCTGTTCAAGCGCCTCGCGATAGAGGCGACGCATTCGAACGGTGAAAGGGGTGCCGTCCGGGAGTGTGCTCCATCGGTAGGGCAAGCTGGACTCGTGCTCGTGACCCTCCTGCAGCAGACCGGCGACATACTCGCGGCAAATCCGCTCCAATGCCGCATTCTCGCTCAACAGGATGCGCGGCTGATTTTGCTGGTGTTTGGAAAGCAGATGAGGCTTGCTCACTTCGAAGCCACTGAAGTGAAAGAAACAAAGCGGCCGGTCGTCTACGGTGTACCCCTCAGGGCTCCAGCCGAGGCGTCGCGAGTGCAAGTTCCAATACGCGACGTTATAGGAAGAATCCCTCAGGACGACGTGATCGAACAACGCCGGCACGAAATCCACCCACCGTTGATCCGTGAACATCATGCGGGAGGGATCCGATCGTGCCCCGCGACGGGTCTTCGTCCACCACCACTCGAGAAAGGCTTCGGAGCCTGGACCGATGGCGATGAAGCCCAGGTTGAAGATTCCAGACGCGAGGATCTGAAAGTCATCGATTCGTCGCCCGTCGGATGGCAGCGATGTCGTCGTATGTGGCGTGAGCACAATCGAATGGCTGCGAGCCAGTCGTGACGCCTCGTCCAGCGACCCGTACACTCGAATATCCGGATCGAGATAGATGAGGACGCCGCCGATTTCACGACGAAGATGGCGAAGGAACACCGGCTTGACGGCCGTGGCCAGCTCGGTCACGTCATAGTGGGCGGCGAGGCGACCAATCTCGGCTCGATCCAGCCCGATGTCACGTAACCGGTAGCACTCGAACCGTTCGGCGCTCGCGTCGAACTCGCATTCCTCGTCGTCGATCAGAAGGAGGACGAACGAGCTGGCGGGATTGTGCGTGAGGAACGAATCGGCCAGTACGCGGACGTGTGCGATGTAGTTGCGAGCCGCAATCGTGCAGGCGGTGGTGGTCATACGAAAGACGAGTGGACGCTGGTCATCGGTCACCACGCCGGTTGCTCGAGAGCGTTCGGCAGCCCGCTCATTCTACACGCGGTGGAGGCAACCGGCATGTCCGTTCGCACGAGCGCCGCGTGATGGTCGGGATGGTGGCGGCGCGGCATTCCCTCCAGTACACTGTCGGCTTCTAGCGCATTGGACATGACTCCGGCACTACGACCTCGCGTCCTGCTGGCGGACGATTATGAAGGGCTCCTCACGGCGTTGCGGCGCATCCTCGAGCCCTCGTGCGAGATCGTCGGTTGCGTGACGGATGGCGCCGCCCTCCTCGAAGCAGCCACGAGACTCGAGCCCGATGTGATCGTGCTCGACATCGCCATGCCCGAGATCAGCGGACTCGAGGCGTGCCGTCAGATCAAGCAGATCGCTCCTCACACCACGGTCGTCATGCTCACCGCGGCCGACGATGCCGTTGTCCGGCAGGAAGCGTTCAAGGCGGGAGCTTCGGCGTTCGTTCTGAAGTATGCGGTAGCGGAAGAGCTCTCGGGCGCCATCCAGAAGGTGTTCCTGGCAGAACAGCGTGCGGCGGCGGGGAACCAGGACGGTCTGACCGAGCCGTAGACGCCCCTCGCTCACATCGGACACGCCGCCCCGAGCGGCACACGGACTTCGATGCGCGTGCCCCGACCAAGCTTCGACGTCACGCCCAGCTGCCCCTGCACCAGGCGCACCCGTTCCCGCATGCTCACGAGCCCCAAGGTGTCCTTCTTCCGGACGGCGACCACGTCGAAGCCCGCTCCGTCATCGACAATGCTGAGAACGATTTCGTTGCCGAATGTCGTCAGCTTCAGCCCGGCGCGGGCGGCGCCGCTATGCCTCACCACGTTCTGCAGCGCCTCCTGCGTCACCCGATAGAGGCACAGCGCCACGCCGGGCGCCAGCGAGTCCGGCAGCTCGGCGATCTCGACATCTACCGGAATGTGGCGCGCCTCGGACAGCTCGTGACAGAAGCCTCGAATAGAAGCCTCGAGCCCGATCTGCGTCAATCTGGCTGGATGGAGCTCGTGGGAGACGCGATGCAACTCCGAGGCAACCTCGCCCGACTGTGTCGAGAGCGACGCGATCTGTTCCCGAATGTCCGCTGGCGAGCCCTCGAGCCGCTGGCTCAGCATGCCGAGCTCGGCGGCCAGCAGACTGACTCGCTGGGCGATGTCGTCGTGCAGCTCACGCGAGATCCGGATGCGCTCCTGTTCGTGGGCGTCGATCAAGCGGCCGCCCAGATCGTGCAGCTCCTGCTCCACCCGGTGACGCTCGGTGAAATCGACGAACACGCCGAGCATCCGAAGAGGTTTTCCATTTCTCAACGCCTTGCCCTTGCCCAGCACCCATCGCTCGACCTCGTCGAAACCGACGACGCGAAACACCATTTCGTAGGATTCCCCCTTCGCCATGGCATCCGTCATCGCGACGGAGACGCGGTTGCGATCGGAGGGGTGCAGCAGCTCGAGAAAGGAACGGAGTGAAGGGCCCTTGGCGCCGGCCACGTCGCCGAGAATGCGATGCGTTTCGGGCGACCAGCTCATGGCGCCGCTCGGGACGTGCCAGTCCCACGTACCCATGCTCGCGGCCTCGAGGGCGAGCGTCAACCGCTCCTCGTTCTGTCTCAGCGCCTGCTCCGACTCTTTGCGCTCGGTGATGTCCCGGCAGACATAGAGCGTGGTCCCTCGCCGGATCGCGACCTCTTTGATGTGGACGAGCAAGGCACGGTGCGTGCCTTCCTTGGTCACGATCTCGTGCTCGATATTCCGGATCTCGTGCTCTGCTGTCAGCTGCTTTCGATTGACCAGCTCGCGCCCGAGAAGCTGGGAAATGCCGTTCATCGCACGGACCTCGTCGGGTCCGTATCCGAAAATCACGTCGACATTGGGGCAGATGAAGGTGAAGACGCCGTCATCGTTGGTGATGAACACGGCGTCCGACATGTTGAGCAGCGTGATGCGGTGCAGCTCCTCCGACTCGTGCAACGCCAGCGAAACCGCGTCGTCCATCCTCGTGCCTCCGCCCGGATTAACGCGCCATTATCATCGATCGCCAATTTTGGGAAGCCGAACGCGACATTGATGTCGGGCGCTCAGAAGTACTCCTGGCGCCGGGCGGGGGTGGGGGGCCCAGATGGGCTGTCACGCCGGGCGGCGATCGACTAGAATCCTAGCTCTGCCGGGCGTTCCCGGGGCGCGGCGTGCACAGTTCGACGGTCGCGCCATTCCCGCCACTTTCTGGAGCCGTTGAATGACACGAGTCGTCGTGTGGTCGCTCGGGCTCGTGCTCGCCTCGGCCATCCCCGGTCACTCACAATCACCTCCGCCTGGGCCCCAACCACCCGCAGCCGCGATCCGGCACGCGGAGGAGGGGCGGCCGCTCGTTCGTCTGTACCAGCCGCTCGACATCGGCGGCGGCAGTCAAACGTGGGTCATCCTGCAGGACCGTCGTGGCGTGCTTTACACCGGCCTCAACAGCGCGGTGCTGGAGTACGACGGCGCGTCCTGGCGCCGGATCCCCGTCGGCACCACCGGCGGCGTTGTGCGGGCGCTCGCCCTCGCCGACGACGGCCGCATCTATCTGGGGACGACCGGCCTGGTGGGGTATCTGGCGCCCGATGCGACGGGGACCACGCAGTTTGTTTCGTTGACCGATCACGTGCCGCCCGACGCGCGCGCGTTCGACGATGTTTACCGTGTGTTCGTCACCAGCCGCGGCGTGTTCTTTCAGACTGACAGTGCGCTGTTCCGGTGGGCCGACGGGAAGATGACGGTCATCAAGCCGGCGTCGCGATTCAATCGTGCCTCGCTCGTCGACGACCGCATCTATCTCACGACGCCGGAAACGGGCCTGAACGTTCTCGAAGGCGCCACGTTCCAGACCTTGCCGGGCACCGAACGGCTGAAGAGCGAGCCCTACCCGGTTGTCTTGCGGTATGACGACAACCGGTTGCTCATCGGAACAAGGCAGAATGGGTTCTTTCTCTACGACGGCGTCAGGCTGGAACCATTTCAGACCGACTTCGACGCACTCTTCGCCTTCGGGGTCTATCGGGGATTCGTGCTGCCAGACGGGACCTTCGCCATCGCGACCACGGGCGCGGGCATGGCGATCTTCGACCGACAGGGGCGTCGGGTCATGGCGGCGAGTCGCGCGAACGGGCTGCCGTCCGACACGGTCTATTTTCTGATGCCCGACCGCGAGGGCGCGTTGTGGCTCGGTCATGACAATGGTCTGACACGGATCGAGACCCCTTCCCCGCTGTCTTACTTTGACCAGTCCGATGGACTCGCGAGCACCCCGGTGGGGGCCGCGCGCATCGATGGCCGGCTGTATCTCGCGCTCCAGTCCGGGCTCCGTTACCTGACACCCGCTGGCAACGGTAATGACCGAGCGCGCTTCACCGAAATTCGTGGCAGCGGCGGATCTCAGTGCTGGGCCATCACGAGGATGGAAGATGCCGGGCGACGAAGGCCCGCGGCTATCGTTGCCGCCTGTGGCACGGGCCTCGTTCAGATCGTCGATGGCGCTCGGGTCTCAATCAAGACCCCAACCGATCTGAGTTTCCAGGTCAGCGCGCTCGCGGTGTCGAAAGCGGATCCGACGCGCGTGTGGCTCGGTCTCTTCGACGGCCTCGCGTCGTTTCGTTGGATCGATGGCCGGTGGATCGATGAAGGACGCGTGAACGGCATCTCCGACCAGGTGCGCACGCTCTTCGAGAACCCGGACGGCTCGGTCTGGGCCGGCACACAGGACACTGGCGTGTTGCGGGTCAGCCCTGCCGCACCTCCCTCCTCTTCTGACGCGGAGCGCCCGACCACGCGCCTCGAGCGGTTCGGCACGGAGCAGGGACTGCCGCCGGGGGGCGTGCAGGTCTTCGATGCCGGCGGCGTTCCGATCTTCCAGACCGGCGTGGATGATCCACACATCGTTCGGTACGAAGCCTCGTCGAACAGATTCGTTCGAGACCAGGCACTGGACGGCGTCGTCGGCGCCAACCCCGCTATTGGCGCATTCGTCGCCGGTCGACCCGACGGCCGGGTCTATCTCAATTACGGGCGCGAGACGGCTGTCCTGCGCAAGAAGACGGATGGCAACTGGGACGTGGACCGAGCCACGTTCGCGCGATTGGGAACCACACCGCTGAACGGTATCTTCCCCGACACCGACGCCGTGACGTGGCTGCAATTGGCCGACGGCAGGCTCGTCCGTTTCGACACCGCTCACAAGACGGCGACACCATCGAGCCTTCCAGTGCTCATCCGCAAAGTGACGCCGACTCATGGGTCGGCGCTCTTTGGCGGCAGCGGGCCGATTCCGACCGGCGTGAAGCTTCCCGCGTCATCGAACGGGCTGCGCTTCGAGTTCTCGGCCTCGACTTACCTCGATGAAGGCGCCACGCAGTATCAATCGCGCCTGGACGGCCTCGATACCGACTGGTCCGCGTGGACGCGCGAGACGCAGCGCGACTACACGAACCTCGGATTCGGCGACTACCGCTTCAGGGTTCGCGCGCGCAATGTCACCGGGGCGGTCAGCGACGAAGCCGTGTACGGCTTTGCCATTCTTCCGCCGTGGTACCGCACGTGGTGGGCGTACGCCGGCTACCTCGCCCTCGCCATGCTCGCCTTCGGTGGCGCCGCCGCGTTCCAGCGCCGGCGCGTCGTGGCAAAAGAGCGCCAGCGCGCGCAATTCGCCGAAGCACGGCTACGCGCGGAAGCGGCCGAAACGCTCGCACGCTCGGAGAGCGAGGGGAAGCGCAACGTCGAGCTTCTCAGCGAGATCGGCCGTGAGATTACGGCGTCCCTCGATTTCGACACCATCTTCGGGAAGCTCTACGATCGGGTCAATCAACTCGCCGACGCCGATGTGTTCGGTGTGGGCCTCTATCACCCGGATCGTCACGAAATCGAGTACCGCCTGGCGATCGAGAAGGGCAAGCGTTATGCGCCCTACACGCGCAGCACTCTCGATCGCGACCAGCTGCCGGTCTGGTGCATCGAGCACCGTGAGGCGGTGTTCATCAACGATCTCCCGGCGGAATACGGCCGTTACATCAGCACTTACGAGGAGAAGAGCGTCCCTCTCGAAGACGGCTCGATGTCGCAGGAACCGCAGTCCATCATCTACCTGCCGCTCCTGGCCAAGGATCAGGTGCTCGGCATCCTCGCGATTCAGAGCTTCGAGAAGCACGCCTACACCGAGCATCACCTGAATCTGATGCGCAGCCTGGCGTCGTACACGGCCATCGCGCTCGACAACGCGAACGCGTATCGGCAGTTGAACGAGCACGAGCAGGAAATTCGCCGCCTGTTCGAGGAAGCCGAGAGTGCGCGCGCCATTGCCGTCGAAGCCGACGCCGCGAAGAGCGCGTTCCTCTCGACGGTGAGTCATGAGCTGCGCACGCCGCTCACCTCGGTGCTCGGCTTCGCCAAGATCATCAAGAAGCGGCTCGAGGACCGCATTTTCCCCCTGGTGCCGACCGAGGACCGGAGGGTGGCGCAGACGATTCAACAGGTGGAAGACAACCTGAAAGTGGTGGTGAGCGAGGGCGAGCGCCTCACCAAGCTCATCGACGACGTGCTCGACCTCGCCAAGATCGAAGCGGGCAAGCTCGAATGGCACATGGAGAGCGTCACCCTCGCCGACATCGTCGATCGCGCCACGGCCGCCACCTCGTCGTTGTTCGAGCAGAAGGGCCTGCGGCTCGAGAAGCAGATCGCCCCGGATCTTCCGGCGGTCACTGGCGATCGGGATCGCCTCATCCAGGTCGTGATCAACCTGATCTCCAATTCCGTCAAGTTCACGGAGGCGGGCACCATCACCTGCCGCGCCGTCCAACGGGGCGGCGAAGTTGTCGTGAGTGTGGCCGACACGGGCGTGGGCATCACGCCGGCCGATCAGCTCAAGGTGTTCGAACGGTTCAAGCAGGTCGGCGACACGCTCACCGACAAGCCGAAGGGCACCGGCCTGGGCCTGCCGATCTGCAGGGAGATCGTCGAGCACCACGGCGGACGCGTCTGGGTGGAGAGCGAGATCGGGCGCGGCAGCACGTTCTCCTTCTCGCTTCCGGTCACCGCCGAGCAGGCGGCGCTCACCGGTGGCGCGACGGTGGATCTGGCCGCGCTCATTCGCCAGCTGCGCGATCAGGTGATCGTGACGACCCCGCGCACGGCCGAGCGTCAGCCCCGCATTCTGGTGGTCGACGACGACCCCAACATCCGTGAGCTGCTGCTTCAAGAGCTGACGGAAACAGGCTACCAGGTGCGTCTCGCGAGCAACGGCCGGGAGGCGATCAGACTCGTCAGGGAGGAACGTCCTGACCTCGTTCTGCTGGACGTCATGATGCCGGAGATGAACGGGTTCGACGTGGCCGCCGTTCTCAAGAACGACCCGCAGACGATGGATATTCCGATCGTCATTCTCTCGATCGTGCAGGATCGGGACCGCGGGTTCCGGCTTGGGGTCGACCGCTATCTCACCAAACCCATCGACACCGACTTGCTCTTCCGTGAAATCGGCACGCTCATCGAGCAGAAGAAGTCGCACAAACGCGTGCTGGTGGTGGACGAGGATGCGTCCACCGTGCGGACGCTCACCGATGTGCTGACCACACGCGGCTACAGCGTCATGGAGGCGCGCGGCGACGATCTGCTCGCACGCGCCGTGGCCGTGCAACCCGACATCATCATGTTGAACTCGGTGTCTTCGGCGCGCTCCGACGCCGTACAGATGCTGCGGTTCGAAAAGGGGATGGAGAACGTCCTCTTCCTCGTCTACCAGTAAGGAGCCTACGTGAGCCCGACCATTCTGATAGTGGATGACGAAGCGCACCTGCGCATGCTGATACAACAGACGCTCGAAGAGCTCGAAGACGAAGGCGTGGAGTTGCTGACGGCCTCGAACGGCGAGGAGGCCCTGGCGACCATCGAATCCGTGAAGCCGAAGCTGGTGTTCCTCGACGTCATGATGCCGAAGCTGAGTGGCTTCGACGTGTGCAGCCGCGCCAAGCAGACCCTTGGCCTGAAGGACGTTTACATCGTCCTGCTGACCGCGAAGGGGCAGGAATTCGATCGGCAGCGAGGTCAGGAGGTGGGCGCGGACCTCTACATGACCAAGCCGTTCGATCCCGACGCGCTGCTTCAGAAGGCGCGCGACGTGCTCGGTATGTAGCGATGTCGCGCGCAGGTCTCCGACAGATCATCACCAGACGGCCCGAGGCACACGCGCTCGTTTCCGCGTTCGTGCAGGCGATCGGGGACCCCGTCGCCATCGAGGATGCCGACGGCCAGCTGCTGCACGGCGAGAGCGCGGCGGAGGGATGCGGCGAGCGGTTTGCCGTCAGACACAACGGGGCCAGCCTCGGGTGGGTCACCGGATCGGAACGGGCGCAAGCCGTCGCGACCTTGCTCGAGCACCTGGCCGGCCACGAAGCCGAGCGCAAGGCTCTGGGCGGCGAAGTGCTCCATCTCTATCGTGAGATCAACCTCATTTACAGCTTCTCCGAGAAGCTGGCGGCCCTGCTCGATCTGGAAGCCGTTGCCCGCCTCACGCTGCAGGAAACCAGACATCTGATCGCGGCTACGGACGGCGCGATCCTCCTGCTCGACGACGAGACAGGCACACTGGCATCCGTCGCCAGCTTTGGCGAGGAGGTGGCGAAGCTCAACGGGCCTGGGAGCGGGCTGAGCATCATCGGCGCGGTGGCGGCAGCCGGCGTCGGCGAAATTGTCAACGACATCGAACACGACCCGAGGCTCGTGCCCGGCTCCACGTCGCTCAAGGCGCTGATTGCGGCACCGATGAAGGTGGGCGAACGGGTCATCGGCCTCATCGCGCTCGGCAGTACGTCGCCAACCGCCTACACGGCCGCCGAACGAAAACTGCTGAACACGCTGGCGCTCCAGACGGCGACCGCCATCGAGAACGCGCGGTTGTTCGAGCGCACGATCCAGGCCGCGCGCGAACGCGAGCGCCTGCTCGCGCTGCAACAGGAAACTGAGCTCGCGCGGGCGAGACTCGAAAGCGAGATGACGCTGGCCGCGCGAATTCAGGCCAATCTGTTTCCATCCGAGCTGCCGCAGCCAATGGGCTACCGCCTCGCCGCACGCAACCGCCCCGCACGGCGCTGCGGCGGCGACTATTACGACGCGCTGATGCGGCCCGGCCTGGACTCCAACGAGCGCCTGCTGCTCTGCGTCGCGGATGTGTCCGGCAAGGGGCTGCCTGCCGCCCTGCTCATGAGCAACATGCAGGCGACGCTTCGCGCGCTGCTCGGCCGCATCGACCTGCTGCCGGTGTTGGCCGGCCAGGCGAGCGATCTGCTGTACGCGGCAACGTCGCCTGAAAAATATGTGACCGCGGCGCTGGCCGAGGTGGAGCCCCGAACGGGACGCCTCCGCTTCGTGGGCGCTGGTCATCTCGACAACGTCGTGCTGCGTCGGGGCGGAGAGATTGTGGCGCTGGCATCCACCGGCGCGCCGTTTGGCCTCCTCCCGCCTGGACTGCTCTACGAGGAGACCAGCGAAGTGCTGAGCCCCGGTGACGCGCTCGTGCTGTACTCCGACGGCGTCACCGATGCCCAGGACTCCGCAGGTGAGGAATTTGGGGAGCCTCGTTTACGCGAAACCCTGCGTGCGGTAGCGGGTCAATCTCCTGAATCCATCATCGATCGTGTGTTCGATGCCGTCGAAATCTTCGTGGCCGGTACACCCCAGTTCGACGACATGACGCTGCTCGTGGTGCAGCGTCTCTAACGCCTTTTCCCCACCGGGATCCTCGCCCCAGCTGTCCGCAGGAACTACAGCCTGCGTTCTCGGTTGCAGTACCAGAACCTCCTCAGCACGAATGGCATGAGCTTGTAGCTCAGCCTTAGATTCCGGTTTTGCGCTGTGATCGGCGATTCGTCGGGAGCGCCTGGTTTCGAGATCCACTGCGGGCGGGCGAAATGCGCAGTGGTTCCCGCTTTGCAGTCGGCAGAACGACAACGACCGATAGATACGCCGGGTGGCCACTATCACCGTACTCTGGATTTATCACCAATCGCACGCCTTCGGTGGCCCCTTCAACGCCATCCAGGAGATTCTGCGGCTCCGCGATCGCCGGCGCTTCCGGATGATAGCGATGCTGCCGGGACCTGGACCCTGCGCGGACGTCTTCCGGCGCGAGGGCGCGGCCGTGATCTACGGACGAGAGCACCCCGGCGAACGGACGTGGCGGTACGGGGCAGCGACCGTTTCGTTCGCGGCCATGCTGGCTCGCGAGCGAGTCGACCTGGTGTACTTCCCCGATTACACGACGTGGAAGCCGGCCGAAATCCTGGGTGCCAGGCTCGCGCGCGTGCCGGTCGTCCTGCACGTGAGATCTCCGCACCTGGATGCGACGGATGTCGATCCCCTCTTGCAAAGGGCCACGCTCATCATTGGCAACTCGAGCGCCAGCCTTCAGGGCTTCCGCGGTCACGTTCCCGACAAACGGCTTCGAGTCATTTACAACTGCGTCGACACCCGGCGCTTTCTAAGCGGCCGCGACATCCGTGCCGAATTCTTTGGCGGCCGACCGCCGATCGTCGGATTCGTGGGGATCTTCCGACCGGAGAAAGGCATCGAGTATTTCCTGGAGGCCGCGCGAATCATCCACCGTGAGCGACCGGATGTGAGGTTCCTGGCGGTTGGAGGCGAATCGGCCTTCAAGAATCAGAACTGGGTGCCCCGGATGATGAATCACGCCAAAGAGCTGCAGGTCGACCACGTCGTCCGATTCGTCGGCCAGCGAACGGACATTCCTGACATCATGCGGTCGATCGATGTGCTCGCCGTCCCGTCGTTGAACGAAGGGTTCGGTCACGTGATCATCGAAGCCAACGCAGCCGGCACACCCGTGGTTGGATTCGATGCCGGAGGCATTCCGGAGGTCATCGAGAACAACGTCACCGGATTCCTCGTCCCTCCACGAGACGCGCAGGCTCTGGCGGAGGGCCTGCTCCGCGCACTCGACGACGAGAACTGGCGCACCCGGGTTGCCACCGTGGCGCCTCGGCGGGTACAGGAACGATTCGACCCAAGAACGCAGGTCGGACTGATTACGGACGCCTGGCGTGAGGCCGCGGGACGAAAGTCCAGGCGCCATACGGCCGCCGGCCGAGGATTTCAGTTCCTTCGATCGTGGTGGCCGGCACGTAGCGGCTCGCCAGGTACTCTGCGATCAACGCATGCCTCCGCTCGCCGGGAACACCATCGGTCTGGTCATACCATTCCCCGCTCTTGAAAATCGCGAGCCTCGTCTGGTGGCGCTCGAGTCCCAGACCGACAGCAATGCTCAATGCGGCAATCGCGACGAGCCAGGCGTAGAGGCGCAGCTCTACGCCGCGGGCGGTGGCAAACGGATCCTTCATCGCGACCGCGATGATATCGGGCGCGGCTGGCTGTCGATCTAAGATTCCTCTTGATGGACCTGCTTCGATTGTCCTGGCGCGCGGCGTTCATCTTTCCCTGTGCCCTGACTGCCCTCTCTGCTCAGGCACCGACCCGTTCAGCACCCCCAGGCCGCGGCATTTCCGAGGATCTGGCCCGCGAGCGGAGCACGGTCATCCATGATCTGCGATACGAGCTTGCCTTCCACGTCCCGGCCGATCGTCGCGAGCCCGTGCAGGGACGTGTCGTTGCGCGCTTCAGGCTGGACGAGCCGCACCGCATCGTCTTCGACTTTGCACAGCCGCGCGACCACGTGCGCTCGCTCGCCGTCGGCGGACGTGATCTCGACGTCATTTTCGAGGACGGGCATCTCGTCGTTCCCTCCGGCGCAACATCTGCGGGCCGGAACGAGATCGCCATCGACTTCACCGCCGGCGACGGCGCGCTCAACCGCGACGACGAGTTTCTCTTTACGCTGTTCGTGCCCGCACGTGCACAGCTGACGTTCCCGTGCTTCGATCAACCCGATCTCAAGGCACGATTCACGCTGACGCTGACGGTCCCCTTGGGCTGGCAGGTGGTGGCCAATGCCGCGGCGGTTCTGCCCGCTGGACCCGAATCCTCAGCGAATCCCGCGTCACCATCGGCCACCTTCGTGTTCGCCGAAACCGCGCCGCTTCCCACTTATCTCTTTTCGTTCGCCGCCGGCCGCTTTTCGGTCGAAACCGCTACTCGTGCGGGCCGGCAACTCCGGATGTTCCATCGCGAGACCGACGCCGCAAAGATCGCTCGCAATCGCGAGGCAATCTTCGACCTCCATGCCGCGTCGCTCGCCTGGCTCGAGGACTACACCGCCATCCCCTATCCCTTTTCCAAGTTCGACTTCGTGGCCATCCCGTCTTTTCAGTTCGGGGGCATGGAACACGCCGGGGCCATTCTGTACAACGCCGCCGGCTTGCTTCTCGACGAATCGGCCACGCAGAACCAGCAGCTCGGCCGGGCCAGCGTGATTGCGCACGAGACGGCCCACATGTGGTTCGGCGATCTGGTCACGATGCGGTGGTTCAACGATGTGTGGATGAAGGAGGTTTTCGCGAACTTCATGGCGGCGAAGATTGTGAATCCCTCGTTCCCCGAGGTGAATCACGACCTTCGCTTCCTGCTCGCGCACTATCCGTCCGCCTATGACGTGGACCGGACACCAGGAACCAACCCCATTCGCCAGCCGCTCGCGAATCTTGCCGACGCGGGCCAGCTGTACGGCCCGATCATCTACCAGAAAGCTCCCATCGTCATGCGGCAGCTCGAGCTGATGATCGGCCTGGACACGCTGCGCGACGGCCTGCGCGAGTACCTGAAGGCGCACGCGTTCGGGAACGCGACGTGGCTCGATCTCATTCGCATTCTCGACGACAGGACGCCGCACGATCTGGCGGCGTGGAGCCGCGCGTGGGTCGAGGAACGGGGACGTCCGGCGTTCGCGATCTCGGTCCGTGTGGACCCTGCGGGACTTCTCGCGGGAATCGAGCTGAGGGCACGCGATCCGCTCGGCCGCGGACTCGCATGGCCGCAGCGGCTCCGCGTGGCGCTCGGCTATCCGGGCTCGATCCGCGAGCTGACGGTCGACATCCTCGATGAAGTGACGACGGTGCACGGCGTGGTCGGTCTCGATCGGCCGCTCTACGTATTGCCCGGTGGCGCCGGCCTCGGATATGGGCTGTTCGTGCTCGACGACACGAGCCGCGCGTACCTGCTGGCGCATCTGGAAGAGATTCCCGATGCGCTCACGCGGGGCAGCGCCTGGGTCGCCTTGTGGGACAACATGCTCGAGGGGGAGGTCTCCCCGTCCGACGTGCTCGACACAGCCGTCCGCGCGTTGCCGAGCGAATCCGACGAGCAGAACGTGCAGCGCGTGCTCGCATACGCCGAGCGCATTTTCTGGAAATTCCTATCCGCTGAGGCCAGGAGCTCGCGGAGCCGTCTGCTCGAAGCCACACTGAGGGCCGGGCTGGCGCGCGGCCGGTCTCAGAGCGAGAAGGCGGCATGGTTCAACGCCTACCGCGACACGGTGCTCTCACCGGACGGCCTGGCGTGGCTTGAACGAGTCTGGCGCCGCGAGGAAACGATTCCCGGATTGACCTTCGCCGAGCAGGACGAAATCGCGATGGCTCTCGAGCTGGCTGTCCGCGAGGTTCCGCTCTGGGACGAGATTCTGAAGGCTCAGCACGAGCGGACCCAGAACCCCGATCGGAAGGCTCGCCTGGCGTTCGTCATGCCGGCGTTGTCAGCCTACCCGGCGACGCGCGAGGCCGCCTTCGCGAGATTCAAGAGCGTCGAGAACCGCCGCCGAGAGCCGTGGGTGCTCGATTCAGTCCGGTACCTGAATCACCCGCTGCGCGAGAGCCACGCGCGGCGCTTCGTGCAGCCGGCGCTCGAGCTGCTTCGCGAGATTCAGGCAACCGGTGACATTTTCTTTCCGATCAGGTGGATGGAGTCCACGCTCTCGGGGCACCGATCGGCGGAAGCGGCCTCGACTGTCCGGGCGTTCCTCGCCCGAGAGGCGGCGTATCCGCAGCGTCTCCAGTGGACGATCCTCAGCACAGCTGACGAACTGTTTCGTGCGTCACGGTGAGCCCGAACCGGCACCTCTCCGGCGTCCGGCTTTCATCCACGGCGGGTTCAGCTTGGCGACGCGTCGATAGACCGGGCAGTCGGGTGCGTGCGCATTGGGCAGGTAGCCGATGCTCGTCAGGAACTCCCCGGTGATCTCGCCACCCGTGAACACAAAGGTCTTCCTGAAGAGCGCAACCCAGTCCGTTTTTGAGAGCGGATGGTGCGACTCGAGCCACCGAGCGAAGGAGCCATGGCTCTCGCGCAGATCCTGGATGCGGCGGGCGTTCTCGATGGCGGCGTTCACCTTGAGCCGGTTCCGGATGATGCCGGCGTCGCTCATGAGCCGCTTGCGATCGCGCTCGGTGTAGCGGGCCACGCGATTCACATCAAACCCGTGATAGGCCGCCCGAAACTTCTCGCGCTTCTGCAGAATGGTGAGCCACGAGAGGCCGGCCTGATTGATCTCGAGGACGAGCCTCTCGAAGAGCGCGATGTCGTTCCGCGTGGGAAAGCCGTACTCGCGATCGTGATAGGGGCCGTGGAACGGATGCCCGGGAGCGATTGAGCAGTAGGCCGACACTCCCTATCCCTTGTGGGCAATCCTGTAGATGACGTTCGCCTCGTCGTCCGAGACGAGCAGGGCGCCGTCGGGCATCACTTCGACATCGGCCGGCCGGCCCCACGCCTTGGCTCCCTGCAGCCAGCCTTCCGCGAAAATCTCGTACTTGGCCACCTTGCTCCCGTCGAGCCGCGCCACCGTGAGACGGTAACCGAGCGGTGTCGTCCGGTTCCAGGACCCGTGTTCCGCGATGATGATTTGCTGGCGGTAGTCGGCCGGGAACATCCGGCCGGTGTAGAAGCGCATGCCGATGGCCGCCACGTGCGGACCCAGCTTTTGCGCCGGCGCGACGTAATCGGCGCAGCTTCTGCTCTTGCCAAGCTCGGGGTCTACCACGTCGCCCGCATGGCAATAGGGGTACCCGAAGTGTTGGCCGGACGCGGACACCCGGTTCAGCTCGTCGGGCGGCACCTCGTCTCCCAGCCTGTCACGGCCGTTGTCCGTGAACCACAGCTCGCCCGTCGACGGATGCCAGTCGAAGCCGACGGTGTTGCGAACGCCGGAAACGAACCGTTCGAGCCCGGTGCCGTCGGCGTTCATGCGCATGATCGTCGCGTACGGCTTGTCTGTTCGATCGCAGATGTTGCACGGGGCCCCGATGGGAACGTAGAGCTTGCCGTCCGGGCCGAAACGGATGAATTTCCAGCCGTGATGTTCGTCGCTGGGGAACGCGGCGCTGACGACGACAGGCGGCGGCGGGTTGTCGAGGCGCGATTCGATGTCGTCGTAGCGCAGCACTCGATTGATTTCGGCCACATAGAGGGCGCCGTCACGGAACGCAACGCCGTTCGGCATGTTGAGATCGCGCGCGATCGTCACCACCCGATCCGCCTTCTGGTCGTTGTCGGTGTCGAGGACCGCCCAGACACGACCGTCCTGGCGGGTGCCAACGAAGAGGGTGCCCTGGCTGCCACGCGCCATCGAACGCGCGTTGGTCACGCCGGTGGCGTACACCTCGATGGCAAAGCCAGGTGGAAGCTTGATCTGATCCAGCGGCAGCCCGGCGCTGGCGGAGGGGGACTTCGACTCCCCGACCGTGGCCTTGCCCTGGCCCACGGCCTGCGATTCTCTTCCGTTCTGTTGCGAGCACCCGGCCAGGGCTGTGGCCAATACCGGGACGAGCACGAAACATCTGCGCATCAATGACACCTCGTGCGGCTTAGCTCGAGCCCTTTTGAACGATGCCCTGCTTCCTCATTTCCTTCGCGGCGGCGTCGACGACATCGTGGACGAACCGCCCGAGGTCCTTCGGATTGGTGGTCTCGGTCATGGCTGCCCAGATCAGGGCGTTGTTGGGCACGCTGTAGATGAGCGTCTCGACCACCACCAGCTGATCCTCCCGGACGTATCCAGGATCGTAGATGGCGCCCCACCCGTAGCCCCAATAGCCCCAGAGCGAACTGTAGTAGGGCTGCGACCAGACACTCGGTTGCCAGGTTTGAACTTTCTCGGCGCTGATCGGGCGCATCGCCACCACCCCGTAAACCCCCGAGCGCTCGAACCACCCTCTGGCCTTGTCCTTGTCTTTCAGCTCTTCGGGAGGAACGATGCGGTATGAAGCGATGCCCTGGACGCCCCGTGCGATGAGCTCGCGCGTGAGCGCCTCCTCGCCGGACATCCGCAGGCTCTGATCGTCGCTGATCACGAGCGCCGCGACTTTTTGACCCGCAAAGGCCACCCCGGTGACTCCGGGCGCCTTCCACGTGGACGTGAACTTCGTGGCCGCGCCAACAAGCGCGGCCGTGCCAATGACGAACGTCAGGAGTGCGCAGAGCATCCGAGGCATCTTCGGAGCGTACCAAGCTGCCGGGCGGCCGTCAAATTCCGGAACGGCCTAGAATGTCCCGATATGGCCGAGGACAAGGATTTGAAGTCCGCGTACGAGCTGGCGCTCGAGCGCTTCCGCAAGAAGGACGAGGCAGCAGGCGTCGAGCATCGGCCGCTGACCGAGGCGCAGAAGGCGGCAATTGCCGAGATTCGAAACTTCTACGAGGCGAAGATCGCCGAAGTGGAAGTGCTCCACCACGGCAGGCTCAGAATGACGCCGGACCCTGCGGAACGTGAGGCACGCGAAGAGGAGTACCGGCGCGACCGCGAGAGGCTGTCGTCCGAGCGCGACAGGAAGATCGAGAGCGCTCGCCGGGGGGAATCGGAGTAGGCGCGTTCACGTCACGGTTGGCTCAGGAGCGGAATGCTCCTGGCCGGCGGCGACTCCGGCAGACTCTTGATGTACGCCCAGAGGTCGGCGAGCTGCCCATCCGAAAGGACCTTGGCCGTGTAAGGCGGCATGGTTCGCGGATTTCGGATGAGTGCCGAAAACGCCGCGAGCGGCAGCCGCATGGGCACGAGCCGCCCACCGGGACCAGCATGACCGGCGTATCCGTGGCATGCGTAGCAGCTGTACCTGAGGTACACGTCCTTCCCCTTCTCCGCGCTCCCGACATCGGCTGCGGCAGGAGGGCTCGCCGTCTGGGCCCATGCGACAGAGGGTGCATGGAGCAGCACCGCGATCATCGGGAGAGCGTAGTGGAGAACGTTCACGTGAGTCCTCATCGAGGCTGGGATACGACGTCGATGAGAACCGGCTCCCCGCGCTTGACCCGCTCGAGACCGCGAGCAATGGCCGGCGCCAGCTCTTTCGGATCGGCAATCGGCCCCTCGCCGTGCATGCCGTAGCTCTGCGCCATCTTCGCGTAGTCGATGTTCGGTTCCCTGAGCGTCGTGCCGATGTGCGCGCGATCGGCGCCGCGGTTGCGCTGACTCGCCATCTCCTGCACGAACATGACTTCCTGGTGGTAGCCGTGGTTGTTGTGCACCAGCGTCAGGAGCGGTATCTGATGGTGCACAGCCGTCCACAGCACTCCCGGCGTGTAGTTGAGGTCGCCGTCGCCTTGAATGTTGATCGACAGACGTCCGTGCTTCTTGTTGGCGAGCGCAGCGCCGACCGCCGCCGACGCACCGTACCCCATCCCGCCTGCGCCCTGTCCGCCGATGTATTGGTAGTGCTTGTCGATGTTCCAGAGCCGGTACGGCCAGCGGCTGATGAACCCCTGCCATGAGACGAGCGACCAATCCTCGTTCTTGATCTGTGCCCAGAGCTCGGCCGTGAGCCGGGCGACGCTGACAGGGCTCCCGTCCCATCCGTACGCGGCCGTGTCGCGATCTCTCGCGCGGTCCTGCCGGTGGGCCTCGGCGATACGCGCGCCCCGTTCGGCAATCGTTCGCCGCCGATCGGCCGACAGCTGGCGCTTCACCTCGTCGATCAGCATCGGCATCGTGGCTTCGGCGTCGGCAGCAATCGCGAGATCCACTTCGGCCATCCGCTGAAAGTCTCGATAGTTGCTCTTCAGGTACAGATCCTCGGCCGAAATGCTGATCGTCTTCGCGCCGCGCGCCGATGCCGCCAGGGCTGCGGCCGACATGTCTTGCACTTCGAGGCCGAGCGTCACATCCGGTTGATACCCCGGATAGCCCGACCCGCAGAGTGGATGACGCGAGGGAAAATTCATCCGGTCTGACACGGTGGCTCCCGTCACCGAGATCCCGGTGACAGGCGATTGCAGCGTCTCGGCAAGCTCGACGAGCAGCGTAACGCCGTTGGCCGTCCGGGCAGCACGCTGGGCGACGATCAACGGCGTCTCGGCGGCAACCAGCAGCCGGGCGGCTTCCCGCACCGCGCCCATGTCTCCTGCCGGCGGGGTCGTCATCGTCAGCCGCGGGATGCGCAGCTCGGCAGACGGCAGCGGACGTTCCTGCATCACCGAATCGACGACGAGCACCACGGGTGCCATCGGCGGGGTCATCGCAATCTTGTAAGCGCGGACCGCCGACTCGGCAAATGCGCCGAGCGAGGCCGGCTCGTCGTCCCACTTCACGTAGTCGCGGACCATCGACGCCATGTCCTGCGCGCTGTGATACCAGGGCACGCCGCCTCTCCGCCCCACCGAGTCCATGTGGTTGCCGATGATGATGAAGACGGGCACGCGGTCTGCGTAGGCGTTGTAGATCGCCATCGATGCGTGCTGAAGGCCGACGTTGCCGTGCAGCAACACCATGAGCGGCCTGCCGTCGATCTTGGCGAAGCCGTGGGCCATGGCGACCGCCGACTCTTCGTGGCAGCAGGTGAGCAGCTCTGGCGCCAGATTCTGGCCGTAGTTGATGATCGACTCGTGCAACCCCTCGAAGCTCGAGCCGGGATTCATCGGTGCGTACTCGAAGCGCAACGACTTGAGCACGTCCACCATGAAGTCCGACCCGGGGTGCTCGACGATTCGCGACGAGGACGGCAGAGAGGCGCCCGTCTCGGCGGCCAACTGAGCTTCGGTCGGTACGAGCACGCCGGGACGCGGCGCCGCCGGTTCGGCCGAGAGCATCGGCGGCGCGGCCACGAGCGCCGCGGCGCCGGTGGCTGCGCCTTTGAGGAAACCGCGCCGGCTCACATCCTGCTGTCGTCTCTTCCGCCTCGGCATGAGCGGGGCCTCCAGGATCGCTGATCGCTGGAAGTCTATACCTGTCAGGGCGTTCGCAACAGGTTTCGAGGCTCGGTGAAAAGGCTCCATGCTGGCGGAAGCCACCGACGAGAGTCGCGGCCCGCAGGGCGAGGATCCAAAAAAAAGGGCGCGCGTCCGGCATGTCGGCGCGCGCCCCACTGAACAGCCGCTCTGTGTGCTATCTGTGCCCCAGCCCTGGCCGAATCTGACCGCGAATCTCGCCGCCGGTGCTCTGCACCGTGTGCACGTTCGCGTACGCCAATCCCGCTCTGAGCGCCGCGACGAACTCGTCGAAGTCGCCGGGAGCAATGCCTTGAGTCGTGATCTCGATAACATTTGCCGGCAGGATGGTGCCGGTGATCGTTCCGCTTTGTGGGCACACCTGCGTCAACGGCGGGCCCGGATTGGTCGGGGTGCCACAGAGCCACACCATGATGCCGCCGTTCACGTTCGGTTGCGCCAGGTGAATGTGTGCCTGGCGGATGTCGGCTTGGAGGCCCGAGTACGTGAGTCGATACGAGACCGAGTCATTCTGGGTGTTGATCCGGGCAGAAAACGAACCTCTCGCCGGCGAAGAGACAACGGGCACTTCGAACCATGGCCGGAGCGCTGCCGACACATTGCTCAACCCCTGCGCGTCAACAGCCCATCCGCTCAACGCGAGAGTGACTGCCACCACAGCCATTCCAAGACGTCGCATGTCTCCACCCCTTCCATTGTGCCGAGCGTCGATCGACACGCACTCGCAGCGACAACGCTCTGCCGTCGTGCGTCGTCGTTACGCAAGCGGGATACCATCGACGCGGTCGCCGATCTTCAGCATTCCTCGCCTGGTGGGAGCTCAGCGTTTTCGCGTCGCGTCAATCGCTAACGCATTTCGGA
>CAWGYQ010000007.1:0-548011 GCA_963826865.1 uncultured Acidobacteriota bacterium
CGCAGTAGTTCGATTCGTTCTGGGCATGGACGATGCGTTGGATTGGCCGTCCGCAGACCGGGCACGGTTTCCCGTACCGTCCATGAACCGCCATGGCTTCGTGAAACGCGGTGACCTTTTCCGGAAATCCTTCGCCGACTTCCGCCCGCAGACGGGCGATCCATTCGCCCAGCACCCGCTCGGTGGCTTCGTGAAGTCGCGCGATCTCCTCGTCGGTCAGATGACGGGTTTGCTTGAGCGGCGAGAGGCGGGCACGATGGAGAATTTCGTCGGAATAGGCGTTGCCGATGCCGCTCAGAATGTGGGGGTCGGTCAGCGCGCGCTTGAGCGTGTGATTCTCGGCAGTGAGCGCTTGCTTGAAGGCCTGGGGACTCGATTCAATCACCTCGAGCCCGCCGGGGTCGTGGGAGGCGAGGAGGTCGCGGTCTTTCACCACGACGAGCGAGGCGCGTCGTTTCGAGCCGGCTTCGGTGAACAGCACGGACCCGTGCTCGAAGTCCAGCGCGGCGAGCCCAAGCTTGCGGATTAACACCGGAGGGGGAGTGCCCGCCTCGCGGGCCCTCCACCGCAGGCGGCCGGCAATCATCAGGTGAACGACGAGGAACGAGCCGTTGTCGAACCCCACCGCGATGCGTTTCCCGATGCGGTGGACCGACGTCAGGGTGCGACCTTCGATGGCAGACAGGGGTGGGTCGACCGACCGCAGCACGAACGGGCTGGCCAGACGGACACGGTCGAGCTTGTGGCCCAGCACGAGCCGCCTCAAGGCCTCGACGTAGACGACGATATCGGGCAGCTCGGGCACGGTGCGGTCCTGCCGTTTCAGCTATGATCGGGCGGGTCGGTCGGTCGGCGTGATCGACAGGATACGAAAGAGGTGAGTCTATGCGAGTGCTCATGATGATGTGCCTGGTTTTGACGTGTACGGCGTTGATTGGCGCGAGTGGCGCGGTCGCGCAGGAACTGAAGCCTGGGGATGCGGCACCGGATTTCAGCTTGCCTGGTTCGGATGGGAAGACCTACAGCCTTGCCGACTTCAAGGGGAAGCGCGCGGTCGTCGTCGCGTGGTTTCCGAAGGCCTTCACCGGCGGATGCACGGCTGAGTGCAAGTCCATGAAGGAGACCGGACCCGCGCTCCGTCAGTTCGACGTCGCCTACTTCACAGCCAGCGTCGACCCGCCGGAAACGAACAAGCAGTTCGCCGAATCGCTCGAGCTCGACTTTCCGATCCTGAGCGACCCGGCACGGACCGTCGCGAAAGCCTACGGAGTGGTACCCGACGAAACCCGCGGGGCGGTGCGATGGACGTTCTACATCGGTGCCGACGGCAAGATTCTCTATATCGACAAGCAGGTGAAGACGGCCACACATGGCCAGGACATGGCAGCACGGCTGAAGGAGCTGGGGATTCCAACCTCGCACTGAAGGCGGGCGCACAGCCCGTCCGGCAGTTGCCATCAGGTAGGTCGAACTGAGCCGATCCTGGGCCGCTTCGACCGTGGAGCCCAGCGTACCCAACGCTTCGGGGCTGATGGGATACGATCAGGCGGACGCGCGCACGACCGCGCTCCGTGCAAATGCCTTTACGCCGTTCTGCGACCAGCTCCACAACCCGGCTTTTTCCAGTGCCCGGAGGGGGATAGTTTCAGCCGCTGGCGCGGCAGATCGAGCTTGCGGGCCAGGCTGGACGCGGATTGCGGCTCGCGAAGCTCCCCGAGCAGCATCAGCCTGGCGGGGTGGAGCATGGTGGCGGCCCGTCGAGGGCTGCGAACGACGTCGAGCGGTCGGCCGGAATCCATTTATCGGGAGTCTACGGGCCGACAGAAATATCTGTCAAAATCGCCCCTGGCGATTTCATTACGCCTGAGGCGACCGAACGGCGGCCTTCGAACGTCAAAAGACGCGCATGGGATTCCTCGACCGACTGCGTTCCCAGCCTGATTGGAAACATGAAGACGCCGCCGTCCGACTGGCCGCCGTCACAGGCCTGGATGGCGCAGAACAAGAGATCCTGGCCCTCGTTGCCCGTGACGACAGCGACCCGCGCGTGAGACGGGCGGCCGTTCGACGCCTGGCCGACATTGACCAGCTCGCGCTCGCCAGCCGCAACGACCCGGACGAGACCGTCAGGCTCGAGGCTTCCCGGGGCCTTCTCGCCTTCTCGCTCGATGCGCAGGACGAGGCGCTCGCGCTCAAGGCGCTCGGGGCGATCAGCAGCGCCAAGGACCTCATGCAGGTCGCGAAGTCGGCCACCCTCGAATCGGTGAGTCTTGCGGCGCTGGCCCGCTCCCCCGACCTCAAGGCGCGTGCGAGCATCGCCCGCCGGAGCGTGCATGCCGCGACCCGGCTCGGGGCGTTGGCGGCCATCGACGACGCGTTGGAGCTCGCGGCCATCGCTTCGCGCACGGAGCATCGGGATGTCGGTGTCGCCGCGCTCGAACGAATCGACGATGCCTCCTTGCTAGCCCGCGTGGCAGATCGGGCGCGGGACAAACACGTCGCCCGGCGCGCCGGGCAGCTCCGGCAGCCGCCGAAGGGCGGGTCAGCTCCCCCGCCCGACGTGTCCCGGACCGACCGCCGGCTCCAGACGGAGCTCTGCGACGCGGTGACCGCGCTGGCAACCCACGAGGATCTCGAACAGCTGGAAGCCCGGCTGAGTTCCGCCCTGGAGAGTTGGAACGACCTGATTCCCGATGTGGACGACGACCTTGCGGACCGCTTCCAGGCTGCGTGTGAGGCCGGACGCCGGCAAGCGGGCACGCTCCTGGCGACGCGCCGCGAAGCTGAGCGGGTGTCACAGAACCGGATCGAGATCCTCACCGCGCGAACTGCAGTGTGTGCGGCGCTCGATTCGGCCAGGGGCGATGAGCCCGCGGAGTTCCTGGACGCCCTCCAGCAATCATGGTTCGGACAGGGACCGCTTTCCGAACCTGACGCCGCCCGGATGGAGCGTCGATTTCAGGAAGCAGTCGCGGTGTATCAACGACGACGGGAATCCTGGGGGGCGGGTATGGAATCGCTGGCCCGAATCGCGGAAGAGATCGAGCAGCTTGCACGAGAGGGCGCCGTGTTCCGAGGTGACCGGGCGGCCGTCGAGCGATGGGGTGCCCTCGCGCGAGAGTGGCGGGCGTTGCCCGCTGCGGTGGTTGAAGCGCACAGTGCCCAAGCCGAAGCCGTCCGGCTTCTCGAAAGCCGGCTGGCGGAGCGCGAAGCCGAAGCGCGAGCCGAGCGCGAGCGCCGGCAGCGCAACAACCTCTCACGCCTCGAGCAGTTCTGTAGCGAGACTGAAACGATGCTGTCGGCATCGCCCGCGCTCAAGGACGTCTCCCGGCGCCAGCGGCAGATCCAGTCCCTTCTCGAGAACCCGCCGACACTTCCCAGCAAGCTCGACCAGGACGCTATCATCGAGCGGCTGAAAGGACTGCAAACGCGCCTGGGCCCGCAGCTTCAGGAGCTTCGCGAGATCGACGATTGGGAGCGCTGGGCGAATGTCGGTGTGCAGGAAGAGCTGTGCGCCCGCGTCGAAGCGCTCGGACCGGTGACCGATCCGGCCGTGATCGCCCGCGAGTTGCGTGACATCGAGCAGCGGTGGCGGCAGGCCAGTGCGGTCCCGCGCGAGAAGGCTCAGGCTCTCTGGCGCCGCTACCGCACCGGGCACGACGCGGTGCGGGGGCGGCTCAACGAGCACTTCGCGCGTCTGGCCGTTGAGCGAACGGACAACCTGCGCCGCAAGGAGGCACTCGTGGCACAGGCCGAGTCCCTCTCAGGATCGTCCGATTGGATTCGCACGGCGGAAGCGATTCAGCGCCTGCAGGCCGAGTGGAAGACGCTTGGCACCGCGGCTCCGGCCGACGAACGGGCCGTCTGGCAGCGGTTCCGCACCGCGTGCAACCTGTTTTTCACCCGGCGTCGTGAAGACCTGGTCGATCGCAAACGAGCCTGGACCGAGAACTACTCTCGCAAGGAGGCGCTGGCGGTTCGCGCCGAGACCCTCGCCGAATCGTCGGACTGGGACGCGGCGGCCGCGGAAATCCGCGGGCTGCAGGCCGATTGGAAAACGATTGGCCCGGTACGTCGCAACCGCTCCGAGGCGATCTGGCAGCGCTTTCGCGCGGCCTGCGATCGCTTCTTCGAGCGCTATCAGCAACGCGGACAAGCCGATCTGCAGCAGCGCCTCGTCGATCGTGACGCGCTCTGTCGCGAACTCGAAGGGCTCGCAACACTGGAGCTCCCGACCGACCACATCGCCGATCTCGCGCCGCGCCTGGACAATCTCCACGTGCGATGGCAGAGCAGCCCGCCCGTTCCGCGCGCGCCGCTCGCCGATCTGGAAGCCCGCTTCAAGGCCGCCCTCGAGCGCGTGGTGGTGGTCCACGCCGAGGCCCTCCGCGGATCGGACTACGATGCCGATCGGAATCGGCAGCGCATGGAGGAACTATGCGCCCGGGTCGAAGCTCTGGCCGGGGCCGCGGTGCCAGAGCAGTCGTCGCCGGCGGCGGTCCTGGCGGCGCGCTGGCGCGAAGCGCTCGCTTCCACTACGATCGGCGGTCGGGTGGACGACGATGCGCGGGTGCGTGCCGCGATTCGCGAGGTGCGGGAGGCGCGCGGCGCCTGGGAGCGGATTGGCTATGTGCCCGATGCTGCCCGGCGTACGCTCGCCGAGCGGTTCGATCGAGCCTGCCGCCGGTTCTTCGATCAGCGTCAACGCTCCGGCTCCACACCTCCGGTCGGCGCCCCGCGCTGAGCCCGGTCGTCCTCACCCGAATCCAGGACTCGCTCAGAGTCGTGTGTGTGAGGAGACGTCAGTGGAATACCGCATCACGCAGTATCCGCTCGAGCAGGGTGCGCTCGAGATTCAGTACCTCGAAGAGTTCTTCGGCGAATTTCCGCGCAAGAAGACGGCGTCGGAGATTGTTCGGCGGCTGGCCAGTCGCGAGCACCTGATTCTGATGGCGGATGCCCCGCTCTCCGAGGACCCATCGACGAACGTCCCCGTCTCGTTCAAGGTCTCGCACGAGTTGCGGCCACAAGAGACCGAGCCGAAACTGGCTGATCTGGTCGCTCGGCTCCACGGCTGCGTCGATTTCGACGGGCGCCGTGTCCTCTACAGCTGGATTGGCGGAACGCGGCGCGACTGGCGAGCGCAGGGCCACTTCCGGGCTCTGACCGAACAGCAGGAAGCCTGGGCGTTCGAGCACGGGTTTCACGAGATTCTGGTCAAGACGAAGAACCGGTTCTACGAGATGCGCGGGACACTCGACCATCTGCGCTTCGACGTCATCAAGTACGAGCGGAACGGGGCCGACAACGGCGAATCGAAAGTGTATCTGAGCAAGCGTCTGGTGCCCGAGCTGCTGGCGAAGCACCGGAGCCAGCGTTCGGTCATTCAGGTTGGTGAGTAGCCAGGCTCACCCCGAAGATTCGTTCGAAGTTCCCAGCCAGGATCTTGGCCGTGTCTTCGTCGGACAGCTCGAGCTCCGCGAGCGTCGCCACCTGCGTCTGCAGGATTGCCTCCTGCCAGCCGCGCGGGAAGAACGACGAGTCGGTGCCGAAGAGAATTCGATCCGCGCCGAGCACCGCCAGCGCCTGCCGGAACACGTCCGTCAACGTCAGACCCGGGTGATAGCGGATCCACCCGTTCGAGCTGGACGTGTCGACGTGCACGTTCGGGGCGAGATCGGCCAGCATGAACGTCTCGCGCAGGAACCCCGCGCCGAAGTGCGGAATGATGATGGGAAGCGACGGCACGGCGAGCGCCAGCGGCAGCAAATCGAGCGGATTGCCGAGCTTCACGTCGAAGGCGCTCGGCAGACCGAGTTTCCTGCGGACGCCGATCGACAACACGCCGCAGTGAACGAACAGGACGGCGCGTGGATGCGCGGCGAGCGTTTCGACCACCGTGGCAACCGATGGATCCCTGAGCGAGTAGTGGTGCATGGCGGGGAACAGGCACACGCCGGTGAGCCCCAGCTCGCCGATTGCCGAACGCACCCGCGCCGGCGCGCCGGGGACGGTCGGATCCAGCATGAACATCCCGGCGAAGCGGTCGGGATGGAGCCTGATGGCTTCGGAGACCGAGATCTCGTCGCCCGGCACACTGGCAATCAGCGCGGCACACTGCACCTCGTACCGGTCGAGCTCGTCGCGCCATCGGGTTGCGAGCGTTTGGGGGGGACCCGGCGCATCCCATCCGAGCCGGGCAATCGTGGCGTCGGCGTCGGAGGTGCCGGCCTGGCGGGCCAGGGCCTCGAAAAACCCCGTCGAAAAAAAGTGACAGTGTGCGTCGTTGACGATCATGCGATCTCCAGTGAAACGCGCCCCTGAGCTTGGTGCGACTATAATTCTTCTGCTGAGGTGCATGCCATGTTGAGACGGATCAGCCTCGTTGCGGTTCTAGCGGCCGCGGCCTCGCTCGCAGTCCAGGGCGCGACCGAACCCCTCAAGTCGCGCCACGGGATGGTCGTGTCGCAGCAGGCGGTCGCCTCCCGCGTTGGTGCCGACGTGCTTGCGGAGGGGGGAACCGCCGTGGACGCGGCGGTTGCCACGGCGCTCGCGCTCGCCGTCACTCATCCAGCCGCAGGCAATATCGGCGGCGGCGGATTCCTCGTGTTCCGGCCGGCTGCCGGCGAGCCGCTCGCGTACGACTTTCGCGAGATGGCTCCTGCACGGGCCACGGCCACCATGTTCATGAAAGACGGAAAGTACGACGAGGCCCTGCACCATGACAGCGCCCTCTCCGTCGGAGTGCCCGGTACGGTGGCCGGACTGCACGCCGCATGGAAAGCCCACGGGAAGCTTCCCTGGCAGCGGCTGGTCGATCCCGCCGTGGCCCTGGCGCGCGACGGGTTCATCGTCACGACCGGGTTCGCCGAGTCGTTGGCGGAGATCCTGCCCGACATGCAGAAGTATCCGACCTCGGTGAAGCAGTTCTCCAAGAACGGGACCCCGTATGTCGCGGGCGACCTCTTCAAGCAGCCGGATCTCGCGCGGACGCTGGCGCGGATCGGCGAACAGGGGCCGGCCGGTTTCTACGAGGGCGAAACCGCACTGCTCATCGAGAAGGAGATGCAGGCGCTCGGCGGTCTGATCACGCGTGAAGACCTGAAGAACTACAAGGCCAGAGTCCGCACACCGATCCGCGGCACCTACCGAGGCTACGACATCATCTCGATGGCGCCTCCATCGTCGGGTGGCACGGCGCTCGTTCAGATGTTGAACATCCTGGAGGGCTATGACCTGGCGGGCAACGGCTTCGGGGCGGCAGACAACGTGCACGTGATCGTCGAGTCGATGCGCCGTGCGTTCGCCGATCGCGCGCGCCACATGGGCGATCCCGATTTCAATCCTTCGCTCCCCGTCGCTCGCCTGACGTCCAAGGAATATGCGGCTGAGCTCAGAAAGTCGATTAGCAACCGCCAGGCCTCGCGATCGACGCCGTCCAGCTTCGAGTGGCCGCGGGAGAGCGCCGAGACCACTCATTTCTCGGTGGTCGACGCGGCCCGCAATGCCGTGGCGATGACGTATACGCTCGGTACAGCTACGGCTCACGCATCACCGTGACCGGCGGTGGCTTCCTGCTCAACAACGAAATGGGCGACTTCAACCCGGCGCCGGGCATGACGACGGCCGAGGGCTACATCGGCACCGAGCCCAACATGGCGGCGCCGGGCAAGCGGATGTTATCGAGCATGACCCCGACCATCGTGGCCAAGGACGGCAAGCTGTTCATGGTGACCGGAACCCCGGGCAGCCGCACGATCATCAACACGGTGCTACTCACTGTCCTGAACGCCATCGATTTCGGCATGAATGCGCAGGAGGCCGTCGACGCCGGGCGTTTCCATCATCAGTGGCTGCCCGATCAGGTGACCTACGAACGTCACGGGCTCTCGCCCGACACGCTGGCCATTCTGAAGCAACGCGGCCACACCCTTCAGCCGCGCCGCGTGCAAGGCGTCGCGGAGGTCATCATCTACAACGCGAAAGACGATCTCCTCGAGGCGGGTGTCGATTACCGCGATGCCGACAGCGGGGCCGCTGGGCTGGATCGCCTGAAGTGATGACGGACGACTATTACTTGATCGCGATGAGCTCGACGTCGAAGACCAGCATGCCGGCGGGCGAGCCGGCCTCTCCCTTGTAGGCAAGCGGCTCGGGAATCCAGAAACGACGGCGCTCACCCTCGACCATCATCTGCACGCCATCACTCCAGCCTTCGATCACCTGATCCAGCCGGAAGGTAGCCGGCCGCCCTCGCGCAACCGAGCTATCGAACATCTGGCCGTCGGTCGTCCATCCTGTGTAGTGCACCGTCACGGTACTGGTGGGCACGGGATGGCGAGTGCCGGTGCCAGGCTGGAGGATCTTCCACGCCAGGCCCGATCTCGAAGTCTCTGCGTCGGGCGGGACCGTCGCCACGTCGGGCGGCGCCACCGGCGCCTGGCCGATGTCGACGAGTTCGATGTCGAACACAATCATGCCCTTGGGTCGATCCGAGCGGCCCACATAGCCGAGCGTTTCAGGGATCCAGAGGCGCCGGCGTTCGCCGACGACCATCGCTTGCACGCCCTCTTGCCAACCCTGCATCACGCGATTCAGCCGAAACGTGGCCGGCTTGCCACGCGTGGACGTGCTGTCGATCATCTTGCCGTTTGTCGTCCACCCGGTGTACCAGACGGTGACGGTGTCGGCTGCCACCGGATGAACCGTGCCCGTGCCGGGCGCGAGAACCTTCGAATAGAGGCCGGTGGGGCTCTTGGTGGCGTCAGCAGGAGGACGTGCGACATCCGGTGGCACGGGATCGGGCGATCGCCGGCCGAAGGCCGGTTCCATCTGCGGAGCGGCTACGATCCGGGCGTCCTGTAAGCCGACGAGCACGAGCACGCTCAGCAGCACGGAGCCGAGCCATGATGAAACAGGCATCGACGTATCGTCGTGGTTTTTGTAACGCGTTGCAACCGGGCCAGCTCCGAGCGCCGGGACAATCGTCGTCTGCGGACAGCTGGCCGCCGCACGGGACGTTCGCTCCAACGTAATTGGCATCGCACGCGCCTCGCATTCGTGCCATCCCAACGCCGTCATCGCGCGGCGCACGTCGATTTGGGCGGTCGCCATGCTATTCGTATGAGAGCGCCTGTTCGACCGGGACGATGTGACCTGGCGGCGTCGCGCCAGCGAACCGCGTACAATCGAGGCCTGGACCTTGTTTCGCGACTTGGGACGTTCGAGAGGTACTTATGCGTCACGCGGTGTGCGTCTTGATCATGGGCGTCGTGCTGGCGGCCTTGCGGCCAGCCCTTGCGCAGCAAAACGCGGCCAGCGACGAGGCCGCAGTCCGTGCTGCGGTCGAAACGTTTCTGACCGACTTCGGTCGCCTCGACTACCACAAGGTGTCGGCGGCTCTCACCCCTCGGTCGCTCGTGGCCGTCAGCCGGCAGCGCGATGGCGGGTTCGTGAACACCGTGATGAGCGGCGAGGAATGGCTCGCCTCGCTCTGGGCAAACCCGATGCCTGGGCCAATCGAGGAGCCGCTGTCGAACGTCCGAGTCATCGTGGAGAGCGGAACGCTCGCGCACGTCAGGGCCGACTTTCAAGTCCTGCGCGAGGGGAAGCGCCTCTCATCCGGCGTGGATCACTTTACGCTCGTGCGCGAGCCCGACGGATGGAAGATCGCCGCGATCGCGTACACGTCGATACCCGCGACTCGCTAGGGACTTTCGCCGTCGTCAAGGACGACGAACCGGCCGCGCCAACCGGCTCGCTGGCGGGCTGGTGGTCGAATCCGCCAGCACGCCATTCGGAACGAAGAGTGGCGCGTCGGCTCCGAAACAGGATCTGACTGCATGAGCCTGAGGGGCGAAACCTCGAAAAAGGTGCATGCCATTGGTGCAGCGTTCTTGACCGGCTGCCTCGGTCTGATACCCCTGAGCCACGCCCAATCGCCCGGACCGTCAGCTCGCAAGGCCGCGCCGTCAGCTCCTGCCGGCTGGCAATGGATTCGCCCCGGCCGGTTCGAAATGGGATGTGTGCCGACGGATCGGGAGTGTCATGTCAACGAAACGCCGCGCCACCCGGTTGTGCTGACGCGGGGATTCTTCATCATGCGGACCGAGGTGACGGTCGGCGTGTTCTCAGAATTTGGCCCGAAGGCTGGCGTCAAGCTGCCACGCCAGCCGTTCTGGAGTGACAGGGACGACCGTCCCGTCGTCAACGTCACGTGGGGGGAAGCCAGCCAATTCTGCACCAGGGCGTTCAACGGCAGGCTTCCCACCGAAGCTGAATGGGAATACGCCGCGCGTGGGGGCGCGGTCGACGCGACGTTCTTCTGGGGCTCTACCTTCGACAGGTCGCTCGTGAACGGTCTCGGCAGGCGAGGCAACGACCGGTGGGTTTACGCGGCCCCAGTGGGGTCTTTTGCTCCGAACGATCGCGGGCTCTTCGACGTGCTCGGGAACGTCTGGGAATGGACAGCCGATCCCTACCAGCGTGCGTATTTTGCACGGTCGCCGCTAGAGGATCCCCGCGGCCCAAGATCTAGCGATCTTCGGGTGGTGCGCGGGGGTTCCTGGGATAGTGTGCCAAGACGCTTGCGACTCTCGGTGAGAACAGGTCTCTCGGAGTTTGGCCGTCACACGCTGTATGTTGGTTTTCGTTGCGCAGCGGACGGCGCCATGGCTCCACCCTCGCTTCCCGATATGCCCCGTCCCGCTACTCGAAACGCGCCCCGACCGTGAGGTCGGAACGAATCGGAATCGACAGCTGCCACTGGGTTGCGGGCACGCTTCGTCCATCCACCAACCAGCCCGCGAAGCGGTCGCGAGATTCTTCGGGAACCTCGAGCCGCAGCTCGTTGCCAGGGAGATAGAGCCCTTCGTAATTCGTCGAGACCCTGAAGCCGTCAATCAGCAGAGGGCGTTGTTCGAGATTCTGGACGAACACGCGTCTGCTCGGATCAAGATTCAGGTGCTCCTCAGTGAGCTGGCGGAGGAAGGCCGGCCGCCGTTCGATGAACCTCTTGAGCAGCACGAGATAACGCTGGTCCCTGACGCCGTAGCCGACGGCGATGCGCTGGTAGTACTCGTAGCGTTCGCGCAGGTACTCCGGAGTCACCCGGTGGTTCGTCATCTCGTCGAAGAGCCTCGCGAAATACGCCCGGTACTCCGGATCTTCCTGGAGCAGCCGCGTCAACACGTACGGGCGAATCTCGTTAGAGCGCCGCCCGCGCCTCGGCTCGGCGACGCGTTCCAGTGATGCCTGGAAGCTGTCGTGATTCCACTCCATGAAGCTGGCGTCCATGTCCCAGTTGATCCAGAACCACTTCGCGCCAGGCTTGCGCTCGTCCCGGAACTGGTTGGGCGCCTGAAACGCATCGTGGGTGTCGCACATGAGGATCGAGAGAAACCAGCGCGTGAGATTCTCGAGGTCCATCAGCTCGCCCACCGTCGCCATCGTCATGTGCCGCAGGCGAGACACGCGGCTCCAGAGCTGGTTGCCCTCCGGAATCGTCGGAAAAAAGTCCTCGTGGCCGAAATGTGTTCGAAAGTAGTTGGGGCCGAGATGCTCGCTCAACACGTAGAGGCCCTGGCTTTCTCCATTCAAGTAGAAGCGGACGGGCTTCGTGTCGACGGTCAGGCAGCCAATCTTCCTGGCGATGTCATAGGCCAGTGGATTGGTCAGATGCCAATAGCGGCCGGTGTGCCTGCGAAGGTCGTTATGAACGACGATGCGTCGCAAGGGATGGCTTGCGGGACCAAAGATCACTCCGGGGGCGAACTCCTCGACGCCGTACTCACGCCGGAAGAACACGCGATAACTCTGCACGGCCGTTCCGAATCGGCTGCTGCCGCCGTGAATCCTCAGGCCGGCGCCGCCGGCGTGACGGAGGACCCCGCCTTCGTAGTACGACAGGCTCACGGCCCGCTCCCATTCCCGTCCACGCTCCGTGGTGTGGCGCAGAATGCCGGTGTCGCGATCGTAAAGATCCTTCTCGTCGACGAACAGAGACAACACGGCATCACCCCGCCCGACCGCATCGGCGGGCGCGATGAGTGAGCTGGGGAGATCGGCCGGCGATCGCTGGAGGGCGAGGCGAAGGAGCGGAAAAGCCCCCCGGTGTTCGACCGCCAGACCAACCGCCGTCAGAACGAGCAGCCCGGCGAGAATGGGCACGAAGCTGCGAAAGCGTGAAGTGGCCATGACGATGAGCCGACGTGGCGAGCGCGCCGCGCGGCTGGTCTTCCCATGATAGCGAAGCCGCGGCCATTCTCCGAAGGCCTTCGATCGACGTCACCATTCGGATAGGATTCGAGTTATGCCGGACCTCGAAATCGCACCGGGACCGTGTCGGATTCCGGGGCGGGATTCGCCTTGTCTGCTCTTGCTGTTCGTCTGTTTCCTCTGCGCGTTGTCGGGTCCGTCCGCCGGCCAGTCCCGACCCCGGGCGCGCGACCTGGGCGTGCCCTTTGACGGGTTGCCGGGTCCGCTCAATGCGATTACCGATGTCGCGGGCGTCGAGGTGGGGCACGCGACGATCATCTCCGGCGAGGGCGCGCTCAAGCTGGGGAGTGGACCGGTCAGAACAGGAGTGACGGCAGTCTTTCCGCGGGGCGCTCGTTCGAACGATCTCGTGTTCGCTGGATGGTTTTCGCTGAACGGCAACGGCGAGATGACTGGCACGACCTGGGTGGAGGAATCGGGCTTCCTCGAAGGGCCGGTGATGATCACGAACACCCATAGCGTGGGTGTGGTGCGCGACGCCGTCGTCCGCTGGCGCGTGCAGCATGGCCAGGCGGACTCGTCCGGTTACTGGTGGTCTCTGCCGGTCGTCGCCGAGACCTGGGATGGGTATCTCAACGACATCAATGGATTTCACGTGAAGGAGTCTCACGTTTTCGACGCGATTTCTGCGGCCCGATCTGGTGCGGTCGTCGAGGGCTCGGTCGGCGGTGGTACGGGGATGATCTGCCACGAGTTCAAGGGCGGGATCGGAACAGCTTCACGCGTCGTCGATGCCGCCGGGGGGTCGTATACGGTGGGAGTGCTCGTGCAATGCAACTACGGCTTGCGCGATCAGCTTCGAGTGGCAGGCGTGCCTGTCGGACGGGAAATCACCGACGGTGTACCCAAAGAGGGCGACGAGCACGGTTCGATCATCATTGTTGTGGGAACCGATGCTCCGCTGCTGCCACACCAGCTCAAGCGGCTGGCGCGGCGGGCTGCGCTCGGCCTGGCGCGCAATGGAAGCGTCGCCGGCAATGGATCGGGCGACATTTTTATCGCCTTTTCGACTGCCAATGAGCGCGCAGCCGCTCCGGATCGTGCGGTCGCGTTGTCGATGCTGCCGAACGATCGGATGAACTCGCTCTTCACGGCCACCGTCGAAGCTACCGAGGAGGCCATCATCAACGCCATGGTTGCGTCGGGGACCATGACGGGCATCGATGGCCACGTGGTGATTGGTCTCCCTCACGAAAGGCTGCGCGAGGTTCTTCGGAAGTACAACAGGCTGAGCGAGCGCGGCCGGGCCCTACGTTGAATGGTCAGTCAATGAGACACCGTGTCGTGACTCGAGCGAGGAGTACGTCGATCCCGAAACGCGGAGCGCGCGCCGGCCGGCCCGTTGGGCCACCCCCGTCGGACGTCCCGCTGCGGAATACACGGATTGCCTTCATTGGGACGGGCGCGATGGCCGAGGCGATGATTGGCGGGCTGCTGGCTGACCACCTGGTCGAGCCTTCCGACATCGTCGCCAGTCACCACCGTGAGGCGCGGAACGCCGACCTGAAGGCGCGCCTTGGCATCGACGCCACCACCGACAATCGCGCGGCCGCCCACGATGCGCAGGTCGTCGTGCTGTCGGTGAAGCCTCAGGTGCTTCGGACGGTCTTCAAGGAACTGCGAGGCGCCATTCAGCCGTCAGCGCTGGTGCTCTCGATTGTGGCCGGGGCACGCATCGAGTCAATCGCCCGAGGTCTAGGCCACCGCGCCATCGTTCGATCCATGCCGAATACGCCAGCGCAGGTCGGCGAGGGTATGACGGTTTGGACCGCGACCTCGGACGTGGCTCCCAGCCAGCGCGCCCAGGCGGCAGCGATACTCCGAGCGCTTGGGCATGAGCTCTACACCGACGCCGAGGAGTTCCTCGACATGGCGACGGCCATCAGCGCCACCGGCCCGACCTATGTCTTCCTGCTCATGGAGGCTCTGATCGATGCGGCCGTGCACCTTGGCTTCTCTCGCACGGACGCGCGCGCGATCGTCGTGCAGACCGTGAAGGGCGCCGCGGTCTTCGCTGAGCGATCGAGCATGCATCCCGCCCAGATGCGCAACATGGTGACGTCGCCGGGTGGAACGAGTGCGGAGGCGCTCTACCAGCTCGAGAAAGGCGCGTTTCGAACGGTGCTCTCGAAGGCCGTCTGGGCCGCTTACCAACGGAGCGTCTCGCTTGGCGCCCTCAGCAGCCAAGTGCCGCCGTTCGAGCCCGATCGGGGCTCCTCGTAGATCGCCCGCGATCGCAGCGATACCCTCCGCGGCCCTGGTCACGGACGTCGCCGTCGTTTCAGGAGGCGTGGCATGAACCGTCTGATGCTCATGATCGGTACCCGCAAGGGGGCTTTTCTCGCATTCTCGGACCGCGACCGACGGCAGTGGGAGCTCAGCGGTCCGCTGCTTCAGGGTTACGAGGTCAATCACGTTGCCTGGCTGACCGGTGGTACCCCGACGCTGGCAGTGGCCTGCAAGACCGAGTGGTGGGGGCCAGACATCCGCTTGTCACAGGACCTGGGTGAGTCCTGGCTGGAACCGTCGCGCACCGTTCGCTTCCCGGAAGACCGCGGCTTGTCAGTGGCGCGCGTGTGGACCATCTCGGAGGATCGCCGAGGCGGGCCCGTGCGACTGTTGGCCGGCGTGGACCCGGGAGGGCTTTTCCAAAGCCATGACGAAGGCGTCACCTGGGAGGAGGTCCGCAGCCTGACGGATCATCCTACCCGCGAGAAGTGGCAGCCTGGCGCGGGTGGCCTCATGGTTCATTCCATCTGTCACGACTCCACGAGCGTGGATCGCAGCTATGTGGGTATTTCGGCCGCGGGTGTTTTCAGGACCGATGACGGCGGCGAGACGTGGCAGCCGAAGAACACGGGCGTGCGAGCCGACTTCCTGCCAGATGTATTTCCGTCAGTGGGCCAGTGCGTGCATCATCTGGTGATTCACCCGACTCGCGGCGACGTGCTCTATCAGCAGAATCACTGCGGCGTCTATCGCTCGGACAACGCAGGCGACGACTGGGTGGACATTTCGGAGGGACTTCCGTCACGGTTTGGATTCCCGATGGCGGTCCATCCCCATGACGGTGACACTGTCTATGTCGTGCCGGAAGCCGCCGATACGGCGCGCGTCTCAACGGGTGGGGCTTTTCGGGTGTTTCGCAGCCGCACGGGCGGTCGTTCCTGGGAGGCCCTCACCGACGGGCTTCCACAAACCAATGCCTATGCGAATGTGTATCGCATGGCGATGACCACCGATCGGCTCAATCCTGCCGGCGTTTACGTTGGCACTCAGGGCGGTCAAATCCTCGTCAGCCGCGATTCTGGTGACCACTGGCAGTTGGTGATCGGGTGGCTTCCGCCGATCTATTCGCTCGAGGTCGCTGAGATAGACGGCGCGCTGTAGGTGCCGAGATCAGCCTTTGCGCCGCAGCACGGCGTCGAGGCTCAGCGGCCCCGATCCGCGGGCGGAGAAATACAGGAACAGGAAGCAGTAGAGCGCCGCCAGTTCACCGCCATTCAAGATCGGCCAGAAGCCGTCCGGCGCGTGCCGCAGGAAGTACGCAACCGCCATCTGACCGCTGGCGAGGAACGCCACCGGGCTGGTCGCCAGTCCGACGGCAATCAGGGTGCCTCCGAAAAACTCGATGACTCCGGCCACCCCACGCAGCGACAACAGGGCAGGCACGTTGTCTTCTCCGAGCCAGCCAAACAACTTCTGTGCGCCATGGCACGCGAAGAGAAACCCGGCCACGATCCGCAACAACGAATAAAACGTCCCCGCAAGCGCTCCGAGCATCGTTGCCTCGCTTTAGCGTGGGCCGAAGGCCCTGACGTGACGCATCTTACACGCAGTCTGGCCCCGCCCGAGGGATTCCCGTATGCTGTGATCGCCTGCCTGGAGCCTTCCGAACGATGGATCCCTCGCGTTTCGACGCCGCGGTCGAAGACTGGCTACAGTACCAAGCCAACGGGCCTGGGCAGATTCGTGGCGAGCTTCTCTGGCGGGGACTGGCGAGGCATCTCCCTCGCGAGGCGGCTTCGGTGCTCGACGTCGGTGGCGGTACCGGTGAGCTCGCGATCCGGCTCGCGCGGGCGGGACACCATGTCACGGTGGTGGATTTTTCGCCAGCGATGCTCGTGGCCGCACGCACACGGACCGACGGCCTCGACGTGCGCTGCCTGGTCGGACGAGCCGAGGAACTTTCACCGCAGGCGCTGGGAGTCTTCGAAGTCGTGACATGTCACTCTGTACTGGAATTCACCGACGACCCCTCGGCGGTATTGGCGGCCTGCGCGCGGTGTCTGGCTCCGAACGGGCTTCTGTCAGTGGCGTTCGGCAACTCCCGGTACCTGCCTCTCAAGACGGCGGTGACGACCGGGGCCTTTCGACGGGCGCGAGACGAGGCTGAGGGCCGAGGGGAAGCTCTGGACTGCTTCGGCCTGCCGAAACGGCTCTTTCGAGCCGAGACGATCACTGCTCTGCTGGGTCACCACGGCTTCAAGACGACGGCTGAGTACCGGCATCCGCGTGGTCACGGACTTGCTCCACCCGTCAATCGAGGATGCGCCGGAACGGTTCGACGAGCTGATGTCCCTCGAAGCGGAGCTGATGCTGGACGCCGCCTACTGTGCGGTTGCCCGGTATGTGCACATTGTTGCCGAGCGCTGATGTGTGCAACACGGTGGCCGTGGGACTGACGATTGCGCGGGAGGTCAATGCGCCGCGCCCAGGTGATCTGAAGACATGATGAGCAAACACCGTGTGATCCTGATTGTCGCGCTGGTGTCCGGCATCGGGGCCGGCGAACGTGGCTCACAGCAGGTGGCTGATGCGCCGCCCGCGAGCGGCGAGCCCGTCGTCCTGGTCGGAGCCGGTGACATCGCGAAGTGCGACATGATTCGTGGCGCAGAGGCAACGTCCCGCGTGCTGGACACGATCCCGGGCACAATATTTACGGTCGGCGATCATGCCTACGAAGATGGCTCGGCCCGTTCCTTTCAAATGTGCTACGAGCCCACCTGGGGACGTCACAAGAATCGGACGCGCCCTTCTCCCGGCAACCACGACTATCGGACCCAGAACGGTCGGCCGTACTTTGACTATTTCGGGGAGGCCGCGGGCCCAGGCGACCGGGGCTATTACAGCTACGACCTCGGCGCCTGGCACATCATCTCGCTGAACAGCATTGTCCCGGCGGGTACGGGATCGCCCCAGGGGCGGTGGCTGCGCGAGGACCTCGCTTCCAACCCCAGGCCGTGCACGCTGGCCTACTGGCACGCGCCGCTCTTCAGCTCCGGCCCGCACGGCCCGGATCCTCATATGCGGGACGTCTGGCGAATGCTGTACGAGTCCGGCGTCGACGTCGTCGTGAATGGCCACGATCACCTCTACGAGCGATTCGCCCGCCAGAGTCCGGATGGTCGGACGGATCCCGATCGCGGCATTCGGCAGTTCACCGTCGGCACCGGAGGCGGCGGTGTCTACAAGATCCAGCGGCGGCTGCCCACCAGTGAGATCGTGGACAACTCGTCCTACGGCGTTCTCAAGTTCACGCTCGCGGCGACGAGTTATCAGTGGGAGTTCGTTCCGGCAACCGGGCAGTTCCGGGATGCTGGCGAAGACACTTGCGTCGAGACGCCGGTGCCGCCGGGGCGATAAACCGAAACCGATGGTGGATGGCTACAAGCGACGAGCGACGGGCCTGCCACAGTGCGGGCAGGCATCCAACGAGGTGTGCGCCTCTGACACGTGACCGCACGATGGGCACCGCGAGGCGTCGACCTTCAGGAACGTTCGAAATCGCGCGCTGACACGATCGCGGATGGTGTTGACGCGTTCAGAAGACACATCGTCGGAGGGACGCCATCCGGTGCCAGGCATCGTCCGACCCCGCGAAGTGGTCAGCTGTACCCTCAGGAGACGCAATCGAACTTCGCGTGCGGCCAGGAGGAGTCGGCGGATCTCGGCGCCCAGGGTTTCCGGCAAACACGGTGCGGTGAGCGTCGAATCGACAGCCGACTCGAAACCGGTTCGTGCCTTGTCGACGGTACCCACCAGTATGTAAGGAATGTCCCGGGTCCGCGGGTCTTGCTTCAGACGGCGGCCCAGTGCGAGCGCGTCGACTCCGTCGGGATCGTGAATCGAGGCGATGACGTCCGGTCCGCAGACGAGGCTCTTGTTGAAGGCCTCCTGAGAGTCGCCAGCCGTTTCGAGGCGAAAGCCGAACGTCGTGAGGATTTCGGCGTAGGATCGGCGCGCAGTAGTGTCTCGGTCGACGAGCAGCACGAGCTCGGGAAAGACGGAGCCTTGGGCAGGATGAAGCGCCATGATCGGCTTTCCGGCTTCGGACCCGAACGTTCAGCGGGCACCGTAGGCGGTGCCGCGAGAAGCTCACTATACGTCCGGCGCCGACTCTCAACAATAAAATAGATGGAGGGGCTTCGCGGCGGCGAACCTCGCTGTGCGGCCGTGCGGCCTCGAGAGCGAATGGACGATCGCGGGTAGCGGTCCCGCATTCGGCTCGGGTCGACCGAGTGGGAACTCAGCGGGGACGCTGCGTGCAATGACGGCGCGCACGAATCTGCGATCCGATCTCACTTTTCCCGCGTGAGACGTACGGCCACGACCCCTTGGGAAAGTTGTCGCGTTCGCGTTAAAATCCCTGCGCCCCGGGCGGGAACGGGTTTCGGTGCCAGTTCCGGCCGTCCGGCAGTGGTTGTCCCCTTCATCCCGATTGGAGCCGCGAGATGCCGTTTGTGATCACCGACCCTTGTATTGGAACCAAAGATACCGCGTGCGTGGATGTCTGCCCGGTCGACTGCATCCATCCGCGTAAGGATGAGCCGGAGTTCGAGCCGGCCACGATGCTCTACATTCATCCCGAAGAATGTATCGACTGCGGCGCCTGCGTGCCGGCTTGCCCCGTGACCGCCATCTACGACAGCGTGGACTCGACACCCGGCAGTCAGAAGGGCTTGATTGAAGCCAATGCAATTTATCGCAATGGCGATGCAGAGACCATGGCGGCCGCCGAGGCCATCGTCCAAGCCCACGTCGATTCGCATCCTGAGCTGATGGCCATCGATCCCAAGGAGCGTCAGGCCGCCCACTGATTCGCTCCACCTGCGCTCCAGTCGGCGGGCCCGCGGGCCCGCCGCTCCCTTGTCGCGCTCCGCGACGATCACGGTTCTGCTCAGGCGGTTGTCCGGCGTCGAAGGCGGCACGGCGTGTCGAAGAGTTCGAGAGCTGACGCCGCACCTGTCGGGTCGTGGCAGGATGGTTGCAGGGTCGTCTGTGCGGGCCGGGCCCCGACAGGAGGGTGCGATGCGCTGGACGCCAGGTGAACGCAGCAGAAACCTCGAGGATCGCCGATCCAGTAGCGTCGTGCGCGGTGGCGTAGGGGTGGGCCTCGGTGGCATCGTGCTGCTCCTCGTCATCAGTTGGATGACCGGCCAGGACTTCCTGTCCCCGGTTATTTCCAATCCCGAGGTGGTCGTGGGGTCCCCCAGTGCGGGTTCCGCCCCCTACACACCCACACCCGAAGAAGAGCGGCTGACCGACTTCGTGTCGTTTGTGCTGGACGACACACAGCAGACCTGGGCGCGGCTGCTGCCTGGCCGTTACCAGGACGCGCAGCTGGTCCTCTTTCGCGACGCCATCCAGTCGGCGTGCGGCTTTGCGGACTCGGCGTCCGGGCCGTTCTACTGCCCGGCCGATCGCAAGGTCTACATCGACCTGGGTTTTTATGAGGAACTGAAACGCCGATTCGGGGCGCCGGGTGACTTCGCTCAGGCGTACGTGCTGGCGCACGAGATCGGCCACCACGTTCAGACTCTGCTTGGCATCGAGCCGCAGGTGCGGCAGTTGCAGGAGCGCGCGCCATCGCGCGGGAACGAGCTCTCAGTCCGGCTCGAACTGCAGGCCGATTGCTTTGCCGGCGTGTGGGGGCACTCGACGGGGCAGCGTCAGATCCTCGAGCAGGGGGATGTCGAGGAGGGTCTGAACGCAGCCGCCGCCATTGGTGACGATCGGATTCAGAAGGAGACCACCGGGCGGGTTCATCCCGATGGTTTCACGCACGGGACATCCCAACAGCGCGTCGAATGGTTCCGTCGAGGCCTCTCGACTGGCAGCATCGAGGCGTGCAACACGTTCCAGAGCCAGTCATAGCACCGAATACGCACCACGATTGCCGAGGAGAGACAGCCGCTCAGGGGCGGTTGCTTCGGTCCGCACCACCGCGGGTGATTCTGCGTTCGTGAGGAAGAGGTGAGGCGCCGTCGAGCCGTCTGTGGAAATTGACCAGACGTTCATGCGGCCCGCCTTCGTCTCGTCCGAGCACGTTGCCGTAGTCGCGTGAGCCCTGTTCGTTCGCTGTCAGGCACAGGCCGCAGCCATCCGCGTAGTCGATGCGCTCGCAGATCAGAGACGTCAGGAGAAATGAAACTCCGCTGACGAATCGGTCAGACGACCCGCGGGCTCACGTCGCGCGGCGTGGGCGGTGGCGGAGCTCAGCTCGCCGAGGAATACTTCGAGTTCTTGATGCTCGCGAGGCCCAGGGCGCAGAGCAGGCGCGTCACCAGATACCCCATGTCGATCTCCCATTTCTTCTGGGCGAACGTAGGGGAGTTCTGGTCGTCGTGATGGTTGGCGTGCAGCTCCTCGCCGCCAAGGAGTACGCCCCAGGGCAGAATGTTGCGCGAGTCGTCCTCGGATGCACGGTTTCGGTATCCCCAGGCCGACCCCGCGTGGCCGATGCCATTGATCACACCAGCCGCGAAGAGTGGCATCGACCCGACCTGAATGGAGGCCATGATCAATCCCGGCAGTCCAAACACGATCAGATCAACGAAGAACATCACCACCACACCGGCTGTGTTGAAGCGGCTGTAGACATAGCGCTCGAGCCAGTCATCGGGTGTTCCCCGTCCGTACTTCTCAAGGGTTTCAGCGACGCCCGCCTCGCGGTGGTACAACTTGACGCCCAGCGTCGAGACATACGCCAGCCCGAACCAGCGTGGACTGTGGGGATCGTGCTCGGTTTCGACGTGCTGGTGATGCTTGCGGTGGACGGCGACCCAGGCCTTGGTCAGCATGCTGGTCGTGAACCAGAGCCAGAACCGCATGAAATGGCTGACGATCGGATGGAGCGCGATTGATTGATGGGTTTGATTGCGATGCAGGAAGAGCGTGACCGACAGAATGGTGACTTCAATGCGTGCCACGACGAGCAGGGCATACACCCACAACGGAAACTGCGGCAGTAACGCGTACGAATTGACGTACCGTCCGGCGTCTGCGAGAGATTCAAACGCTGTCCACACGAGTCTCGGCGCTCCTCTGGTTGGCCGTCCAGGCTCGACCGTCTGACCTGGCAGGGGGTGACGAATCGTTGAGCGGCGCGGCGGCCCTGGACTCAGCCGGCCGCATCCAAGCAGGTGTATCGACGAGTCGAGGGTCAAATACTAGCGTACGAGGGCGCCTCCTGGGCATGTTTTGAATCAAGACGCTAGTCGACTGGTGGCGCCGTGCTCGAAGGTCCCACGGGGATTCGACGAGGAACGTGGCCGCGTGACATCAGTCCATGTCGGTCGCTTCGGCCCGGCGGCACGCTGACCGGAGACGCGCGTATTGTCTATAATCGGCGGTGTCGAACGCGGCTGCCGCCTCGCGGCACCGTCATCGAGGCTTGGATCCTTGGTCCGGGCTCGACCGTTCGACCGCCTGCCGGGTGTCTCCGCACCCGGCAGGTTCTTTCGGCTCAGGGCACGTGACATAAATGAGATTGAGACTAAATCTCATTTCGTGTCGTGTAGTGTAGCCCTGACCGATTGCTCGGTCAAGTCCCTTTCCATCCGCGATGCCCGTGGCCCGTCGCTCGTGGCCGCCGAGCCCAGGATCGAGACCTCTGGAATGTTCGCCCTCTTGCAGTCCCGCGCGGGCGCGAGGCGAATATAACTGTCGCGAGAGATGTTCACGTTCTCGGCTGGTTCCCATCGCCGGGCGAGACGTCGATCCCGGTGACGCCGCGCATGCCCGATGCTTCGGGCGCGTGCTCGTCTGATGCCCTGCGGTATAATCGATGTCCCACCTCGTCGCGGAAGTGGCGGAACTGGCAGACGCGCAAGCCTCAGGAGCTTGTGGGGGAAACCTCGTGGGGGTTCAAATCCCCCCTTCCGCACCAGCCATCAAACAGAGCTCGTCGCGTCGCCCGAAAATGCCGGGCTGCCCAAGGTGCCCTTGCCGAGAAACGCCATCTAATCATCGAGCTTGATCGACCGCCGCGCGCTTCGTTTTCGACTGGACCGCCAATCTCTTTCAACTTCCCCAGTAGCTCTCGCCCCACCAATCTCGCGCCAGTGCGCCACATCCGCCCCCGGATCGAACTCCGCGGTGCAGGCCGTCGTCGAAGCCAATAGACGCGCCGCCCGAGCCCTCAGGTGAATTCCCGGTTCACTCCGGGGTCTATACTGACTGAGTCGGCGTGTTTCCTGTCTCAAGGAGGTCATCCGTGGCGTTTCGACGCGGTGTCGCGCTCGCGCTGGTCGTGATCGGTGCGCCGCTGGTCCTCGCCGCCATGGTGGTGGCCGGCGTCTTCGTGTTCTGGTCCCGCGAACCGGTCGTACCAGAGCAGACGACGCTCGTGTTGAGGTTGGGCGGCGAGCTCCCCGAGGTGGCTCCGGACGATGTCCTCGGGCAGGTTATACGCACGACACGCCCCGTGACCTTGCAGTCGCAGATTGAAACGATTCGCAAGGCCAAGGTGGATCGCCGGATTGTGGCCTTGGTCGTGCGTCCCGCTGCGCTCGACGTGTCGCTCTGGGCAAAGCTGCAGGAGCTGCACCAGGCGCTCGTGGACTTCCGCCGGTCCGGCAAGCAAGCCGTGGCCTTTCTCGAGTATGCAGGTGAACGCGGGTACTACCTGGCGACGGCGTGCGATCGCGTCTTCATGACGCCGAGTGCGGTATTGAACGTCAACGGTCTTGCCAGCTATGAGCTGTTCTTGCGCGGCACCCTCGACAAGGTCGGCGCCTATCCCGATCTCTATCAAATCGGCGCCCACAAGACGGCCCCGAACGCCCTGACGCAGAAATCGTTCACGCCAGCGCACCGCGAGATGACGGAGTGGCTGAATCGCGACCTGTACGAACAGCTCGTGCGAGCCATGGCCGATGGGCGTCAGCGCACGGATGCCGAGATCCGGTCGATTATTGACGAGGGTCCTTTTCTCGCCGAGCAGGCCAAGCGCGCCGGACTCATCGACGATCTGGCGTACGAGGATCAGATCGATGACAAGGTTCGGCTGAACGGAGGCGAGCCGAAGATGCTCGAGCTCCCTGACTATGCGCGCGTCAGTCCGTCGTCGCTCGGTCTTCAGAACGGTCCGCGGATTGCGCTGGTCTATGCGGCGGGACCCATCACCTCGGGGCGAAGCGAGTCGGGGCCCCTCACCGGATCAACAGTCGGCTCGGACACGTTCAACCAGCATCTCCGGACGGTTCGTGCCGACTCCTCGGTTCGCGCGATCATCGTCCGCATCGATAGTCCGGGTGGGTCATCGGTGGCGTCGGATGTGATCTGGCGCGAGCTGATGCTGACGCGCGACGAGCGGCCAGAACGTCCGCTCGTCGTGTCGATGTCAGATGTAGCCGCCTCGGGCGGGTACTACATCGCCATGCCGGCACAGGTGATCGTCGCCCAGCCGGCGACGTTGACAGGGTCCATCGGAATCTTCGGAGGCAAGTTCGTCACCGCGGGCCTCTACGAGAAAGTTGGCGCCTCGGTCGAAACCGTCGCAAACGGCAAGCACGCGATGATGGATTCGAGCTTTCAACCCTATACGGCGAGCGAGCGGGCCAAGCTCGAGGAGCAGCTGCGCGCGTTCTATTGGCAGTTCGTCGACAAGGTCGCGCGCGCCCGTAACCTGACGCCTGAGCGTGTGCACGCCCTCGCGGAAGGGCGGGTCTGGACCGGCCGCCAGGCGAAGCAGCACGGGCTCGTCGACGAGCTCGGTGGCCTCGATCGAGCAATTTCCGTCGCGAAACAGCGCGCCAAGATTCCGCAGGATCAGGAAGTGGATCTCGTGGTCTATCCGCCCAGACGGAGCCTCTACGAGATTCTGCTCAGCGAGTGGCGCGGAGACACCGAGGCGCGCGCGGCGGCCGCCTGGTCGCGCACAGCGGGTCTCGCCGACACGTTCAGGGCCGCCTCCATGCTGCGGTTGTTTCGGCGCGGCGAACCGCTGGCGCTGATGCCGTTCGGGCTCGTGTCCGTGGAGTAGTGGGCGGGCTCAGGCCGCGCCGATCATCCGCTGCAGGGTATTCCGGTCAACCTCGATCTTCATGCGCTCCTTCGCCTTCAACATGTAGGCGCTGAAAAAGCGCGTGCGGCGATCGTTGAGCAGCTCGTTCTGGAACGGCTCGCGGCCGGCGGCGAACTCGGCCGGCGTCACATCCTTGCGTTCGACCACCTTCACAATGGCTACCCCGTTGTCGGTCACAATCGGGTCGCTGACCGAGCCGGGTTTGAGCGAGAAGGCGACTCGGTCGATGGCGGGGCTCGGTCCCACCCCAGGAATCGCCGATCCCCGAGCGATGAGCTCCGTCGACCGCGATTCGACTCCAGCGGCCTGGGCGGCCTTCTGAAAATCGCCCGCAGTCCTGAGGGCTGTCGCAATCGTGCCGGCCTTCTCGCGCGCGAGAGCCGTCGCCTTCTCGCGCGTGACGTCCTCGCGAACACGGTCGCGCACCTCGTCCAGGTTCGGCAGGCGCGTCTCCTGGCGTCCGGCCAGTGTCATGAACACCTCGCCTCGGGCAGCGCGGACGGCACCGCTCATTTCGCCTTCCTTCATCTCGAAGGCCCGAGCGTTCACCTCGGGTGCGGGGCCAAGCCCCATCACGGGCTCGTCGCGTGCGAAGAATCCCGTTTCCTGCACCGTGAGACCACGGGCCTTGGCTACCCGCTCGAGGTCTGCTGGGCTGGTCAGCTCCTGTTCGACGGCAGCACTGAGTGCCGACAGCTGTGCCTGTGCGCGCTCGGATGTGAGCTGATCGGTGATCTGCTGGCGCAGGTCGTCCAGGGAGCGGGTGGTCGCCGGCTTCTTGTCCACGACCTTGATGATGTGGTACCCGAACGGCGTCTTCACCGGACCGATGATGGCGCCTGCAGTCGCTTCGAAGGCGGCCTGTTCGAACTCGGGCACCATGCGTCCGCGACCGAAGTAGTCGAGATCCCCGCCCTGTGGCGCCGATCCTTCATCTTCGGACTGGCGGCGCGCCAATTCGGCAAAGTCGGCGCCTGCACGCGCCTGTTTCAGAAGCTCTTCCGCCCTGGTCCGCACACTGGCTTCATCCTTGCCTTCGGTTTTGAGAAGGATGTGGCTGGCGCGAATCTGCTCGGGGGTCGAGTACTGCGCGATGTTGTCGTTGTAGGCGCGCTCCACGTCAGAGGGCGACACGCCGGCTTTTGCGCGCATCGACTCGAGGTCCAGCAGGAGATACCGGATCTTGCGCTTCTCGCCGACTCGATACTGCTCCTTGTTCGACTCGAACTGCCGGCTCACGTCGGCGTCGGTGACCGCGACCTGCGAGCGAAATGCGTCTGGTGTGACGGTCACGACGTCGAGCTTCACCTTCTCGTTTCGCACACGGTACTCGGCTTCGGCTTCGCCCTCACCCAGAGTCATCCAGTCGGTCAGCGCCGATCGGAGCCTCTCGACCAGCAGACTGCGCCGCAGACCCTCCTCGAACTCCGCGGGTGTCATCGGCGGCGACTGCATCCGCAAGAGCTGCCGATACCGCTGCTCGCCGATGAACCGCCCGTTTTCCTGCAGGCCCGGGAGCGACATGATCCGCTCACGGACTTCCTCGTCGCTCACTGAGAGGCCCAGACGCTCGGCTTCGGCAAGTGCCGCGCGCTCGTCAATCATCTGCTGCAGAATCTGCTGCTCGATGCCGAGCTGCCGGAGCATCTGCTCGTTGATGTTCGCGCCGTAGGCGCCGCGATACATCTGGAGCTGCGCGGCATAGGTTCGGCGAAAGTCGCCGGCGCTGATTTCTCGCCCGTCAACGCTCGCGATGGTCTCGTTCTGTCCGACGAGACCCGTTCCGGCACCGATGCTCGAGTCCGGCTGGAGAAAGTCGGGGATGTAGAACACGACAAACGTCAGACACACGAGAGCCAGGCTCCACTTGAGCCAGTTCTTGTGCCGACGCATCCGATCGAGCATGGTCATTAAGTGTCCACCGATCGTACGTTATGAGGACCGGTGCCGCAAGCCGGCGCCCACCGTCAGTCCCCGGGATCCGAGCGATGAGCAGCGGTGCGCCGGCAGGTCGGGGGGTCCCGGACGAACAGCAGTCATGTGATATATTCGCAGTGTAAACAGGGAGTTATAGCCCGCCGATGGAGGTGCGGTTCCCGTCGCGACCTCCACGTTCGAACCCGACGCCCATCCAATCGCGCCGATAGAGCGAGGACGTCCCAAAGGGGGCCCAGGTCGCGTCCGACGGACATGGACCGTGGGAGCCCTGCCGCGGGTGTGCCTTGCCGCCGAAACAGGAAGTAGCGTGCCTCAGCTTTCACGCCGTCCCACCACGGCCAGACCTCGTCTCGACCCCGCCGAGCGGCGGCGACCGGACGCGGGTCCGGTCGAAGTCCCGGAGCCGGACGTCGCACGTCGGTTGAGCCAGGTGCAGGTGGTGCTCGTGGACCGCGGTGCCGGTCAGGTGCTCGGAACGTCGGCGCCTCATGTGGGCTCCTGGATCCTGCGCCAGGGCCAGGATTTTGTGTCGGCCAGCCTGCGACGTGACCGCCGGGTCCGTGGGATGGTCGAGGTGCCAGCCGTCTCGCTCGACAGTGCCTGGCGGCTGCAGAAGGCGGAGGCGTTGTCGGTGACCGGCGACCCGAGGGGCCTGTCCAACTCGTGCTACCTGAACCAGGCGCTGCGTCGAGAAACTAAGCGCACGTCGCGCAACGGCCGGCCGCTGTCAGTGCTGTTTCTGGATCTGGATGGGTTCACGGCGATCAATGATTCACACGGCATTTGTGTGGTGGCCGCGCATTGGTCGACCCTGCCGGATGTCGCCGAATCGGCCGAAGAATTGTGGCGCGCCCGCCGATCAGGCCATGTACGCGGTGAAGGACGCCGGCAGGCACGCCGTGCGCGTCGCGCGCTGCCCGAGACGCGTGTGCCCCTGTACGGGGCAGGAGCGGGCCGGCCGACCGTTGAGGTCGAGGCCGAACGCCGCCCGAGGAGTGCTCGTTGAGCCTGCGTTCGATTTTCGCGCTGTTCTCCAGCGATCTCGCCATCGATCTGGGCACGGCCAATACGTGCGTCTACGCCCGCGGCAAGGGTATTGTCGTCAACGAACCGTCAATCGTCGCGATCAACAAGATCACCGGTCGCGTGGAAGCCGTCGGCAAGGAAGCCAAGGACATGCTGGGGCGGACCCCCGGCAACATCGTGGCCATCAAGCCGATGAAGGACGGCGTCATCGCGGACTTCGACGTCACGGAGAAGATGCTGACCTACTTCATCAAGAAGGCGCACAATCGCAATGTGTGGGTGCGCCCGCGCATCATCATCGGCGTGCCGTCGGAGATTACGCAGGTCGAGAAACGGGCCGTCAAGGACAGCGCGTACCGGGCCAAGGCGAGCGAGGTCTACCTCGTGGAAGAAGCCATGGCGGCCGCGATCGGCGCAGGCATGCCGATTACGGAACCCTCGGGCAACATGATTGTCGACATCGGCGGCGGCACCACCGACATCGCCGTCATTTCGCTGGCGGGCATCGTGTACAGCAAGGCCGTCCGCGTTGCGGGCAACGAGATGGACGAAGCCATCATTCAGTACGTGAAGAAGACGTACAACCTGTTAATCGGCGAACGCACGGCCGAGCAGATCAAGATCGAGATCGGGTCCGCCTTTCCGCTCGACGAGCCGCTGACAATGGAAATCAAGGGGCGCCATCTGATCGAGGGCGTTCCCAAGACCATTACGATTACCGACGAGGAGATTCGCGAGGCCCTGGCGGAGACGGTCAACGTGATTGTCGACGTCGTGCGCATTGCGCTCGAGCGCACACCGCCGGAGCTCTCGGCCGACATCGTCGATCGGGGCATCGTCCTGACCGGCGGGGGATCGCTGTTGAAGAACCTGGACAAGCGCTTGCGTGAGGAGACCGGCCTGCCGGTGGCGATGGCGGAGGATCCGCTCTCGTCGGTCGTGCTCGGAGCCGGGAAGATGTTGTCCGATTTCGATCTGCTGAGAAAGATCTCGATCGACTGAGAGTCGGCCGCTGAAAGCACCTGGGCTGCGCGCAATGAACGGCGTCGACATGCGGCGGCGGGGTGGCCTCTTGTTCGTGGTCGTCCTCGTCGCGCACATCATCATGATCTCGGCGCAGGTCCCCAGCGGGGCGCGCTCGAGCGTCCCACTGCTCGAGAGCGTGGCCTTCGGGGTGTTCTCCGAAGTACAGCGCTGGGTCTCTGGCGGGCTGGCGCGCTGGCAGGGGGTCTGGCGGGGATATGTCGACTTGCGCAACGTGCGCGTCGAGAACGACCAGCTCCGCCGGGAGGTGGCGGACTTGCAGATTCAGCTTCAGGAGCAGCGGGCGCAGGCGGATCGCACCAGCCAGCTCGAGCGGCTGCTCGGTATGCGCGACCGATCTCCCCTCAAAACGACGGCTGCGGCGGTGATTGGCGCCGGTTCAACCCCGGACTTCCGCGCCATGACGATCGACAAGGGGACCGCAGACGGTCTCCGACCTGATATGGCCGTGATCGCGCCGCGAGGCATCGTGGGTCGCATCGTGGTCCCCAGCGCCCGCGCGTCCAAGGTGCAGCTGCTCATCGATCGCAATGCGGCCGCGGGGGCGCTCGTCGACCGATCGCGCGCGCAGGGAGTAGCGGTCGGAGGCGGCGACGCCCAGCGATTGCGCTTCGACTATGTGTCGGCCGCGGCCGATGTGCAGGTCGGTGATCTCGTAGTGACGTCGGGCATCGACGGGATCTTTCCCAAGGGATTCGTGATTGGCAACGTCCAGCGCATCGAGCGGGGGAGTTCGGGTACTCGGAGATCGAGATCCGTCCCGCCGTGGACTTTTCCTCCCTCGAGGAAGTGCTGGTGGTGCTCACCCCACCTGTGGCGACCGAGGACGGGGAGAAGGAGTGAAGGCGGGCAAGGTCCTGCTGGCGATATCGCTGGCGCTGGCGTTACAGACTACCTTTGCTCGCTTCGCCATCAGCGGTTGGGCTGCCATCGACTTGGTACTCGTCGCCGTCATTTACATCGCGCTCACGTCTGGCCCCGTCACCGGCCTGCTGGCCGGGGCGGCGGCCGGGCTGGCGCAGGATGCGCTATCGAGCGGGATCATCGGCATCGGTGGATTAGCCAAGACAGTGGTCGGGTTCGTGGGGGGCACCCTCGGCACACACTTGGTGGTGTCGCCAGCCTTGGCGCGCGTGCTGGTGTTTGCCTTGGCCACGCTCCTACACGCCGTGATTTTCATCGGACTTTATGTACTCCTGGACCTGCGTCAGTTCGGCTCGCCCTACACCGCCGTCTTCAGCCAGGCAGCCGGCAACGGCGTAGCGGGTGCCCTTCTGTTCCAGCTCGTCGAGCTTCTCCCGGGCACCGCGGAGCGACGGCGGGCGGCCCGGAGCGTTCGGATGCAGCGCCGGCTGGGAGGGTCGTGACGCCCGTTCTGGGAGCGCACTACCCGCTCGCTCCCGATCGAGCTGTGCAGATCCGGCGGTCTGCGCTAGAGTGGACTGAAGTCCACAGCTGATGCAAGACGAACAGCGAATAATCAGCCTCCGCCTCGCGGTTCTTCAATACGCCGTCACGGGGATATTTGTCGTCCTTGGGTTGAGCTTTTGGTACCTCCAGATCGTCCAGCACGCGCGCTTCCAGGAGCTGGCCGAGAACAATCATCAGCGGACCCTCGCGCTTCGGGCGCCTCGCGGCGTTCTGCTCGACCGCGAGGGTCGTATCCTCGTGGAAAATCGCGACTCGTTCAACATTTCCATCGTTCGCGAGCACACCAAGGACCTCGATCGCACCGTACGCCTGCTCGCCGGAGTGGTGGCCGTCGAAGAGGCGCACATTCGCGAAGTGGTGGCCAGACATCGGCGCGAGCCCGTGTATCGCCCGATCGTCGTGGTGGAGGATGCCTCGTTGGCGCAGGTGGCCGCCGTGACGGCCCGGCGTCTCGACTTCGAGCTCCCGGACGTCATCGTGGAGAGAGTCCCCACGCGGCGCTATCCGACGGACGCGCTTGCGGCGCATCTATTCGGGTATGTCGGTGAAGTCAGCGATGCCCAGCTTGCCGAGCAGCAGGTCGAAAGCGGGACGATCGTCGGGCAGTCGGGCGTCGAGAAGACTTATAACCGGGTCCTGATGGGTGAGGACGGCGCCCGGCGCGTGGTCGTCAACAGCATGGGGCGCGAGATCAGCACGTTCGAGGAAATTCCGCCCGTCGAAGGCCACCGGGTGCAGCTGACGATCGATTACGACCTGCAGCACGCTGCAGAAGAGGCATTCAAGCACTACGGGTATTGGGGCGCCGCGGCTTTCCTCGATCCGCGCTCCGGAGACGTGCTGAGCCTGGTCAGCCTGCCCGGCTACGATCCCAACGACTTCGCGGCCGGTATCGACCGCGCGACGTGGACGTCGCTCAACGCCGACCGACTGAAACCTCTTCAGAACCGTGCGACCCAGGGCCGTTACTCGCCGGGCTCCACCTTCAAGCTCGTCGTGGCGACGGCGGCCCTCGAGGAGCGCGTGGTCACGCCCGACTTCAAGGTGTTCTGCGGTGGGGGCGCGAGTTTTTACGGGCGCTATTTTCGATGCCACCTGGCGGGTGGTCATGGGACGGTCGACATGCGCCAGGCGATCGAGCGTTCCTGCAACGTGTACTTCTACACACTCGGCAACATGGTGGGCGTCGATCGGATGCACAAGTGGGCCACGGCGCTTGGTCTTGGCCGCAAGAGCGGCATCGATCTTCCGAACGAAGTCGAAGGCATCATGCCGTCGACGGAATGGAAGCGCGAAAAGACCGGTGAGCGGTGGTACGCCGGTGAAACCATCTCGGTGGCCATTGGACAGGGTCAGGTGTCGGTTACGCCGATCTCGATGGCCGTGATGATGGCGACCATCGCGAATGGGGGCACGCGCGTGGTCCCTCGCCTGGTGAAAGCCGTGGACAACGGTGAGGGTTGGGTTCCTCTTCCTCACGACGCGCCAACCGTGCACCGGATGCGCCCTGAAACTGTCGCGGCGCTGCACGACGGCTTGTGGATGGTCGTCAACGCCGCGGGAACTGGAGGCCGTGGCCGCATACCCGGTCGCGACGTCGCCGGAAAGACGGGCACGGCGCAGGTCATCTCGCTCCAGGGTGGACGTCAGGCGGCGGGACGAACCGACAAGGACCTGCGCGATCACGGCTGGTTCGTGTTCTTCGCGCCGCGCGACAACCCGCAAATTGCAGGCGTCGTGATGGCCGAGCACTCGGAGCACGGCTACCTGGCTGCACCGATCGCCAGGCACGTCATGGAAACCTTCTTCGCAAAGAACGATCGCCGGCCGCTGCCGGAGCTGCCGCCGCTACCCGGGCCCTCCGATGTGCCCGTTGCGGCCGTGGCCGCCGCTGCTCCAGCACCGGCGGACCATCCGTAATCGCATGCTCGAACGGCGCCTCTACTATCACATCGACTGGTTGCTGATCGCCGCCATCGTCGCGCTGTGCGGCATGGGCGTAGCCATGATCTACAGCACGTCGGGCGCGGCGATACGCGACGCGGGCTCTTCTCTCCATCTCACGCAGCTTTACGCCATCGTCATTGGCCTGCTAGTCCTGTTTGCCTGTCTGATGGTCGATTACCGGACGCTGGCCGACAAGTCGCATTTGATCTACGTCGCCCTGATTGCGGCACTCATCTATGTGCTGTTCTTTGGAACGGCGATGATGGGCGCGCGGCGCTGGGTGTCGTTCGGCAGCTTCAATGTCCAGCCATCCGAGTTCGTGAAAGTCGGGCTGGCGCTGGTGCTGGCGGAGCTCTTCGGCGAGAGCCGGCGCGGCGCGCTGACCACGACCGATCTGGTCATCGCCGGCGGTCTCATGCTGCTGCCGTTCGCCCTGATCGCCCGTGAGCCGGATCTCGGGACGGCCGCGACGCTGGTGCCCGTGGCGCTCGCCATGGCCTGGGTGGCCGGGATGCGGGTGCGGGTGCTGGGAGTCCTGCTCATCGTGGCGGCGCTGGCTGCCCCGGTGGCCTGGCACTACGCGCTCAAGGACTACCAGAAATCGCGGATCGCGACCTTCATCGACCCGTCGCAGGATGCGCGAGGCGCAGGCTACCAGCAGATTCAGGCTCGCATCACGGTGGGATCGGGTGGGCTCTGGGGCAAAGGGTTCATGGAGGGGACGCAGGGGCAGCTGCGTTTCCTGCCGGTCGCGCACAACGACTTCATTTTCTCGGTGCTGGCCGAGGAACAGGGATTTGCGGGCGTGCTGGTGGCGCTCGGGCTGTATCTGTTCGTCATTGTCAGATCCATCGAGGCGGCGCGCCTTGCCAGGGATCGGCTCGGGGCATTTCTCGTGATGGGGGTGCTCGCGGGCTTTTCGTTTCAGGTGATTTATAACATCACGATGTCGGCAGGACTGGCCCCCGTCAAGGGGCTGACCCTGCCACTGATGAGTTACGGAGGGTCGTCGATGGTCGCCACTCTGGCGGGTTTCGGCTTGATCCTCAACGTGCGCATGCGCCGGTTCACGAACTGACCGGCCGTCGCCCTGGTATTCCCGGATCGGCAGCGGAGAGGAAGCCTGATGGACAGCCTGGCCTACGACGCGCTCATCGCGATCGGTGTGACCTGCGCTGGTCTCGTCGGGTGGGCGGGTGTTTCATTGGCACCCATCCCCCATCCGCCGCGCGTGTCCGCCTGGAGTTGCGCGAATGAGCAAGGAAATGATCATCTCCTCGACCGGCCACGAAACGATGGTGGCCATTCTCGAGGACGACCTGGTTGCCGAGATTTTCGTCGAACGCGAGCGTCAGCGTGGCGTGGTCGGCAACATCTACAGAGGGCGGGTCTCCAAGGTCCTGCCCGGCATGCAATCGGCCTTCGTTGACGTCGGCCTCGAGCGCGACGGTTTTCTCTACGTCTCCGAAGTCATCAATACCATCGAGGAGTTCGAGCGCCTCGGGGCAGGCGACGACGACGACGAGGAGCCGTCGGCCGCTGGCGAGAACGGTGGCAGCGGCAACGGCCGTTCCCGCCGGGATCGCGACCGCGGCCAGGACGCGAAGATCGAGACGCTCCTCAAAGAGGGACAGGAGATCATCGTCCAGATCGTCAAAGAGCCGCTCGGCACGAAGGGCGCGCGGCTGACGTCGCACGCAACGCTCGCAGGCCGCTTCCTCGTCTTCATGCCCACCGTCGATCACGTGGGCGTCTCACGCAAAATCGAGTCACGCGAAGAGCGCGGGAGGCTTCGCGCCATCGTCCGCGAGTACCGCGAGGAACAGCACTTTGCGGGTGGCGTCATCATCCGGACGGCTGCCGGTGGCCGCTCCAAAGAGGACATCGTCAGCGACCTCGACTACTTCAACCGTGTGTGGAGCGGTGTCAGACAAAAGGCCGAGACCATGCGGGCGCCGGCGACGATGTATCGGGAACCCAGTCTGGTGGCCAAGCTGCTGCGCGACCTGCTCACCGAGGACTTCGTCGCCATTCGAATCGACAACGAGACGGAGTACCGCCGCATTCTCGAGCTGGTCGAGCGAATCATGCCGGCTCTGGCGCCGCGGGTGAAGCTCTATACGAAGAGCTTTCCCATCTTCGAGGAGTACGGCGTACAAGCCGAGATCGACAAGGCCCTTCGCAGCAAGGTCTGGCTCAAGTCAGGCGGTTCAATCGTGGTCAATCAGACCGAAGCGCTCGTGGCGATTGACGTCAACACGGGGCGCTACGTCGGCAAACGCACCGGCCGTCTCGAAGACACGATCGTCAAGACCAATCTCGAGGCTGTGAAAGAGATCGTCCGTCAGATCAGGCTGCGCGATCTCGGCGGCATCATCGTGCTCGACTTCATCGACATGGAGGAGCGAAAGAACCGTCAGAAAGTGTTCCAGGCGGTCGAGCAGGAACTGAAGAAGGATCGCGCGCCGTCGAAGGCCGTTCAGGTGTCGGATTTCGGGCTCATCATCGTCACGCGCAAGCGCGTGAAGCAGAGTCTGGAGCGCCTCCTGACCGAACCGTGCCCCTACTGCTCGGGCACCGGGGTCATCAAATCGAGCGCCACGATCTGCTACGAGATCTTGTCAGAGGTGAAGAAGATCGGTGCCGACATCGACGGGCACGGTGTCGTGCTCCGGGTCAACCCTGACATCGCGCGCGCGCTCAAGGAAGAGGAGAGCGCCGTGCTCACGGATCTGAAGGAGTCGATCCGGAAGGAGGTGACCGTCAAGTCTGACGTTCACCTCCACCACGAACAGTTCGACCTGATGGCGATTTAGACGCCCGAAACCCTACGCCGCCGGCGCCGCCGGCAGGTGAATCAGATAGTGATTCCCGCCGCGGTTGATCCACACGCGGAAATAGTCCCCGCCCTTCAGAAGCTCGACCCGGGACGCTCCCACGCGCGGACGCGTGCCGTCCGCGACCTGAGCGATATCGCTGTCGGGCACGATGCTCGCGACCTCTCGCCCCTTGACCTGGCCGGCCTGCACGAACTCGACCCAGCGCTCGAGGTTCTGCGTCTGGCCGGCGGCGGCCGGTGTTGCATCGTTTGCGGTCACTCGTACCTGGTAGGTGCCTGCAGGTAGAGCTTGGCCGTTCGCCGTGACTTGACGGGGCAATCGGACCGATCCAAGCATGGAGTCGCTCTGGGATGCGGCAGTCTGGCCTCCCGGCGCCTTCGCCAGCGTCAGGTCCGCCCCGAGTGCCGCGACAAAGATTCCGATGAGCCAAAGCCTGTTCATCGTCGCCTCCCTCTTAAGACTTGTTGAGTCGCCTGCCTCCATTATACGAAAGTGGAAGCCGCCTCGTCCGTTCTTAACAGACGGCCACATCAGGAACGGTATCAATTGGAATGCCATCGCTCGGAGCCCTGCTCGAAACCGTCCGCCGTCCGCCGGACGATGACAATAATGCTGCGCTTGGTGAGCTCTTCTTGTGTGTAGTCGCGCAGCTCTGCAAGAACTTGTTCATCGATGAGTTCCGCACCCTCGGTGAATTCCGTGGTCCAGGCGAGGATCTCGAGCCCTGCCGTTGACTCGAACGATCGGCGGTAATCCGCTTCCCGCAGCCGGTTGAGGACGACCGGAGCCGTCCAGGACTTGTCGCGAAGATGGCCCCATGCAAGATTGCCATCGAGATCGATGCGACCCGGCACAATCCAGGGCAGATCGTGACCGCCTGACAGCGACGGAAACAGGTGAATCTCGATGAAGCCGATGCCGCCGGGTCTGAGGACTCTGGCGAGTTCGCGATTTGCCGTGTCGACGTCGATCACGTGTTCCCATGTGGCGTTCGAATGGACGATGTCGAACGTTCCGTTCGCGAACTCGAGCTGTTCGACGGGCATGGTCCGGAGATCCAGGCCCTCCTCGAAGACACGACGCCCCAAGCCCCGTTCGAGATGCTTGTAATAGTGGCGGTCGTAGACCAGCTCTCCCAGAGCCTTCCTCGCGGTCTTCATGAGTCCCACTTCCTTCCGGTACTCAAGATATCTGCGGGGCTTGAAGCCGAGACCCCAGCGGTATGCAGGTTTCTGGTCGATGCCCGTGACGGATATGCCCGACGAATGAAGCATCAAGCTCATCGGGGCATTTTCGCCGCACCCGATGTCGAGAATGCGCTTGCCCTCGAGAGTCTGGCCCGCCGCGGCCACGGCGCCAACGAATTGCCTGTACAGCGACACGTCGTGATCGGCCCATGCCTTCAGCATGTCGAGACGCTGACGATATTGGCGGGTCAAACTCCAGGGGAACTTGTCGCCTGCGGTTGTGCCCATTGAGCTCGTTGGATACAGGCACAACCCTGCACACAGGATGCCAACTGCTTGGTATGAGACGAGGATCGCGGCGGACGTTGGCAGGTGAATGCTTGAGATTGCTATTGACGCGCGATGCTGACGTCCCCACTGAACGTGCGCACGATCACGAACGCGCCGCCCTCACCGATGGTGCCGCGAATCGAGCGTTCTGAAGGACCGCGCCGCTCACGGTCGTTGGCGCCGATGAGTTGCGTGGGAAGCGCGGTGTTGACAGAGCCTGAAAAGGTGCTCGCTTCGAATTCGAACGCACTCTCCGTGGGGAAGCTCAGCCGCACGTCACCCGAGTGCGCGTTGAACTCGTAACGACCTCGCTTCGAGAGAGCGCCTGAATATTGGACATCTCCGCTGACCGAGCGCACCTGAGCGCGCTCGCACCGCACACGATCGAGAATCAGATCGCCGCTCACGGTGTTGACGTCGATCGCGCGCACGTCGACGCCGCGGGCGACAAAATCACCGCTCACGCTACCGGCCATCAGATCACCGTTCGAACTCACGTCGGTCAGCCGCACGTCGCCTGAAACCGATTTGATCGACGCCAGATGGCTCACACCATTGGCCGACACATCACCGCTCACGCTTTCGAGCCGAAGCTCACCCTTGACAGCCGTCACCCGAATGTTCCCGGAGATCGATTTCAGGTTGACGCTCGTGTCCGCCGGCACACGCACCGTGTAGTCCACCCAGGCCGAGCCACGGCGCTCGCCGCGCGGGTAGACCGTTCGCACTTCCACCCGGCCGGGGCGTTCGACGATGTCTACCGAGAGCGCCGACATCAGCTCCTGGGCCCCCGCATCGCGCGCCCGGACGCGCTTCACCATGTCGATGACGATGTCGGTACCTGAGACGGCCGCGACGTCGATCTCGCCGGAGATGTTGGCGAGATCGAGCCACGCGTTCGCAGCAGCCTTGATCGTCCGGGACGAACGCTCGACTTGCTCAGGACCCTGACGCTGGTCCTGATACCGTCCCCACTCGACGTCAATCGACCGCGATGTTGGCGCGTCCGGCATGGCGCCTTGCGCACGGGCAGCCGTCGCAGCCGTCAGGAACGCGAGTGCCATGATTGCCGAGCGCCGCACCACCGTCGAGTATCCACAATCGTGATTCGTCATGATCATCTGCTCACGAGCCGCCGGCGACTCACTTCGCCAACTGACTCATCACGCGGGCCGTGCCCGCATCGTCGCCCTTCCGCATCTCGTTGATGAGGGCAATCGTGTCCTGCAGCAAGCTCACCTTGCTCTTGAACGCCTCAAACAGACTGTCGCGGGCGGGGTGGCTTGCGGGTTGTGCGCGTACCGCCGCCCGGCTCTCTTCGATCGCTTGGTCGATGACACCTAGGGTCTTCTGGAGAGTTGCCGCCAGTTGCGGATCGAGCGCCTTCTGATCGACCTGCGCCGCCTGTTCGAGTCCAGCGATCGCGCGCTCGTAATGCTGCTCGGCCAACCGTAGCTCCTCTTCAATCGATTGGACGAGGCTGGCACCGTCAATCGTTCCAGTCGCGTCAGGGGAAGCCACAGTCGTTGCGGCTGGCGCCTCGTTCACCGTTCGCTCGGACTGGGTTCGATACAGAGCGCCTGCGCCGACCACCAGCAGCACGGTTGCCGCGACCGCAAGAAGTCGCCGCCTCTCGGTGCGGCGATTCTGGTCGCCACGAGCCGCATCGAGGGCGCCCGCGACACGAGTCCAGACGGAGGGCGAAGGTTCGGGAGCCGAGAGCATGCCGGCGGCTCGCTTGATCTGCTGGAGATCGCGCACGACCGCCGAGCATTCAGGGCAGGTCTCCAGGTGATGAACGAGCGATGCCTGGCCCTCGCGATCGAGCGAACCGTCGAGGAGGTCGGCGATCGCTGTCTGATAAGCTCCGCACCCCATGACGTCATTCCGCATCGGAGGGATCCGATACGCGACCGGTCAGGAAGTCGCGAATTCTCAGCCGCGCTTTGTGGACCTGCGACTTCGACGTGCCCTCGGCGATACCCAGAATCTTCCCCACTTCGTGGTGATCGAACCCCTGAACATCGTGCAGCACGAATGCGGCCCGGCAGGCCGCCGGCAGCCGCTCGATCGCACGCTCGAGATCGACCTGGGTTGGCGTAACTGCCCCCGGGGCATACCGGCCCGCCGGTGCGAGCGAGTATTCGTCGAGCGAGCCGGTCACTCCGTCGTTTCGGGCCGCTCGGCTTCGCACATGGTCCAGACAGCGATTCATAGCCAACCGGTAGAGCCAGGTGCCGAGCGAGGCCTCGCCGCGAAAAGTACCTGAGGCGGCGAAACGCGAGTAAAAAGATCTCTTGCAGCAGGTCTTCGGCGTCGGCCCGTGATCCAGTCATTCGATACGCCACGGCGTAGAGCCGGGCCGCGTGCCGCTGATAGAGCATCTCGAAGGCCGCCCGGTCGCCGGCCTGGCAGCGAGCCACGAGATCCCGGTCGCTCGCCACGTCGGCTACCGTCCTCTCCCTCAACTCCTTAGACGGGGAGGCGGATGGATATCGTTGCCGGGCGGGGGGTGCGTCGGCGGGGAACCGAGACATCTCTCCAGTGGATACGAAGGCCAGGGCAAATGGTTCGACCGCGAAGTCCCTCAGGCTCGGGACCTGCCGGCTCCGAGGACGCGCACCCTGTTGAACAGGCGGATCCGCTCTCCTTCGACCACTACGCCCTCGGCGCGGAGCAGCGCCCTCTTGAGCGCCAGGTTCCCCCCGTAGCCACCCAGGGACCCGCCGGCGCCGACGACCCTGTGACAGGGCACGCCAGGCTCCTGGCAGCCCCGCATGATGTTTCCCACGGCGCGCCAGGCGCGCGGCTGCCCGGCCCGTGCCGCGACATCCCCGTAGGTTGCGACCTGGCCGGGAGGAATGCGTCTGACGACTGAAAGGACCCGCCGTGTGAACGACGAGGATCGGGATGGCGCCATCATACCGGTCCCGGGATCGGCCGAACGCCGTCGCACCTGGCGTGGGCGACGACCCGACCCGGGCGCTGGTGTGCCTTAGAACCGCACGCGCAGTCCGCCGCCGGTGAACAACCCTCCGGCATCGCTCGACACCGAGTTTCGATCCGATGCGCGAAGATCGACTGACGCATGTGAATAGCGGATGAGAGCGCCGAGAGCGAAGCGCCGCGACAAGCTCCACGAAAGATCCATTCCCACATTGAAGCCAATGGCGTTCTCTTTCACGCGAGGAGCGACGGCGCTCTGGAACGTGGCTTCATTGAACGGGAACGAGTGCTCGTACGCAATCTCGTCCACGACTGCCTGTTCGACGTGGATGAAGCTGGGACCCGCCTCGAGCAGCATCTCGAAGGACGGACTCAGTGCGAAGGGCCACGCAAGCAGCCCGTGCGTGGCCGTTTCCCTGCGGGCCAAATCATCGCTCCCGCTGACGGATCGCGGCTGGTCGAAGAAGAACGGATGTGGCACGCTCGCAGTGACAGCGGTTGACGTTTCGCCGAAAAGGTGCGACACGGCCACGCCCGCGCGCATATTTCTCCACACTCGTATCAGGAGCGCTCCATCCACCTGCGGCGGAATCGTCAGGTCGTAGCGGGCGTCGAAGGTGCCCTCTTCGAGAAACTCCTCGAAGGTGCCGCTCTGTGAAAAATCGTTCGGAATGGCCTGCACGCCGCCATTTACGCTGAGGAAAAACCGCTCGGTGCCGGCGCGTGTTTGCGCGAAAGAGAAAGACGGCAGGAGCGTCAGAATCACAAAGGTTGCTGCCAGCGTTCGCATCTAGTTGATTCCTGCGGCCGCCCAGGCTCGGGCCACCTGGGTGCGCTCGTTACTGGTGGCACCGTACAGTTCGGCCGCGGCCTGGAGCGTGGCGGCGCGGGCGTCTCTGAACTGGGCGGTTGGGGCGAGAAAGAAGACGAAGGCGCGATAGAAGATTTGTTCCATCCGGTCGATGTTCTCGAGGCCCACGCCGTCGACGACCTGGCCAGACACGCGGTTCCGGCCGCCGTTCACCGCCAAATAATATACCTGATTGACGATGTTGGCATTGACGTGCACGCCACCGTTGTCGGTCGCTTCCCCCACGAACTGGCGGAGGCTGTAATGGTCCGGATCGCCGACGACATTCGGATCGGCGAGCGACCGAAGGAACCCTGGTTCGAACAGGCTCACATCCTCGGCGATCAACCAGTCGCTCTGCTGCGGCCCGTTCCCGACGGGCTCATACGCGAATTCCACAGACGCGGCCATGATGTCCGAGAAGGCCTCATTCAGGGCGCCGGACTCGTCTCGATACTCGAGCTGGGACGAGTAATCGGTGACGCCGTGCGTCAACTCGTGCGCGACCACGTCGAGCGCTCCCGCCAGATAGTCGAACACCACTCCGTCGCCGTCGCCGTAGAGCATGTAGCCGTCGCCAAGATAGAGCGCGTTGTTGATGAAGCTGGCTCGCGTCTCCGGGCTGAAGGCCTCGGCTCCTTCGCGGAGCAGTGGATGGACGATGCCCTGAATCGGCAGCCCGCCGTCATCCAGGCTCAGCCGGTTGAAGCGCGTGTAGTAGTAGTCGTGCACCCAGCCCTGAAATACCTGCGCGTCCACCACGGCTCCGTCCACCCAGACGTTGTCGCGATCGCGACTGATATCCGAGGGGAACGTCTCGCCCGTGACCAGAAAATCTCCGAGCCGGAAGATGCTCCCTTCGAAGTTGAGCGTGGAGATTGGCGTCGGTCTGAGCGCATCGAACGTTTCGTATTGACCTGCCGATCGTCTGGTGCTCACTTTCCTGTGATCGCCGAACACCCCCGTGCCGCTTCCAATCACGCCAGCCTGCGCGATCAGCCGGCAGTCGCGCCGCTCGACCGTTGCCGTCCGTGCGTTGACATACACGATCAGCCGGTCGGCCTTCGTGCGCACGCCGATGCGGTAGACGAGTGCGTACCCGCCGTCGCGTCGCGGCAGAATGCCAAGCTGAGCCTCTCCGTAGGTGATCGCCTCCGCGCCCTCGCCCCGCGCGGCCGCGAGTCTGGCGGTTTCCTCGTCGACGGCGGGCACGACGTCGAGGGCGACGTCCGTGAAGATTCGTCCAAAAACCGAGAGGACCGAGCGACCGTCGACCTGCCGGATCACCTGGCCGCCGAATACCGGAAGTCCGTGGTGATATTGATCCAGTCGTTCGTGCATCCGCCCTGACATCCAGGAATCCCTCTGAACGCGCGCCCTTGCCAGTCGGCCCTCGCCGACCAGGAGAGCCACCCGGTCCGACCAGTCCGCGGCCGCAGTTCCAGAGGCGCTCAGCGAAAGCGTTTGTGGTGGAACCACGACGGGCGTTTGCGCGCGCGAGGCCGTCACGGCCATGCTCAACCCCGACATGACGAGGAGCAGCGTGCGTGTTGGAAGACGTTTGAAGAAACGGCCGAACGTGCGACGAACAATCGGGGCAGTTGTGGTGGCCATGGCTGAAGGGTGACGTGAACGGAATGGTTCAGGTACTGTATCGTGTCACCTGGATCGGCCGGTAGGTTGGTGACACCAGATCGACGTTGTCACAATACTCCCGCATCGTTCGTCGAGAGCGCGATGGCCATCTCGTGTGGCACCCTACTCTCCGATCGGTCGCGCGTCAGCCGATGCTGGTGACTGGATGAGATGGAGCGCAGTCGGAATCCAAGCCGCAATTGTCTTCGCGGCCGTCGTGCTCGTCGAGGGGTGCGCCCTGTGGCGGGTCGAACGGTACTACGGCCACCTCCTGAGAGGCAACGACGCGCAATTCTACTACGCGGCCACGCGGAGCCTTGTCGTTGGTCGAGACCTGAACATATCGGACGACATTGTCCTGACGCCACATACCGACCCTTTCGATTTCGACCACGATGGCTATTTCGAAGAACTGCCGCGCGACAAGAGAGGCCAGATTCTTCACAAGCGTCCGATCGGGCTCTCGATCATCGAGGCGCCGTGGCTTTGGGCTGCAGTCACTTGGGTTCCGGATCCGCGCGGCGACACGCGCGCGGTCGGGTACAGCGTCACTGATATCCGGGTGGTCGCCTTCGGTCTCGCTCTCGCGGTCGCGGCCGGGCTCGCTCTGTTGTACGCACTGATTCGCCGATTGTCATCAGCCCCGTGGGCCATCTTTTCGGTGTGGTGTGCCTGGTTGGGCACCAGCCTGTTTGGTTATTCGACGGCCGTCATCTTCATGGCCCACGCAACGGCGTTCACCCTGGTGATTGCGACCGTGTTCGTGGCTGACAGTCTTCGGGGCGACGGTCGGACGAATCTCAAGTTGAGCGTCCTCGGCGCCCTGGTCGGGCTGCTCTATCTCGTCAGACCCCAGCAGGTTCTCCTCCTTTTGTTGCTTCTGCCATATTTCCTTCGCGTGTGGCAACGTGACCGACAAGTGTGGACGCAGGGCGCTGTCACAGGGGTGGCCTTCCTGATCATCGCGATTGGCTTTCAGGCGGCGGTGTACGCGGTGAGTTTTGGCGAGGGAATCATCAGCGGGTATTACGCGGTCGGTGAGACGTTCGACTGGTTCCAGCCCAACTTCTTGAAAGTTCTCGCGGATCCCGCTCGCGGGCTGCTCGTCTTCTCGCCCATCGTCGTCGTGGCCTGCGCGGGCTACATTCTGAACTGGCGGCGCGTCCCGATGTTTGGCTGGGTGCTGCTCGCCCACGCCATTGTCCAGCTGTATGTGATTGCCGCGTGGTCGGGTCGTCTGCAGGGCGATTCATTCGGCGCCCGCATGTGGAGCGAGTGTGCAGGGATGGTCGCCGTCGGCGTCTCGCTGCTCGAAACCTCGGCCCCAGCCATTCGCCTCGCATGGGCCGTCGTCGCCACCGCGTGCGTTGGCTGGGCGAGCGCGCTCCTCATCGTCTACATGCAGCGCGGATTTTCCTTCTCCACCACGTACGGAGATCTTGTTCGCGCGGTCTTGGGCCTCGTAACCGGTTGACAGATCCAGACCTTCACGCTGCCGACGTACAAATACCATCGATAGGGAGACCTGTTCACATCACAACAGTGCCGTCTTAGGCCTCCCCAAGCGAACGCCTCCTGCTGGTCGGAAGGCTCGATCACCTCGCCACTGTCTACGAGAAGTACACTGGTAAGATTGCGGTTGAGAATCTACGGCCGAGCTGGCTGATCTTCGTTCGGATTCCGGAAGACGACCTTCCAGGTTGCGGCAACGCGCACGGTCGATGTGATGGCAGGCTGGGCACAAGTTCGGTACAGTTACGGCGCAAGCGTCGAGGACGCCCTGCAGAAGCTTCAGTACGACCTGTCCTACATCAAGAACATGTCCCTGGCGCTCGATCTCTTCATCATCTATTCGACGATCAAGACTGTTCTGGCGCGAAAGGGCGCCTGAGCCATGGCCGCCGTCGTGAACGCGATGACGGTAGACGTCGAGGACTATTTCCAGGTCAGCGCCTTCGACGACATCGTGCCGCGGGACGGGTGGGCAAGCCGTGAAAGCCGCGTGTGTGCGAACACCGAGCGTCTCATCCGCATCTTCGACGACGCTGGTATCAAGGCGACCTTCTTTGTGCTGGGCTGGGTGGCCGATCGTTTTCCGGCGCTCGTGCGGACCATCGCCCGCGAACAGCATGAGGTGGCGTCGCACGGTTATGGTCACCGGCTGATTTACGATCAATCGCCGTCAGAATTCCGCGAAGACATTCGACGCGCCAAGGACCTGCTCGAGTCGCTCGCAGAGAAGCGTGTGCTCGGCTTTCGGGCGCCAAGTTACTCGATCACGAGCCGCACGCTCTGGGCGCTGGATATTCTGGCCGAGGAGGGCTACGCCTACGATGCGAGCATCTTTCCGATCCGTCACGATCGCTACGGCATTCCCAGCGCCCCCCGACATGCTTTCCTCATCGAGCGGGGTGGACGGCCGCTGGTCGAAGTGCCGGCCTCGACTGTGCGACTGGGCCGGCTGAACGTGCCGGTTGCAGGGGGCGGCTACTTCCGCATCTTCCCGTATTGGTGGACGTTCCGAGGCATCGCCCGGGTCAACCGCGTCGAGGGAAAGCCGGCCGTGTTCTATATCCATCCGTGGGAGATCGACCCCGACCAACCGCGCCTGCCGGCGGATGCGATCGGGCGGTTCCGCCACTACAGGAATCTCGACAAGACCGAAGCGCGCCTGCGGCAGCTCGTGAGAGACTTTGCGTTTGCGCCCATCGATAGGATGGTCGCCAACGCCCGTCCGATCGACGCCAGCGGTCTCGCATCGCTTGCCGGCGCCAGCCAGGCTTCCTGAGAAAATACACGCCGCGGCCGGCCGAGTCATGAACCGATGATTGATCTGCACATGCATACGACTGCCTCGGATGGGTGCTGCAGCCCGACCGAGCTGGTTGGTCGCCTGCCCCGGGCGGGCATTACGGTCTTCAGCGTGACCGATCACGATACAACGGCAGGCCTCGTCGAATCGGCTGCCGCGGCGGTCCATGCCGGTCTCGAGTTCCTCCCCGGCACTGAGATCACTGCGGTCTATCAGGGACGCGACGTGCACGTTCTAGGGTATTTCATCGATCCAACGACGCCGGAACTGTGCCGCTTGCTCGCCGCGGGCCGTCAGAGTCGCGTGATTCGAGCCCGAGACATTGCCGCTCGGCTTGCGGCTCTCAACGTGCCCATAGACGTCGAGCGTGTGCTGGCTGCGGGCGGTGGCGCGGCAAGCGGCATTGCGACTGCTCGACCTGTTCTTGCACGAGCGCTGGTCGAGGCGGGGTACGTGAGCAGCATCCGTGAGGCCTTCGACCGATACCTGGGGGAGGGCAAGCCAGCGTACGTGCCCCGGCAGGGACGCTCGCCGTCCGATGTGGTCCAGGTGATCCGGTGCGCCGGCGGGGTCGCGTCTCTGGCCCATCCCGGAGTGCTCGGCCGCGACGAGCTGATCCCGCCGCTGGTCGATGCCGGGCTGGGGGCTCTCGAGGCCTACCATGGCGACCACACCGCAGCGGACACCGGCCGGTACCTCGAACTCGCCCGGCAATACGGACTGGCGGTAACGGGCGGCTCCGATTATCACGGCGACGGCGTGCGCCGCGCTGAATGGCTGGGCGTCGTGGGCCTTCCGCCCGACGAGTACAAACGGTTCTGCGGTCGGGCTCGTCCGAAGCGATCCGAAGACAGGCCACCGCTTCCCGAGCGGGTGCCAAATCTTACCGAACTCGGCTGAGACCGGACACTCCCTCCGCGCCAGCCGGTATGTGAGGACGAGACAGGCGTGACTTCTGGGACCGGCATGCTCGACACGAACGCACTCATTGCGCCGCACGGCGGAACTCTTGTGAATCTGCTGGGCGACGAGCCCCGCAGACTGCAGCTCCGGGAGGCGTCTCGGTCCTGGCCGTCATGGGACCTCACCGCCCGGCAGATGTGCGACCTGGAGCTGCTCATGGACGGCGGCTTCTCGCCGCTCACCGGATTCATGGGCCGCGAAGATTACGAATCGGTCTGTCGGACCATGCGGCTACAGAACGGCCTCCTGTGGCCCATGCCCATCACACTGGACGTGTCACCAGAATTTGGCCAGACGTTGACGCCTGGGGACACAATCGCGCTGCGTGATCCTGAAGGCGTCATGATCGCCGCGCTGGCCGTCGAGGACGTCTGGACGCCCGACCGCGAGGCCGAGGCGGTCGCGGTCTTCGGAACCGCCAGCTCCGAACACCCTGGCGTGGCAGCGCTGCTCGGACACAATCGCACCGTCTATGTTGGCGGACGGGTGGAGGGACTTCAGCTTCCGCTCCATTACGACTATCCGTCGCTCAGAGCCACGCCAGCCGAGCTACGTGACGAGTTTGCGCGCCGCGGGTGGACCAGAATCGTCGCGTTCCAGACCAGAAATCCTATGCACAGGGCCCATCAGGAGCTCACGCGTCGGGCAGCCGACGAGGTCGACGCTCGTCTCCTGATTCACCCGGTCGTCGGGATGACGAAGCCGGGGGATGTCGATCACTACACCCGCGTCCGATGTTACCGCGCCGTCCTGTCAACCTATCCCCCCGATCAGGCGCACCTCGCGCTCTTGCCGCTGGCCATGCGGATGGCCGGTCCGCGCGAAGCGGTGTGGCACGCGATCATCCGGAAGAATCACGGATGTACGCATCTGATCGTCGGTCGCGACCATGCAGGTCCGGGACGCGATAGCGCCGGCACGCCGTTCTATGGTCCCTACGATGCCCAGGAGCTGCTGCGTCAACACGAAAAGGAGCTCGGTGTCGGCATGGTACCGTTCCGTCAGATGGTGTACGCCGTGGACTACGCCCGGTACTTTCCCGAGGATGCCGTACCCGAAGGCGCCAAGGTCCTGGACATTTCGGGCACCGAGCTCAGGCGACGACTCGCCAGCGGGGGAGAGATTCCGTCCTGGTTCACCTTTCCCGCAGTCGTGACCGAGCTGCGGTCGACGCACCCTCCGCGCAGCGCCCAGGGCATCACGGTGTTCTTCACCGGTCTTTCCGGCTCGGGCAAGTCCACCATTGCCAACGCACTGCTCGTGAAGCTCCTGGAACGGGGAAGCCGTCCCGTGACGCTGCTGGACGGCGACCTGGTGCGCAAGCACCTCTCGTCGGAACTGGGGTTCTCGAAGGAGCACCGCGACATCAACATCCGGCGCATCGGCTATGTCGCCTCCGAGGTCACCAGGAATGGCGGCATCGCCCTGTGCGCACCCATCGCGCCCTATGACCAGGTGCGGAAGGAAGTGCGGCGCATGATCGAGCCGCTCGGCGCCTTCATCCTGGTCTTTGTGGCGACCCCTCTGGAGGTGTGCGAGGCTCGCGACCGAAAGGGGCTGTACGCGAAGGCGCGCGCAGGCATCCTGCAGCAGTTCACGGGAATCTCCAATCCGTACCGAAGAACCCGTCGATGCCACCCTGACGATTCAGACCACCCAGCTGTCGCCCGGGCAGGCCGCTGATCGAATCATCGGGCTGCTCGAGCAGGAGGGATACGTGGCGCCTGTGGCGTGATCCGCCCGTCAGGGCTCTGGACGTGCCAGGCCCCCTGGAAGTCCCCTGTTCGGCCACCGCATCTCTCCAACCACCCCTCGGCGCCTGCAGGTAGTACACTGGGCGGCAGACTGAAGCATCCATACGCGCGCCAGGAAGACTTTTGTCAGCGATTCCTGGCTTTTCAGGGCGCCCACGCCGGAGAACGCCGAGAGCCGCACACCCAGAGCCGGTTCTCAACGATGAGCTAAGGCACTTATCTTCAATCAGTAACGGGTTTTTGGCCCCCTGGCACCTAATGGCTGGCTCTTTGCAAACCGATCCCCCGCGTCTTCGAAAGGGCTGAACGAGCTCCCCCGAACGTGGACATCCCTTCCTCAAGCGCGGATACGACTCCCTGGGTTTGCAGGTCGGTTACCGGGCTGGTTCTGGCAGGTGGGCGGTGCTCGCGGTTGGCGAGCGCTGGGGTGCCGGCGGCCGTGGTGGACGGCTCAAGGAACGGTCATGAGAAACAACGGTCAGAGTGAGTTGGTTGGCGCGAGCGCCTCGATGATCGAATTGAAGCAGGAGATCGCGCGGGTTGCGCGCTCCGAGGCGAAGGTGCTGATCACAGGCGAGAGCGGCGTGGGCAAGGAGCTGGTTGCTCAAGCCATCCACGTGCAGAGTCCCCGAAGCAGTCGGCCATTCATCGCGGTGAGTTGCGCCGGCTTGCCGGAGACCCTCCTGGAGTCGGAGCTGTTCGGGCACGTCAAGGGCAGCTTTACCGGCGCGTACCGTGACAAGCCTGGGAAGCTCGAGGTGGCGGATCAAGGCACGATGTTCCTGGACGAAATCGGCGAGATGAGTCTTCGGATGCAGGGTCTTCTGCTGCGATTCCTTGAAACAGGCGAACTCCAGAAAGTGGGCGCCGATCGGGTGGGAGGTCGCGTCGACGTGCGCGTGGTGGCGGCGACCAACCGTAACCTCCGCGAGATGATCACGCAGGGTCTCTTCCGGGAAGACTTGTTCTATCGCCTGAACGTCATTCATCTCGTCGTCCCGCCGCTCAGAACCCGCAAGGAAGACGTGCTGGAGCTGACCGTGCACTTCCTCGCGCAGTTCACGCGGAACAACGGCTATGTCGTGCGGGGGATTTCGCCCGAGGCGCTTTCGGCGCTGAGCGACTACTTCTGGCCCGGCAACGTCCGCGAGCTGGAGAATGTCGTCGAACGTCTCGTGGTCACCGGTCGGAACGAGGTCGTCACGATTGATGACCTGCCGACGGAGGTTCGTTCGGCTGATGGCATGAGCGTTCGGCCGAAGCGCGAGCGCCGGCGGACGGTGGCTGACGACCTGTACAAGCGCCTGCTCGACGAGCGCGAGTCGTTCTGGACAACGGTGTACCCTCTGTATATGCGGCGTGAGATCACGCGATCCAATGTCCGCGACCTCATCCGGAAGGGCCTCGAGGAGGCGCGCGGCAACTACAAGATCGTCGTCAAGCTCTTCAACATGGAGCAACGCGACTACAAGCGGTTCCTGAACTTTCTGCGCAAGCACGACTGCCAGCTTCCGTTCAAGGAATACAGGTAGCTCCCATGACAAGCCGAATCCTCGTGATTCTCGCGATTGCCGGCGTTATCAGCGTGCCCGGCGCCTTTGCGCAGTCGAGCGCGCCTTCATCACCGGCCAGCCCGCCTGCACCGGCAGTGACCCCACCGCCGGCGGCCGCGCCTTCAGGGGCGTCGGCGCTGCCCGACGACTATGTGATCGGCGCCGAGGACGTCCTGGGCATTGTGTTCTGGCGGAATCAGGACCTGACGGTGGATGTGACGGTCCGTCCCGACGGGAGGATTTCTCTACCGTTGCTCAACGACATCCAGGCCGCAGGTCTCACGCCCGAACAACTGAGGCTGAAGTTGGTGGAGGCATCCGCTCGCTACCTGGAGGATCCAACCGCGACGGTCGTTGTCAAACAAATCAACAGTCGCAGGGTGTACATTACGGGCCAGGTCGCGCGTCCCGGTCCCTACCCGTTGATGACCCCCACCACGGTGCTGCAGCTGTTGGCAATCGCCGGCGGTTTGAGCGAGTACGCCGACTCCAAGCACATCGTCGTCATGCGCACGGAGGACGGCAAGCAGTTGTCGTTCCCGTTCGACTACAAGGCCATCATCAAGCGTAAGAATTTGCAGCAGAACATCGTGCTCAAGCCCGGTGACACGGTCGTTGTTCCCTGAGGACGACGAGGCATTCAGTGACGACCCGAATTCTCGTCTGCCGTGTCTTGGCGGGTGCCGCCGTTGTCGTGGGCGTCAGTCAGAACGCGTCCGCGCAGCAGCAGGCGCCGCCTCCGCCGCAGTCTCCGGAGCGCGCACCGCAACGCCCGTACGACGGCGTGTTCGGGCCTCGCCCCGGGGCTGGTCCACATGCGCCGGGTGAGCGTCATACGCTCGATCTCATGATGAACGTGACCGAAGGGTACGACGACAACGTGCTGGCCGACCAACAGGGAGTCGGCGGGGGCTCACCGTCGCCACTGCATCAGGTCGGCGGGTTCTTTACGTCGGCCAGCGCTTCGCTCAACTATGCGCGGCCAGGCGAGCGGGTGGGGTTCGGCGCGAGCGGGGGGGCGACGTATCGCTACTACCGGGGGTTCGAACGTCTTACGGGGCCGAGTTACTACGGAGGTGCCGGGATCTCGACGACGTTCCGCAACACGGCCTTCACGCTGAACCAGAGCGCTACCTATTCGCCCTTGTACTATTTCGGGGTGGTCCCCGTTCTCGGCACGCCGCCCCCGGGTCAGGTCCCACTTCCCAGCCCCGATTCGGCGGTCGGGCAGCTCGAGGCCGTGACGCTGAACACCGGCGTGGGTGCAAATACGGAGCTCTCGCGTCGCTCGTCGCTCTATTTTGAATACGATTTTCAGAGCGAGGTGTTTTCGGGCGACGTCTCGACGGTGCGGTCACAACATGCCAGCGCCGGGTACCGGCGCGCGCTGACGCGGAACACCGGATTGCGAATAGGCTACGGATACCGGGAAGGCCGGTATAGCCTCGTCGAGTCGGGTGTGGAGCCAATCCGGCAGCACGACCTGGACGTCGGCGTGGACTATGGGCGCTCGCTGTCGCTGACGCGCCAAGTCACGTTTAGATTCAGCACGGGTTCGGCCATCGTCCAGACCCAGTCGGACACGCAGTATCGGGTCGTGGGGAACGCGTCGCTGAACGCCGCGTTCAAGCGCACCTGGAATGCGAACTTGACCTACGACCGCGGAATTCAGTTCGTAGGCGGTTTCGAAGAGCCGTTCTTTTCGGACTCCTTGATTGCGTCCGTTGGAGGGTTGTTGTCGCCACGCCTGTCTTACCGCGGAGCCGTCAGCGGTTCACTCGGATCGGTGGGCCTGGACGGAAGCTCGGCGTACGATACCGCCGTCGTGTCGAACCGCCTCCAGTACACGTTGACCCGCTACGCGGCCTTGGACGCAGAGCACGTCTACTATCAGTATGACTTCGATGACACGATAGCGCTGCCTACGAGCATGCCCCAGAACCTGGGCCGCCAGGGCGCTCGCGTGGGACTGTCGGTCTGGCTTCCGGTCTTTTAGTGAGGTGAGTCGTGTTACCAGGCAAGAATTACACCGCGGCTGATATCACGCGGGTTCTCCGGCGCAGATGGAAGTTTCTGGCCCTGGTGTGGGCGCTGGCCGCGGCGGCGACGCTGTTGATCACAGACAGACTGCCGGACTGGTATCGCTCGGAAACGCTGATCCTGGTCGTTCCCCAGCGGGTTCCCGAATCCTATGTGCGATCCACCGTGACCACACGGATCGAGGATCGCTTGCAGTCGATCAGCCAGCAGATCTTGAGCCGGACCAGACTGGAGCGTGTGATTCAGGACTTCGACCTCTATCAGCGCGAGCGCACGCTCAAGCCCATGGAGGATGTCGTCGAGCAGATGCGCAAGGACATTGACGTGCAGATCGTGAAGGGCGATGCCTTCCAGATCAGCTATGTGTCCAAGGAACCGAGGACCGCGATGCGCGTCGCGGAGCGGCTCGCGTCCCTGTTCATCGAAGAGAACCTCCGCGATCGGGAGGTGCTCGCACAGGGCACCAGCGAGTTTCTCGATTCCCAGCTGGCCGACGCGCGCCGCCGGTTGATCGAGCACGAGAAGAAGCTCGAGGCTTACCGTCGCCAATTCAGCGGGGAGCTCCCCACGCAGGTGACGGCGAATCTGGCGGCGCAGCAGAATGTCCAGGTGCAGCTTCAGACACTCACCGAAGCGCTCGACCACGATCGCGAGCGGCGGCTGGTACTCGAGCGGGCGCTCGCCGAAGCGAGCCTGGCGGTGCCTCCCAGAACCGTTCCAACTCCGACGGATGACGGCCGCACGGCCGGTGGGGTAGCGCCACTTGCAGGCGGGACGGCGGCCCAGCAGCTCGCCGAGGCGAACCGGTTCTTGCGGGCGTTGGAGCTCCGCCTCAAGCCGGAGCACCCCGACATCATCCAGACGAAACGGACGATTCGTGAGCTGCAGAAAAAAGCCGATGCCGAGGCGCTCGAACGTCCAATCTCCCCCGAGCTGGCTTCCGATTCGGCCACGGTCGATCCCGAAGAAGCGCAGCGCCGCCGCCGCATCAGCGAGCTTCGCAGCGAGCTGCGTAGCGTCGAAGCCCAGATGGCGGACCGTCAGGCCGAGGAGAAGCGACTGCGTGCCCAGAATACGGTGTATCAGGCCCGGCTCGAGGCGACGCCCACACGGGAGTCCGAATTGATCGAGCTCACGCGCGACTACGAAACGCTGCAGGGGGCTTACACGAGCCTGTTGGCGAAGAAGGAAGATGCGCAGGTGTCGGCCAATCTCGAACGCCGCCAGATCGGCGAGCAGTTCAAGGTTCTCGATCCGGCACGCCTGCCGGAACGGCCTTTCAGTCCGAAGCGCTTGCAGTTGAACCTTTTCGGTCTGCTGTTCGGCCTCGGTCTCGGAGTCGGGCTCGTCGCCCTGATGGAGGTGCGAGATTCGACGCTCAAGACTGACGAGGACGTCGTGACCACGCTGAATCTGCCCGTCCTGGCCACGATTCCCACGATGCTGACGACAATCGAGCGGAAGCGCCAGCGCCGTCGGCGGATGTTGATTTCGGCAACGACCACAGCCACGATCATCGTGGCGGCGATTGTATTCTGGTCGCTGAAGTCCTGATTGCTGGTGGAGTGATGTACGCACGGTTCTTTGGTCTCAACGAGTCGCCGTTCGAGCTCACCTCGAACCTTCGCTACCTGTTCCTGACGCCCAAGCATCGGGCGGTGTTGAGCACCCTTCAGTACGGGATCAGCTCACGGAAAGGCACGACGCTGCTCGTCGGCGAGGCCGGCACGGGAAAGACGACGCTGATCCGGGCGGCTCTGGCCGCGCAGCGCGACGAATCAGCCAGTTGCATCTATGTCAGCAATCCGACGTTGACCCGCGAGGAGTTCTTCGAGTTTCTCGCGCGTGGGTTCTCGCTGGGACCGTTGGCGGCGCAATCTAAAACCGTCTTTCTGGCCGAGCTCGAGCGTGCCCTGCGACGGCAGGTCGACGAGGGCCGTGTGACCGCTCTCGTGATCGACGAGGCGCAGAGCCTCTCGTACGAGCTGCTCGAAGAGGTTCGCCTTCTGGCGAACATGGAGACCGATTCGGGAAAGCTGCTGCCGGTCGTGCTGGCGGGACAGCCCGAACTGGCCGATCGGTTGAACGAGCCGTCACTCCGGCAGCTGAAACAGCGCATTGCCCTTCGATGCGACCTGCGGCCCCTGGACCTGCGCGAAACGGCCGCGTATATCGCGGCGCGACTGCGATCGGCGGGTGGTGACGGACGCGACGTGTTTACCCGCGAGGCTGTCGTCGCGATTCACGAGCAGTCACGGGGCATTCCGCGAACCATCAGCGTGATCGGCGACAACGCGCTCATCAACGGATTCGCCGTCGGCCGCCGGCCTGTGGGTCACGATCTGGTCATGGAAGCGTGCCGCGATCTTGATTTCAACCAGGACCCGGCTCCCGCGCTCGCCGACCCGATCACCGACGCGCCGGAGCGAGTGGCCGTGCCGACCGCGATCCCGGCGAGACCCCGGGACGAGGCGAGTGTTCGGAAGACACCGGAGCTGCCCTCGCTCTTCAGTCAAGTCAACAAGCGCCGGCGTTTCTCATTTTTCTGATCATGAGCACGACTCTCGTGAGGCCGTTGAGGAGTAGATGTCTCGCATAGAAGAAGCACTGAAGAAGTCTGGCGCAACGCTGAAGCTGCCCAGTGAAGCGCCGCGGCAGGCCCCCATCGATCTGGAACAGTTCCCGGCCGGACGTTCGGAGCCCGTCCCCGCGCCCCCGCTGGTCGATGGTCTGGGAATCTACGCGCCCGAGCGCGAAGCGCCTGAGGAACCGGTTCACTCCGTGCCGCCTCTGACGACGCCGATGTTTCCTGAGGTCGCGACGACCATGGCGACCTTCAGCGACGCATACGGTGAGCGGCTCGTCATCTCGACGGCGACGCCTGCCGCACCGGTCGAACAGTACCGCCGGCTGGCGGCGACCCTCCATCAAGCGCAGATCGATCACGGTATCAAGACGGTCATGGTGGCCAGTGCGCTCGCAGGCGAAGGCAAGACCTTGACGGCGACGAATCTGGCGCTGACGCTGAGCGAATCCTATCGACGCCGGGTGCTGTTGATCGATGCCGATCTGCGCCGCCCGATGATCCACGAGGTCTTCAAGGTCCCAAACGTCTCTGGCTTGTCGGAGGGAATCAACGCGTCACGGGATCAGAAGCTGTCACTGGTCGAGCTCTCTCCCCATCTCTCGGTGCTCACCGCAGGGCGACCCGAGGTGGATCCGATGAGCAGCCTGACGTCCGAACGCATGCGGCGGCTGCTCCAGGAGGCCTCGGAACGATTCGAGTGGGTCGTCCTCGACACCCCGCCGGTGGGGTTGTTGTCGGATGCCACGCTTCTTGCGGACATGGTGGATGTATCCATTCTCGTGATTGCCGCCGGCGTGGCTCCGTTTGAAGCGGTCAGCAAAGCCGTGGCTGCCCTCGGACGAGACAAGATCATCGGCGTGGTGCTCAACAGGGTGGAGCAGCGCCGGCTCTCGAACGGAGAGTACTACCACCGTTATTACTCGAACGACGCCGCGCGCCGGTAGACCGCCACGCGGCAAGGGAGACATGTGGGATGGGTTCAGGCGTCACGATCCGCTCGGTCGCGCTGATCGCATTCGAGACCCTGCTCATCGTGGCCGCCGTCTTTGTCAGCGCCTGGATTCGGCTCGGGCGTGGCGCCTGGAGTCTGTTCACGTTCGAAGGCTCTCTCAAAGTCTTCCTGATTGCGGTCGTCTGCCAGCTCTGTCTCTACCTGGGCGATCTGTACGACCTGCGAAGCATCAAGGATCGCCGCGATCTGTTCGTTCGCGCGGTCCGCGCCCTCGCGCTGACATCGTTCGTGCTGGCAGGCGTCTACTACTGGCTGCCGAGCCTCATGATCGGGCGCGGCGTGTTCGTGCTTGCCTCGTTCCTCGTCATCACGGCGGTCACCGGATGGCGTCTCGCGTTCGAATGGCTGAGCCGCAGCCTGGGTCCGAGAGAACGGCTCCTTCTCGTGGGCGTCAACGCCGCCGCCATCGGCCTGGTTCGTGAGCTGTTCGATCGCAGACACGACCTGGGCGTGGAAATCGTCGGGTTCGTGGACGCGGATCCGGCCCGAGTCGGATCGCCGGTGCTGAATCCGGGAGTGATTGGCACGATCGACGAGATTCCCGCGATCGTTCGTGCCCGTTCGGTGGATCGCGTCGTGGTGAGTCTGGCGGATGCCAGGGGCAAGCTGCCCATGGACAAGCTGCTGGAGATGAGGCTCGATGGCGTGAGGTTCGATCATCTGGCCTCGGTCTACGAGGAGTACACGGGCAAGATCGCCGTCGAAAACCTTCGTCCGAGCTGGCTGATCTTCTCGACCGGGTTTCGAAAGACCGCGGCCCTTCGTGGCCTGAAGCGCGCATTCGATCTGACGGTGGCGAGCGTGGGAGTGGTGCTGGCCCTGCCCGTGATGGGCCTGATAGCCGTCGCATTGAAGCTCTCGTCGCGCGGACCCGTGTTCTACCACCAAGAGCGGGTCGGGCTCCAAGGCCGCAAGTTCACGGTCCACAAGTTTCGATCGATGAGACCGGACGCCGAAGCGGTCACCGGCGCGGTCTGGGCGAGCAAGGCCGGCGACGATCGGGTGACACCGATTGGAGGATTCCTCAGACGGGCCCGCCTCGACGAGCTCCCGCAACTCTGGAACGTTCTGAAAGGCGATATGAGCATGGTGGGCCCGCGACCCGAACGCCCGGAGTTCATCCAGCGGCTGAGCAGCGTCATTCCGTTCTACGGCCAGCGACATGTCGTGCGCCCGGGGCTCACGGGCTGGGCGCAAGTCCAGTACACCTACGGCGCCAGCGTCGAAGACGCCTTCGAGAAGCTTCAGTATGACCTCTACTACGTCAAGAACATGTCGATCGCGCTGGATTTGTTCATCCTGTTCTCGACGATCAAGACCGTTCTTCTGAGCCGCGGGGCCTAGCGTGACGCGACCTCACGAGCTCGAGGTGTCGAGTCGCTGGACCGAAGAGGAGTGGGACGAGTTCGTGAACCAGAGCCCCGACGCCTCCGGCTATCACGATCACCGGTGGAGGCGCGTATTCGAAAATGCATTCGGCCACGAGACCGACTACCTCGTGGCCCGCGCTGAAGCACAGATTGTGGGCGTCTTGCCGCTCGTCATCATGCGGAGCTGGCTGTTTGGCCGCTTTATGGTGTCGTTGCCCTTCGTCAACTACGGCGGCGCGCTGGGCGACGCCCCTGCCGTGCGCGCGCTCGTCGAGACGGCGGTGGAGCGATGTCGCGCGCGGCGGTTGACGTACCTCGAACTCAGACACGTGTCGCGGCGATTTCCGGAATACCCGGTGAGGCAGCACAAGGTCGCGATGCTGCTGGCCCTCGAGTCGAATGAGACGTCCATGTGGAAGCGGCTCGATCACAAGGTGCGAAACCAGGTTCGCAAGGCGGAGAAGAGCGGCCTGCGCGCGGAGGCGGGCGGTGCGGAGCTCGTCTCAGATTTCTATGAGGTCTTCGCCGAAAACATGCGCGACCTGGGCACGCCAGTCTATTCGCGGCGTTTCTTCGAGCAGATGCACGCGCAGTTTCCGGGCAGCGTCGAGACGGTGCTGGTGCGACTGGGAGACAAGGCCGTGGCAGGAGCCATCAGCTATTCACATCATGAGCGGCTCGAGGTTCCCTGGGCCTGCTCGCTGAGGTCCCATCGCGCGATGTGCCCCAACATGCTGCTGTACTGGACGCTGATGACACGCGCCATCGCCGCGGGCAAGACGACTCTTGATTTTGGCCGCTCAACACCTGAAGAAGGCACCTACCACTTCAAGCGGCAGTGGGGCGCCGTGCCGCAGAGTCTGTCCTGGGAGTACCCGTATCTGGCCGGCCGCCAGCTTCCCGATCAAAGCCCGAAGAACCCGAAGTTCAGGACCGGCATCGAGCTCTGGAGGCGGCTGCCCGTGCCGGTCGCGACGCTTCTTGGCCCTTCCATCGTCCGAGGCATTCCCTAAGCGAGCCCGATCTACTTCGTCAGGATGACGTTGCTCGGCGGCGACGGAGGTCTCGGTGGAGCCGAGCCGGAAATCCCGCAGGTAAAGCCATCGATGCCCGCCCTCGCCGTGGAGCAGGGCGCCACGCCGCCGGCAATCGCAATCCCATACGTGAGCCAGTTCTGTTGATTGGTCAGGCCGGCGACCGGTGAGCCAAGCAGCTTGGGGGTGTTGTCGGAGTTCAGGATTGTCCGTGGAACGATGAAGCCTGGCGCCTGCGCGGCGTAGTACACCCGGAAGTTATCGCCAGCTTGACGATTGTAGTTGTAAACCCGCAGCTCGTCGAGCGTGATGAGATCGCGCGTGGGGGTGGTACTGCACAACCGGACAATCGCATGCGCCCCGCTGACGGCAGCGGGGGTGACAAACGTGGTGTCGGTGACGATGACCTGGCGGGGCTGGATGCCGTTGGTGGTGTGAGAGCTCGTGAACATGGTTCCCATGGCCAGATTCGTTCGGTTTCGCAGGTAGCTGTTTTCGATGCGTTGTGGCACCTTGGAAAGGCCGCTGGCGGTCGAGATACTGATGCCGGTACTCATCCCCTGAATGTTGGCGTTCCTGATGACGAACCGATCCGCATCGTAGTCACCCCCGTCGTAGCCCGTTGCGCAACAGGTCGTGTCGTGCAGCACGCCCCGCACCACCAAGCCGTCGAGGACGACCTGCGAACTCGGATACTGGACCACTGCCTTGTTGTGGACATGCCATACGCGAAGATCTTTGAAGATCGAAGGATCGGTCGCCGCCGGCGTCCGCCAGACGCTCCCTACCCACCAGTACACTAGCCCTCGAGGCGTCGCGCCGTAGACTTCGTTGCGCGCGAACTCGCGGACTGGGATCTCATGGCCGCTCCGCACGGTGTACTGCCCCGACACGGTCGTATCCGCCCCTGGAAAGTTCGGGATGCGGATGTTGCCCAGATACTCGAGGAAGTACTTGTAGCCGTACGATTCCTGGTGTGTGAGCGTTGTGGCGACGTTGTCACGGACATAGTTGTTCGGCCCGCGGAAGTAAAAGCCGATGCCTTCGCGCCCGCCCGCGTTGCGACCTCCGCTGCCAAACGCCCGCACACCGAAATTGCGCTCGATGACGTTGTAGCTCTCGGAACCGTCCTCGGCCATGAGCAACGCGCCGCCGATGTTGTACAGGACATTGTCACTCACGAGCCCGTAATGGGTGTTGTGGATGGCGATGCCCCACTTCGTGCCACCGTCGATCGCGTTCCCCCTGAGCACGTACTGATATCCGCTCGACGGCGCAGCCGAGGGTCCCATCAGGTGGTGGAGGTGCAACGAATACCGTCCAGTCTGATTGGTCCCGATGTGCGTCGGGTGCCCGCCCGAATCGAACGTCGTGTCGTCGAGCGGCGCCACGGTGGTCCGGCCGAGGTCCTTGAACAAGGCGTAACGGACATCGACGTCTGCCCGTCCACTGAAGATGACGTGCCCGCGCGTCCCGGTCGGGCTTTGGGAGCGGATGATGACGTTGCGCGTCAGGTTGCCGATGTGAGGCAGGAATTCGAGAACGCCGTCGCCGTTTCTGGCACCGGGATGGTTGAATCGCAAGGCGCTCGTCAGGTTGAGTTGGGCGCCGCTGGCGGAACCGAGCGTGAGCTCCTCGCCCTGGAGGGAGAACCTCGAATCGACCTCGTTGAACTTCAGATGTCGGCTATCGGGTATGACCAGGCGGTCTCCGGCCGCCCACCCCGCCAGCGTCTGCGTGGCCGTCAGCGCCGCGGTGCCGGCCATCGGCTCGCGGGTCAGGCGATCGAAGGTCGGCGACTTGACGGCGCCGTGAATTCTGACACGACCGAACGCAATGAACCCGGTGCCGTACTGCTCCGGGTCGGTGCTGGTGTTCAGGGGTCGGTCGGCAATCACGAGTTCCGCCGTCACTCCCGCGGCCACCGGTGATGCCTGTGTACCCATTTCGATCGAGCCGCTTGGCAAAACTTCCAGCGTGCCAACCGTCAAACGCGTGTTGATGTCGGTCCGGAATCGCAAGGCTCCATGGACGTCGACACACGCCAGCGCCGCATTGCTCACGACGTCGTAGGTGACCGTCGTGCCATTGCCGATCGACACACCCTCGCCGGCGACGGGTACCCGGCCGGCGGACCAGGTTGCCGGACTGGACCAGGCGCCGCTGCCGACGCTTCTGACGGTGGCGGCCTCGCAGAAGTCTGGTATGTTATGAGGTAACCCGCTCGCACCAGCATGATGACCCTGCGCGCCTGCGAGGCCGGGAGATGCGAGCAACGCCACCCACGCCGAGGCGAGGTACGGGAGGGCGGCCCGCTTCGGACAATATGCAATGGTCATGGTCAGTCTCGGGACGCGAAGCAGAGAGCGCTGCGCGACGGTCCGCTGCAACAGCTGTGCCTCTCGAGCGCCGATAGATTCGTGTGAACAGGGCGCGATCGGTCGCGTGCGACCGTCCAAATCGTAATTAGGATTACAGTATTCCGGGAACGTTACACGGTGGCTATCCAGGCTGTTACCGGACACGGGCGTTTCACACTCGGTCGTGGGATCCTGGCTCTTGTAGCCATTCTCGTTTTCGGATGGTTCGCGTCAGCGGCCCCGCGTCAAGCTGGCCAAGTCACCGGGCTGGCGGCGTTCCACCGCGCCGGGCAAACCTTCCTCACATGGCGCGAGGTCAATGCCCCGGACTTCCCTGCCTCGATTTCTGTCGAAGAGCTGCAGAAGATACGAGCCGATCTGCAGAAGCGTGGGGTTCGGTACCGGATCTACCAGTCGCTTCAACCGATTCAATCCGTGAGTGGCTTGAAGCCGGTTGCTGAAGTGCCCTCGCTGACGGCCTGGAACACTGAGTTCTATGGCAACGCGAAGCCCAAAGCGCCGGCTCTCCGCTATGTCATCGAAGACGACGCGGCGCCACTTCCCGAGGAGGCGGGGTTGGCGGTACTGAATCCCGGGACACCCGGGCGCTCGTACTATGCGGTAACGGTGACAGTTGGAGGGCAGGAAACCCGATCGATCAGCTCATCGAACGCGTTGGCGACACCAGTCAGCGAGACCGTTGGGCAGGGGATCCCGGTGCTTCAGCGGGTGGAAAAACCCGCGATTCACGTCTATGTCGAGCGGCCCGAACTTCGTTTCTACGTGCGCTGGGAGTCGCCACCGAACGCGAGCGTCGAGGGTAAGCCCTATGACTACCTGATTGGCGTTCCTCCGACGCGCCGCTCTCCGGCGCCGGTTGGCCTACACCTGCACGCCTGGGGCGGCAGCCTGACGGGAGGACACGGCTGGTGGTTCAATGCCGCTCAAGGCGCGCTGCTCGTTGCGACGAATCAGATTCCATACGACTGGTGGACCGGCTACCACGAGTCCTACTTCGATGGCTCGCCGCGCCGCAGTCAGGATTGGCAGCGGGGCGTCGTGCGACCGTATACGCAACGGCGCTTGCTGTCGTTTCTCGACTGGACTGCTTCGAACTTCAAGGTCGACACCTCCAGGACGTTCGCCGGCGGTATCTCGATGGGTGGCAGTGGGTCCACCATGCTCGCCATCAGGTACCCCGATAGAATCGCGTGGAGCATCGGATGGGTTGGCGTGCACAGGCCCAGCCAATCGCCGGGGTTCAAGGGTTCGTATGCCGGCGCTTACGGCGACCCCGAGTGGGGCGTTCGGTTCGAGGACGGCACGCCCGTCTGGGACTACTACGACGACGTCTGGTACCTTCGTCAATACCCTGAGCGCGAGACGGCGTTCATTACCTTTTCGAACGGCAAGAACGACAGCGCCATCGGATGGTCTCAGGCGGTCGATTTCGCCCGTGCCCTACAGGAAACGAAGCGACCGCACCTCTTCGTCTGGGGCCAGGAGAGCCACGGCCAGCGCGCGATCATGCCAGATGGCGATCAGCGTGAGATGCCGATCGACATTCGCGTCAACCAGTCGCTGCCCGCCTTTACCAACTGCAGCCTCGACGGCAATCCCGGCAACGGGTCACCGGACAACGGCGATCCGGTCGGACAAATCAATCGTCATCTGTCTTGGGCGACCGACGATATCGTCGATCAAGCGGATCGCTGGGAGATGACGCTGCAGTTGCGGGAATCGGCCCCGGCGGCGCGGTGCACGGTGGACGTCACGCCCCGGCGCTGCCAGCAGTTCAAGGTGAAGCCTGGCGACGGTTTCGCGTGGTCGACGGATTCTAACCAGTCGGGTCGAGTTGTGGCCGATCGATGGGGATTGGTTACGGTTCCCGCCGTGGCCATGGCGAAAGGAAGCACCCGGCTGCGAATCGTGAGGGATCGGACCGCCGGTCAGTGATAGAAGCGCCGGCCAACTCTTCCTCAGCGCCCGCTCCCGCGATCGACATTCCCCTCATCGTTTCCCAAAACGATCTCAGCACCAGCCGTCGTGGTGAACCGGTGACGCTTGGCGTGCCATTTCCGCGGGGTGCGTGCCCCGACCCGAGCCGCCTGTGGCTGTTCGATCCCGACAACAACCCCATCGAGATTCAAACCCGCACGCTCGATTGGTGGGCCGACGGTTCGGCGCGCTGGGTGCTCCTGGATTTTCGCGCCGACCCCCGCCAGGGTGGCGATGTCGTCTATCGGCTGCGTGGAGGAGCCACGGAGAGGCCCTCCGCAGAAGATGCGCTTTCCATCGACGAGAGCGATCGGGGCGTGATCGTCGATGTCGGGTGCGGCCGATTGGTCTTCCCACGCTCTGGCGGATTCCGGATTCGAGTACGAACGATCGGGGATGACGGGATTCGCCAGGCGATCGTTCGTCGAACTGGGGCTGCGTGACGACAGGGGAGTCGCAGCCGTGGTGAAACTCAGCGCCCTCCGGCTTGAAGAAGCGGGGCCCATCAGATCCGTGATATGCGCGCGGGCCGGCGTGCGACGGCCGGATGGTGAACCACTCGTCGATCTGACCGTGCGCGTTCAGGTATTCCGTCACCTGCCTGCGGTTCGCTGTCACGTGACCATCCGCAACCCCCGCCGGGCACGTCACGCCGGCGGCTACTGGGAGCTCGGGGACGAGGGGTCGATCTTCATCACCGAGATGTGGATGGCCATCGAGTCGGTCGGGACGACTGGGGCGGATGTTCTCGGTTCAGTCGAAGAGCACGCTCCGCTGAGGGTCCTGGGGACGCCGCTGACGGTGTATCAGGACTCGAGCGGCGGAGAGAACTGGCGCAGCGCGGCGCACCTCAATCGATTTGGCCAGGTCCGGAATCGCTTCCGCGGCTATCACCTGCGCGGCGGCCTGTGCGACGAACACGGACTGCGCGCTTCACCCACCCTGGTTCTTCGGGACCCCGACGGCGAGGTGTCGGCAACAGTCAGACATTTCTGGCAGAATTGTCCGATTGCGTCCGAGGCGGACGAGCGGCGTATTACCCTGCGCCTGCCGGCGCCACAGTACGACGATCTGCACGAGCTTCAGGCCGGCGAACAGAAAACGTATGAGATCGGGCTCGGATTCGAGCCAGATTCGATCGCCGATGTCCCACTCGACTGGTGTCGCACGCCGCTCCTCGGTACGCGCCGCGCCTGACTGGTATGCAGAGGCGCGAGCGGCGTCATACCTCGTTCCCGCTTCCGAGGATCCGCATGCCGACTACGTGCGACTCGTGAATGCTGCGATTGAGGGGCCAGACACATTCGAGCTGAAGCGCGAGCGCGTGGACGAGTACGGCTGGCGTCACTTCGGCGATCTGTACGCCGATCACGAGGCGGTGCGCGATCCAGGTCCCCAGCCCCTGGTCTCGCACTACAACAACCAATACGATGCGCTCGCCGGGTTCGATCTACCAGTTCTTCCGTAGCGGTGACCACCGCTGGTGGGCGCCTCCTGGGCCCGCTGGCCGCGCACGTCGCCGACATCGACGTGTACCACACAGAGCGCGATCGTTCGGCGTACAACCACGGTCTGTTCTGGCACACCGTCCACTACATCGGCGCCGGGCTTTCCACGCACCGGTGTTATCCGACGCGCCCCGGGCGTCGGCGGGGGCGGCCCATCCGCGGAGCACAACTACACCACCGGTCTGATGCTCCATTACTTCCTGACCGGCGATCCGCGAAGCCGCGAGGCCGCTCTGGATTTGGCGCGGTGGGTCCTCGACATGGACGATGGCGTGCGGACGCCGTTCAGATGGCTCACGCGCCAAGACACGGGGCTGGCGAGCTCCACGGTGGAGCCGCGCTATCACGGTGCAGGCCGCGGCGCGGGAAACTCCATCGTCACGCTGCTCAACGCGTGGCGGCTCACGGGCGAGCGCCGCTACCTCGAGAAAGCCGAGCGGCTGATTCGCCGATGCATCAACCCCTCCGATGACATCGAAGCGCTCACTCTGCTCGATGTCGAGGCTCGTTGGTCGTACACGGTGTTTCTCCAGGCGCTCGGGCGGTATCTCGACCAAAAAGCAGACGCTGGTGAGTTCGACGCGACCTATCGCTACGTGCGCGCCAGTCTCCTCCACTATGCCACGTGGATGGCGACCCGAGAGTCTCCCTACCTCGAGACGCCAGAGAAGCTCGAGTACCCCAATGAAACGTGGGCGGCCCAGGACATGCGCAAGAGCGAGGTGTTCAAGATCGCGGCCCGACACACCACAGGAACGCTGCGCGCGCGGTTTCTCGAGCGCTCGGCATTCTTCTTCGAGAACTGCACGCGCACATTGGCCTCGATGCCGACACGCACCTTGGCGCGCCCGCTGGCGATTCTCCTGACGAACGGCTTCTCGCACGCCTATTTCACACGGCACCCGGACACACAGGCTCCGGCCGTGGAAGAGCGCCGAGAGGATTTCGGCGCCCCCGAGCGCTTCATCCCTCAGCAAATCCGCGCCCGCCGCCGGGCGATGGTGGTGATGGGCGGTCTGCTCCTGACGGCCGCCCTCGGTTGCGTATACCTGCTCCTGCAGTAACGCCCTCATCGACCAAATCGCGCCAGGGCGCTCCCGCCGTCGTCAGGCCGCCGCAGGCTTTACCAGAGACGCGACGAGGGACGTGGGGATTTCGTGATCGAGGAGGCAGAATCCGAGGTTCAGCGGCGCGCTGCCGACTCGAGAATGCCGGGTAGCGCGGCAAGTTGGTCTGGCCACCCGAGGCGGGTGAGGTCGGCGCACGCCGCCCGCTTGCGGCGCTCGGCGGAAGGACGGGCAAGCAGGTCGAGCAGGGCGCGTGCAAAGGCATCCGCCGTGTCCGCGACAACGCATGCACATTCGACCTCGCGCGGCAAACCTTCGGCCACGACCGGCGTGACGACGACCGGAAGTCCGGCCGCGACGGCTTCGAGGACCTTGTTCTGGATGCCGCGTGCGGAGCTCAGCGGCGCGACGGAGACGGCGGCGCGCCAGAGATACGGCCGGACGTCGCTCACCGCGCCGGTGACCTCAATGGTCGGGTCCGTTCGCGCGAGGGACATGACGGCTCGGGTGGGATCGGAGCCAACCAGCGCAAGACGCGCGTCTGGGCGCTCGCGTCGCACGAGCGGCCAAACCGTGCTCGCCAGCCACCGCGCGGCCTCCACGTTGGGGGCATAATTCATGACTCCGCAAAAGACGACGCGCGGATCGCTGGCAGGCGGATCGGATGGGCGAAAGGTCGACACATCGACTCCGTTCGGCACGACATGGATGGCCGCGGTGGTCCGGCCCGCCAGAACCGCACGTTCCCGTTCGTTGACGACCAGTGTGCTCTCCGCGCGTTCAGCCGCAGTGACTTCGAAATCGGCCAGGCAGCGGCCCTCGCGCGCGTAAATCCACCTTCGCGGTCCGTGAACGGTCGTCGCCAGCGTCTGCCACTTTTCCGAGTCGACGTCCACCATGTCCAAGACGAACGGCACCTCGCTCAACGGCGCTTCCAAGGCGAAGCGTGCCATGCCTGAGCAGTAGGACAGGACCACATCCGGGCGGTGTTCCTTCATGAGTCTGGCAGCCGCCGGCAGGAGATCCGGCGAGTCGAGCAGTGCATGCGTGACCGGTCGGCTCGTCGGAAGGCTCAGGAGACCTTGCACGACGTTCGCAAGGCGCGGTACCGGCGCGGTCGCCACGCGTGCGACCAGGTTTCGAAGCTCGCGCGCATGCGATTGTTCTTCTCGGTCGTGGACCAGCGAGAGCAGGTCCACGTCGATGCGGGCGGCCGCCAGAGTCTTCAGGACGTGAAACGCCCGGATTCGATCGCCTCGATTGGGGGCGTACGGCAGGCGGTGTGTGAGAAACAGAACCCTCATATCACGTGGCGGCGGCCTCGTCGCGGCTGCTCACCACGCGGGCGGGAACGCCGGCGACGACGACGCGATCCGGCACGGGCTTGGTCACGACGGCGCCGGCGCCGACCACGCTGTCACGGCCGACGTCGGCCATGACGACCGCGGCGCTTCCGATCCACGAGCCCGCCCCGATCCGCACCAATGTTCGGACGCCAGGCTGATCGCGGATTGGAAGTGTCACATCGGATGTGCCATGGAGGCGTCCTCCACTCGGCACGTGGACGCCTGCAGCCAGAAGGGCATCGCGCTCGATGTGCACGAGGCCTAGGTGGCAGCCCGGACCCACATACGCGCGTTTGTCAATGCGGGCACCGGCTTTCGAGAACACCGTGCCGAACTCGATCGTGGCGGTCCGGTCGCGGTACTCAAGGCTCCGAGCGAGAAACGCCCGTCTCAGATACTGCCCCACGATGCCGGGAATGAGCGACAGCGCCTGTGTGGAACCTTCGAGCGCCCGATCGCGGCCGACAATCGTGGCTCGAATGACAAACGACAACACGACAGGCGCGGCCACAACCGACGCTGCGGCGTATGCGAGCCACTTCAATGCCTCTCTCACGCCGACACCCTGGATGCATCCTCTGTGCGGGGGGCGCCGGGCCGCGTCGGCGAGATGAGCTCTTCATAAAGAGATTCGAGCATGCGCATGCGTCCTGCGAACGAGAGCTCATTGTCGACGCGGGAACGGGCTGTCCGAACGCGGCGCGCCGTGGCGGCGGAATCGTCGAGCGTCCGTTCGATTGCGGCGGTGAGGGCCTGCGCATCGTTCGGCCGGACGAGCAGTGCATGCTGGCCGTCAGCGACGAGTTCGCCGGTTCCGCCAACATCGGTCGCCACGATCGGCGTTTCGAGGGCCATCGCCTCGAGGACCGCATTTGGGGTTCCTTCGTAGTCGGACGACTGCACAAACACGTCGAACGCGTTGTGAAGATCGGCGACATCCGCTCGATGGCCGAGGAACGAACAGATGCCGTCAGGCAACTCCCGGCGCGCTCGTGCCTCGAGCTCGGCGGACATGCTCCCGGCTCCAGCGATGACGAGCCGCAGCGACGGTCTGACACGGACGAGATCGGCGACGGACGCGATCAGCACGTCGAACCGCTTCTGCGGTTCCAGGCGTCCAACCGTTCCGATCACGACGTCCTGATCCGCAAGTCCCAGCATGTGTCGCACGACGTGTCGACGCCGGGAGTCACGGCGAAAGAGGGTGTTGTCGATCGCGTTCAGCACCGTTCTAATCCGCTCGTGCCGGGCGCCGGCGCGAATGAGCGTGGCGCGAATCTCGCTGGAGACTGCGACAAGCATGGGGAACGACGCCAACAACCATTTGTCGGCGGGATAGTAGCAGTAACGCTCCCGCCGCGAGTGTCCCGTCCATCCATGGACCGTCGCCATCGGTTTCACGCCCGTCGTCCGCGCGAGAAGCCACGCCAGCAGATCGGTCTTGTATTCGTGCGCATGCACGATCTGGATGCTTCGATCCCGGATGAGGCTCGTCAGCGCAGGCCACACGCGCGGATCGAACGAACCGCGCTCAGGAATCTCGACATAGTCCACGCCCAGCTCGCGTGCGCGCACGTCGATCGAGAATATGTCATCGCGCCCGTCGCGCAGATAACAGACGGTCACGGCGAATCGGCGAGGGTCCGCCTGCGCCGCGCCGAGAAGGATCGTCTTTTCAGGGCCGCCGCCCGTGCCGCGGACAGAGCGCAGCTCGAGAATGCGAATGGGCCCTGTCATCTCGCGGCCGTCCGCGGGACGGCGGTCGTCGCGTGGCGGCGGTGCGGCATCCGGACGACGAGCGCCGCCGCGCGAGCCAGGTCGTAGGTGCCGGCCACGGCGAGAGCCTGCAGCAGACCCGCGGCGGCAAATGATCGGCGGTGGGCCAGGATCCTGAGCGCGCGCAGCGCGGCGAGCAGAACGAACGCCGATGCGGCCAGGACAGCGGGCCGCCAGCCGATCACTTGCGCCGCAGCCACGCCCACGATGGTGGCAGCGACAAGCCCCAGATTGACGATGGGAATGAGGATGCTCGGCAGATCCCGAGCGGATACTGGACCGCGAGCGCTCACACGCAGGTTGTCACGGCCGCGCCACAGCTCGGCGACCCACAAGGCTCTGAGCGTTTCCGGATCGCCGAAGTGCGTGCTCTCCATGCGATCGTCGGCGACGATGCGTCCGCCAGAGGCGCGCAGGCGCCGACAGAAGTCGACGTCCTCGCAGGTCTCGAGTCGCACGTCGAAGCCACCGAGCTCGTGGAACGTCTTTGCGGGCACCGCCAGGTTTCCGCTGCCCAGCCAGTCAACATCGCGTCTGCCCGGTTGATGCAGGCGCAATCCGTCGTACATGCGCTGAACCCAGGTGCCATCCGGTGGGGCATGATAGGGCGCACCGGCCGCTTGAACCCGTTCGCCACCGAGCGTGTCGACGGCTGCGTCGATCCACGTCGGTTCGATCTCGTGGTCGGCATCCACGAATGCCAGGATCTGACCTCGAGCGACCTTGGCGCCGGCGTTCCGCAGTTCGGCCACACGCGCAGCCGGGGCAGCCAGTGTCACGGCACCTCCGGCGCGCGCGACGGAGACGGAGTCGTCTGTTGAGCCGTTATCGACGACGACCGTTTCGACCAGCTCGGTCGGGTAGGTGTTACGCCGGATCGATGCGAGACACCGCTCCAGTCTGCGGGCATCATTTCTGACCGGAATCACGAACGAGACGGTCGGGTGCGCGCTCTGACCTGCAGTCACGGGTTGCCGCTCGGCTGAAGCTCGAATGCGCCCGCGTCGGGCGTGTTTGGATCGCGCGGGCTCTTGTCGAAGTCGTCGTCGACGTCGGCCAGCGGCACGCCGGCTCCAACGGCCGGAACGGTCGGTCCGGCGAGATGCAGATCGGCCGCTGCCGCATCGACGAACCACGGGTGAGCGGCTGTGGTGAGATTGCCCTGCTGGTCGGCCTGGCCGCCGTCGCGGAGGGTGATAGCCCGATTGGTCAGGTTGTTCCGGACTCTGACGCTCGTGCAGCGGGAACCGGATACTGATGGACCAGGGAAGCTGGCCTTCGACCAGGACGGTGTTGTGATCGATCGCGAGGTCGCGTGCGGCGTTCGCCTCAATCCCTTCGTCGCCCCACGAGTTGAGGTTCCAGACGACGTTGTTGCGGATTCGACCGCCCTGATGATCGAAGTATCGTTCGCCGTCGCGTACAGTTTTGTTCACCGGACCCAAACCGAATGCGATTCCCCGGGAGGAATCGACAATCAGATTGCGCTCGACGATGGTGTTCTGCGAGTTGGCCCAGAAGAGTACCGCGGGGCCGGCGGCGCGGCGATTCTCGGGTCCGCGAATCCTCGAAAACGTGTTATCGCGTACGATCCATCCTCGGCCAGAGAGGACGTCGATGCCATCCGTGTAGTCCCCCGGGGCGTGATCCGTGTACTCGATTCGCGAACACGCCAGCAACCCATCGTCTGGTCCTTGCCCATCGGAGCCGACGCTGCCCTTGATGAGCTGCTGTCCGGTGTTGACCACCCGGATGTTCTGCATCACGAGATTCGAGGCTCCGCGCTCGCCACGAACCTGCACGCCGTGAAAGCGCACGTACCCGACTGTCAGGTGTGCCAGCGTGACGTGGCTCGCACTGATCGACAGGGCGACGCCCACGTTCGGTTCCTGCATTCCGTCGCCGCGCACGATGACCTTGTCACGATCACCGCTTCGGCCCCGAATCACGACGCGGTCCGTCGTGATGTCCAGCATGCGGTCGAGGCGATACTCTCCGTCTTCCAGCAGAATCGTGGTTCCTGGTTTCGCTTCCGCCACCCGCCGGCGAAGTTCGCCCATGTTCCTGACCGTGCGAGTGATCGACGTCTGCGGCGGGGTCCACACGCAACGCGGATCTGTCACCGGATCCTGCGGGGCACCGGACGGCGAGGTACCGTGCGCAGCTACGACGGTTGCAAGCGCGGCAACGATCGACAAGCCTAGGCCGGATCCGCGGCGACGGTACATTACAGGTTCTCCCTTTGCCACAGCTCGATCACGAGGAGCACTTCGAGCAGGTAGGCGCGATCGGCTCGGCCCTCGCGAGTTTCCGAAACGAGTCGTTTCACGGCATCCTCACGGAAGACTCCCCGTGACAGCGTGCGTTCATCGAGCAGCACCGCCTCGACCGATTCGAGCAAGCTGCGACGCATCCACTGGTCGAAGCTATGGTAGTGCCGATAGCCGTAGACATTCAGCCGCTTCAGCACCGTGTTGAGCTTGTCATAGATCGCCTCAGCGGTAGGACCCGCTCCGGCAGGTGCGCCGGTGTTTGAATTGCGCACACGCAGAAGCCGCGGGTTCCCGTCCCGGATGATCGCTTGATGGATGTCGCTGTTGTCCCGCCAGCGGGCCGGTGCGCGAAAAAGAGCCGCGAGGAAGTCAGTGTCCGTGAACGGCACCCGGACCTCGACGGCGTGCCGGAAGAGCTCCAGCGAGGGCACGGTAAAGCGCCGGTGCTGCTCCACCAAATAGAGATAGGTGCATAAATCCGGCGGCGACAGATCGACCTGATCGAGGCTCTCTTCCAGTGACCGACGAGGTTGGGCGGCGACGGGCTCGTACCAATGCGGCATGAGCAGATCACTCAACGTGACGTCGCGGCTGACGTAACTGGCCCGTTGGAGCAAGTAGGCGATCAGCTGGGACTTGTCGCGCATCGCGTAGATCTGCGCATCGGTCTGGAACGGCCACGCCAGGCTGGCCTTGGCGAGCTCGCCCCCGTGGCCCCGGAGCAGCACATTGCACCCGGCCGCTCGTACCGCATCGAGGGCAAGCATCTCGGTGAGCCCGTGACTCAGGTACATGCCGTCAGTGAGCGACACCATGCGCTCAAAGTTCGACTGAAAGTTGGTCAGGTACGTGCCGTTCAACTCGCTGAACGTATTGCGGACACCCGAGATGCGCGCGATCTCGACGGCGATCACCTCATCCGCACAGCCCTTTGCGCCCAACGTGAATGTGGAGAGATCACCGTCATTCGCCATGGCGAGCACGGCACGGCTGTCGAGGCCGCCCGACAATGACAGGCCGAATCGATGGTCGCCGGACAAGGCCCGCGTCACTGCGCTTTGGAAGGCGTCGGTGAGCTCTCCGAGATACGCCTGGTGACTGCCGGTCCAAGTCGTGAACAGATCGGCCACGTGAAAATACCGGTCGACCACGCAGCGGCCGTCGTTCCACGAATAGGTGAGTGTCGATCCGGGTGGCAGCAGCTGAACGCCCGCAGCGAGCGTCTTGTTGCCAAACATGAAACCGAACGTCAGAAAATCTGCAATCGCGCGGGGATCGAGCGCCCGCGGCACCAGTGGATCCCGTAGCGCCGACTTCAGCGCGGAGGAGAATGTGAAACGCTCGGCCCCCTGGTACCAGGTACAGTGGATACGACCCGATTGGATCGCTCACCAGTATGAGACGACGGCGACGCTCATCGAGGATGGCCAGGCAGTAAGCACCCTTCAGCTGTGAGAGACCTTGGACGTCGTGCCGTTCATACAGGCGGCGGATGATGGTCGCGGGAGCGGGCGACCCGGCGCGTGAGCCCTCGCCCAGGGAGGACTGTAACTCGGACGCGTTGGACAGGTCGCCGTGGAAAAGGACCCGAATAGAATGCTCATCCAGCTGAGCGCCCTGCTCGAGCACGCCGAGGTGCGCACGGGCGAGACCCCAGCGTCCTTCGGGGTCGATAGCAGACTCGCGCGCCAGCCCGCCGTCGCCTTGAAGCGGCTCCAACAGCGTTCGGATGAGCGCGGCGGCGCCTGTCGTTGCGTGCTGAACGAAGCCAGTCAGTCCCGGCATGTCACTTCTCCGCAGGATGCCAGGCTGGTGGAACCGTCGCGCGCTGCGTGGGCCTGGGTGCCCACGCCGGGACCCCCTTGAAGGCCGGGACGGGTTTCGGAGTGTCGGCCGCGGGGGTCTTGACCGTCGCCGCTTCCGTGGCGTTCACGGCAATCGCATGGAGCGCGATCGTCAGTGCCATGACATGCCAGGTGATTTCGGTGTACTGGAAAATCACGAAGGTTCCGCCGACGATGCAGACGATCAAGCTTGCTTCGAGGGCGGACGCGTAGTAACTCAATTCGCTAATCGCCGGCGTCTTCTTCGCCAGCTTCCGAACCTTACGGCACGTGAACAGAGCTGCGCCGACGTTCGCTGCGAGTAAGATCAATCCTGGATATCCGAGCTCAGCCAGCACTCCAAACACCGAGCTGTGGACCGATCGTCGCGGGCCGTATTCACCGCCAGAAAAATCGTACTGGTCGTAGGCGGAGTTGAAGGCGAGGTGGCCCACACCCGTAAACGGCCGGTCATTTGCCATGTCGACCGCGACGGCCCAGAAATGCAAGCGACCTTGCGCCGACGCATCCCGCTCTTCAGAGCTCGCGCCAATGGTGGCCATGCGATCCCAAAACGCGTCCGGGAGCACGGGCACGATGAGGGCGCCCACGACGATCATCGCCAGCAGGGAGCGAAGCTTATAGCTTGACCGGAACCAGTGCACGGAGCCGAACGCCATGAGCGCGAGGAAGCCCCCACGCGAATACGTGACAACCGCTCGATAGAGCACGCCGACCGCGACGAACCGGTGCAGGTAGCGCTCCCATCGCTTCTGGGCTGTGTTAGCGAGCGCCAGGGCGATGGGCACGATCATCAGTGTGCCAATAGCGGCGCCGTTGTTGTCTCCGATCGCCGGCAGCGAGTTGATGTTCTGGCCACCGGGATTGAGAAAAAGCTGTGCCCACCCTTGCTTGGTGGCCTCAAAGCCGAGAGAGAGCGTGATGACGAGCAGAACCGTCCGCAAGCGCCAGACGTCGGTGACCAGCGTGGCGATGGCGTAGCTGATGAGCGTGGACTTGAGGAAAGGCACCCACCCTTGATAGGCCTCCTCCGGATACGGCGAAACGGCGACCGACAGCGTGCTCTGTGCCAGGAAGAGACCCATCAGGAGGATGCGCCAGTCAAACCGGAACCGCTCGCGGCTGAACACCAGCAATGCGACGAGTGCGAATCCAGCCAACGTCGAGAGACGTAGGTCTGCAATGAGGTCGCTCCACACCCACGCTTCCGGGCGGAAATAGGCGATCCAGAGGTACCAGAGCAACGCATAGAACGGCCCTCGGAATGCGGCGAGCCCTCCTGCAGTGGCGACGATCAGAACGAACAACATTCGGAGCACGTGCTTCTCCTAGATCCCGTGTCCCGGCGCTCTCAGCCCAGCGAACGGAGCAGCGCCGCAGCCCGCGAGAAGTCCGTGAACGCCAGTTGCCTGATCCAGATGGCGGCCAAGACTAGAACTCCGGCGACGGGCACGCGAATCATTCGAAGGTCGCCACCGAGCCGTCGCCAGCTTCGGTTGAGCCAGGCTGATGCCGCGTAGAGCAGTAGAATCGGCACGAGCGGCAAGTGGTACCGTGAGTGGCCGAATGCCAATACATGTAACGCGCAGATGAAGATGACTATCAGGAGCAGCAGCCGATGGATTCGCACATCCGCAGGGCGCGCGAGGGACAAGCCGAAGACCGCGGCGATCATCATCAACGGATAGACGACGGCGATTGCCGCCACTGTGAGCACCCCGATAACTACCGGTGGCCGAAAAATTCCGCGCTCGAGGCCGGCCGCGTATTCGCGTTCCAGACCCCAGAAGTCGGCGAACTTGATCGCTGATCGACGAAGGGTAATGAGCGGGTGGTGCCACATGTATGACAACGCCATCCTCTGAGCCCACTTATCCTTCTCGCCTTCAGTGAAGACGACACCCGGATACGCCTCATGGAGGGCCGATGCCCAGTTTTGAGACCCTTCGAGCGATACGGCATCCCACATCCGATCGTCGGGGGTATGCTCGTAGTTGCCCATGCGAAGGTTCAAGCCGCCCATCGTGTCGACCATCGTCGGCACTTTCTGCAGTCTGGTGTTACGGACCGCCCACGGCGCGATGACGGCAATGTAGCCGACCAGCAGGAATCCAACCGTGGTCAGCCGGGCCATTCGCGTACCGGTCAGCGACAGGTAGGTCAACGGCGCCAGAAGGACGGGAAAGGGCCAGAGAATGCTGCGCGTTAGGGCTGCCAGTGCCAACGCGCCGCCGGTCGCCAGCGCGACGAGGGTGCCTGGACGGCGGAGCAACGCGATATATCCATTGATGAAGACGAGGAGAAGAAACGTAAAGAGCGTTTCCGTGAGCAGCAGGTAGTTTCCGATCAACAGCGACGGATAGAAGCACAACCCAGCCGCCGCCAGGACGGCTGCTCGCCGGTCCAGGAGCTGTGTCCCGATACGGTAGAGCAGCACGACGCTTGCCAGGCTGAGTGCGATTTGAGCGGCACGAACGAGCTGCAGGCTTTCCTGACCCGTGAGCCGCCAAACTCCCGCAATGAACGCTGGGTACAGCGGAGGCCGTATGGACGTCGGCTGGCCCGGGGTTAGAGCAAAGACGCCAGAACGCGTCAGGTTTCCCGCCAACGCCGCATAATGTTGTTCGTCCACAATATGGAGCTGGAGATCGGCCGTGCCGGCGAAGATCACAAGGCGAAGGACCGCTCCGGCCGTCAGGATCCAGAGGAGCGCTCTGTCGAGGCGCCAAGGCCGTATTGAATCCCGTCTCGACGAGATGCTGGTCGCGGGCACGTGGTCTCTTTCGAGCAAGAAGCTGGCCACCTCGACGCCGCTTTGAATCCTATATCTCTTTCAATTACAGTCGTTTAACGAAAACAGGCAAGCCAGGGATGAGGCAAAAGTCCATGCTGAGGAGAATTTCATCCCCTCCGTACCATAAAGTCAACCCTTTCGGCGACATGCCAGCAGCCGTCGCGCCTGTCTGCAGGACCGGCTGCTGGCAGCGCCCAATGAATTCCCTGTGGCGTGGCACACTGTTGGCGAGAGACGTGGTCGTGACTATCAATCACCTATCGTGCAGATGATGGCCCGCCAGGCCTCGTCTGCCGAGCGTGGTGCCCTCCTGGTCGTCAGCGAGATTTTTCCGCCAGCCATCGGTGGCAGCGGCGAGTTGCTCGACAACATCTACGGCCGGCTCCCGAATCAGCGGGTCGTCGTTCTCGCTCACGGCGATGTCGATGGCGAGGAGCGTCGCGGAGCGCTGCAGATCTTCCGACGGAGGGTGGCCCTCGATGCCTGGGGCGCCCTGTCCGTCCAGGGTCTGGTACGCTACGGGGCGCTGGCCAGATTGATCCGACGTGTCGATGCCGATCTCGTCCACTGCGGCCGTGCGTTGCCTGAAGGTCTGGCTGCTCTCGTGGCTTCGTCGTGGGGTGGATCACGCTATCTCTGTTGGGCGCATGGCGAGGAGGTGCGCTACACCTCCGTATCGCTGGAACTTCGCATTCTGACGCGCTGGGTGTATCGACGAGCTGCGGCCGTTGTCGCCAACAGCCGTAACACTGCCGGCATGATCGAACAGCTCGGAATCCCGAAGCACAAGATCGAGATAGTCCTTCCCGGTGTGGACGCCGACCGGTTCCGTCCCGACATTCCATGCCAAGCGCTTCGACAGAGGCTGGCGCCCAACGGTGAGCTGCTGATCCTCTCGGTGGGTCGTCTGGAACGCCGTAAAGGTCACGATCTCGTGCTTGGCGCATTGAAGTCCTCAATTCTTCGGGGTCTGTCGCTTCGCTACGTGATCGTGGGCGATGGTCGCGAGCGGCAATCGCTCCAGGCCACGGTCAGCGACGCAGGTCTGGGCGAGGTCGTGCGCTTCGATGGAGAAGTGTCGCCTTCTGAGCTTCCGTCGTATTACGCGGCAGCCGACCTGTTCCTCATGCCGAATCGTGCCGACGCCGCTGATGTGGAAGGCTTCGGCATGGTCTTCCTCGAAGCGGCGGCCGCCGGCCGACCCACAATCGGTGGAAGTAGCGGCGGCGTGAGCGAAGCGGTGGAAGACGGTGTCACAGGGCTACTCGTGAGCGGAACGGACGCGGAGGAGCTTGCACGGGCGATTCATCGTCTCGCGACCTCGCCTGAGTTACGCCACAAGATGGGCACCGCCGGCCGTGAACGGGTCCTCAAGGGGTTCACGTGGGAACGCGCAGCACTCCAGGTTGGACGCTTGCACCAACGACTAACGGCGGGGCAGTGACACGAGGGTGGGCGGAGAGCCCGGCGGCTGCGGAGCGGGACATCCGGACGGAACATCCGCCCCGCGTCAGAGTCCGGGTCTTGCAGGTGGTGCTCACCCTGTCGCCGGGGGGCACCGAGCGCCTCGTCATCGACCTGGCCACTGGCCTTCGCCGCGACGTTGATGCCTCGGTGTGCTGCCTCGATGAGCCGGGCGCGTGGGCGGCGGAGGTCGAAGCGGCCGGCATCGGTGTCACCTCGCTCGGCCGGCGTCCGGGCTTCCATCCGAGCCTCGGACGTCGGCTTGTCGAGGCGGCTGATCGGTATCGCGCGGATCTGTTGCACTGCCACCAGTACCTCGTCGTTCGTCTACGGCGCCCTCGCGAGGCTCTGGAGACCTCAGCTGGGCATGATCTTCACCGAACATGGGCGGCTCTCTGATGCACCACCATCGCTCAAGCGGAGGCTGGCAAACCCGTGGCTCGCCCGCATACCCAATCGCCTCTTCGCCGTCTCAGAAGACCTCCGTCGTGAGCTGATCGGCCAGGGATTTCCCGCACATCGTCTAGGTGTGATCTTCAATGGCATCGATCCGGGCGTGCTGGCCACGGACGAGGATGGCCGGCGCGCGAGGCTGCATTTGGGTATCTCGGATTCCACCCTCGTGGTCGGGAGCGTGGCGCGCCTCGATCCGGTCAAGGATCTAACGACGTTGATCGCCGGCTTCGCCGAGCTCCATCGCCGGAGGTCGGATTCGGTGCTGCTGATCGTGGGTGATGGTCCGGAGCGCGGAGCCTTGGTTGGCGCCGCGGCGGCTCAGGGCCTCGACCGCCACGTCGTCTTCACCGGATACCGTTCTGATGCGCGCGCCCTGCTGCCAGCCATGAATGTCTACGCAAGCACTTCGATTAGCGAAGGGATTTCTCTGACGCTGCTCGAGGCCATGGCGGCCGGGCTCCCCATCGTGGCGACCCGGGTTGGCGGAACGCCGGAGGTGGTGATCGACGGGGACACAGGCCTTCTCGTCCCGGCGAGAAACGTGCCGGCCTTGTCGTCAGGACTGATGACCCTGGCCGAATCGGCTGACACTCGCCGGGAGATGGGCTCCCGCGCACGGCTGCGCGTCGAACGGCACTTTTCACTGGATCGGATGCTCGCCGAGTATCATCGGACGTATCGTCAAGTGGCTCGGTGCTGACATGTGTGGAATTGCCGGTATCTTTGCGATGGACGGGCACCTCGATCCCGCGCTCAGCGCCGCGCTGCCGGCCATGACGCATGCGATTCGCCACCGCGGGCCTGACGGAGACGGGTTCTTCGATGATGGCCGGGCGGGTCTCGGCCATCGTCGGCTTGCGATCATCGATATTGCGCGCGGGGCCCAGCCCATCGCCAACGAGGATGGCTCGTGCTGGGTGATGTTCAACGGCGAGATCTACAACCACACGTCGGTGCGCAAGACGCTGGAGGCCAAGGGCCATGTCTTCCGGACATTCTCCGACACCGAAGTCATCGTTCACGCGTATGAAGAGTACGGCCCATCGTGTGTGGAGTCGCTGGAGGGAATGTTCGCGCTGGTCGTCTACGACCAGCGAGAACGCACGTTGTTCATCGCTCGCGACCGGCTCGGCAAGAAGCCCCTGTTCTATGCGACCTTCGGAGGGGCCTTTCATTTCGCCAGCGAAATCAAGGCGCTCAAGGCCAGCCCGTTCTGGAACGGTGAGATCGATCTCTCATCGCTCGAAGGCTACCTCTCGCTCGGGTACTTTCTGGCGCCGGACACGGCCTATCGGCACGTGCGGAAGCTCGAGCCCGGCCACTGGCTTCGTGTGCGCAACGGGCATGTCGAGATCCGCAAGTATTGGGATGTGGAGCAGTTCGACGACGACCACCGGCCTGAAGAAGATCTTCTGGAGGATTTGACCGCACGATTGCGTCTGGCCGTCCAGGATCGGCTCGAGAGCGAGGTGCCGTTGGGCGCCTTCCTCTCCGGCGGCATCGATTCTGGCCTTGTGGTCTCGTTCATGTCCGAGGCGTTGGGCGACAGCCTCCAGACGAACTCGGTCGGGTTCGGAGAAACCGCGCACAACGAGCTGCGAGCGGCGGCGTTGACTGCAGGCTCCTTCAATACTCGACACCACGAGGCGATCATCGAGCCACAGCTCGAACAGGTGCTCGATCCGATTCTTGACGCGTTCGACGAGCCGTTCGCCGATTCCTCGGCGATCCCCACCTACTACGTCTCGAAGGTCGCGCGGCAATTCGTCACCGTGGCGCTGACCGGCGACGGCGGCGACGAGACATTCGGTGGATACGATTTCCGCTACGTCCCGCACGCCCTCGAGAGCCGGGCCAGACGCGTCGTGCGAGGTGCCGCTGGAAGGCGTCTCGCACGCACGCTCGGCGGGCGCTGGCCGCGCTCGAACGCACTGCCACGCCCGCTGCGCGTCGGCAACGTGCTCGAGAATCTCGGACGTGACGCCGCCGCGGCGTACTACGCGGACTTGTGTTTTCTCAAGCCGTGGGATGCGCGCGCGCTCATGGGCCGTCCGAGCGGGCGCGATCCCCTCGACAGCCCTGTCTATGCCGCCGTCACCGACCCGTACCGACGGTGTCCGTCGCCGAGCGCCGTGCAACGCGCGCAGTACGCCGATCTCAAGGTCTACATGCCCAATGATCCGCTGGTGAAGGTGGACCGGATGAGCATGGCCCACGCTCTCGAAATCAGGTGTCCACTACTGGACCACAAGCTGGTGGAATTTGCATTCAGGATTCCGACCGAGCGCAAGATGCCGAAGCTCCGATCCAAGCACCTGCTTCGTGAGCTGGCCGCCAGACGTCTGCCCGCCGAGCTCGCGACGCTGCCCAAACGCGGGTTCACCGCGCCGATTGGCCGATGGATCGCCGGACCTTACGCCGACACCTTTCGCGCCGAGACGCTGGGTCCCGGTTCGCCGCTCGCAGGCCTCATCGATGTGGCACGACTGACCGAAGCGTTCGACGATCACCGGGCCGGCCGCGCCGATCATGCGTATCTGCTGTGGGCGACCTGGGTGCTGGCACGCTGGTGCCGGATCGAGCGGGTGATCATGCCCGGAGCGGTTCGAGCAGGGGTCGCAGGGTCATGAGCGTCGTACGATACGACATTCTGAAGATTCCCAAGACGAACAGCGGGCCGTCTCAATCCCTGCCGGGCCTGGGACTCCCGGATACGTGCGGACCGTCGGCCCGCGGGACGGATGGGTTGGGCTGCACCGCGACGGCTGAGCACCTGGCATCGAGGTACGCCAGCCCGCCTTGGCTGGCAGTCTCGGTTACGGCAAACGTTGCGGCCGGATGGAGCCGGCACAAGACGTTCAGGGTGAGCGTGTCGAACACATACAGCTCCACGGAATAGTGCCCACGGTTCAGATTGGCGTTGAGCCTCCAGGTCATCTCAATCGTCTGGCCGGACCGTGCACTGACCGGGTCGCAGCCGAGCGACGTGCTGAGGACGGAGTACACCACCTCGCCCTTTTCGAGGCTCCGAAACCGGATGCCCGATGCCAAGGAGGTCTGGGTGTCTGCAACGAGGACGCGCGCCCAGAGGGTGATCTCATCGCCGGCACTTACTCGTTGGGTCGGCAGCCCTTGGGCGTCCCGGAGCTCGACGATGACTTCAGTGGATCCACCGGTTGAGTCGGCCGGCCCAGAGTCCTGGAGCATCTTCGCGTATGCGGCGATGCCCTCGTCAACCGGGGCGAGGGCCTCGATCCCACCGCGTCTGAGCACCAGCGCATTGTCACAGAGCGACGCGACTATCGAAAGATTGTGGGAAACGAATACGATTCCGACGCCCGAGCTCTTGAACCGCATCATGCGTTCGAAGCACCGTTCCTGAAATTTCATGTCTCCGACCGACAGCACTTCGTCGATCAGCAGCACTTCGGGATCCAGGTGGGCGGCGATCGAAAAACCGAGCCTCGCCTGCATGCCGGAGCTGTAGCGCTTGATCTGTGTGTCCACAAATTCGCGGACTTCGGCAAACTCGACGATCTCTTCAAATTTCTTGTCAATCTCGCCGCGCTTCATCCCCATCACTGCGCCTTGGAGATAGACATTCTCACGGCCTGTCAGATCCGGATGAAAGCCGGCCGCGAGCTCGATGAGCGCGCCCGTGCGCCCGCGCACGGCGAGGGAACCCTGGGTCGGTTTGAGGATCTTCGTCAGAAGCTTGAGAACAGTCGATTTTCCGGCGCCATTCGGGCCGATGATGGCGAGCGCGCTCCCGGGCTGCACCTCGAAGGACACGTCCCGGACCGCCCAGAATTCGTTGTCCTGGAGCTCCGATTTGGTGAAGCGATTGCGAAGCCCATTGAAGAGCGACGGAATGAGGTCGCGCAGGCTGTCGTGGCGCTCACCTCGGCGGAATTTTTTCCAGACGCCGTCGAATTCGACACAGGGAACGCCCACTAGATGTTCTCCGCGAAACGGAATTCGGCGCGATGGAACACCAGCCACGCGACCGTCAAGGTCACCAGCGACACCGCCGTCGCCGCCAGGAACGGACCGGCGGGCGGCAACTCACCATGCAGCAGGACTGACCGATAGGCGTCGATGATCGCGGTCATCGGGTTGGCCTTGAGCACGGTGCCAATCCGCCCCTGCACGAGCTCTATCGGATAGAGGACAGAGGTGGCGAACATCCAGACGGTGATGCCCACTTCGAACAGATACTTCACATCGCGGTAGAAGAGATTCCCCATGGCCAGAAGCAACGCGATACCCGCCGTAAAGATTATCTGCACGGCGATGATGACCGGCAGAAAGGCTACTGCTGCGGTCACGCCGATTCGAAAGTAGGCCATCAGAGCGACGAGAACCAGGGAGCCCACGGCAAAATCGCCGAGCGACACGAGAATCGCCGAAAACGGGAAGATCTCGCGGGGAAAATAGATCTTGGTCACGAGGCTGACGTTACTTGTCAGGGAGACCACCGAGAAGCGAAGCGATGACGCAAAGAAGTTCCACGCGAGGAGCCCGGAGTACGCGAAGACGGGATAGGGAACATCGAGCTCGATGGGCGCCACCCGCGTGAAGATGACGGAAAACACCGCGGTGTTCACCAGTGGCATGAAGATCGCCCATCCAAATCCCATAATAGTTTGCTTGTACCGCAGCATCAGGTCGCGTATCGTCATCTGGTAGAGGAGCTCGCGGTACTGGAGCTGCTCCGTCACCATTTCGGTGAAGTCTTCACGCAATCGTGTGAACATGCTGACTACGCTCTCCCTTTGTTTCAACCCGCAAACAGTGTGACATCGACGGAGCGATGCTGGTCGGACGGCAGGTTCTCTGCACATCCCCTCAAAGTAGTGCAGTCGCACGACCACGCATCAGGTTGAGGCTGCCGTTCGAAAGGCTACGGATCCCTGTATCCGCGCAGGGACTCGCAGCCGGAGTCCGCGTCCGCCTGAGGCACTCGTTGGGGCAGCCGCAAGCGCCTCAGTCCGCATGTCGTCGGGCCACCTGACTCTCGCCTGACGACTGGCCTGCGCGTCGATCCGCAATTCTCGCACAGGCGCGCTCGAACCGTCGCGCGAGCCCGCCGCTTCCTCGAACATCTTCTCGACGTTGAGAATCTTTCCCTTGATGGGCAGGATGGAAACCGCGCAGGTCGTCGAGCCCTGTACCGTTGGTGATGCCCGTCCCGTTCATCCGCAGGCCGGAGAATCGGCACGACGACTTCGTGATCACCGACGGACGCCTTGACCGCGTCCGGAACGGGCGTCAAGGGCCCTCAGCAGTTGGTCGTTTAGCCCTGAATTTCGGCCAGCACTTTCCGCGCGTCGTCCGCACCGTCGAAATTCGGACTCAGTTTGAGCGCCTGACTGAGGGCGTCTCGCGCTTTCACCTTGTCGCCGCTGAGCACGAGCGCCAGACCGAGGTGGTAACGGTAAACGGGGTTCTTCGGGTCTTTGGCGACGCTCTCCTGCAGCGGTGGAATGGCGAGGTGTGCGAGGCCGCGCTTGTAGTAGATCCAGCCCAGCGTGTCGTTCACTTCGGGCTGGTCCTTCAGCTTCGACTTGGCCGCCTGCGCGAGCTGCAGCGCGACGTCCATGTTGCCCCCACGCTCGGCATAGAGCCAGGCGAGGTTGTTCGCGGCGACGGGGGCTCCCGGATCGATCTGCAGGACCGTTTCATAGCGTTTTTGCGCGTCCTCATGGCGGCCCTGCATCTGCAATATCATGCCGACCATGGTGTGCGCCGCCACGGAACCAGGGCTGCGTTTTGCAGCGTTCTCGAACTCCTGGCGTGCCTGATCGAGTTTGTTCTGGCCGAGATAGAGCTGGCCCAGCAGACCGTACGCCTGCAGGTTCGCCGGATCGACCGCGATGGCGTTTCGCAGCAGCTCTTCACTCTTGGTGAAGTCAGCAGAGGTGGCGTAGACGCGCGCGGCCAGCATCAGCACCGCCGGGTCTTTGGGAGCGCGAGCAACGGCCGCGTCCACCCGCGCGCGTGCCGCTGGAAGATCCTTCGACATCACGTCGATGCCGACGAGGCCCGTGAGCGCTTCGAGAGACGTGGCATCAAGATCGAGCGCCCGGTTGTACGCCGCTTTCGCGGCGGGCACGTCCTTCCTAGCCAGTGCCAGCGAGCCCGCGAGTGCGTGTACAGCGGGAGATTTCGGGAACGCCGTCAGCAGCGGCTTGAGCGCGACTTCGGCTTGCGTGAAATTCCGTTCGGCGGCGAGCGCGCGTGCGTGGAGCAACCGGGCGTCGGGGTTCCTTGGGGCGTTCTTCACCGCGTCGGTGGTCAGTTGACGCGCGGTGTCGACGCGCCCGGCGGCCATTTGCAGCCGGGCCAGATCCATCTGCGCCGCCGCCGCTCGCGGGTTGAGCCGCAAGGTTTCGTTGAGCGCCGCAGTCGCCGCGTCCGTGTCCTTCCGCGCAATATGAACCATGGCCAACGTGTATTGCGCTTCCGCGGACGCTGGATTCGCCGCCACAGCCGCCTCGGCGCGCTTCAACGCTTCGACGGTTTGGTTTTCGGCCAGCAGGAACCGGGCTTTCAGCACGAGCGCCAGCACATGGCGCGGGTCCTTCCCTAAAGCCTCGTCGAGCGCCGCGTGCGCCTCCGCGCGCCTGTTCCGTCCGTATTCGACGGTCGCGATGCGAGTCCGCGCCGAGACAAAACCCTCGGGCGTGGCGGCAACCTCCTTCAGAACCTTCATCCCGTCGTCCTGACGTCCCATCATCAGGTAGTACTCGGCGAGCGCGAGATGCTGAGTCGGATTCTTAGAGGCCTTCGCCGCCGCCTGGAAATAGGGTTCGGCTTCGGCGGGGCGCCTCGACCTCATGTAATACGTGGCCATCACCCGGTTCGCCAGTAGATCCTTCGGATCGACCTCGAGCGCCCGCTTGAGCGATTGCTCGGTTTCGGTGGGCCGACCAGTGGACCAATAGAGATTGGCCAGCGCCAGATGGGCGGGTATCGACTGGGGGGCAAGCCTGACCGCCTCGAGGAAGGCCTTCTCAGCCTCCGCCTGGTTTCCGCGGGCGAGCTGAAGCGCGCCGAGCGTCCCGTAGCCTCGGCTCTCGTCCGGATTCTCCTGGATGCCCTTTTCGATCTCGGTGACCGCTTGATCCAGGTCCTTCAGGCCGGCGGTGGCGTGCCCGAGCAAGATATGGGCGTCCAGACTCTTCGGCTCCACCTTTAGGGCCTGTTCTGCCCTGGCCTTGGCGTCATCGTATCGTCCGGCCAACAGCAGCATCGTCCCGGCCTTGATCTGCACGTCAGCGCGATCGGGCAGCAAGTCCGCCGCGCGGATGTACTCGCGCATGGCGTTTGGAAGATCATTCAACCGCGTGTAGACCTCGGCCAGCTTGTACCGCGCGTCGCCAAAACGCGCGTCCTGCTGAATCGCGTTTCGATACTCGATGACCGCTTCGTTGAGCTTCCCCTGCTGCACATAGGAATCGCCGCTGGCGAGATATTCGCGCTTGAGCTTCTCTGGATCGCGCGAACAGCCTATGGCGAGCAGGAGCATCAGCCCTGCAGAGCATCGAAGAAATGAGCCGCGTAACATATCGTCAAGCTCCTTGGCGTATCAGGCGGGCAGGTACCGGCTCAGCATCGGAAAAATTGACTGCACGAAGTCGATTGCCTCTCGTTCGGCGTCATCCGCGCTGTCCCCAACGGGTACGATGATCCGCACCAGCGCGCCGTCGGTGCGATTGGTCCGTACGGCGTCGAGCACCATGTAGATCTTGTTCCAGTACCTCGCTGGCGACCACGCGGCCATGACCCTGGTACCAATAAATCACGAGTTGTCGATCGAGCCCCTTCTCGATCACGAGGCGATTGACTTCAATCGTCTGGGGTGCAGAATTCGCGTCCCGCACTGGTACCTGGAGGCGACTGGTGTCGGCCGGTACCCAGCCTCCGCCGGGAAGGCAATTCATGGGTGAATGAATCGTGTCACCTTCGCGTTGACTGCGGTAGTAGCCAATGTAGAGTCCGACCGCAGCGCCTCGCGGATTGACATAGACGCGATGGAGGTACTCATCCACGCCGAGCACGGCGAGCACCTTTTCATCGAACGCTTCGGCATTCTCGCCGCTCCAGTCGGAAATCTCGACCGGACACGCGCTCAACGGGTCGCGCGCAACTGTTGGTTCGGTCCTGCCCGCGCGCGCGAGCGCGACCCCGACGGTCAGCAGGCAGCCAGCCACGACGAGGACACGAGCCGTCATTGAATTCATATGGATGTTTGGGTGACTGTCTGCGCCGCCGGATGCGGCACGCGCGCGGGCGGCATGAAGAGGATGAGCGCTCGTTGAAAAGCGATCAGCAGCACGAACGCCATGCCAAAGAGCAGCCAGCCGGAGAAGGTGTGAAAGAACCCTTCCGCAGCGGCAGCACCGTAGTAGTGAGCCGCGATGCCCGTACCTGCCACACGGAAGCCGTTCGCGAGAATGGCGATAGGAATCGAGGCGAGCGCGAGGGCAACCCGAACGCTGATGCGTTTATCCGCGAGGTATCCGAAGACGATACCCAGCGTCAGGAGCGACACGAGCGATCGGATGCCGCTGCAGGCCTCCGCCACCTCCAGCTCAGTAGTCGCGAGGACGATGATATTGCCGTCGCGGAACACGGGAATTCCGACCGCCGAGAGCGCGGTTTCGCCGAAGCGAGACGCCAGCAGCTGAAGCGGGAAGGCAATCTGATTGAACAGAATCGCCGGGATGGGAATCATCAGGACCAGGAATCCCAGCGGGAAGGCCAGAATCCGCAAGTAATCCCATCCCCAGAAGACCAGGACGATACCGGCGAGCACGCCAAGCAGAGAAATCCGGGTCAGGAACAGCTCGGCGCCCAAAGTGCCTGCGACGAGAAGCGCTAAGCCGCCGAGGAGAAAAACGAGGCCGAACCAATTGGGACGAGGCGTCGCGGCCTGGAGACGGTGGCGCCGTTCCCAGGCAAAGAACAGCGCGATCGGCACAATGAGAAAACCGTGGGAGTAGTTGTCATCGGTGGCCCAATCGCGGATTAGGCGGAGCACCACCTCGTGGTATGCGAAGACAAAGCTCGCGGCGACCAGGCCCCCCAGCAAGAGGGCACGTGATGACACCTTCAATGGAAGGACACCCGCGCGGAATGGCCGATTCGTCAACACGTCACCTTGCTGACAGCAAACTGCCGACCAATAGTCTCCCCTGCGAATGCAGCAATTAAGTATATGTCTTTTAAAGCTTTAACAATCGCCGGGCGCCAAATGCCCTGGAAGCCGCGCAGAAAACCCCTATTACGGTGACTTAAGTCCTGTGGCCTGGTGCCCGGCCGACCACCCGCACCAACCACCCGCTCACCAACCACGCTCAGCCGCCGGCGGCATGCGACGAGCCGACACCACGTTCGGGCCAGCGAAACACCACCGATGTGCGATGCTGTGCACCAACCGCCCTGTCATATCCTGACGTGCCTCTGGCTCAGCCCTGCCGCCGAATACACGGGCGGCGGCATGAGAATGAGCATGACCCCGCGACGCAAGGACGACATGCAGGACACACCGCAGCTAGTCGGCGCGAGCCGATCGATGGTGGCGCTCCACCAGCAGATCGGAATCGCGGCCAAATCGGACGCGAAAATCCTGATCTCGGGCGAGAGCGGGGTTGGGAAAGAGATCGTCGCCCGCCTGATTCATGCCAGCAGCGCCCGGCGGTCTCAGTCCCTGGTCGCAGTCAATTGCGCAGGCATTCCCGAATCACTGCTGGAAAGCGAGCTGTTCGGCCACGTGCGAGGCAGCTTTACCGATGCCTACCGCGATCGTCCGGGGCTGTTGGAGCGTGCCCATCGTGGCACCTTGTTCATGGACGAGGTGTCCGAGATGGGCCTTCGCATGCAGGGACTCCTGCTGCGGTTTCTCGAGACCGGCGAAATCCAGCCCGTGGGCGGTGAACGGCTGGAGCAGCGTGTGGACGTGCGGGTGGTCACCGCCAGCAATCGCGATCTGCGGGAACGAATCCAGAGCAAGGCATTCCGCGAGGACCTCTACTATCGCCTGAACGTGATTCATATCGTGGTGCCGGCGCTCCGGGACCGACGAGACGACATCAGCGTGTTGCTCGAGCATTTTCTGGCCGTCTTCGCCCAGCAGTATCGCGTGAGCCGCCCCAGGTTCAGCGACGACACGTTGAAGCGGCTCGTCAGTTACCACTGGCCCGGCAATGTGAGGGAGCTGCGGAACCTGGTCGAGCGACTGACGGTGACCACGCCGGGAAAGCTCTTGGGAGTGACGGACCTACCCATGGAGATTCGTCAGGAGATGGTGGCGGCATCAGCCTCGGATGAGCCGGCGCGCCAGGTCGCCGACCGGGTGTTCGATCAGATGGTCGACGGCGGGGCGTCGTTCTGGGCGGTCGTCTATGCACCGTTCATGGCGCGCGATCTGACCCGTGACGATCTGCGACAGATCGTGGTGCGGGGACTCGAGCGAACCTCAGGCAGCTACAAGATGCTCGTGCAGATCTTCAACATGGAGCCGAACGACTACAAGCGTGTGCTGAACTTCCTCCGAAAGCACGAGTGCCACATGCCGTTCCAGAATTTTCGAAATCCTCCTCTCAAGGCCGGAGGACCGCGCCAGAGCGGGTCACCTCGTTCTACCGCTGCGTGAGCGCGCCCCGCGATGCGGGAGCGGATCCGCCGCGTCTCACGACGATTACTCCGACACCGTGAGCCGTCGATAGCATGACGGTGTCTTTACGCGGTTTCACGCCTCGCTCGACCTTCCGTTCACGATTGTCTAGCGATCCGGCAACTTCCCATCTGGCACCCAGATTGCGGAGTTCGCACGCCGAACCGATCTTGGCGGTCGGCGCTTCAGCTTCACGGCGCCCGACGACCGTCGTGGCGTCGTATCACGTTCATCTTACAGGTGCGGATGCAGGCAGGCAGACTGCGGGTGGTCCATCCATGGCGCGGCGTTCCTTTTGAGTCGTGGATATATCGCTGGTGCGTTCGTGCTTTCGCTTTGCTGGTGATTTCCCTGCTGGCATCGGACGCCGTTGGCCAATCGATCACCGACCCGCTCAATCTCGAGTTCACACCTTCGCCCGATCATTCGGCAACGCTGAATGGCGCGCCAGTAATCAGCCGATACAACCTCGAGTTCTCATTCGCCGGAGCGTCGGCGCCGTTTCAGGTTGAAGATCTGGGCAAGCCGAATGTCGGCAGCAACGGCCGCATCAAGATTGCCCTTGCCAGCGTCTTGACCTCATGGCCGGCGGCCGGCATTGCGTACGAGGCGCGGGTGACGGCGGTCGGTCCGGCTGGACGCTCGGTCAGCACACCGTCGAACGCCTTTTCCTTCAGCGGTCCCTGCACCTACGCCGTGTCGACTCCACCCACGTCGGTACCAGCGTCCGGCGGCTCGGGGAGCGTGAGCGTGGTCGCCGGACCTGGATGCGCCTGGAACGCATCGAGCTCGGTCGGCTGGATTTCCATCGGTTCCGGGGGAACCGGAAACGGCTCGGTTTCTTACGGGGCCGCAGGCAATACGACGGGCGCCAACCGTAGCGGTGGAATCACAGTGGCTGGCCGATCGTTCACGTTGAGCCAGGCGGCGTCCTCGGTGCCATGCACCTTCACGGTCTCGTCCGTCGCACCGCTGTCCTTCACGGCCGCAGGGGGTACGGGCTCGGCCAGCGTCACAACGACGAGCGCGTGCACGTGGGGTGCAACCAGCAGCGTGCCATGGATTACGTTTGGGCCCACCCTGAACGGCAGCGGCGCGCGCGCCTTTGCGGTCGCTGCGAACACCACGACAACTGCCCGGACTGCGACCGTTACGATTGCCGGCCGCACCTACACGGTGACGCAGGCTGGGAACGCCGCCTGCAGTCCATCCGTGTCTCCCTCGAGCCTGGTCATCAACTCCACGGGCGGCACCAGTACCGTCACCGTCACCGCATCAGCGGGCTGCGGGTGGTCGGCAAGCAGCCAGGCCGCCTGGGTGACGATCGGCAGCGGTACGAGAATGGGGACCGTCAACGTTCCGCTCACGATCAGCGCCGCGACCGCGAAGCGCGTCGGCTCGGTGACAATCGCTGGACGAACGATCACGGTCGCTCAGCATGGATCCTCCTCGCCGCAAGCCGCGATCAGTTCACCGGTGCATCTCGCCACCATCGCACGGACATTCACAATCACGGGCTGGGTCATCGACCTGGGTGCGGCGAGCGGTACGGGTGTCGACCTCGTCACGGTTCAAGTCGTGCCAAATCCTGGCACGAACTTGCCGCTTCTGGACTACGGGCAGGCGCAATACGGGCTCGTCAGAGACGATGTCGCGGCGTCGTACGGGACGCAGTACCGAAATTCTGGTTTCAGCCTGACGCTCAACGGACTTCCGGGACAGACCTGTTTGATCCTCGTACGGGCGCGGAGCGCCCTGACGCAGCAGTTCACGAATCGCGTCGTGCAGGTCAGCCTCACGCCTTGAACGCCGTGTATCGCTGCCTCGCCTGAAGCAGCGACCGCCGGAAGTCAGCCAAGCCTGTTGGTCGAGTGTGCTGCGATTCGCGTGACTGGTGGTCGACCTAGCGGTTGGTCGTCTTGTTGGCCAACCCCGCGGGATGGCAAAGACGACCCGGCCACGCGAACAGTGGAACCGGTCTGGGACACCGGCTTCAGAACTCCGAGCGCCCGGTGTTTAGTGGGTTTGTTGCAAGGGCTCGGTGTCGTCGCCCAAATGGGAGTGTTGCCAGACCTTGCCGTCCGACGTCTCAACGCGCAGCGTGTAGGCGATCGGCAGAGGTTCAAGCAATGTGCTGAGCGCCTTCAGGACGACTGGCGCAAACATTCCCTCGTCATCGAGGGTCAGGGTCGAAATGAATCGCACGTGCATGGTCTGATCACCCGGACAGCAGCCAAATAGACGCAGGAAACCCCTGCAATACAGCAAATCTCGTTCCCATCTCGGTTTTTGCCGATTGCGCCCGATCCACCCGGGTCTCTTCTGGAAAGACTGGAGAAAATGACAGGCAACCCTACACGCTTTTTACACGGTGGGGGTACGCCAGATGGTGGTTGTTCTTGATTCAGGCGACTTTTCCAAGCTGGACTGACACCTAAAGGACCTATGGGGCGAGCCGTGCCTGCTCGGACCTGGCCGATCCGAGTTAGGGAGTAGGGCGGCCATCCAGCTTCTTCCTGAGCTCCTGCACGTCGGCCCGGGCTTCGAGCGCTTTGTCTAGTCCGACCGCTCGTGTGAGTTCGAGCGCGGCCTCTTGGGGCCGGCCGGTTGCATCCAGAACGAACGCATGGTGCAAGCGGATCTCGGCATTGAGCGGCTGCATCCGAGCGGCCCCGGCCAGCAGTTCCGCAGCGCGCCCCAAGTCGCCCGTCAGGTACAGAATCCATCCGAGCGTATCCGCCACGAGCGGACTCTGCTTGGAAAATGCGTAGGCCCTTTCCGCAGCCCAGAGCGCCTCGGTGGGGGAGTTCTTGTGCACGGCCAGGGCATAGGCCAGATTGTTCAGCGCCGGCACGTTTTCCGGGGAGAATTGCAGGATTTTTCGGTAGCGCTCGATTGCCCGATCGTAGTCGCCGGATTTTTCGTAGAGGCCCGCCAACACCGTTTCCGCCTGGAGAAGGCGGCCGTCGAGGGCGGTCGCCTCTTCCAGCGCCGCTCGCGCGCCGGCGAAGTCTTCACGCGCCAGCCGCGACTCGGCGCGCATCACCACTTTCAAGACCTCACGGGACCCCCCGGCGCGAACCAGAACCTCGAGTCGCCGTTGGGAGAATATCGATGGAAGCTCCGTTTCGGCGTCGAGCGTTTCCTCGTGCACCACATCTCCTGCGCGCCGCGGGAAGGGGGTGCAAAGCGGATCTCCCACTACGATCGTCTGCCAGCTCAGGTACGGAACCGCGAGGTAGAACGATTCGATCAGATTGAATCCCTCGACGTACGCGGGAAACAGCACATAGGGACGCACCGCGCCGTCAAAGAGCGGCTCCGATACCTGTCCCGCCGCACCGGTGGCGCCTTCACGAATGAGATCCCCAGTGAGTGACTGCGGCGAACCTGCATAGAAGTCTGCGGGATTCGTCGGAGACCCGATCGTCCACCCTGCGGGAGGTTCCGTGAATGTTCGGGCGTCCGAGCTCAAGTACGTGGACGCGATCGAGCCGGGAACGAAACCGAGCTTCAGGGTTCGCGTGCGGATCGCCGGGTCGTTCGACGCCCACGAGTAGTATCCCAGCACGTCGTTCACGCCCGTCAACGCTTCACGTGTGGACTCGAGGACGACCCGATCGCCGAGCCCTCGATCTCGCAGCGCCTCGGCAGCACTTGCGAGCCACGGGTCGCCGCCACGTTCGGCCTGAGTAGCTCGCTGGTCGAGCACAATTTTTCCGTCAGTGGTCGGCGACAGGCCGCGATCGATCAGGCGCGTGACGTCAGCGACAGAGAAGCCGTCGAGGCGCGAAACCAGGAAGACATCGTGATCACGGCGCGAGAAGGGCCTGGCCTCGGTAAGGGGCCGGTCTCCCAGGAAATACGGATTCTCAACGCGCCCCGAATCCGGGCTCGGGACGCCGGTCAACTGGCGATAGAGGAGCGTCAACTCTGAATCGACGCTCGCGATGCTGCCCTGAGGTCCTGGTGTGCCGGCAATCCGAACGGGCAGACCTTTGGTGAGAACGATATAGAGAATGCGATCGTGCAGCTTCCCGGCGGTGATCGCGTGCGCGATCGGCGCCTCGATCAAGGCCCGGTAATCGACTCGCGCGATTTCGTCGCCGTCCGCCACCGCGACGTGGACGATGTTCTCCGCTGGCACGCCTCGCTTCTGCGCGTAGTAGTCGGCCACCGCCTGTGAGAAGGGACTTCGATCGTTGACGACGAGAAGCACATTGTCGCCCGTTTGACCAGCGACTGGACGTGCCACGAGCAGGGCCACGGCGCATGCGAGCGCGCCACCGACGCGACTCGGTCGGAGACGTGCGACAAAATGCGACGACAGGTTAATGCCCGGAGGAAGGATTCGTCGCGAACCCGCTTGGCAGCACGGCAGGCTCGGCGTCTGCCGAAGCCGACTCCTGAGCCACGACGTGAGTGTGCTGATAGATTTTCGCACCGCTTGTCTCGATGCGGACGACATAGGCAATAGGCAACTGGTCAAGCAGGGCCTGAATCGCTGAAATCATCCCCTGAGCCAGTTGGCTTTCGTCCTCGGGGGTCAACGATGAGATGAAGCGGATGTCCATGGAAGGGGAGCCGTTGTCTCCATCCAGTGCAATCCCCGTTCCGCCATGTGATTTCGTGCATTTTCCTGCACTTATGCTCGCGCACCACCTCTAAGTCGCCGCAGGGTTGAACAATTTTCTTCTCCAGGTCGCCCTCTTCTACGCGTCTACGGCCATCCCAACCAGGTGAAAATGCCAACTGTCTCATGGATTCGGCCCGAAACATCAAGTTGAAGAGTATCTTACAGCGATAACCTCGAGGTAGCACCTTCGTGTAGCTCGGATCCCCCTAGAGCGCCTTGCGTTCTGCCTATCGGCCGACTATTCTCTTCCAGACGCTTGACGAGAAGACTTTCGTGCTCGCCCGCCCGTCGACAAGCCTTAATAACCTCCCCGGCCGAGAGCACTCATACTTAACCGTTCGAGGCACACGTAATGAGCAGTGATTACCACCAGTTGATTGGGTCGAGTAGTGTCGTTCAGCGGCTGGACCAGGCGATTGAGTCGGCCGCCAGCTCTGACGCAAAGGTCCTCATCGTGGGGGAAAGCGGTGTGGGCAAGGAAATCGTGGCCCGCCTGATCCATGCCCGCAGCCGTCGGCGGGTTGCCCCGATGATCACCATGAACTGCGCGAGCGTGCCGGATACGTTGCTCGAGAGCGAGATGTTCGGCCATCTGCGCGGCAGCTTCACGGGGGCCTATCGGGATCGGCCGGGCGTCCTGCAGGTGGCTCATCGGGGCACGCTCTTCATGGACGAAGTGGGAGAGATGAGCCTGCGGATGCAGGGGCTTCTGCTTCGCTTTCTCGAGACGGGCGAGATCCAGCGTGTGGGCGATACCCGGATCGAGCCCAAGGTCGATGTGCGTGTCATTGCGGCCACAAATCGCAACCTCGCGGAACAACTGGCGAGCAAGAGCTTCCGCGAAGATCTCTACTATCGCTTGAATGTGATTCATATCGTGGTTCCGCCGCTCAGGGAGCGTACCGAGGACGTGGTTCCCCTTCTCGAGCATTTCCTGACGATGTTTGCCCGGCAGTATCAGATTCTGAAGCCGGAGGTCACCCCCGAAGCGCGCCAGTGTCTCGTTGAGTACCGTTGGCCCGGGAACGTGCGGGAGCTGCGCAACTTCGTGGAACGGCTCATGGTGACCGCGCCTGGCCGGCTGGTAACGGTAGACGATCTGCCTTCCGAGGTTCAGCATCATCCGATCATCGCGCGGACCGCGAGACCAGTGCGTCGATCGGTAGCCGATGAGGTCTTCGATCAGATGGTCAACGGCCGTGAGTCTTTCTGGTCGGTCGTCTATGGACCCTTCATGTCACGCGACATGACGCGCGACGATTTGCGTCAGATCGTGGCGAAGGGGCTCGAGCAGACCTCAGGCAGCTACAAGATTCTCGTGCAGTTGTTCAACATGGAACCGAACGACTACAAGCGGGTCCTGAACTTTCTGCGAAAGCACAACTGCCACATGCCGTTCCAGCGCTTCCGCAATGCGCCGTCGAGACCCGAGGCCGCCCGGGTGGCGCACTCTTCGGGAGCCTCCGCCGCATAGCTGTGGGTACCGCCTTCGTGTTTCAATTCGCCGTTTGACGCCAACCGGCCGGGCCGCCGTGCCCGCCGGTTGTGGCTACGCGCGTCTCCGACCCACCGACAGGACCGTCCCAGCTCTGCGCTTCTGCAATCAAGGCTCTCGTCACGCGGCGTTGGCCGGCGCTTTTGTCGGCGATTGTGCGCGTTTTCCCCAGGCACCCCCATTGCGACCATCCGTGCCGGAGACCGGCCCTCGAGCCTGAAGCCGGATGGATTTCGCCACTCCCCTCACGACCGACCGCACACGTGCTCACCTCGGCCAGCGTTCTCGGACGGGCCGCCTTGCCACCGGTCGGGCGCATCGAGTGGATCAGCGGATCGGCGCTTCGGTCGCCGGACACGGCGACGCTCCGACAGCTCCACCATGATGCCGTCTCGATCGCCAGGCGGACTGGTTGATCGGCTGATGGTCGCAGGCATTTCAGGCGGTCATCTCATATACTTCGACGTCCATGCGGGCGGTCGACATCATCCAGGCCAAACGGGACGGCCAGTCCCTGTCGCGTGACCAGATCGAATGGTTTGTACGCGGAGCCACGACGCTCGAATGGCCTGACTATCAGGTTTCTGCGTTGCTCATGGCGATTGTCGTGAAGGGGATGACTTCGGAGGAGACGGCCGTTCTGACCGACGCCATGGTCCGCTCGGGCGCGCGAGTCGATCTGTCCTCGATTCCGGGCCTCAAGGTTGACAAGCACAGCACGGGCGGTGTCGGCGACAAGATCTCGCTCGTGCTCGCCCCGCTCGCTGCCGCGTGCGGGGTGATCGTTCCCATGATGTCGGGGCGCGGCCTCGGGCACTCGGGCGGCACGCTGGACAAGCTCGAAGCCATTCCTGGGTTTCGCGTGGGCTTGTCGCTCGACGAGTTCCGCGCTGCGCTCTCGGAGGTTGGCTGCTGCATGATCGGGCAGACTGACGAAATCGCACCGGCCGATCGCAAGCTCTATGCGCTCAGAGACGTCACGGGCACCGTCGAGAGCATTCCTCTGATCTCGGCATCGATCATGAGCAAGAAGATCGCGGAAGGCATCGACGCGCTCGTGCTGGACGTCAAGGTGGGGCGCGGCGCGTTCATGCGGACCGAGGCCGATGCGCGTGAGCTGGCTCAATCGCTCGTGGCCATTGGTCGCGCGGCGGGTGTCGCGACCGAAGCGACGCTCAGCGCCATGGATGTCCCGCTCGGGCGTGCCGTCGGCAACGGACTGGAAGTGGCTGAGTCCATCGAGACCCTCAAAGGGCAGGGCCCTCCCGACGTCGAAGCGCTCTCGGTCTGGCTCGCAGCCAGAATGATGGTGCGTGCTCGGCGTCGTCCAGCGAACGTCGGACGGCGAGACGCTGGCACGCCGCGCGCTCGCGTCGGGCGAGGCTCTCGAGAAGTTCCGGCAGATTATCGCGCGCCAGGGCGGTGATCCCCGCGTGGTGGACGACGAGCGCCGGCTGGCGTCGGCTCCGATGCGCCGGCTCGTGCGCGCCCCTCGAGCGGGATGGCTGTCGCTGCTCGATGCGGGTCTCGTGGGCCGGGCCTCGGTGGCACTGGGCGCCGGACGCGATCGCGTCGACGCCGTGATCGATCCAGCGGCCGGGATCGTGCTGCACGCCCGGCCCGGTGATCTGCTCGGTCAGGGTGATGCCGTCATGGAGTTGCACTACGGACCAGCCGCGCGCGTGAACGAGGCCGAGATGCTGGCAGCCTCAGCGGTTGTGCTGGCAGACGAGGCGCCAACGCCCCAGCCGCTCATCGTCGGGACGATCGGGAGCGATTGAAGTGCGCGTGGACGTTCCGCAAAGAGATCTCAATGTCTGAATACGACCTGTCGCGTGAGGCCGCGGATTGGATTGGTCGCGCGGGCGCCCCCCCTGACGTCGCCGTCGTGCTGGGTTCAGGCCTGGGGGAATTCGCAGCCCATCTCACGCAGGCCCGGTCGATTGCCTACCAGGAGATTCCTCACTGGCCGGTCACTGGGGTGCCCGGTCACGACGGTCGTCTGGTCCTGGGCAGGATCGGCGAGCGGAGGGTGGCCGCTCTGTCGGGACGAGTCCACTTCTATGAAGGGCACAGCCTCAGCCGCGTGACATTCGCCGTCCGCGTGCTTGGCCTGCTCGGCGTTCGCGTGCTGATCCTGACCAATGCGGCCGGAGGCATCAACACGGGCTTTCGCCAGGGCGCGCTGATGGTCATCGACGACCACATCAATGCAATGGGCAGCAACCCGCTCGTCGGCCCCAACGAAGATCGCTTCGGCGTGCGATTTCCCGACATGAGCGCGATCTATTCCACGCGCCTCAGGGCGCTCGCCGAGCGAGTGGGCCAGGAACGAGGATTGGAGCTGGTGCATGGCGTCTATCTCGGCCTGCACGGGCCGAGTTTCGAGACGCCGGCGGAAATCCGGGCTTTTCGGGTGCTTGGTGCCGATGCCGTCGGCATGTCCACGGTGCCCGAGGCGATTGTGGCGCGGCACATGGGCATCGAGGTGCTGGGCGTTTCGTGCATCACGAACATGGCCGCGGGCGTGTTTCCCGAGCCGCTGAGCCACGAGGAAGTGATGGAGACTACGCACCGGGTGCGCGGGCAGTTTCTGGCCCTGCTGGAGGGTGTCATTGCCGGGCTCTGAGCGCACGCGCGTGTCGATCGTGGCCTTCAACGTGGAGCCGGACCGGCGCGTTCGGTTTCTGGAATTGATGGACGCGTTACATGCCATCGCGCGCCGCAAGGGTTATGGCACGCATGATCTCCTTGTGGACCCAAGAACGCCGTTGGCCTATTTCAACCTCCAGGCGTGGGCAACCGACGAGGCCGTCCGGCACTACCAGGACGACCCGGATGTTCGGGTGCTCGTCGACGCGCTCGGCGAGACCGCGACGTTGAGGCCAATCGTGGAGGCGGCGACTTCCGTTGGCCGGTCGGCTCCGGATGAGGGAGATCTCCTCGCCGCCGCGCGCGGCGCGCGGGATCGCGCGCACGCCCGATTCTCCGGCTTCAAGGTGGGCGCCGCGCTCGAGACCGCAGACGGCGCCATCGTCACCGGCTGCAACGTCGAGAACGCGACATACGGTCTCACGCTCTGCGCCGAACGCGTCGCCGTCTTCCGGGCAATTGCTGAAGGGCACCGTTCGTTCCGTCGTGTTGCGGTGGTGGCCGACACGGACACGCTCACTCCGCCTTGCGGTGCGTGCCGTCAGATACTCTGGGAATTCGGCGGTGACCTCGGCCTTGTCCTGGGTAACCTTGACGGGAAAACTCTCCGCCTCACGATGAAGGATCTCCTGCCGCTACCCTTCGACGCCAGTTTCCTTGACCGCTGATTTCTCGCGCGCTAGCGATGAACGATGGCGCGGCGCGGGCCATCACGTCGAGGGGCAGTGTGCCGAGCGCGGCACTCGCTGAGGCTCCGACGGGCTGCCGGCGCTTTTTGCAGTATCATTTTTTGCATGCTCCCCACCATCGACTGGACGGACGATGCCGTCGTGATGATCGATCAGCGGAAGCTGCCGACGGCGGAGGTGTTCGTCCGGTGCCGCACCGCGCAGGACGTGGCACGCGCAATCAAGAGCATGGTCATCCGAGGGGCGCCGGCCATCGGCGTGGCTGCAGCGATGGGCATCGCTCTCGGGATCGGTCAGAGCAAGGCGACGGGCACGCAGAAACTCGCGGTCGACCTGGCAAAGCTCTGTGAGCTCATGGCGGGCACCAGGCCGACGGCCGTGAATCTCTTCTGGGCGATCGACCGGATGAAACGCGCGTTTGCGGCGGGGGCCTCGGCGGGGGAGTCCGTTGCCGAGCTCCGGGATCGACTCGCGAGAGAAGCCCGGCGAATCCACGACGAGGATGTCGCGAGTTGTCGGGCGATGGGTGCGCACGGGGCGAGCCTGATCGCCGATCACGCGCGTATCCTGACCCACTGCAATGCCGGGGCGCTCGCGACGGCCGGGTATGGCAGTGCGCTCGGTGTCGTTCGCGCAGCGGTCGAGCAGGGCAAGCAAGTCTCGGTGCTTGCCGATGAGACGCGTCCGTTCCTGCAGGGTGCCAGGCTGACGGCCTGGGAGCTGATGCGCGAGGGGATCGATACGACGGTCATCACCGACAACATGGCCGGCTCGCTGATGCGCGGAGGTCAGATCGACGTGGTCGTGGTCGGCGCCGATCGTATTGCGGCCAACGGTGACGTCGCCAACAAGATCGGGACCTATCCCGTGGCCGTTCTGGCCAGGGAGCACGGGTTGCCCTTCTATGTGGCAGCGCCGACGTCGACCATCGATCTCTCGACACCGGACGGCGATCACATTCCGATCGAAGAACGCAGCGCGCGGGAGGTAACTCACTACGGGTCAGCTCGGCTCACCCCGGAAGGCGTTCGAGTGAGGAATCCGGCCTTTGATGTCACACCCCATCGACTGGTCACCGCCATCATCACCGAGACTGGCATCTTCAGCTCGCCGTACGATCAGTCGTTGCCGACGGCATTCGCGCAGCCGGTGGCGGGTACCGTCTGAACACGCAAGTCGCTTCACGCCACCTGAACCGCGGCTCCTGTGCTGATACTGGGAATTGAAACGTCGTGCGACGAAACCTCGGCGGCCGTCGTCGAAGAGACCGCTGACACGGCCAGGCCCTGGCGTATCCGCTCGAATGTCGTCGCCTCACAAGACGATGTGCATCGAGAGTGGGGCGGCGTCGTGCCGGAGCTGGCGGCTCGTCAACACGTCCGCGACATCTGTCCGGTCGTCGAGCGGGCGCTCGCGGACGCCGGTTGCGGCTGGTCCGCGCTCGGAGCCGTCGCCGTGACCCAGGGGCCGGGCCTGGTGGGCTCGCTCCTCGTCGGCGTCGCATACGCCAAGGCAGTCGCCTACTCGCTCGGCCTCCCGCTCGTGCCCGTGCATCATCTCGCAGGACATATCGAATCGCTCTTTCTCGAGCACGGCACAATCGAGTTGCCCTCGGTGGTTCTGGTGGTCTCGGGCGGTCACACGAGCCTCTTCGAGGTGCCGGAGCCCGGCATCTATCGCCTTCTTGGCCGGACCAGAGACGACGCCGCCGGTGAGGCGTACGACAAGGTCGCGAAGTTGATGGGTCTTGGCTATCCCGGGGGACCGATCATCGATCGGCTGGCTGCCGAGGGGCACGACAGGGCCATCGAATTTTCTGTGGCCCGCATGACGCATGCGGACCGCAATCGGCCATGGCTCAAAGGAGATCTCGACTTCAGTTTCAGTGGGTTGAAGACCGCCGTGCTTCGCTACGTGCGCACGACCGGGGATTCACTGAACGCCGCCGATCTGGCCGCGAGCTTCCAGCGGGTGGTTGTCGAAACACTCGTCGAGCGCGTGTTCGACGCGGCGGAGCGATCCCGGGCCCGCAGCATCGGGATCGCGGGAGGCGTGTCTGCGAACAGCCGGCTGCGGCGTGATGCGCACGCGCGCGGGACACAATCGGGCGTGCCCGTGTATCTGCCCAGTCTCAAGCTGTCCACTGACAATGCCGCCATGATTGCGGCGGCCGGGCTGCGGCGGCTGGCCTCAGGCGTCCGTGCGGACTGGAGTCTGAACGCCGATGCAGCGTTGGCCATCGAGTTGGATCCGGGCGTCGCTCGGTCGCAAGCAGGATCATGATCGTACACACCGACTACCTGTGGTTCGACACGAAAAGCCGGCAGGAATTCATCCGCATCACCGATCAGGTCGCTGCCGTCGTCAAGAAGAGCGGCGTCGAAGAGGGTTTCGCCCTGGTGTCGGCGATGCACATCACCTCTGGTGTGTACGTCAACGATTGGGAAAATGGACTCATCGAGGACTTTCAGAGCTGGCTGGAGAAGTTGGCGCCTGCCGGGCTGCCGTATCGGCACCATCAAACCGGCGAAGACAACGCCGATGCGCATCTGAAGCGAACGCTGATGGGTCATCAGGTGCTGTTGCCCATTACGGCTGGTGAGCTCGATCTCGGACCGTGGGAACAGGTGTTCTATGCGGAATTCGACGGGCAGCGGCGCAAGCGCGTGATCGTCAAAGTGATGGGCCATGGCCGAAGTCGAGGAAACTGACGCGCTGACGCTGGTGCGCGAATGGTTCGAGGCCTTCAACCGATCGGACGCGGAACGAGCGGCTCGACTCTATGCGGTCGATTGTGAGAACGATCAGGCCGGTGACGGGCACTATGTCGGCCGGGAGGCGCAGCGTGACTGGTTGGCTGCCCGGTTTCGGCTCCTGGACGGCGCGCGCGAGGGCGGTTCCCGGCGCCAGGTCACGACGCTCGGACGCGTCGAGCGAGGCTGGACCCACGCTGAATGGATTGGCCGCGAGAGGCGCCGAGACACCGCTCAGATTGTCGAGACGGCCGGCTACGAGCACTTTCTGGTGGAGGAGGGCGTCATCCGGCGCCAGCGCGGCGTCGCGCATCCCTTCGTGGCCCCCGCCGATCCGGAACAGCGGCCAGACGCCGGCGTAGAGCCACCGAGGCGTTCGCGCCGTTATCCGTCGCAGCCCATTGTTGGCGTGGGAGCCGTTATCGAACAGCACGGGCGTGTGGTGCTGGTCCGGCGACGATTCGAGCCGCTGGCCGGGCAATGGAGTCTGCCAGGCGGCACGCTCGAAGTGGGTGAAACGCTCGAGGCCGGTGTAGCAAGGGAGATGCTCGAGGAAACCGGACTCGTCGTCGCCGTCGGTCCCGTTGTCGAGGTCTTCGATCGCATCCTGCTCGACGACCAGCGGCGCGTGAAGTTTCACTTCGTGCTCGTCGATTACCTTTGCCGCCCCTCCGGTGGTGTGCTGCGACACGGGTCCGACGTCGATGACGCCGTGTTCGTCGCTCCGAGCGAACTCGACAAGTACCACCTGACTCCTAAGGCCCTGGCGATCATCGACCGCGCTCTCGAGCTGGCGGGAACTCATCCGTGACGTCCGACAGCCCGCGCACTGTCGCCCTGGTGACCGGCGGGTCGACCGGTATCGGTCGGGAGCTGGCACGATTGCTCGCACGAGACGGTATCAATCTCGTGCTCGTCGCCCGATCCGCGGACCTCCTCGAAGCCCTTGCGCGTGAGATTCGGCACGCCCACGGCGTTGAGGTGATGACCATTGCTGGGGATCTCAGCGATCCGGACACCCCGGCCCGGGTTTTCGAGCGGATACGGGATCGGGGACTGACCATCGAAACGCTGGTCAACAATGCCGGAGTCGGCATTTATGGTGAGTTCTCGAACACGAACCTGGACGACGAGCTGCGAATGATTTCGCTCAATACGTCGGCCCTGGTCGCCTTGACGAAGCATTGTCTCGTGGACATGCGCGCGCGGAATCGCGGTCGCATTCTCCAAGTTGCGTCGACGGCAGCGTTCGTTCCAGGACCGAAGATGGCGGTCTACTACGCCACCAAGGCCTTCGTGCTCTCGTTCTCAGAAGCCCTGCGTGACGAACTGCGCGAGACGGCCATTACCGTCAGCGTGCTGTGCGCGGGGCCGACGGCCACCGAATTTCACAAGCGGGCAGGCGCCGAGCGGTCGAAACTGTTTGCGGGAGTCGTGATGGATCCGGCAGTGGTCGCAGCGACGGCGTACGAGGGTCTGCGTGCCAGTAAGGCCATGATCGTGCCAGGCCTGAGGAACAAGGTCGTTCCTCTCGTGGCGAGATGTCTGCCTCGCCGCATGGTCCTCTGGCTCTCCCGCCGCGCGTCCGGCGCGACACATCGATAGCGGCAGAGCGTCAATCCTTGCGGCGCCACAGGAAATAGACCGGCAAGCCGAGCATGACAATCACCAGACCCGGCAACGTCGTCGACGCGCGATAGCGGAAGAGCACGAGCAGCAGAGTCAGGGCGCCCACGATGTACAGAGCTGGCACCCAGGGATAGCCGAATGCCCGGTAAGGACGTTCGGCGAGCGGCCTGGTGACGCGAAGCCGGAAAATCCCGACGATCGTGAGGATGTAGAAGATGAGCGCCGCCGAGATGATGTAATCGAGCAGGTTGCCGTAGAGATTGCCGTAGGTCCCGGTTGTCGTGTTGAACGTCCTCGGCAGCACCAGCGCGCATGCCCACAGGCCTTGAATGGTGAGCCCCCATGCCGGCACCTTCGCCTGATTCAGGCTTCCGGCCGGCTTGAAGAAGACCCCATCGCGGCTCATCGCGTAGTAGGCGCGCGCACCGGCGAGAATCAGCCCATTCGCACAGCCAAAGGTGGAAACCATGACGGCGAGCGCCATCAGCGTGGCGCCAGCTGTCGGGAAGACAGCCTCGACCGACGCGGTGGCCACCCGATCGCCGGGCGCCTGCTGAATGCGCTCGAGAGGCAGTGTCGCCAGATAGGCGACGTTGGCGAGGAGGTAGAGAGTAATCACGATCGCCGTGCCGAGCGCAAGCGACAACGGGACGTTGCGGCGTGGATCCTTCACCTCGCCGGCCGTAAAGGTAATGTTGTTCCACGCGTCGGCTGAGAAGAGCGATCCCGTCTGGGAGACGCACAGCGCGACGAATAGGCCGAAAGCCGTGGCGGCCGACACGCCGGGCACGATCTCGATGTACCCGCGCGGCGTCCAGAAGTTGCCGAAGTTGCTCGTCACGGCTTCGGCGTTCCAGCCGAACAGCAGGCCGATAGCGATCAGCGCGATCAGCGCCCCTGTCTTCGCCGTCGTGAAGACATTCTGGATGACCCGGCCGTACTCGAGTCCGCGCGTGTTCGTCCAGGTGAGCAGACCGATGAGCAGCATCGCCACCAGTTGTGCGCTCGAGAGCGACACGGCATAGCCGGTGGACACGTGAAGAGGGGGAATCAGATAAGCATCTTCCGCAATCCCGGGAACGAGAGCCCCGAGGAACCGGGCGAACGCGACGGCCACGGCGGCGATGGTGCCGGTCTGAATCACGAGGAAGAGCGTCCACCCGTACAGAAATCCCCAAAGAGGGGAGAACGCCTCACGCAGATAGACGTACTGACCGCCAGCTCTCGGCATCATCGCGGCCAGCTCGCCGTACGAGAGACCCGCCGCCACGGTCAGCACGCCGGTGACCACCCACGCGGTCAACAGCCAGCCAGGACTGCCAAGCTGTCTCGCCATTTCCGCAGAGACGATGAAGATGCCTGAGCCGATCATCGACCCGACCACAACCATGGTGGAGTCGTACAGACCGAGGCCGCGGGTGAATTCGGTATCGAGTGAGGTTGCCGGCGCCGCCGGCCGTGGATTCGTCACGCGCACGCTCCTCTGTTAGGATGCTCGACGAATTCGTCGGGCACTATAGCCCGAATCGCGCGGACCGGCCAGGACGGTTCGTCGTCGGCTGCAGGAGGCTGCGTCGTGTCGCTGGATCTGATCAACACGCTGGCGTTTGCCGGTGTCGTGTTGTTCGTCGGATATCGCCTCAAGCGGGCGATGGCGCCGCTCTCGCGCTACAACATTCCCGCGCCCGTCGTCGGAGGACTGCTCGTGGCCGTCCTGATGACCGTGGCACGCAACTGGAACCTGACGCCGCTCACGTTCGATACCACGCTTCAAACGCCGCTGATGATTGCCTTCTTTACATCCATCGGTTTTGGCGCCAGCCTGGCCCTCCTCAGAATCGGCGGTCCGCTCGTGGTCTTCTTCTTCGTGGCGTCCACGCTCGCGGCCGTCGCGCAGAACGTGCTCGGCGTGCTCGTCGCTGGACTGCTGGGACAGCCACCGCTGCTCGGCGTGCTCGCTGGCTCGGTGACCCTGACCGGAGGACCCGCGACCGGATTGGCGTTCGCGCCGCTCTTCGAGGCAGCGGGCATCGGGGGAGCCGCGACGCTTGCCGTCGCCGCGGCCATGGTGGGCATCGTCTCCGGCGGCGTCATCGGCGGTCCGATTGGAACGTTCTTGATCGAGCGCGGCCGGCTCAAGACGCCGCGCGCTCATGCGGTCGATCTCCATCTGCCGACCGCCGCCAACATCGCTGAAAGCCAGCTGGGGGAGCCGCCCGCCCGAGCCCCCGAGGGTGAGGACCGCGAAGCCTATGTGCTGCTCAAGAGCTTGGTGGTGATCCTGTTGGCCATGTGGATCGGCGGCTGGATCAGCCGTGGGTTCTCGGCGCTCGGTGCCACCTTACCGGCGTATATCGGCGCGATGCTCGCGGCGGCCGCTATTCGTAACCTCGACGATGCGACCGGCCTCATCAGGCTTTCGCAGCGTACCGTGGACGACCTCGGGAGCGTGGCGCTATCCCTGTTTCTAGTGCTTGCGCTGATGACGCTGCGCCTGTGGGAGCTGGTGGGTCTAGCGATTCCGCTCACCATCATCCTGCTGGCACAGGTCGGCCTGATCGCCGCGCTCTGCTTACTGGTGATTCCACGACTCATGGGCCGCGACTACGATGCGGCCGTCATTTCCAGTGGATTCTGCGGGTTCATGCTCGGCACGACGGCCAATGCGATGGCGAACATGGAAGCGCTCGTCGAGCGTTATGGTCCTTCGCCGAAAGCATTTCTGGTGGTGCCGATGGTCGGGGCCTTTTTCATCGACTTCACCAATGCCATTATCATTACGATCTTTCTGAATGTCTTCGCCGCGGCAGGGTCGTGAGCGATCGGTCGGCGTGAGAGAGCGGACATGGATACGAGCCGGTTCAACCGTGACGAAGCGTGGCAGCTGCTCACCGAGTACACGTCGAGTGAGAGCCTCAGAAAGCACGCGCTTGCGGTTGAGGCGTCGGTGCGAGCCTATGCACGGCGCTTCGGGGAGGACGAAGAGACGTGGGGAGTCGTCGCACTGCTTCACGACTTCGACTACGAGCGCTGGCCCGATCCCGCCGATCATCCTTTCCGGGGTTGCGAGATTCTGCGCGAGCGCGGATATCCGGACTTCGTCACGCGCGCCATCCTGTCGCATGCCGACTACAGCAACGTGACGCGCGAGTCGCGCCTGGATCACACGCTCTATGCCTGCGACGAGATGGCCGGCTTCGTCACGGCTGCCGCACTGGTGCGGCCGAGCAGAAGCGTGCTCGATCTCGAGCCCGCATCGGTCGTCAAGCGGATGAAGGACAAGGCGTTCGCCCGCGCCGTCAAGCGAGAGGATCTCCGCCGCGGCGCAGACGAGATCGGCTTGCCCATCGAGGAGCACATCGCCAATGTCATTGCCGCCATGCGCGAGAAGGCCGACGAGTTGGGCCTGAGGGGCACATTTGGTGCCACCACCCCCGCCGAGGGTTCGGCCTGAACCCGACCCTTCGCCACCGCGTATAGTCGTTCAGATGGATGCACCCGAGGCCGTCGAGATCCCCACACAACCGGCGGTGCCGCTAGACTCGCCAGCCGTCGTCCGGCTCGATGGTGTCAGCGTCGCCTATGGCTCGGCCTGGGCCCTGCGCGATGTCACGGTGAGCTTTCAGTCTGGAGCTGTGGGCCTGCTGGGGCCCAACGGCGCCGGTAAGAGCACCCTCCTCAAATCGCTGCTGGGCTTCATCGTGCCCGACCGTGGCCGCTTGACGGTGCTCGGTCTGGACGTGGCATCGTCTGCGCCAGCGGTGCGTGCGCGGATCGGCTACATGCCTGAGAACGACGCGCACATTCCGGGGATGAACGCCGTGACCTTCGTCGCCTATTGCGGAAGGCTCTGCGGCTTGCCCGCAGTCGATGCCATGCAGCGAGCTCACGAGGTGCTCTATTACGTGGGGCTGGGAGAGGCGCGGTACCGCAATCTGGAGACCTATTCGACCGGCATGAAGCAGCGCATCAAACTGGCGCAAGCGCTGGTCCACGACCCGGATCTTCTATTTCTCGATGAGCCGACCAATGGCATGGATCCGAAGGGTCGCGACGAGATGCTCGAGCTCATTCGGGATCTCGGGCACGACCAGGGCGTCAGCCTGATTGTCTCGTCGCATCTCCTGCCCGACGTGGAGTACACGTGCGACCACGTTGTCGTGCTCGACAAGGGGGAGGTGGCTGCCGACGGATCGATCGAACGCCTCAAAGGATCCAGCGGTCAGGTCTTCGAGTTGCGCGTCAAGGGCGACCTCGAGAGTTTCGTCCGCGTCCTGCGCGCGAGAGGCATCGACTGCCACGAAACCGACGAGGATGTGATGCGGGTCTTCGTCCCCGCCGGACATGGCGCCGAACTGCTGTTTCAGCTCGCGGCGCGGCAGGGAGTGCAGGTTCGCCACCTCCGTGCCAGCGTTCCCACGCTCGAAGACGTGTTCGCGCGCGCCGTCGGGGACGAGTAGATGCCCATCCATCACCAGGGCTACCGGCGGTACGGCGGAGCGCGTGACGGTCTGGGCCGGGCTTGGACGGTCATTGCCGCGACCGGCGTGCGAACCCTCCTTCGACGACGGCTGTTCCTGCTGCTGCTGCTCGTCGCCTGGGGGCCGTTCATCGTCCGAGCGGTCCAGATCTACGCCACCGTCAACTTTCCGGGCGCATCGTTTCTGTCGGTCACGTCCGGGACATTCCGCGACTTCCTCGATACGCAGGGATGGTTCGTCTTTTTCATCACCGTTTACGTGGGAGCAGGTCTCATTGCCAACGATCGGCGGGCCAATGCACTTCAGATCTACCTGTCGAAGCCGCTGACACGCGCCGAGTATGTCGCCGGCAAGCTCGCCACCCTGATGTTCTTCCTGCTACTCGTCACCTGGCTGCCGGCCATCCTGCTGCTCGTCGTGCAGGTGGTCTTCGCCGGCAGCGTCTCGTTTCTGAGGTCGAACCTCTATCTGATTCCGGCCATCACCGTCTTCTCGTTGCTGCAGGTTCTGGTGGCATCGTTCACGATGCTGGGCCTTTCGTCGCTTTCGCGTAGCAGCCGGTTCGTCGCCGTCATGTACGCCGGATTGGTGTTCTTTTCCGAAGCGATCGCAGACGTCGTCGGAGCCGTTACCGGCGGCACCTCTTCGGCCTGGGTCTCCTTCTCGGCCAATCTGGCCCAGTTGGGGGATGCGATCTTCAGATTGCCGCATCGTTACGACATGCCTGTGGTCGTGTCGCTGGCCATTCTGTTCGGCTTGGTCGGCCTGTCAATCCTGGTGCTCGACCGCCGCGTCCGCGGCGTGGAAGTCGTCACGTGATCTCGCCCGCCGTCCGGCCGCCGCTCGTGCAGGCGGAGCATCTGTCCAAGTGGTATGGCCAGGTGATCGGATTGAACGACGTCAGCGTGACGCTCCCACCAGGCATCACTGGGTTGCTGGGCCCGAACGGGGCCGGCAAATCGACCCTGATGAAGCTCATTACCGGTCAGCTCAAGCCCAGTAAGGGTGACATCCGCGTTCTCGGCCAGCCCATCTGGGGTAACCATGCGCTCTACACCCGTCTCGGCTTCTGTCCGGAACAGGATGCGTTCTACGAGCGGATGACCGGGCTGGACTGGGTGACGGCGCTGGTCAGCGTAAGCGGCTTCGGCGATCGCGAAGCACGTGCCGCCGCTGAAAAGGCCCTGGCGGCCGTCGATTTGACCGATGCGGCGCACAAAAAAATCGGCGCGTACAGCAAGGGCATGCGCCAGCGGGTGAAGCTGGCCCAGGCCATTGCCCACGAACCCGAGCTGCTGATTCTCGACGAACCCCTGGCCGGGATGGATCCGCTCGGCCGACGGAAGACCATTCGCCTCATCAAGGACTGGGCGCGTCGCGGCCAGAGCATTCTCGTGTCGAGCCACATCCTGCACGAGATTGAAGCCATGACTGCCAGTATCCTCCTCATCAACAACGGTCGAATCGTGGCCGAGGGCAACGTTCATCAGATCCGCGATCTCATCGATGAACATCCGCATACCGTCCACATCCGCGCCGACGAGCCTCGAACCCTCGCTCGCATCATTCTGGCGCAGGACGACGTGCTCAGCCTGAAGCTGGAACGGGAGGCTGTCGTGGTGGAGACCGCACGCCCCGATGCGTTCTACGCGCGATTGACGGACCTGGCCGCCAGCGGCGAAGCGGGAGTTGTGCACGAAGTAACGTCTCCCGACGACAACCTGCAGGCGGTGTTCAAGTATCTGGTGAAGCAATGAAGTTCCTCGCGGCCTCGCTGAAGATTTTCGATCTCTCGCTCGGCGAGATGCTCTGGTCTCGGCGCACCATTTTCATGGCCCTGGTCGTGGGCGGTCCGGTCATCATGGCCCTTGTCTTTCGGGCGCTCGAGCTGGCTGGGTTTCCGGCGCTCCGGGTCAACGGCGCCCGCCTTGGCGGGCCGGCCATCTTCGGGATCGTCGTCTGGTTCGTCTACCTGCGATTCATCGTGCCGGTGCTCGGCGCCTTCTACGGAACCTCGCTCATCGCCGACGAGGTCGACGACAAGACGATCACCTATCTTTTCACCCGCCCCATCCCTCGGGGCGCGATCGCCATCGGCAAGTACTTGAGTTACCTGGTCTGCACCGGACTGGTCGTGCTTCCGTCGGTCGTCCTGGTCTTCTTCCTGGTCGTCCCAATCGGCGGAGGAGCGATCGCGTCCGCGTTTCCCGGACTCGTCCGCGACATCGTGCTGCTCGGTCTGGGGCTGGCGGCCTACGGGGCTTTTTTTGCCTTCATTGGCGCACGCTTGAAGCGCCCACTGCTCTTCGGGCTCGGCTTCGCGTTTGGATGGGAGACCGCCGTGCTCCTGTTTCCCGGTTACCTGCGCCGCCTGACGATTGCGTACTACCTCCAGTCGCTCGTGCCGCACGCCGCGCCCCGGGATGACCTGGCCAGCCTGTTGCGGTCTGTTTTCCCGGATCCGCCGTCAGCCTGGGGTTCGGTGCTCGCGCTCCTGATCATCACCGGGACCTTTCTCGCCTGGACCGCGCACACCGTGGCCCGGCGGGAATACGTCCTGGAACAGTAGCGCGCCGCACCGCAGGAACCGGCTTGCCCGCACGATTCGTATATGCTGTCGAGGGCGTCGAATCGATGACGAAGGGCACTCGTTATTTCATCTGGGGCGCGCTTGCGACCCTGGGCATCGGCCTGAGCGTGGGGCTGGTGGCCTATTACGCGGGCTTCCCCCTGGGCGCACGCTCGCAGGCCGACGACCTCGCCGAGCTTCAATACGTGCCCCGGGATGCCGATGTGGTCGCCTACGCGAACGTGCGCGACGTAATGGATTCCGAGCTCCGGCAGCGATTGCGGACACGCGAATCGGGTGCCGAGCGTGACGGACAGGCGGAGTTCCAGAAGCGCACCGGGATCAACATCGAGACCGACGTGGATAGGGTGGTGGCTTACATGACGCACCGCCCCGGCGAGGCCTCGTCCGAAAACGGGCTGGTACTGGCGCGTGGCCGGTTCGACACAGTGCGGCTCGAGGGACTGGCGCGCGAGCACGGCGGAACGGTCGAGGATTACAAGGGCAAGCGTGTTCTGACGCACCGGGGCGATTCGACCGACAAGGACATGGCGGTGGCGTTTCTGGAGGCCGGCCTCGTCGCGGTTGGCAGTGACCGTGTCGTGCGTCAGGCCATTGATGTGGCCTCCGGCGGGCAGAACGTCACCGCGAACGGCGAGCTCATGAGCCTCGTCCAAGACCTCGACGACGGCAATGCGTGGGCCGTGGGCCGTTTCGACGCGCTGACCAGTTCGGGCCGGTTGCCCGAAGGCGTGCTGACACAGCTGCCGGCCATTTCGTGGATCTCGGCCAGTGGCCGTGTCAACGGCGGCGTGACGGCGACTATCCGGGCGGAGACACGTGACGATGCGGCAGCCGACAGCCTCCGCGACGTCGTCCGTGGCATCGTGGCGCTGGCCGAGCTCCAGGGCAAGTCTCAGCCGGGCGTGGATACGGTTCTGCGATCGGTCCAGCTGGGTGGAACCGGGCGGACCGTCTCGCTATCGTTCACCGTGCCCGCCGAAGTCTTCGAGGCGGTCACCGCAACCAGTCCGGGGTCGCCGCAGCCATAGCAGGACGCTTGACTCGGTCCAGCCGGTCCCCTACACTCGCTCTCTCACGGAACAAGCAGACGACAGCCACTCGAAGGTGCACCGCGACCCGCGAGCCATGTCCACGCGCGTCTTCTTCTACGGCACGCTGCGCACGGGGTTCAGCCGGCGTCCGCGCACGGGCGTGGAACCCAAGCTCACCTTCATAGGCCACGGATCCATCGAAGCCGCCCTCTTCGACGTCGGGTTGTACCCAGCCGCCGTGCCGACACCGGACTCTCGCGTGTTTGGCGAAGTCTTCGAGATGGAGACACCCGACGAAGTGCTCGCAACGCTTGACGAGTTCGAGGGCTATCGTCCGTCCGAACCGGATCGCAGCCTGTACACGCGCGCCGAGACGCTGGTGACATTGGATGACGGTTCCATCGAGCTCGCGTGGGTCTACTTCTACAACGCGCCGCTCGGGCGCGCCGGCCGAATCCCGTCTGGCGACTATCTGCAGCACCTTCGCGCCAAGTAACGCGAGTACGCGCGTCAAGCACGGCCCTCTCGGGCTCACCACCGACGTGTCCTGCCGCCGACAGAGCTAAGCCGTCAGCCGACCCGTCCTGACGGATTCGAGAAATTCGTCGATGGCTGTCTGGGCTCGTGTCGATGAATCGACGAGCTCGACGCCGGAGCGATAGACAACCGTGTCCCGTTCGATGTCGGTGATGGGTGAATAATCCGTCCCTTGAAGACGATGGAGCGATCGCTGAGGGTGGGCCGGAAATCGTGGAGGGAATCGTCGACATTCAGATCCCCGAGAAGCCGCACGCGCTCGACGGCCCGTTTGCTCTGATCGTCGGACGCCATCACGCGCGGCTCTCGCAGGGTCTGCGCACCCTCAGTTCATTCGGAGGGCGACCTGCGGGGTGAACAGGTCGTCGGCCATCCGCGTGAAACGCTCCTCCTCGTCCTGACCCTCGTATTCGGTCGTATAGGTCAGTACCGGAATCTGGCGCGTCTCATCATCGATTTTCAACATCGAGAGGAGATGAAAACCGTCGAGATCCTCGATCCGCACACAGAGAACGATCAGATTCGGCCGCATCGTCTTGATTTCGGAGTACGCGCGGTCGCTGGCGTCGACGAACGCCAGATCGTATTGCCCTGCATCGAGCACCGTCTCGAGGAGATCGATGACGTCGCTGCTCCCGTTGACGACTGCGACCCTGCAGCTTTGATGCGGCACTTGCATTTTCCGTTCGACCTCCAGGTGTTCGACCATGGCGGCCCTCCGTGTCGTCTTTCCTATTCAAGAATCACGCCACACGACGCCCGACTAAAACGGCACGAATCGGCCCGAAACTGCCGTGCTCAGATGAGCATACCCTCCGCCGTTTCGCGGATGGCTCCAAAATGAAGCAGTCAGTGGTCCAATCCGCGTAATCGGAGTTTTCGCGGCTTGCACGGCCGCAGCTGAGTACGGCACTCTGTGGCCGTCATGGCAGTAACAACCAGTGCGGACAGGGCCACCTACAGCAATTTCATCGACGGAACATGGGTGCCGGCTGGAAATGGCGCCGTGTTCGAGAACAGGAATCCCGCGAATCCGGACGACGTGATCGGACTCTTCCAGCAGTCGGACAAGCGTGACGTCGAGGCAGCCTTGGCGGCAGCTCAACGGGCGTACGCGGGTTGGCGCCTGGTACCGGCTCCCAAGCGCGCTGAGCTCCTGTTTCGCGCGGCCTCGTTGCTCGTGGAGCGTAAGGAGGCGTTTGCCCGCGACATGACGCGGGAGATGGGGAAGATTCTCGACGAAACGCGTGGCGATGTGCAGGAAGCCATCGACATGACCTATTTCATGGCCGGGGAAGGCCGGCGTCAGTACGGCCAGACCGTGCCCTCCGAGCTGCGCGACAAGTTCGCGATGTCGGTACGCCAGCCCCTCGGGATTTGCTCGATTATCACGCCGTGGAACTTCCCGATGGCGATTCCGTCGTGGAAGATCATCCCGGCCCTCATCTGCGGCAACACGGTGGTCTTCAAACCGGCAACCCTCACGCCGTTATCCGCGGTGAACTTCGTCAAGGTCCTTGAAGAGGCGGGTGTGCCTGCCGGCGTCGTGAATCTGGTGACGGGCGGCGGCAACGAGGTGGGCACGGCCATGGTGGTGGACGACGACGTCCGCGTCGTGTCGTTCACGGGCTCGACGGCGGTCGGCCGGATCGTGTCGGAAAAGGGAGCGCCCGGGTTCAAGAAGGTCCATCTCGAGATGGGTGGCAAGAACGTCATCATGATCATGGACGATGCCAATCTCGAGCTCGCGGTGGACGGATGTCTCTGGGGTGGCTTTGGGACGAGCGGCCAACGCTGCACGGCCGCCAGCCGCGTCGTCGTGCACCGCAAGGTGTACCGGGCGTTTCTCGAGGCGTTCGTCGCCCGAGCCAAGGCGCTCACCGTGGGCGATGGTCTCAATCCGTCGACCCAGATGGGTCCGGTCGTCAGTCGTGGCCAGCTTGAAACCGTGATGGAGTACGTCGAAATCGGCCGGAATGAAGGCGCAACCCTGGCAGCTGGTGGTCATGCCCTGGAGGGCTCGGCGTTTCGAAACGGACATTTCCACGAACCCACGGTCTTTGCCGACGTCGGTTCGGGCATGAGAATCGCGCAAGAGGAAATCTTCGGACCCGTCGTCTCCGTCATCCCGTGTGATTCGTTCGAGGAAGCCGTCGAGATTGCCAACGGAGTCGCTTACGGACTATCGGCCTCCATCTATACGCAGGACGTCAACCGCGCCTTCTCGGCGATGCGCGACGTCGATACGGGAATCTTCTACGTCAACGCCCCGACGATCGGCGCCGAAGTCCACCTGCCGTTTGGGGGAACGAAGGCGACCGGAAACGGTCACCGCGAGGCCGGCACGGCGGCGCTCGACGTCTTCTCGGAGTGGAAGTCCGTGTATGTGGACTTCAGCGGACGACTGCAGCGGGCACAGATTGACGCGTAGCGCCGGTCATCGCGTGTCCTGAGGCGCCCCGCTCGCCACGCGCCGAAGAGCAGCGGCACAGATTGATGCGTAGATGATCGTCAGCTGCCCGCGCGCCGCTTCTTCAGATCTTCCTTGAGCCTGGGGTTCACTTTGAACCCCGCCTGCTCGGCCAGCCGCACTTCGTTCTCCGCGTCGTCCAGCCGGCCGTTGATCATGTAGATGACGGCGAGGTTGTTGTGAGCTTCGCCCATGCGCGGACTGACGCTGATGGCGGCCAGGTAGGCCGTCTCGGCTTCCGGCAGATCGCCGGCACGGAAGTAGGCGCTCCCGATGGCCAGTGAGACCTCGGAGGGCGTCCTGAACTCGCCCACCCCCGTCAGGCCGTCGTTGCGCGTTTTTTCCAGATCGCGCACGCGATCCTGCATCCGGTTGCGAGTGAGCGGATTCACGTTCTTGATTCGGTTGCTATCCATGGCTGCCAAAGTGTCCTCGAGCTCGCGAATCTCGTCATCTTGCCGACGCTCGACCGCCATCTTGTTGGTGGCAGCCAGGTTGTGGAGCGAGCGGAAGGCCTCGCGGCACGCTGAGTACGCCCGGATCGCGCTTCGATACTCCTTGAGGCCCATGTAGGCCTGCCCGAGCCCATAGTGTGCGAGCGTCAGGAGCGGGTCGATCTTGATCGCCGCGTTGAATCGCTCGGCAGCCTTCTCGTACTGTTCGGCCAGCAAGAGCTCCTGTCCGGCGCGATACTCCTCGAGCGCGGCTTTCCGGGCCGTTTCATCGACCAACTGCTGACCGACGGGTCCACCTGCGGAGATGACGACGAGAGAGGCCACGAGAAACGACAGAAGTCGCATGTCACACCGCCTTGGGGGGCCGCCAGGAAAACAAAAGGGGGGTCACCTAAGTGACCCCCCTTTCTAGCACGAACCGATCGACGCCGCTTCTAGAACTGGAAGCGCACGCCGAGCCGCAGGTAGAACGGCCGATTCAGGCGGGCCTGATTGTCGACTGCCGGCACGCCGTAGTCGGGATTGAGGACGGTCGGGCTGGTTTCGGTAGCCTGATCGTAGTCCCGAGCCTCCTGCGAGTTGAACAGGTTGAAGATGTCGGCCAGCAGCGTGAGCCGCCGGTTGCCGCCCATGGCGAACGAGTAGTCGGTGTGGAAGTTCACGTCGTACTCGAACGGCGTCCGGGTGCGGAAGCCATCGTCAACGGTTTCGATCCCAGATCCGCGGGGACCCTCGGGGATTTCGCCGTCGCTCTCGTAGATTGGATTGGCGGCGAAAGCGGTCAACGGACGACCCGAGCTGAGAATCACCCCGGCGCCGAAGTTGAGCCCGTTGTCCATGGCGTAGCTGCCGTACGTCTTGAACTGGTGCGTACGGTCGTTCGGGAGTGGACCTTCACCGAGCGCGCCGAGGAACCGGATGTCGCCGCGGTAGCCGAACTGCGGTACCCCGATTTCGGTGTAGCTCGGATCGTTCGTCGGGAAGTCGAAGAGCGACGTGATGGCAGGGTCGGACTGGCCATTGTCGTTCCGGAAGAAGCCCTCGAACGTGCCGTCCAGCTTCGACCAGCGATAGGAGCCTTGCAGCGCCCAGTTGTCGCGGAAGCGCTTGTCCGCCGTGAGCTCAACGGCATGGTAGTGGTGGATCGGGTCCTCGAAGGCGCCCACGTTGTCGATCGTGGCGGGGTAGCCGTCACGCGGATTCGTGATGAAGTACTCGACGCTATCCAGGCCAGGCGCACCCTGCGAGTAGAGCACCATCGCGGCCGAGCCGATGTCCTCGAGCACGCGCGGCATGTCGCGGTAAACGTAGCGGATGCCGAGGTTGAGGCCTGGGGCTGCCTCGTACTCACCACCCACCAGGAACTCGTCCTGGTAGGTCGACTTCGACGTGTCGTCGATGATCGCCGGGTCGAGACCAGCCGTCACGAAGTGTGTCGTCTGGCCGGCGGCGAGCGTGCCGTTGGGAACTTGCTGGGTCAGGCCCGCATCGAAGTAGTCGTCGCGGGTCACGCCAGCATCAGCCGAAAGCGCGCGCGCGGCCAGGTCGTTCGGGATCTTGGCGAAGAAACGGCCCCAGGCGCCGTAGATCTTGGAGCGGCCGTTGCCAACCGGGTCGTAGGTGACGCCCAGGCGAGGCGCCCAGTTGCCGTCCCACTGAAACTCGGCGAGATTACCCACGAGCTTCTGCTGCTCGTAGCGGAGGCCAGGCTTGATCGTCAGCCGAGGCCCGACCTTCCAGGTGTCCTGGACGAAGAAGTTGAGGTACTCCTGCTCGGTCTCTCGAACTTGTTCGAAGTTGGCGCGTGAGACGCGGTAGATGCGACCGAAGACGGGGTCCGGTAACACCGTGATTTCCGCGCCGGTCACCGTTGGCGTGCCGTTCCGGGCCGTGTAGCCCGGGCCGGTCCGGTCGATGATGTTGTCGTATTTGATGTCCTCGTAGGTGAAGCCGTAGCGAACATTGTGATCGCCGAAGATGTGTGTTGACTTGACGGCGTACTGCATGTTCGTGCCTTTGTTCCCGACTTCGTAGAAGCCGATCCCGCCAGTCCGCGTCTGCGGCGTCACTGTTGTATCGAGGACGAACCTGTCATCGATTGAGGGGGTTTCTTCGATGTTGTTGAAGGCGCGGGCGAAAGAGGCTTCTATCAGCCAGGTCGGCGAGACGACACCATCGTAGCGAACGACCTGATTGTGCCCGCCGTATTTGATCTCGCTGAAGCCCGCCGTGTCCTGCCGCAGGAGCGACGTCAACCGCTGCGGGCCGTTGTCACCGGTCGCCGGGTCGCCGAAGAACGAGGCGTCGATCTTGTGGCTGCTGGTGAGCTGATAGCTGCCCTTGGCCGAATACGTCACAAGCTGGCGCTTCCGCTCCACTTCGCCGAGACTTTCGAGGGGGAAGCCGACCGGCGCGACCAGCGTCCGCGTTTCCCACTGCGGGTCCAACGCACCGAAGAAGAACAGCTTGTCCCGGATGATGGGACCGCCCACCTCGAATCCGACGTCGTGCTGGGTCTGTGCGGTCGTGTTGATCGTGCCATTCACGGAATCGACCTGGTCGTAGGACGATTCGAGCGCGTTGGGCTGGAAGTAACTGAACGCACTGCCGCGCAGGTTGTTCGTGCCGCTCTTGGTGAGGACGTTGATCACGCCGCCCGTGGACTGCCCGAACTCAGCTTCGTAGCCGGCGGTCTTGACTTCGATTTCCTTGATGAAGTCGAAGGTGACGCCGTTGCCGAGCGATCCGAACACGATGGAATAGGAGCCGATGGCGCCATAGCCGCTGTTCGTGATGTTCACGCCATCGACGATGTACTGGTTCTCGAGCCCGCTGCCGCCGCCCATGGAGGGGTTCGCGTTGCCCACGCGACCGCTGCTGCTGACGCCAGGTGCGATGTACAGCGCGTCGGTCATTCGGCGACCGATCGGGACGCGCGTCAGGAGCTCGCTATCCAGGTTGGCGCCAGCCGTCGTGGTGCTCATGTCGATGATGGGGGATGTCGCCGCAACCTCCACGACTTCGGAGATCGCGCCGACCTCCATCGCCAGAGGCAGTTCGACGGTCTGCGAGAGCCGGACGGTGACGTTCTGTCGCTCGACCGACTTGAAGCCCTGGAGCTCGGCGCGGACAAGGTAGTCGCCGGGGACCAGGAACGGAATCGAATAGCGACCCTCAGAATCGGTGACGCCGGAACGCGTCCCCTGAGGACCCTGTGCCGTGACCGTGGCGCCCGGCATGGCCAGCCCCTGAGAATCGGTGACGCGGCCGCTAATCGTGCCTGTCGTGCCCTGTGCAAACGCTGTTGCAACCCCGGCGAGCAGGACGATCGCGAGCACTGCCAAACTACGCAATCGCATGTGTGTGACTCCTTGAAGAACTATTGCCTGCGTGCGGAACCCGGCGGCTGGAAGCCCGCCGACGAACTTATCCCTAGAATCAAGCTATCTATCCCATTAACAAAAGCGATACCACTCGAATTGATTTTGTATCTGCATGATATAGAAAGACTTACAGCGCTGTGACGAATGGTGGAGAACCTAGTTATCCAACCATACGTTTATCGACATCCAAAAAACAGGATTTTGGATCGGGCGTAGTTGACCCGCGTCAAGAAATGGCCCTCCATCACAAAAGAATCGTGCTTCATCACTCCCGGTTATTGACCACGACGGTCGTGATTATGATCAAGAAAATACAGCTGAGCGACCGGTTTCGCTCAGCCGGGCCGAAAGGCAGCCGCCCTCCGAGCGCCCTCAGCTGACCCCGAATGGCCTCTCAACTGCTTTGGTATGATCCCCACGACATGCCGGTGCGAGAGGTCGTGATTCTGAGTGCCGCCCGGACTCCCATCGGTAGGTACGGCGGGGCCCTCAAGAGCGTCCACCCGGCTGAGTTGGGAGCGGTTGCCACCCGTGCCGCCCTTACCCGGACGGGTATGGCGGCCTCGCAGATTTCGGACGTCTGGTTCGGTCACGGGCGACAAGCGGGGTCGGGCCCCAACCCCGCTCGACAGGTCGCGCATCGAGCCGGCATTCCTCACGACGCTCCAGCACAAACCGTGAACAAGGCATGCGCGTCGGGACTCCAGGCCGTCGCGTCCGCTTCCCAGGCCATCCAACTCGGTGAGGCCGATTTCGTCGTGGCCGGCGGCATGGAGTCGATGAGCCGCATGCCGTATCTCATCGATGCCGACGTGGCGCGATGGGGACACCGGATGGGGCATTTTCCACTCGTCGACGCGATGTATCGCGACGGGTTTCAATGCCCGCTGTGCGACTTGCTCATGGGCGAGACGGCCGAAATCCTCGCGCGCGAGTACGCCATTTCACGGGAGGAGTCCGACCGATTTGCACTGGGCAGTCAGCAGAAGGCGGAGGCCGCCGCCGCCGAGGGCCGGCTGACCGACGAGATTGCGCCAGTCTCGATAGCTGACGGGAAGGGACGGACGATCCTCGTCGAACGAGACGAGCATCCACGGCCCGGGACGACCCTCGAAAGTCTGGCGAGGTTGCCGCCCGTGTTTGGAGAAGTCGAAGGACATCCAGGCATCATCACGGCGGGTTCCTCATCCGGGATCACTGACGGTGCCGCGGCTCTGGTACTCGGAGCGGCTGACGCCGCGGTGCGAAACGGCCTGCATCCGTTGGCCAGAATACTCGGGTGGGCCAGCGCGGGCGTAGACCCCCGCATCATGGGCATCGGCCCGGTGCCGGCCGTTCGCAAGCTGCTCGAACGACTGCGACTCACGCTCGATGATTTCGATCTCGTGGAGCTCAACGAGGCGTTCGCCGCGCAGGTGCTCGCCGTGCTGCACGACCTGCCCATTCGAGCCGATCGGCTGAACGTGAACGGCGGAGCGATTGCGCTGGGTCATCCGATCGGGTGCACGGGCGCACGCATCCTGGTCACATTGCTCTACGAGATGGAGCGGCGTCGCGCCCGGCTCGGTCTTGCCACGCTCTGTGTGAGCGGTGGGATGGGAATGGCGATGGCGATCGAGAGACTCTAGATGCGCGACTTCCGTCTGGCCGTCATTCCGGGCGACGGCATTGGTCGGGACGTCACGGCCGAGGCGTTGAAGGTCATCCGCGCTGTCGGGGATGTGTTCGGGCGCTCGTTCGAGCTGGAGACGCTGCCCTACGGAGCCGATTACTTTCTCGAGACCGGCATCAGCATGCCTCCCAACGGATATGCGATGCTCCGCGACGATTTCGACGCCGTCTTCGTGGGAGCGCTCGGCGACCCGCGAGTGCCCGACATGCGCCACGCACGCGACATTCTCCTGGGCACGCGGTTCGAGCTCGACCTGTACGTCAACTATCGCCCCGTCAAGCTGCTGGACGAGCGGCTGTGTCCTCTCAAGGGGCGGACGCCCGATCAGGTGAACTTCGTCGTGTTCCGGGAGAACACCGAGGGACTCTATGTCGGCATCGGCGGCCGGTTCAAGGCCGGCACCGATCAGGAGATCGCGATTCAGGAGGAAATCAACACCTATCGCGGCGTGTCGCGCATCATCGACTATGCCTTCGAGTTTGCCAAGAGCTCGCGGGCCTCGGCGAGTCTGCATGGCCGACAAGAGCAATGCCATGACCGATGGCCACGCGCTCTGGCAGCGGGTCTTTCGAGAGCGCTCGGCTCGATCGACTGACGTGGAAGCCACGCATCTGTTCATCGATGCCCTGGTCATGCAGATGGTGAAAGATCCGTCGCAGTTCGACGTCATCGTGACGAACAATCTGTTTGGCGACATCATCACCGACCTCGGTGCCCAGCTGCAGGGTGGACTGGGTATGGCGGCGTCCGGCAATATCCATCCGGGCCGGACATCGATGTTCGAGCCGGTGCACGGATCGGCACCGAAGTACGCAGGGAAGAACGTCGCCAATCCGATCGGCGCGGTGCTCTCCGCCGGCCTGATGCTCGAGTACCTCGGCCTCGAAGCCGAGGCGCTGGCTATCGACGCGGCCGTGCGATCCGCCGTTACGTCCCGGAACATCACCGCCGACGTGGGCGGCGCGCTCGGCACCCGCGAGACCGGCGACTACATCGTCGACACGAATTCGGCACACCACACCGCAATAGGCCTGGACGCCAACACGATGCCCTCCCCGGTCTTCATCCTCGGCGGCGCCCGGACACCGATGGCCACTTACGTCGGGGCTCTCAAGGATGTCTCGGCCATCGAGCTCGGCGCCGTGGCTGGGCGCGCGGCGCTCGAACGATCGGGCACGAAGCCCGAGTGGATCGACCACGTCGTCTTCGGTAACGTCCTGCAGACGAGCGCGGATGCCGTGTACGGCGCACGCCACGTTGCGCTCAAAGCTGGCGTGCCTGTCGAAGTGCCTGCCCTGACCGTCAACCGTTTGTGTGGATCGGGAATCCAGGCCGCGGTGAGCGGCGCGCAACTGATCCAGCTCGGTGAAGCGGGTCTCGTGCTGACTGGTGGCATGGAGAGCATGAGCCAGGCGCCGCACGTCATTCGCGGCCTTCGCACCGGGCTTCGATTGGGCCAGGGCAAGCTCGAGGACTCCCTCTGGGAGGCGCTGCTCGACACCCACTCGGGCTGCACGATGGCGATGACGGCCGAGAACTGTGCCCGTCAGTACGGGATTTCACGTGCCGAGCAGGACGAGTATGCCTTGCGCAGCCAGCAGCTGGCTGCCAAGGCCTGGCAGGAAGGCCGCCTCGCCGAAGAGGTGGTGGCGGTCGAGATCAGGGTGCGCAAGGGTCTCGAGCTGTTCACGCAGGACGACCATCTTCGCCCGGACACGACCATCGAAAAGCTGGCGGCGCTTCCACCCGCCTTCAGCAAGGACGGGTTCGTCACCGCCGGCAATGCCAGCGGCGTCGTCGATGGCGGTGCGGCCCTCGTGCTGGCGTCGCCCGATGCGGTTGAGAGACACGCGCTGAAGCCACTGGGGCGGCTGGTCGGTTGGGCGGCGGTGGGTGTCGAGCCGCGTCTCATGGGCATGGGGCCCGCGCCTGCCACGCGTCAGCTGCTCGACAAGCTGGGTCTGACGCTCGACGACATGGATCTCATCGAGGTCAACGAAGCGTTTGCGGGTCAGTACCTGGCGGTCGAGAAAGAGCTCGGGCTCGATCGCGCGAAGGTCAACGTGAACGGCGGCGCCATCGCACTCGGGCACCCGCTGGGGATGACGGGCACGCGACTCCTGCTGACGCTCCTGCTCGAGCTCCGGCGTCGCGGCCAGCGCCGTGGCCTCGCCACAGCGTGCATCGGCGGCGGCCAGGGGATCGCTGCCGTGGTCGAAGCCGAAAACTAGTACTTGTAGAACCCCTCGCCGCTCTTGCGGCCCAGTCGACCGGCCAGGACCATCCGCTTCAAGAGCGGCGGCGGTGCGAAGGCGGGATCCTTGAACTCCTCGAACATGATGCCCGCAATGTAAAGCGTCGTGTCCAGCCCTACGAAATCGAGCAGGGTGAACGGGCCCATCGGATAGCCGCAGCCGAGCTTCATCCCCTTGTCGATGTCCTCGATCGTGCCGAGGCCGCTCTCGTACACGCGGATCGCTTCCAGAATGTACGGCACCAGCAGCCGATTGACGATGAAGCCCGGTCGATCGGGCGCCGTAATCGGGTCCTTGCCGAGCGCCCGGGCAAACGAGAATACCGTCTGATATGTCTCGTCGCTCGTCGTCAACGCGCGAACCACTTCGGTGAGTTTCATGAGCGGCACGGGGTTGAAGAAGTGGAGCCCCGCAAAGCGATCTGGTCGCTTCGTTCGCGCGGCCAGCTCGGTGATGCAGAGCGACGACGTGTTCGACGCGAAGATGGTGTGCGCGCCGACAAGAGGCTCGAGGGCGGCGTAGGCCTGTGATTTCTCGTCGAGGTTCTCGACGATCGCCTCGATGACGATGTCACAGTCGGCGAGGTCGCGAAATTCCGTCACCCCGGACAAGTTGCCCAGCGTCGTGTCGCGACTCTCTGACGTGAGTTTTCCTTTGGCGACGCCGTCGGCGAGGAATTTCTGGATGCGTCCGAGGCCGCGCTCGAGGGCGGAGCGGTCGACCTCACGAACGATCGTGCGGTAGCCGGCCTGCGCGGACACCTGCGCGATGCCCGATCCCATCAATCCACATCCCAGCACACCCACCGTTCGAATTTGCATGATGTCCGACCCTCAGGGCTCGAGCGTTCCGAGAAGGGCTCGAGCGTCGCCCTTGAATTGATGATCTTCGGGCGTCCAGTCAGGATCGAGCGGGGCGTCGAGTACCTTCTGCAACTCGGCGCGCGCCTCGGGTTCCCGGCCGTCGGCGATGAGCGTTTCCGCCAGAAAGAAGTGAGAGGCCGTACTGTTCGGGATCGTACATGAGCGACTTGCGCAGATGCTCTTCGGACTTCTTCCGGCTTCCGCCGAACAGGCCGGGCACCTTGTAGTACCAGCGGCCGAGCGCACGGTCCGCCGATCCCTTCTGGAACGACGCGTCGAGCTTCAGCACCGTTTCGAGCTCGCGCTTGATGGCCCCGCGGTACTTGAGTCCGGCCCGCATACCGAACGATTCCGCCATCGCACCCATGTTCGCCGCGGTCCAGAAGTGTCCCTCGGGACGGTTCGGCTCCACGGCCGACGCCTGATTGCCGGCCTCAATCCCGCGCTCGTACATCCTGCGTTGCCCGTCTTCGGGACCGTGGCCACCGAGCCAGTAGGCCGCGCGGGCCAGCTTCCACGCAGATTCGAAATCGCGTGGGTTTGCCCGCAGTCGCGCGTCCCAGATGGTGAACGCTCGTTCGGCGCTGCCGGGATCGGCGCGCCTGGCGTAGAGCGCATCCGGGTCGTCCGTGGACGCCTGCACGGGCGCGGCCGAAGATGGCGTCTGCTCGGACGGGAGCGCGGCGACGCGCCCCGGCGAGGCCAGGATGGTGAAGTACAATACCGTCGCCATGGAAGCGCTCATCAGACAGCTCATCCTCGAGCTTGGCGAAGATCCGGATCGGGAGGGACTCGTCAAGACGCCGCTCCGTGTCGAGAAGTCGCTTCGATTTCTTACGAGCGGGTACACCACCAACGTCGATCAGGTCCTGAACGGTGCGCTCTTCGCCGTCGATTATAGCGAGATGGTCATCGTTCGCGACATCGACTTCTTCAGCTTGTGCGAGCATCATCTGCTCCCGTTCTTCGGAAAGTGCCACGTGGCCTATATTCCGAGCGGCCGAGTGGTGGGCCTCAGCAAGATTCCACGCCTCGTGGAAATCTTCAGCCGGCGGCTTCAGATTCAGGAGCGTCTGACGGCGCAGATCGCAGAGACGATCGACGACAAGATTCAGCCGCTGGGCGTCGCGGTCGTGATCGAGGCCACGCATCTGTGCATGTCGATGCGCGGTGTGGAGAAGCAGAACTCCTTCGCGGTGACCAGCGCCATGCTCGGTGCGTTCCGCGACAATGCGCGCACCCGGATGGAGTTTCTCGAGCTGGTCAAGCTGCGTGCGGCTCCGCGCACGGTTGACGCCAGCGCAGGGGCCACCTGCCTCGCCGACGTGTAGGTCGCGCGGTGTCCGCAGCCCGAAATCTGACGCGTCGCACGATCGGAGCGTTGGCGGTGCTGGCGCTCGCGCTCTCAGTGGGCGCGGCCGGTCAGACCCGAAAGCCTCCGACCAAGCCGGCCGCGACGGGCTTGCAGCGTGCACCGGCCGACATCACCTGTCCGGCCGAGCTCGGCATCGGGGTCAAGACTCGACGGCGGTTCTGTGATGTCCTGACGGGACGAGACCTCTCCGATGGCATCCTCGTCCGGCTGCCATCCCGGCGCGGCACGGCTACCCTCAGCTTCAATCTGCACAACCGGCACACCTATTCCGAAGAGCTCGTGAGGACCAATCGGGCCTACACGCGCTACACCGCGACCGTGGGCGTGCTGTCCCCCGACAATACGCTCCTCGCGCGCGGGGTGGTTGAAACCGAGTTCCGCACGGAGTCCGACTTGCTCGATCGCATCGAGGGCGGCGCCGGGCCTGGCGGGATCAAGGCGGTCGCGCCCAGCGGCCGCGAGCGTGTGAGCGTCACGATCCCGGCCGACGCCCCCAGCGTGAGCATCCTCGGCGAGAAGTTGACGGTGGAGCGGCTCGACGGCACCTCGACGTACTCGGCCCCGGGACGGCCGATGGCCGTGATCAGCGACGTGCAGATCGAGTACCGGCCCGCTCCAGCGCGCCGACGGTGAGGCGAGCGAGAGCGGCGCGTACATGAAATACGACGGATCGAATGCCGCATTCGATGGAGCGAGTACCGGTTGGTCCCGTCGAGTCACGAGAGGCCCGGTTTTATTGATGATTCAGGCTCGTTCACGTTCGGCGGCGTGCCTTCCTGCGCAGGTGTGGCGCAATCCGTGAAACCTAATCCGTCGCACACCTGATGTCTTAGATCAGCCGATCGAACTCCTGCTGCCCGATGTGGTTCGCTTGGAGCGGCTCGCCGAGCACGTCCCGGCTTCGCGTCAGCTCGCTGTGCTGCTTGGCGAACGATCAGCCCGTGATCGTGGTAGTGCTGCCGGTTCTTCATCTTCAGCGCGGCCTGTGCTGGCCTTGTGTGTCTTCAGGAGTTCGATCGTCTCCGCGGAGATTTCGATGGCCCGCGGCGTCTTGTTCTTCACCGGCCCCAAGGCGCTGACCCAGGCTTCACAGGTTGCCGCTGTGCGGTGAGACGCGCCGCCGGCATGTCCAGGTCGACCACTTCAGGCCGCACAGCTCGGCCTTCCGCATCCCGGTCTCGATGGCCAGCGTGTAGAACGCTGCCGGCTGCGGCCCGGCGGCTCTTGCGTCTCGAGGAACTTACGCGCTTCGTGCGCCTCCACACGTTCGCGAGCACGTCCGGATGACCTTGCGGGGCGTGCGGCTTGCCGGTCACGAGCTTCGCGACGTTTCGCTGTAGGAGTCCACCACGCACCGCCGCTTCAAGCCCGCCGGTGGACGATCTCGAGAAGTCGCCCGAGCCGATGTTCGCCTGGCATTGGTCTCGATCATGCGAACGACGAGCCTGCCGTGATGCAGTAGCCGGTATGACGCATTGGGCACCGAACGTTTCAGGTGATGGCGCACAATGTCGAGGGGAGAAAAAAATGGCGGGGCCATCGGGCCCCGCCATGTTCGAGACGATGTGACCGAGACGCGCGATGGTAACGCGCGCGCCGTCGGCAAACTACGAGCGGTTCTTCAAACGCTTCCGCGCCTTCGAAGCCATCAGGAGCAGACCGCTGCCCAGCAGCGTGAGGCTAGCCGGCTCGGGCACGGTTGTCAGCTGCGGCGTGGGCAGGCCCGGCGTGTTGGTCCCAAACAGGGCAAAGTGGGAGAAGCTGCCGCCGGTCATCGACGCGACACCCGAGAGTCCGCCCGCCTGGAGGCTCAGCAGGAAGACGCCCCACTTGGGATCGGAGCCGTCCTTGATGCCCAGCGCGTATGCGAGAAAGTCGCCAGCCGCCGCGTCGTTGATCGCGAAGTTCGTGGACGTATTCGTCGAGTTCGAGAAGGTCAAGCCGTTGACTGCCGACCCCTGGTCCGTTGCTCCAGGTATCTGGTGGACCCGATGAAGCTCCACGTCAGATTGAAGCGCTCTTCGTTCGGAAGCGATCAGCCTCTGTATCAAAGGAACTGATGAGTTGCCGAGGTCGTTGACGCCGTTTCCGTCCAGGAAGTCGTTGTTGTTAATGGCAAGGTTTCCATCGCCCCAAACGCAGTCGATCGGGCGGGTCGTCCCGGTGGTATTAACGTGTGTAGTTGTTGGACTGATCGCCCGTCAACGGATTCGGGGCAACTGAGCGCATCGGCCTCAGCGCGCGTCGAAACCATCGTGGCGAGCAGGAATACACCGGTTACGACGCCAAGAGATCTGGCAACAAACATATGAAGCGCCCTTCTTCCTCAAGCGGACGGTGAACGAAACCAAATTCATCGGCGGTTTATGCAAATTTGCGACCACCAGCCTGTCATGGTTTAATGACCATTTGTTTGTATAACTTACAAAGATGAGCCAGTGCTGAAAAGTCATCTTGGAGAGCGACTAAACTCATCCATATCATCCATGTGGACAACTTCTGCCTCTTCCCGCCGGCCGATCGGCGTGTGAGGTAACCAGCGATTCCAGCAGGTGGATGCGCGCCAGTTCCCTGAGCGTCAGGTCGACGACCGCCTCGGCCTCGGGGACGCTGTTCAGGCCAATTGCCGGCCATCGCTTGGGACTCGTGGCCCCGTCACACTGCCGCCCAGCGCGCCGCGGTCGGGTTGACCGTACACCTGCACACGCGCCCGATCGTAGACCGCCACTTCCGCGCCCAGCTGCTCCGTGTGCGTGGTGGAGACTCGTGGATACCTCAGATCGCTCCTTGTCGTGCGGCCGAAGCACCAAGAATACATCCTGAACGAAATCCCGCTAATCGATGATGTCGCGACCCCTTCGATGAGCCCGATTTCGACCCGTTAGCGTGTCTGTCCGCTTCACGCCCGAAAAGAAAAAAGGCCCGGAAGTCCGGGCCTTTTGGTCGGCTGGCACCGAATGCGGCATTCGATCAGCCGCTGGACGGTGTCGATGACTAGTTGACGGCGGACGGTCCCGGCTTCGGCTCGCCCTTCAGCCCGGCAATCTGAATCGTGGGTGCCGGCGCTGCTTCCTTGAGCACGTGCTGGCGATAGAGTTGCGCCATTCGGCTGTGGTGGGCACGGTCCTTCATGTCGTGCTCGAGGCCCTGCTCGTGCTCCCGCGCGCGCGCCTGCATCTTCTCCTCGCGCGCGTTGCGGGCCACGCCGGCCAGCACGAGGTCCTGCTGTTCACCCTGAGCCACGGCCACGGGATCGAGCGTCAGCGAATGAGTCGTCGTCGAGAGCGGCACGCTCTTGTTGCCGGCGAAGATCTCGTGACGGCCGTGCTCGTCGTACCACTTGGTGAGCGTCGCCGTCATGTGCATCTTCTCGATGATATTGCGCCAGCCGATGCCCGTGTTGTAGGCGCAGAAGGAAATCTCGCCCATCTGCGTCGCATACGGGATGATGCACATCTCCGTGCGCCGGAAGTCGTAGTTGAACAGATCCTGGAACCACATGCCGGCCACGAACAGGAAGTTCCAGCGATCAGCACGGCGCTTGTCGATGTCCTGCTTCGTGCGATCGCCCTCGACCCGGCCGTAGGCGCCCGACTGCGCCTTCTTGGTCGCCCCGAAGGTCTTGTCGAACTTCTTGAGCAGGTCCATCAGGCGAAAGTGCGTCGGCGCCTTGAACGAGTCGTAGTTGCGCAGCAGCGACAGGGTCATTCCCGCAATCGACAAGGCCCGCCCGCGGCCCGCGTCGTTGACCTTGGCGAGATCCTTGGCCAGCCGCTCGGCGTTGAGGAAGGCGGTGACGGGAACCGCCTCCTTGGTTTCCTTGTCGATCATGAGCGCCATGCCGATGCCGCAGTTCGGGTGGCAGCCGCACGTGAGCTGTCCCCAGCCTGCGTCCGGCCCATGCACCTGATCGGCCCAGTCGGTGAAGGTGCCCATGAACGAGATGGGGAACCAGTCGCGAACGGGCTCGCCGAGTCCGGTCTGGTTCTTCACGTCGTGGGCGAGATGCGACAGCGTGTAGCGCTGCGCGTGGCGCCGCTCGTCGGTGATTTCCTCGTCGCGGCCCGTGAAGGACACCGGTTGAAACGAGAGGAAATTGATCTTCTTCGGGTTGTCGAGCGCGAACTCGATGATCCGCCCGACCTGCTCGTTGTTCACGCCGTTGACGATCGTCACGACTGGCACGATGTCGACGCCCGCGCCGTACAGGTTCTCGATCGCGCGCAGCTTCACGTCGAACAAGTTGCCCACGCGCCGGTGCGAGTTCGCGGCGTTCCCGATGCCGTCGAACTGCAGATAGGCGTAGCGCAGGCCTGCTTCGGCTGCGGCCCTGGCGAACTCGGGACTCTTGGCGAACTCGATGCCGTTGGTCGCCGCCTGGACGCTGTTGTAGCCCACTTTCCGCGCGTAGCGGACGGCGTCGAGGAAGTAGGGAGAGAGTGTCGGCTCGCCACCGGAAAACTGCACCGACATCTGCCGCTTCGGCTTGATGCTGATGGCGTTGTCGAGCACCTGCTGGATGTCCTCCCAGCTCAGCTCGTGCACGAAGCCCACCTGATTCGCGTCCATGAAGCAGGGATCGCACATCATGTTGCAGCGGTTCGTGAGGTCGACCGTGAGCACCGAACCGCGTCCATGCTTGATGGTGCTGCTGCCATGATTGTGCAGCGTCGCGTCGTTGTGCGCGCGGATGTCGCGTCCCGGAAAGACCTCTTCGAGGTGCTTGAAGAACGCCGTGTCGATCGCCATGACGTCTTCGAAGTGCCCGTGGATCGGACAGTCCTTGACCATGAGAATCTGACCGTCGCGCTCCACGATCTGCGCCTTGATCTCGCCCACCTTTTCGCTGAGCAGGATTGAGACGTCCTTCTTGCCGTCCAGGATCTCCTGGCGCGCCTCACGGACACACTTCGGACAGAGCGAGTCGGTTTCGCGGGGCCAGCCGAGCGGCGGCTTGGTCTTCTCCCACGATTTCTGGAGCGGCTTGTCGGACCAGGCCGGCGTGAACGCCGGCCTCGCGTTGATGCGGTTCAAGTCCTGGAAGACCGACCAGGCGCCGTTGGCGGCGAGGCTGAATCCCTTTTCCACGTACCTTGCTGGCGCATGCATAAAGGCTTGGTTTCTCCTCTGGCGCGGAGACGGACCGGACACCATTCGTCCCGTCGGGACACCACTGCCTCCCGAGGCCGCCCCGGCCACCCGGCATAGTAGGACGAGACGGCGCCCCCGAGATGGCGTTTCCAGCCGATTGGCGTTTCCGGCGGGTCAGTGGGCAGAAGGGCGGTCCCCCGGACGGCCGGGCGGTCGCGTCTATGGCAATATCCCTCCCATGAACATTCGTGATCTGGTCATCGTGGGAGGGGGGCCAGCCGGTCTGGCGGCGGCGATTGCGGCGAAGGGCGCCGGGCTCGACTACGTCGTGCTCGAAAAGGGTGTGCTGGTCAACTCGATCTACCGGTTTCCGCCGAACATGGTGTTCTTCACGACACCGGAATTGCTCGAGATTGGCGGACTTCCGCTCGTGTCGCCCTTCGAGAAGCCGACACGGCTCGAAGCGCTCCGCTACTACCGCCGCGTCGTCGAGACTTACGCGATCGCGATCGAATACCAGCAAGAGGTACTTGCCGTTCGCCGCCAGCCACTCGGCGCCGACGACGGGTTCGTGCTCGATACCAGAGACGGGCGGGGCATGGCTGGCACCATTCGTGCGCCACTCGGTAATTCTGGCCATTGGCTATTACGATCATCCGAATCTGCTGAGTATTCCCGGCGAGCAGCAGCCACACGTTTCGCACTATTACACCGAGGCGCATGCGTACATCGGCCGCCGCGTCGTCGTGGTCGGTGGCGGCAATTCAGCGGCGGAAGCTGCTCTCGATCTCTATCGAGGCGGTGCAGTCGTCACGCTCGTGCACTATCGGGACAGCTTCAAGCCGACCATCAAGTATTGGGTGAAACCGGATATCGAGAACCGCGTGAAGGAAGGCTCGATCGTCGGGCGGTTCAACACCCGCCTCCTCGAGATCCGGCGCGACGTCGGTCGTCATCGAAACGGGCCAGCGCGTCGACGAGCTGCCGGCGGACGCCGTGTTTCTGCTGACGGGCTACCATCCCGACTTCGATCTGTTCAGCCGGGCGGGTGTGGAGGTGGACAGCGTGACGGGCGTCGCCCGCTACGATCCTGAGACGCTCGAGACCAACGTGCCGGGGCTCTTCATCGCAGGCGGCGCGATCTCGGGGAAGGACACGGCGCCCATCTTCATCGAGAACGGGCGCTTCCATGGCGATCAGATCGTCAAGGTGCTCGTCGATCGGCAGCGCGCGATTCGGGCTCAATGAGTCGCGGCGCGGCCGTACGGTGTCCGCGCCGTGATCAGTTTCATCTCGACGAGTTCGATGAGCGAGCGACAGCGCGCAAGCGCCCCAGCCTGCTCGAGCAGCGCGAGCTTCTCGAGCGGCTCGAGATCGAGGGTACTGCGCAAGGGCATTGATCAGCTCTTCGTCGGTCACGGCGTCCGAGAGCCTGGGCTCCGGGGCGAGGTGTTCGCCTGCCATGCGGATCAGGCGGTCGAGCTTCCGGCGCTCGCGTTCGAGAGCGGCCGCATCGTGGCCGCCCACCTCGTCGGAGAGCACGTCGACGTGAGCCAACCGATAGGGCCGGGTGTGCTCCTCACCCACGACCCGAAACCTCTGAAGGCCTCGCAGGATGATGTTGTAGCGGTCCTCGGGCAGCCGCTCCGCGTGCGTGATGAGGCCTGCGCACCCGATGGGAAACACCGGCGGCCGTCCGGCGTAGTCATCCATCCCTTCGGGTTTCAGCAGCACCATGCCAATCACCCGGTCGCCGCTCAGCGCATCACGCACCATCGCACGATATCGCGGCTCGAAAATGTGCAACGGAAGGAAGACACCCGGAAAGAGCACGACGTTGGGCAACGGAAAGATGGGAATGGGGGAAGACAGCATCGGAATCAGTGCACCGTTCTGGTCTTTTTCGTCATGTAGTCCATCAGCACGTACTGGCCCAGCGTGTACCGGGTCGTGAAGTACGCTTTGCCGCGGCAGATCTCGGCGACTCGACGGACGAAGCTGACCAGATCGTGATCGCGCGCGAGCATGAAGGTGTTGATCATGATCCCGCTCTGCCGGCACGCCCCGACCTCGGCGATCGTTTCCGCGACGATGAAGGGATCGAGGCCGAAGGCGTTCTTGTAGATGCGCCCGTCGGGCTGCGTCAGTGCGGACGGCTTTCCGTCGGTGATCATGATGATCTGTCGCATGTCCTTCCGCTGGCGTTCGAGGATGCGGCGGGCGAGGCGCAGCCCTTCGCGGGTGTTCGTGTAGTAGGGCCCGACGCGCACCCGCCCCAGCTGCTGCAGCGGGACCTCCTCGGCAGAGTCGTGGAACAGCACGAGCTTGAGCACGTCGCCGGGGTACTGCAAGCGGATCAGATTCGACAGCGCGAGGGCCACTCGCTTCGCCGGGGTGAACCGATCCTCGCCGTACAGGATCATGCTGTGGCTGCAATCGAGCATGAGGACGGTCGCGCAGGAGCTCTGATACTCGCCCTGAGCCACCATGAGATCTTCGTAGCGCACGTCGATGCCGCCCTCGGGGGTGGCTCGAGCTGGCCGCAGCGCGGCGCACGGCGTTCAGAATCGTGCTGCTGGCGTCCAGATTGAGCGTATCGCCGAACGCATACGGCTTCGGCGCCGCGGTGGCCTCAATGCCGGTGGACGGTTCGCGCGTATCGTGACGGCCGAAGCTGCTGCGGCCGAGCCGATCCCAGCAGATCTCTCAGGGCCCGGTAGCCCAGAAAATCGAGACTCTTGTCGGTCACCTCGAACTTCACCGGCGGACTCGGCTCCCCGGTGTCGGCGCCCGTGCCCTGCCGGTGCCGTCGTTCGGCGTCCAGGTCGGGTGCGGTCGTGATGAATCCCTGTTCCTCGAGCCGACGGATGATCTCGTCGATCAGCTCGTCAAGGGTCGACCGCGACGATGATTGATCCCCGTCGGCCGGGTCGCCCATCAGCTGATTGAGCATCTCCTCGGAGAGCAGCCCGCCGGAGAACAGGGCTTCGAGGATGGCCTCGCGCAGCGCATCCATCGTCCGATCGTCTTCGCCGTCGCCGTACGGATTCTGGAAGCCGCTCGAGAGGAGCAGATCGGACAGACGGCGAGATGAGCTCGTCGAGATCGAGCGTCTCGAGATCCTCGCCGGCAAACCGGGTGTAGCGGTAACGCATCGGCGCGAACGCCAGCTCAGTTGTAGTACCTTCTTCCGGCCCGGGAGCGGCAGGCCGTCGTCCAGCGACACCGGCTCGGTCCGCGGCTCGCGGCGGCGCGCCTGTTCGGCGGCCTGATAGCCACGCTCGTCGCTGCGGCCGATTTTCTTCAGCGAGTAGAGTCCCTCGAGCACGAAATCGACGGCGGACGCCAGCTTCGGCGCCGACGGGTTCGGTCCGAGGCCGGCCTGGCGTGGCCAGCTCGACCAGGCCCTGCACAGCACCCGCCTTTTCGAGCACGTCGCTCGCCGACGTCACGTCGTCCGAAATCAACGAGCCGCCAAGCTCGAACCACTCGACCACAGGGCGCGTGTCGAGGTGTCCGAAGCGCTCCGTGAACACGTTGCCGACCGCTGCCCGAATCAGCTCGCGGGCGAGCGCGTCGGCTCCCCGCAGCTCGCCCTCGTACTCGAGCTCGAACTTGCCGGTGATCGACGGCAGCGCCGCGTACACATCGGTGACACGGGGAACAATCGGCGTCTCATTCCCGAGCAGCGCCCGTCGTTCCGCGTTCGACACGACGTTTTCGAGGCACGTGATCGGCAGCCGCTGGCTCACACCCGACCGTTTGTCGATCCGTCGATCGGCGCGCGCCTGGAAGGCGATCTCTTCCACGATGTCCTGCACGAAGTCCGGTACGTCGATCGGGCAGTCGACGTCGATGATCCAGGCTTCCTGCGCCGTGATGGCGAGCGCGCTGCTCGCGTGTCGCCGGATAGTGCGTGCGGATCTCCGACCCGATCCGATCCTTGAGGGGCGTGATGATCTTGCCGCGGGCGGTATAGTCCTCGGGATTGGCCGTGAAGACGAGCAGCAGATCGAGCGGCAGCCGGACCGGGTAGCCCTTAATCTGGACGTCGCCTTCCTGCAGGATGTTGAACAGGCCCACCTGAATCTTGCCGGCCAGATCCGGCAGCTCGTTGATGGCGAAGATGCCGCGGTTGGCCCGAGGCAGCAGCCCGTAGTGCATCGTGAGCTCGTCCGAGAGCTGAAAGCCACCACGTGCGGCCTTGATCGGATCGATGTCGCCCACCATGTCGGCGATCGTCACGTCGGGCGTCGCCAGCTTCTCGACGTAGCGTGAGGTCGCGGGGCAGCCAGCCGATGGGCGTCCTGTCCCCCTCGTCCGCGATGCGCGTCCGGCAGGCGCCGCAGATCGGCGCCAGCGGGTCATCGTTGATTTCGCAGCCGGCGACGACGGGCACGAGCTCGTCGAGGAGCTCGGCGAGCCCGCGCATGATGCGGCTCTTCGCCTGGCCCCGCAGACCGAGCAGGATGAAGTTGTGATGCGAGAGAATGGCGTTCTGACATCTGCGGCACGACGGTCTCGTCGTAGCCGATGATGCCGGGGAAGACGGCCGCACCCGAACGGAGTCGCAGGATGAGGTTGTGTCGAATCTCGTCCTTGACCGACCGGTGGCGCCGGATGGGGCTCGTGGGGTCGTCCAGCGCGTGCCGCAGGTCGCCGAGCGTCGTGATCGTGGCGTCGTGAACGCGCCCGGTGGTGTGCATTCTGCGATTCTATCACGCAGGTTTGAGCGCTTCGGTTCGCTGAGCCCATCGCCGTCCGGTGGCGATGCTTGTGGCACACTACGCGCTTCGATGCCCCATCCTGCGGTCTCATCCAATCGGCCGCTCGTCTTCGCGCACCGCGGCGGGGCAGCGCTTGCTCCCGAAAACACGATCGCGGCCTTCGATCGAGCGCTCGCCTGCGGGGCCGACGGTCTGGAACTCGACGTTCGGCTATCGCGTGACGGGATCGTGGTCGTTCTGCACGATGCCCGGCTCGACAGAACCACGGATGCCACCGGTCCTGTTGCGACGTGGACGGCCAGTGAGCTTGGGCGCGTGGATGCGGGGGCTCGCTTCGGGTTGGCCATCGGCGCACCGCATCGCGGCAGGGGCATTGGCGTGCCGACCCTGGCGGAGGTACTGGCCCGCTACCCGGCGGCGCGTTTGATTGTCGAGCTCAAGGAGAACACGGATCGGTTGGCACGCGCCGTCGTGAGCGACGTGATACAGGCTGGCGCGGACGATCGCGTGTGTCTGGGGTCGTTCGGCCAGAGAGCGCTCCAAGCCATCCGGCGCCTGGCCCCGACGCTCGCCACGGGCGCGAGCCGGACCGAAGTGCGGGTGGCGTACTACCGATCGCGTCTGGGCTGGCCGGTGTCCCGCCCGGCCTATCAGGCGTTCCAGGTTCCGGAACGATCGGGGCGGACGCTCATCGTGACGCCGCGATTTCTGGCCGCCGCCCGGCGGGCCGATGTCGTCGTGCAGGTCTGGACGGTTGATGATCCCGCTGACATGCGGCGGCTTCTCGCGTCAGGTGTCGCCGCCATCATTACAGACCGGCCCGACGTCGCGGTGACGACCGTGCGGGGGGCGATCGAGGAGAATGCACGGTTATGACAGCCGTCACCAGTCTGGCTGCGCCCGGCCTGCTCGATATCTACGCGGCTCGCCGCCGCATCTCACGTGTGCTCTCCCCGACGCCCTTGATGCGCTATCCGGTGCTCGATGCGGAACTCGGGTGCGAGGTGGCCGTCAAGCACGAGAACCACAATCCAACGGGTGCATTCAAAGTGCGTGGCGGGCTCAATCTGATTGGGAGTCTCGGCACCGAGGATCGCCGCCGAGGTGTCATCAGCGCCAGCACGGGCAATCACGGCCAGTCGCTGGCGTTTGCCAGTCAACGCGAGGGCGTGTCGTGCACGATTGTCGTGCCGCGCGGCAACAATCCCGAGAAGAACGCCAACATGCGCGCTCTCGGCGCGAGAGTCGTGGAGCACGGGCGGGACTTCGACGAGGCGCGCGAATATGTCGAGAAAGTGAGCCTCGACGAAGGGCTTCGCTACGTCCACTCCGCCAACGAGCCGTTGCTCATCGCCGGCGTCGGCACCTATGCGCTCGAGGTCTTCGAAGCCATGCCCGACGTTGACGTGGTCTTCGTCCCGATCGGCGGCGGAAGCGGCGCGTGCGGGCTGGTGACGGTGCGGAGCGGCATCGGTGCCCGCGCGCGGGTGATCGGGGTGCAGGCCGAGCGCGCCGACGCGTTTGCGCGGTCGTGGCGCGGCACGGCGCGTGTGGTGGGAGAGCGTGCCGACACCTTCGCCGAGGGGATGGCCACCCGGGTCACGTTCGACCTGACGTTCGGCATCCTTCGTCAGGCGCTCGACGACATCGTGCTGTTGAGCGAGGATGAGATCGCGGAGGGTGTCAGGCTCGCGCTCCGCACCACGCACAATCTGGCCGAGGGCGCGGGCGCCGCACCACTCATGGCCGCTTGGAAAAGCAGAGACAGCCTGCGGGGCAAGAAAGTGGTGTGTATCATGAGCGGCGGCAATATCGACGCCGCCACGCTCGGTCGGGTACTCGGGAATTGACGCGCGACGGTCGCCGAGCGACCGCCTGGCCTCGGCGGCTTCAGCCGGGCCGCCTCGCGGTCTACAATAGGGAGAACCGCTCGCTCAGCTGCTACGCTCTCCCGCCGATGACGCGCTACAGTTGTCACGCGGGTGCACCGAGAAGCCGGTCGGCATCGGTCTGGGACCCTGGGCGCGAAGACCGACGCGCTCCGTACGTGAAGGACGTTGGCAGGCCATGAGACACATCGCTCCCAAAGACATCACAGACCTCGACGCCACCGAAACCCGGGAATGGCTGGAGTCGCTCGACTCCGTGCTCCAGCGCGGCGGCCCGGCACGAGTCGTGAAGCTCCTCGACTCCCTGAACCTTCACGCCCGCCGTCACGGCGTCAGCTTGCCCTTCTCGGCGAACACGCCGTACATCAACACGCTCGACCCCGAAACCGAGGTCCCCATTCCGGGCCGCACCGAGCTCGAACGTCGCATCAAGAGTCTCGTGCGTTGGAATGCGCTGGCCATGGTGGTGAAGGCGAACCGCACCGAGGAAGGGATTGGCGGCCACATTTCTACCTATGCATCGGCGGCCACCCTATACGAGGTGGGGTTCAACCATTTCTTCCGGGCGCGCACGCCTGAGCACGATGGCGACATCGTGTACTTCCAGGGACATGCCTCGCCGGGCATCTATTCCCGCGCGTTCGTCGAAGGGCGCTTCAGCGTGGAGCAGCTCGAGCACTTCCGGCGCGAGCTGCAGAAGGGCGGCGGCCTCTCGTCCTATCCCCATCCATGGTTGATGCCCGATTTCTGGGAATTCCCCTCGGTGTCGATGGGGCTCAGCCCGCTGATGGCGATCTATCAGGCGCGCTTCAACCGCTACCTCGAGGATCGCGGGCTGAAGCCGCACTCCGACCACAAGGTCTGGGCGTTCCTCGGCGACGGCGAGACCGACGAGCCCGAATCGCTCGGGGCGATCACGCTGCCGGCGCGCGAGAAGCTCGACAACCTGATTTTCGTCATCAACTGCAACCTGCAGCGCCTCGACGGCCCGGTGCGCGGCAACGGGCAGATCATCCAGGAGCTCGAAGCCGCGTTTCGTGGCGCCGGCTGGAACGTCATCAAAGTGCTCTGGGGCCGCGAGTGGGATGCGCTGCTGGCCAAGGATCGGGACGGACTGCTCGTCAAACGGATGGGCGAAATCGTCGACGGCCAGTACCAGAAGTACGCCGTCGAGTCGGGCGCGTATGTGCGCGAGCACTTCTGGGGCGCCGATCCGCGACTCCTCGACATGGTGCGGCATCTCTCCGACGAGCAGCTCAGAAAGATGAGCCTTGGCGGACACGACCCGCTCAAGGTCTACAACGCGTATCGCGTGGCCGTTCAGCATCGCGGCTCGCCGACGGTCGTTCTGGCGCGGACGATCAAGGGCTACGGGCTGGGCGAGAGTGGGGAAGGCAAGAACATCACGCACCAGCAGAAGAAGATGAACGAGGAAGAGCTGAAGGCCTTTCGAACGCGCTTCAGCATCCCCGTCTCCGATGCCGAGATTGCGCAGGCGCCATTCTACCGGCCGCCGGAGGACAGCGCCGAGATTCGCTATCTTCGCGAGCGGCGCGCGGCGCTCGGCGGCTACCTGCCGCGGCGCCACGTGCACTGCCCGCCGCTCAAGGCCGAACTGAACGACGTCTTCGACGAATTCTCGAAGGGCACCGAAGATCGCAAGGCGTCGACGACCATGGTCTTCGTGAGGATGTTGTCGAAGCTGCTGCGCGACCCTGAGGTAGGCGAGCTGATCGTGCCGATTGTGCCGGATGAGGCGCGCACGTTCGGGATGGAAGCGCTGTTTCGCCAGGTCGGCATCTACTCCCATGTCGGGCAGCTCTATGAGCCCGTCGATATGGCCACGTTGCTGTACTACAAGGAAGCCACAGACGGGCAAATCCTCGAAGAGGGCATTACCGAAGCTGGCTCCATGAGCTCGTTCATTGCCGCCGGTACCGCCTACGCCACTCACGGCATCAACACGATCCCCTTCTTCATCTACTACTCGATGTTCGGCTTCCAGCGAATCGGGGATCTCATCTGGGCCGCGGCCGACTGCCGGTGCCGGGGGTTCCTGGTCGGCGGCACGGCGGGACGCACCACGCTGGCCGGCGAGGGTCTCCAGCATCAGGACGGCAACAGCCAGCTGCTGGCGTACCCAGTCCCGAACATCAAGGCCTACGATCCGGCGTTTGCGCACGAGCTGGCGGTCATCATCAAGGACGGCATCCGCCGCATGTATCGCGAGCAGGAGAGCATCTTCTACTACCTCACCGTGATGAACGAGCAGTACCCGATGCCCGTGATGCCGCCGGGCTGCGAAGACGGCATCCTGCGCGGGTTGTACAGATTTCGAGCGGCGGAGAATCCGGAGGCGCCCCTGCGCGCTCAGCTGCTTGGCAGCGGCGCCATCCTGCCCGAGGTGCTGAAGGCCCAGAAGATCCTGGCCGATGGGTACAGCGTGGCCGCCGACGTCTGGAGCGTCACCAGCTACGGCGAGCTCTATCGCGACGGTCACGCAGCCGAACGATGGAACATGCTGCACCCCGGTGAGACGCCACGCGTGCCCTATGTGACCGAGTGCCTCGGCGAGGCTCCGGGTGTCCTGATCGCCGCGTCCGACTATGTGAAGGCGCTGCCCGATTCGATCGATCGCTGGCTGCCCCGCCGGTTGCGTGCGCTGGGCACCGACGGATTTGGACGCAGCGAGAATCGAAGCGCGCTCAGAGACTTCTTCGAAGTCGATGCCCGTTTCGTGACCGTGGCGACGCTTGCCGAACTGGCTCGCGACGGACAGATAGGGTTCGATCTCGTCCAGCGAGCCATTCGCGATCTGGGCATCGAGTCCGAGAAACCGAATCCCGCAACGTCCTGAGCCACCGCGGCATCGCCGCGCGTCCGGTCGAGAGGGTCGCCACACGTGTCCACAGAATTCAAGTTGCCCGAGCTTGGCGAGAACGTTCAGTCCGGAGATGTCCTGCGCATTCTGGTCAAGCCCGGCGACACCATCGCCCGCGATCAGCCGGTCGTCGAGCTCGAAACCGACAAAGCCACGATTGAAGTGCCATCGTCGGTCGCTGGCCGCGTGGTCGACCTCAAGGTGAAGACCGGGGAGAAGGTCAAGGTTGGCCAGGTGATTTTGACCGTTGACGAGGCAGGGGAGCCCCAGGCCGCGGCTGCCGCGACGCCATCTTCTTCGACACCAGAGAAGCCTTCATCACCACCGGCCGACGCCGCGGCGGCGACCAAGCCAGACCGAACCCGTGCCGTCGAACAGGCGGCCGAACCCTCGGGTGAGGACGACGACGAGGGCGACGACGACGACGAACCATCATCCGTCCCCGAAGCGCCCGCCCCTCGTGCCCGGCGCGGCGAAGTCGTCGAGATGGCTCGCCCGCCGCGTCCGCAGGCCGATTCCTCGTCCAGCGCGCCGTCTTCGGCGCGTCCCGCTGCACCCGCCGCGCCCTCGACGCGCCGGCTCGCGCGCGAGCTCGGCGTGGATATCGACGCCGTCGGAGGCAGCGGACCAGAGGGGCGCATTTCGGTCGACGATGTGAAGGCGCATGCCAAGAAGCTCCTGAGTCGCGGCGGGACCGACCGCGCGTCGGCGGGCGAGCCGCTCCCGGACTTCAGCAGATGGGGCGCGGTCGAGCGCAAGCCGCTTCGAGGGGTCCGTCGCAAGACGGCCCAGCACCTGGCTCACGCGTGGGCCACCATTCCGCACGTCACCCAGTACAATCGCGCCGACATCACCACCCTCGACGCGACGCGGCAGAAGTACGCCAAGCAAGTGGAAGACGCCGGCGGCGCGCTGACGCTCACGGCCATCGCCACCAAGGTGATTGCCGCCGCGCTGAAAGTATTTCCGCAGTTCAACGCTTCGATCGACATGGCCAACGAGGAGCTGATCGAGAAAAAGTACGTGCACGTCGGCGTCGCAGTCGACACCGAGCGCGGCCTCCTCGTCCCCGTCATCCGCGACGCCGACCAGAAGAACCTCGTGGCGATCTCCCGCGAGCTGACTGATCTGTCCGCCCGCGCGCGCGAGGGCAAGCTCACCCTCGAGGAGATGCAGGGCGGTTCCATCAGCATCTCGAATCTCGGGGGGATCGGCGGAACGGCGTTTTCGCCAATCGTCAACGCGCCCGAGGTGGCCATCCTGGGCATCGCCCGAGCCAGCATGCAGCCCGTCTTCATCGACGGGCAGTTCCAGCCCAGATTGCTGCTCCCCTTGTCGTTGTCCTACGACCATCGTGTCATCGACGGCGCCGATGCGGTCCGCTTCCTGCGGTGGGTGATCGAGGCCCTTGAACAGCCACTCGTGATCAGCCTCTTCGGATGACGCGGCGGACGATCACTCTGGCCTCGCGATCCGAATGACATGACCACTCGCCAAACACGGCTTGCTGTGCTCGGTGCCGGCCCCGGGGGCTACGCGGCCGCGTTCCTTGCCGCCGATCTGGGGTTTCAGGTCACGCTGATCGATCGCGAAGCCAATCCCGGAGGTGTCTGCCTGTATCGAGGGTGCATCCCATCGAAGGCGCTGCTTCACGTGGCGCGCGTCATCGACGAGGCGTCCCATGCCGAGCGCTGGGGCGTGCGGTTCGCAAAGCCCGACATTCAGGTCGAGCGCGTGCGCGGTTGGAAGGACGAGGTCGTGCAGAAGATGACCGGAGGGCTCGGGGTGCTCTCCCGGCAGCGGCGCGTTCGCTACGTTCAGGGTGAGGCGTCGCTGGTCAATCCGAACACGTTTCGAGTCCAGCCGGCAGCCAAGAAAGGTGAGGGGCCGGAAGACGTCGCCTTCGACTACGCCGTCCTGGCCACGGGGTCGCGTCCCTCGTCGGTCCCGGCGCTGTCGATTGACAGCCCCCGCGTGCTCGACTCGACCTCCGCCCTCGATCTGGAGAACATCCCGCGGACGCTGCTCGTCGTTGGGGGAGGCTACATCGGCTTGGAGCTCGGGACGGTCTACGCCGCGCTTGGCAGCGCCGTTTCAGTCGTCGAGATGACGCCGGGCTTGCTTCCCGGCGCCGATCGCGATCTCGTGGCAGTGCTTTCGCGACGAATCGAGAAGATGTGTCATGCGGTCATGCTCAACACGCGAGTCACCAAGGTGGCCGACACCGGATCCAGTCTTCGAGTGAGCTTCGAGGGTCCCAGCCTCGACCGTCCCGAGCAGGAGTTCGAGAAAGTGCTCGTCGCGGTCGGACGACGGCCCAACTCGGCCATCCCGGGGCTGGAAGGCACGCGGGTGGAGCTCGACCCACGCGGCTTCATCAAGGTCGACTCGCAGCGGCGAACGGGCGAGCCGTCGCTCTTCGCGATTGGGGACGTTGCCGGCGAGCCGATGCTCGCCCACAAGGCATCGCACGAGGCCCGAGTCGCTGTGGAGACGATGGCCGGACACAAGGCGGCGTTCGACCCGCGGGCCATTCCCGCGGTGGTGTTCACCGATCCCGAGATCGCGTGGTGCGGAGTGACCGAGGCCCAGGCCGCCCTAGCGAAGCAGCCTGTCCAGATTGCCAAGTTCCCATGGGGAGCCTCGGGTCGTGCCACCACACTGGACCGCTCAGACGGCTTGACCAAGCTGGTCGTCGATCCGGCCACCGAGCGCGTGCTCGGCGTCGGCATTGTCGGGCCCGGCGCCGGCGAGCTGATTGCCGAAGGGGTGCTGGCCATCGAAATGGGTGCCGTGGTGCGGGATCTCGCGCTGACGATCCACGCCCATCCAACGCTCTCGGAAACGCTCATGGAGGCGGCCGAGGTGTTTTTCGGCCAGGCCACGCACTACTACCGGCCAAAACGGGAACAGGCCTAATATTAGAATTTATTATCTAATCGTAAGAAATATAACTTTGACGCGTCACGACCGGCCGGACTATAACCAGCAGACCAGAGCGGATTGACTTCGTGCGCGCCCTCATTTTCCTCGCTCGTGGCGTCGTCGTCGTTATCGGCGGCCGGTTCCGGCCGCACGAGACGAGCGGATGATTTGCCGGTTGGACGCGTGAGGGACGACAACGGGCCATCATCCGATAAAGGGTGTGGCCCTTTTGCTTTTTATGTGGGGACCCCGGTGGGTCGCGCGGGATGAGAGTGAGGCACGGCGGTGCGCATCGCGTATCAAGGTGAGCCAGGCGCCTTCAGCGAAGCGGCGGGGTTGCGTTTCAAGGCTGATGCCGAGATGCGCCCGTCGGAGACCTTCGACCAGGTGTTCGCGGCCGTTCAGAGCGGCAAGGTCTCGCACGGCATTCTGCCCATCGAGAACTCGATCGGCGGCAGCATTCATCGCAACTACGACCTGCTGATCGAGCACGACCTGCCGATTGTGGGTGAAATCGAAGTCCGCATCGTCCATCACCTGCTCGCGTATCCGGGCACGACACTCGAGCAGATCAAGCGCATCTTCTCGCATCCCCAGGCTCTCGCGCAGTGCGAGCACTTCCTCAGATCGATGCCGCACGTCGAGGTGGTCGCCACCTATGACACGGCCGGCAGCGCCAAAATGATCCGCGAGAAGGGTCTCAGGGACGCGGCGGCGATCGCGTCTGAACGCGCGGCGGAAGTGTTCGATCTGACGATCCTCAAGTCGGGCATCCAGGACTTCGACGACAATATCACTCGGTTTCTGCTCGTCGGCCGTGCGGCGACGCCGCTCGGCGTGCCAGACAAGACCACGGTCGTCTTCACGATGGAACGCAATGAGCCGGGCTCGCTGTTCAAAGCGCTCAGCGTGTTCGCGCTGAGGAACATCGATCTGACCAAGCTGGAATCGAGGCCGCTTCGCGGGAAGCCCTGGGAGTACCTCTTCTACGTAGACGTGGCGGCGGGCCGCGAGGATCTGCCGTGCGCGCGGGCGCTGGTTCATCTGGCCGAGTTCGCCCGATCGCTCCGCACGCTTGGCTCGTATCCGAGCTGGCGACAGCGCGAGGCTGAGGAAGCCAAAGCGGCCGTGCGGGCCTCGGCCGCCGTGGCGGGGCAGGAGCCCAGATGAGCGAGCAGGCGGGTCAGCCGCGGAGCGCGGCGTTGACACAGGGCATCTCGCGTGCGCCGGCGCGGGCGATGTTGAAGGCCGTCGGATTCACGGACGACGACCTGAGGCGGCCGATCATCGGCATCGCCAACACGTGGATCGAGATCGGTCCCTGCAACTTCCACCTGCGCCAGGTGGCTCACGCCGTGAAGGAAGGCGTGCGTGCCGCGGGCGGCACGCCGATGGAGTTCAACACCGTCTCGATCTCCGACGGGATCACGATGGGTTGCGAGGGCATGCGCACGTCCCTCGTCAGCCGCGAAGTGATTGCCGACTCCATCGAGCTCGTGGCGCGCGGCAACCTGTTCGACGGCATCGTGGCGCTCGCAGGTTGCGACAAGACGATTCCAGGCACGGTGATGGCGCTGGCGCGCCTGAACGTGCCCGGGCTGGTGCTCTACGGCGGTTCGATTGCGCCGGGTCATGTGGGTGGGCGCGACATCACGATTCAGGATGTGTTCGAAGCCGTCGGGGCGGTGGGAGCAGGAAAGATCACCAACCAGCAATTTCTCGACATCGAGAACCATGCGTGTCCCGGTCCGGGCGCCTGCGGCGGCCAGTTCACGGCGAACACGATGGCCACCGTGTGCGAATTTCTCGGCATCTCGCCGATGGGAAGTGCCAGCGTTCCGGCCATGGACCCGCACCGGGACGGCGTAGCCAGACGGGCGGGCGAGCTGGTCCTCGACCTGGTGCGTCGTGATCTCAAGCCGCGCGCCGTGATCACGCGCGAGTCCATCGAGAACGCCATCGCGTCTGTGGCGGCCACGGGCGGCTCGACGAATGCCGTGCTTCACCTGCTGGCGATCGCCCGAGAGGCAGGCGTGGTCCTGGACATCGACGATTTCGATCGCGTGAGCGCCCGCGTGCCGCTCCTGGCCGATCTGAAGCCTTCGGGGCGCTTCGTGGCCACCGACCTCTATCGTGCCGGCGGATCGGCGCTGGTGGCGCGGCGCCTCAGCGAAGCGGGGCTGCTCCATGCCGATGCCGTCACCGTCACCGGGCGGACCATTGGCGCGGAAGCTGCCGAGGCGCGCGAGACCCCCGGGCAGGAGGTCGTCAGGCCGAACGACCGCCCACTCAGTCCGTGGGGCGGTCTCGTGATTCTCAGGGGCAACCTGGCGCCCGAGGGCGCGGTCGTCAAGGTAGCCGGCCACGAGCTATGGCGCCACCGCGGCCCGGCGCGGGTGTTCGACAGCGAAGAGGCGACGTTCGAGGCCGTTCAGCGCGGCGTCGTCCGCGCCGGCGACGTCGTGGTCATCCGGTACGAGGGTCCGCGCGGCGGACCAGGAATGCGCGAGATGCTCGCCGTCACCGCCGCCATCGTCGGCGCGGGGCTCGGCGATTCGGTGGCGCTCCTGACGGATGGTCGGTTTTCTGGCGCCACTCACGGGCTGATGGCGGGTCATGTGGCGCCGGAGGCGGCCGTGGGCGGCCCCATTGCCGCCGTGCGTGATGGCGACATGATCGTGTTCGACATTCCGGCGCGCCGGCTCACCGTCGAGTTGTCCGACGCGGAGTTGTCGGCGCGACTGGCCGCCTGGACGGCGCCACGCGCGCGCTTCGAGAGTGGCGTCATGGCGAAGTACGCCCGTTTGGTGTCGTCGGCGGCGATCGGTGCGGTGACGGGGTGAGGAGTGTCAGTCATGCCTAAGAAAACCGGCGCACAGATCCTGTGGGAATGCCTCGTCAACGAGGGTGTGACGACCGTGTTCGGGTATCCGGGCGGCGCGATTCTGCCTGCGTATGACGCCATGCTCGCCTATCCCATCCACCACGTCCTCGTTCGTCACGAGCAGGGCGCCACCCACATGGCGGACGGGTATGCGCGCGCCAGCGGGCGGGTCGGCGTTGCCGTGGCCACCTCGGGCCCGGGCGCCACGAACATGGTCACCGGGATCGCGACGGCGATGATGGACTCGGTGCCCATTGTCTGCATCACCGGCCAGGTTGGCAGCAAGCTCATTGGCTCCGACGCGTTTCAGGAGACCGACATCACGGGCATCACCCTGCCGATCACCAAGCACAACTATTTGGTCACCCGGGCCGAGGACGTGGCGCCTGCTGTCCGCGAGGCGTTCTACATCGCGGCGTCTGGACGCCCGGGTCCCGTGCTCATCGACATCACCAAGGACGCGCAGCAGTCGTCAGCGGAGTTCGACTGGGAAGCGGCCGCACCGAAGCCGGCGGGGTACCGCCCCGATCACCGCCCGCGCAGGGCAGACGTCAAGGCCGCTTTGGATCTCATCAACGGCGCCAAGCGTCCGCTGATCCTCGCGGGTCACGGCATCATGCTCTCGGGCGCGGGCGACGTCGTCGTCAGGTTTGCCGAGAAGGCACACGTGCCGATTGCCATGACGCTGCTCGGCATCGGGGGCGTGGCCGCCTCGCATCCGTTGAACCTCGGCATGATGGGGATGCACGGCGAGGCATGGGTGAACACGGCCATACAGGAGGCCGATCTGCTGCTCGCGTTCGGCATGCGGTTCGATGATCGGGTGACGGGAAACATCAAGACCTACGCGCCGAATGCGAAGAAGGTCCATATCGATATCGACCCGGCCGAGATCGGCAAGAACGTCGCGGTGGATGCCGGCCTCGTCGGCGACCTTCGCGACATCCTGGAGGAGCTGCTGCCAGGGGTGGCGAAGGGTGATCGATCGGACTGGCTCCAGCACATCGACGACCTGAAGGGAGATGCGGCGGTTCGCGACATTCAGAACCTGCCCGACAACGGACACCTGTACGCCGCCCATGTGGTGAACGATCTGTGGCGTCTCACCAATGGCGCGGCGATTGTGGTGACCGACGTTGGTCAGCACCAGATGTGGGAAGCGCAGTACTACAAGCACGAGTCGCCGCGAACGCTCATCACCTCGGGCGGGCTGGGCACGATGGGCTTTGCGCTCCCGGCCGCGATTGGCGCCAAATTCGCGTGCCCGGAATCGGAGGTCTGGGTGGTGGCTGGCGACGGAGGCTTTCAGATGACCCAGGCCGAGCTGGCGACCATTGCGCAGGAGCACCTGGACATCAAGGTGGCCATCATCAACAACGGCTATCTGGGCATGGTGCGGCAGTGGCAGGAGTTCTTTTACGAGAAGCGATACGCGGCGACCCCTTTGCTCAGCCCGGATTTCTCGAAGCTGGCCGAGGCCTACGGCCTGGTGGGGATGACGGTGACGAAGCGCGACGAAGTGGCACCGGCCGTGAACGCGGCGCGGGCTCATCGCGGCGCCGTGGTCCTCGATTTCCAGGTGGAGCAGGAGGACTCGGTCTATCCGATGGTTCCTGCCGGCGCCGACCTGGACAAGATGATTCGGCGTCCCGAGCCGACGCCGCTGGCCGAGACCGGAGCGGATCCGGTGGAGGTCGAAATCGAACGCGTGGGTGACTGATGGCCAAGAACTTCAAGACTCTTCGCACCGTGGTCGTGCTCGTCGAAGACCGTCCGGGTGTGCTCAACCGGGTCGCCTCGCTGTTCAGACGGCGTGCGTTCAACATCGAGTCGCTGACGGTCGGCCGCACCGAGGCCGCGGGCATCTCGCGTATGACCATCGTGGTGAACACCGACGAAGCCGGCGCGCGACGCCTGGAAGCACACCTCTACAAGCTGGTGAACGTGCTGAAAATCGACGATCTGACTGAGGAGTCGGCCGTGTCGCGCGATCTGGCCATGATCAAGGTGGCGGCCAATGCGGAATCGCGGTCGCACGTCATGCAGCTCGTCAACGTGTTCCGCGCCCGCGTCGTGGATGTCTCGCCAGATTCTCTGATCATCGAAACGACCGGGACCGAGGAGAAGATCGACGGGCTCGTCGAGATGCTCATGCCGTACGGTGTGATTGAGATGGCGCGGACGGGCCGCGTCTCGATGGCGCGTGGCGCGCACGGCCTCGAATCGCACGTCATCACGTCGGGCTCCCTGCCGGGCGACGAAGGCTCCGGCGAGGATCACGTGTCGTACTCGGTATAGGCTCGTTTGCTGTTATTTTCGGCCGCCCAGGCTTCTCCTTATTCACTCCGCCGGCCGTGTGCCGGCGATTCGCGCCCGAGGGTGTTGCGTTGACAACGATCTACTACGAAAGCTCGGCCGATCCCGAACTCATCAAGCAGAAGCGCGTGGGTATCATCGGGTACGGATCACAGGGACATGCGCACGCCCTCAATCTGACGGACAGTGGCGTGAGCGTCAGGGTGGGCTTGCCCGAAGGCAGTCGCTCGCGCGCAAAGGCACAGGCCGCGGGGCTCGTCGTCCAGGACCCGGCTGCCGTTGCCGAATGGGCCGACGTCATCATGATTCTGGTGCCGGATACCCGTCAGCCGGCGCTTTACCGGGACGCGATCAAGCCGCACCTCACCGCCGGCAAGATGCTGATGTTTGCCCACGGCTTCAATATCCGCTTCGACACCATTCAACCGCCCGCCGACGTCGACGTCACCATGGTCGCGCCCAAGGCGCCCGGTCACCGCGTTCGTGAAGTGTTCATCGAGGGCGGGGGCACTCCCTCACTCCTCGCCGTCCATCAGGACGCGACAGGTCACGCGAAAGCGCTGGCGCTGTCCTACGCCCGTGCGCTCGGCGCCACGCGAGCCGGAGTGCTCGAGACCACCTTCACGGAGGAGACGGAGACCGATCTCTTTGGAGAGCAGGCCGTGCTCTGCGGAGGTGTCAGCGCGCTCGTCAAGGCGGGCTTCCAGACACTCGTCGATGCGGGCTACCAGCCGGAGATCGCCTATTTCGAATGCCTGCACGAGCTGAAGCTCATCGTCGATCTGATGTACCAAGGCGGATTGAACTACATGCGCTACTCGGTGAGCGACACGGCCGAATACGGCGACTACACCGGCGGTCCGCGCATCGTCACCGACGAGACGCGCGCCGAGATGCGCCGCATGCTCGACGAGATTCGGAACGGCGCGTATGCGCGGACGTGGATTGCCGAGAACGAGAAGGGCCGCCCCTCCTTCAACGCCATGCGACGCAAGGAGCAGGATCAACTGATCGAGCGCGTCGGAGCTGAGCTCAGAAGCATGATGCCCTTCCTGAACCCCGTCACCGTGAAGCCAGACGAACAGGGGTAGAGAAAAGCCGGCGACGCGTTTCACGCTGAGCGCGATATATCGAGCCGGGCCTGCCTGAAGATCCCTTCGAGCATCGGAGCGGTCAGCCTTCCCGTGTTCGTGTTCTGCCGGCTGGGGTGGTAGGACGCAATCAGCGTGGGCGCGCCTTCGTGCGCGTAGCGTCGGCCGTGGGCAAACGCCGGCCTGGGTCGTGGCAGCGTGGCCTCGCGTGACGGCTTCGCCCATCTCCCGCGGGCCACGAGCCTCCAGTAGGTCTCGAACGCAATTCGACCGAGCGCCACCACGACCTGCACACGCGGCAGTTCGCCGATTTCGGCTTCGAGATGGGAGAGACACGCGGCGAGCTCTTCAGGCAGGGGCTTGTTATCGGGCGGAGCACATCGCGCTGCCGCGACCAGATACACATCCTCGAGCCGAAGCCCATCGTCCTGATGGCTGGATGTGGGGAGGCTCGCGTAGCCGCACCGGTGAAGTGCGGCCATCAGGAAGTCGCCGGATCCGCCCCGCCCATCACCCGTGAACATCCTTCCGGTACGGTTGGCGCCGTGCGCCGCAGGAGCCAGCGCGAGGATCAGCAGCCGCGCCCGTGGATCGCCGAAGCCCGGCACGGGTCTGCCCCAGTAGGTGTCATGCCGGTAGGCGGCCCTCTTCTCGCGAGCAATCCGCTGGCAATACTCGCGAAGCCTGGGGCATCGCGTGCAGCTGACGATCTGTCTCTGGACGCTGGCAAGCGACATCGGCCGCGTTCAGGACGACGATTGGGTTCTGGCTTCGTACGCGTCGGCCTGTTCGTGCGCGTGGTAGGAGCTTCTCACGAGGGGGCCGGATTCGACGTGAACGAACCCCAGGTCGAGCGCCGCGCCTTTGAGGGCACGGAACTCGTCTGGATGGTAGTAGCGGCTCATCGGGGCGTGTGCGGCCGACGGGCGCAGGTACTGCCCGATCGTAAGGATGCTGCACCCCACTTGCCGGAGATCGGTGAACGTCGCGACGAGCTCGTCCCATTCTTCACCGAGACCAACCATGACGCCGGTCTTCGTCGGGACATCAGGCGCGTACACGCGCGACCGATCGAGCAGTTCCAGCGTGCGCGCATAACGGCCGCCTGAGCGCGCCATTCGATACAGCCTCGGCACCGTCTCCGTATTGTGATTGAGCACGTCCGGGCGTGCGTCCAGCACGGTGTGCAACGCAGCCAGGTCGCCCTTGAAGTCAGGGATCAGTACTTCGATGCGGCAGGTCGGCACGCGACGCCGGGTCTGTCGAACCGTTTCGGCAAACGCCGACGCGCCGCCGTCGCTGAGATCGTCCCGATCGACCGAGGTGATGACGACGTAGCTCAACCCAAGCGCCTCGACAGCCGTTCCGACCCGTTCAGGCTCGAGGGGGTCGAGCGCGAGGGGCTTTCCGTGCGCGACTGCGCAATAGGCGCAGGCCCGCGTGCACACGTCCCCCAGAATCATGAACGTGGCGGTGCCGTGGTGCCAGCACTCGCCGATGTTCGGACAGCGGGCCTCTTCACACACGGTGTGCAGATGAAGCTCGCGCATGAGCTCCTTGAGGCGCAGGTAGGCGGCCGAGCCCGGCGCGCGGACCTTCAGCCACTCGGGCTTCGGCTGGCGCGAGCCGATGAATGCGACGGGAGAGACGGTGTCCACTGGCTCAGATGTTAGCGTCTCGGCGCCTGAGTGTAAATTGACTGCTCTCTCGTCCGGCCGGATAATCACCTGCATGGAAGAGACGGAGACCCGCGCGCACGTCTCCTTCGAAACGAGTCCCGAGCAGTACCGCCACTGGAAGATGCAAGTCGATGGCGCCGTCGCGACGCTCGCGATGGACGTGCGCGAGGACGCCGGCCTCTCATCCTCGTATCGGTTGAAGCTCAATTCCTACGACTTGAGCGTCGACATCGAGCTGGCCGATGCGATTGCGCGTATTCGCTTCGAGCATCCCCAGGTCCGTTCGGTGGTCGTGACCAGTCTGAAGGAGCGAATCTTCTGTGCCGGGGCGAACATTTTCATGCTCGCCAGCGCTTCGCACGCCTTCAAGGTGAATTTCTGCAAGTTCACGAACGAGACCCGGCTGGCGATCGAAGATGCCAGCGCGGCGTCCGGCGTCACGTTCATCGCCGCGCTCAACGGCATTTGTGCCGGCGGCGGCTACGAACTGGCCCTGGCCTGTGACGAGATCGTGCTCGTGGACGACGGGAATTCTGCGGTGAGCCTGCCAGAAGCCCCGCTGCTGGGCGTGCTGCCTGGCACGGGTGGTTTGACCCGACTCGTCGACAAGCGGGGGGTCCGGAGAGATCTGGCCGATTACTTCAGCACCCTGGTCGAGGGTGTGCGCGGCAAGCGAGCCGTCGACTGGCGGCTGGTTGACCGAATCGCGGCACCGAGTCAGTTCAAGGCTGCGGTCGCACGCCGCGCAGCGGAACTGGCGGCCGCCTCGGGTCCCGACGTCAGCGCAGAAGGCGTTCGGCTGGAGGAGCTCTCTCCCCTGGTACACGACGATCACTGGTCGTACCGGTTCGTCACCGTCGCACTGGACAGGCGTCGCCGGGTGGCAGAGCTCACCATCAAGACACCTGGTTCCGCGCCGCCGGAAACACTAGAAGCCATCACAGCCGCGGGCAGCGACTTCTGGCCACTCCGGACATTTCGTGAGCTGGACGATGCGTTGCTGCGCCTTCGGTTCAACGAACCGGAGATCGGCACGCTGGTCGTTCGAACGGTGGGCGATCCGGCCGAGGCGCTCGCCGTCGATCGGGCTCTCGACGCCCATGGCAGTCATTGGTTCGTGCGCGAAGTACGCCTTCTGATCAAACGAACATTGAAGCGGCTCGATCTCACCTCGCGCACCGTCTTTGCGCTCATCGAGCCGGGTTCGGCGTTTGCCGGGACGCTGTTCGAGCTGGCGCTCGCCGCGGATCGGGCCTACATGCTCGACGATCCCGACCGGCCAGCCAGCGTGGCGCTGTCGGCCGCAAACGCCGGGTGGTATCCCATGAGCAACGGGCTGTCTCGCCTCGAGACGCGGTTTCTGGGCGAGCCGCCTCGCGTGGCCGAACTGCTCGCCCGGTCGGGGGCCTATGACGCGCGGGACGCCCACGACGCCGGCCTCGTGACCTTTGCCCCGGATGAGCTCGATTGGGAGGGCGAGGTGCGGCTGGCGATCGAGGGCCGTGCCGCGCTGTCCCCGGACGCCCTGACCGGCCTCGAAGCCAACTTGCGCTTCGCCGGGCCGGAGACGATGGAGACGAAGATTTTCGGCCGACTGAGCGCCTGGCAGAACTGGATCTTCCAGCGGCCCAACGCCGTGGGCGAGCACGGCGCGCTGAAGTCTGTACGGCACGAAGGGACGGCCGACGTTCGACTGGAGAAGAACGTAGTGATCTTGGAAGAACGCATTCCGAACAACGTCGGTCTGGCCAGCAACCGCCGGCTGCTGCGTGCGCTCGAAGAATGGCAGCCGCGCTACCTCGACTGGTGGCGTGACATGGGCCCGCAGGGTTTTCAGGATCATCATCACGTCTATCTCCGCACGGCGATCAGCGTCGATCCGGACGGCTGGGCCCACTTCGAGTACGTCAAGTTGCCCGATTACCGCTGGGGAATCTTTCTCGCCGATCCCGTGGCGGACCGTCGAATCGGTTTCGGCGATTTCTACGGCCAGCCGGTGTGGCAGGAGGTCCCCGGGGAGTTCCGCAATCAGCTCCGTCGACTGATCGTCACCCAGGGTGACACCGAACCGGCCAGTGTGGAGCAGCAGCGGCAGCTCGGCACGCGATGTCCGAGCCTGTACGACCTCCGGAATCTTTTCCAGGTGAACGTGGAAGAAGGCCGTCATCTGTGGGCGATGGTCTACCTGCTGCACTCCTACTTCGGCCGCGACGGCCGTGACGAGGCCGAGGAGATGCTGGCGCGCCACAGCGGCAACGCCGACAAGCCGAGGATCCTGGAGGCGTTCAACGAGCCAATCGAGAACTGGCTCGATTTCTTCATGTTCACGATGTTCACGGATCGCGACGGCAAGTCGCAGTTGATGTCCTTGTCCGAGAGCTCGCTCGATCCGTTGTCCCGGACGACACGCTTCATGCTGACCGAAGAGGCCCACCACATGTTCGTCGGTGAGACGGGTGTGGCTCGAATCATCGAACGGACCTGTCAGCTCATGAAGGATGCGGGCTTCGCGGAAGATGTCCGCCCGCTCGGAGGCATCGATCTCCCGACGATTCAGAAGCACCTGAACTTCTGGTTCAGCCGCAGCCTCGATCTTCACGGCAGCGAGATCTCGAGCAACGCCGCCTCGTATTTTGCGAACGGTCTCAAGGGCCGCGCCAAGGAAGAGACCTACGAGGACCATGTGCTGAGCGGCGCCGCCTACACGCTCGAAATGATGGACAACGGCGAGGCGGTCAGCCGTGAAGTGCCGATGCGCAATGCGCTGAACGAGGTGCTGCGCGACTGGTATGTCGGCGATTGCGAGGCGGGTGTCGAGCGCTGGAACAAGATCTTCGAGCGTCACGGGATGGCGGACCGGCTGCGCATTCCCGACCGCAAGTTCAATCGCGCCATCGGCACCTTCGCCAATCATCAGTTCGATCCCGATGGACGACTCATCACGGCCGAGGAATGGGCGCGGCGGCGCGACGAGTGGCTGCCCACGCCGGCCGACAAGGCTTACCTTCTGAGCATCATGGCCGAGCCCGTGTTCGAGCCCGGTATCTTCGCCAACTACATCGCTCCTCCGATCCGCGGCATCAACCGTCAGCCGGTCAACTTCGCCTACGTGCGGACGGAAGACTAGGGCCGCTCAGCGGGTGTCACCAGTCCCTTCGCGCACGCTCGCGATCACATGGCTGGGCCACGCCACGTTCCTCCTCGACTCTCCCGGCGGCCGTCGCATCGTCCTCGACCCCTGGCTCACCGACAATCCGGCGTGTCCCGACGGGCATCGGCGGATTGAGCGCGCCGATCTCGTGCTGATTACTCATGGCCATCACGATCACATGGGCGACGCGTTGTCTGTAGCGCGGTCGACCGGGGCGACAGTGGTGGCCAATCCGGAAATCTGTCACTGGCTCGAGCAGAAGGGCCTCAGGAACCTGAGTCCGATGAACGTCGGAGGCAGTCTGGCGGTCGGCGCCATCGAGGTGGTGATGGTACCGGCCGTGCACAGCAGCTCAACCTTCAACGAAGGGGTCCCGGTCTATCTCGGGGAGGCTTGCGGATTCGTTCTGCGGTTCGAGAACAGGATCGTGCTCTACTGCGCAGGCGACACCGCGCTCTTCGGCGACATGCGACTCGTCGGCGAGATGTACCATCCGGACATCGCGATCCTTCCGATCGGCGGTCGCTTTACGATGGGGCCGGAGGCGGCGGCCCGAGCGTGCCAGTGGCTGGGCGTGCGGCAAGTCGTGCCGATGCACTACGGGACATCCCCGATGCTGACCGGCACGCCGGCGCGGCTCAAAGAGCTCGTGGCTCCGCTCGGGATCGACGTGCTCGAGCTGGTGCCTGGTGAGACTGCGAAATGAGGCGCGTCATGCCCTATGAGAAGATCCGCTATCGTGTGACTGACGGTGTGGGCCTGATCACGCTCGACGATCCACCGGCGAACACCTACAGCTACGACATGATGCGCGAACTCGACGACGCGGTGCTCGATGCCAGGATGGACCGCGACGTCCACGTGCTGGTGCTGATCGGCGCGGGTGAAAAGTTCTTTTGCGCGGGCGCGAACATCGCCATGCTCACGGAAGCAGAGCCCGATTGGAAGTACTGGTTCTGCCTGCACGCCAACGAAACGTTGAATCGGCTCGAGCAGACGCCGAAGCTGGTCATTGCAGCCCTGAACGGTCACACCGTGGGCGGGGGACTCGAGGTGGCGCTGGCTGCAGACCTCAGGATTGCCCGTCAGCACGCCGGCCGCATCGGCCTGCCCGAAGTCTCTCTGGGCGTGCTCCCTGGAACCGGCGGGACGCAGCGCCTCGCCCGTCTCCTGGGCAAGAGTCGGGCGATCGAGTTGATGATTACCGGGCGGCTGATGGACTTCGGTGAAGCCCGCACGATGGGACTCGTCAACGACGTGTGGGACGAAGCCTCGCTGAACGGCCGCGCGTTCCTGGATGCCGTGCTGGACTACGCCCGCGCGTTCGTGCCGCCCAATGGCGCGAGCCTCGCCGTGGGCCGCATCAAGCGCGCGGTCCAGTCGGGGCTCGAAGCGGGCTTCTCGGAAGCTCTTGCGCTCGAGCGGGAGCTCCAGCAGCAGCTCTTTGAAAGCGCCGATGCGCGCGAAGGGCTGCGGGCGAATCGAGAGAAGCGCAAACCGGTGTTCAGCGGGAAGTAGAAGATCAGAGGGGCCATGTCGACCAGCGCAACCATCGCGGACCAGCTGTTCATCAACAACGAGTGGCGGGCGGCGGCCTCCGGTGAGACGCTCGACGTCGTCAATCCAGCCACGGAAGAGATTGTCGCGAAGGTGCCTGCGGCCGGCGACGCGGATGTGGACGCGGCCGTGTCGGCCGCGCGCGCGGCGCTTCAGGGTCCCTGGGCGAAGCTCTCGGCCAGGGAGCGCGGACGATTGTTGTGGCGCCTGGGCGAGCGGCTCTTCGAGCGCGCCGACCATGTCGCGCGGCTCGAGACCCTGCACAACGGGAAGCCGATCTTCGAGTCGCGGCAGATTGAGATTCCGGCGTCGGCGGAGTGCTTCGAGTACTACGCGGGCTGGGCCGACAAGATTCAGGGCGAGACGATCCCTGTGAAGGGACACCATCTCACCTACACGTTGCGAGACCCGGTCGGCGTGGTCGCGGCCATCGTCCCCTGGAACTTCCCGCTTCTGCTGACGGCCTGGAAGGTCGCGCCCGCGCTGGCTTGCGGCAACACGGTGATCATCAAGCCCGCGAGCCAGACGCCGCTGACGGCGCTTGCGCTTGCCGAGATCGCCCTCGAAATCGGTCTTCCCCCGGGTGTGCTCAACGTGGTGACCGGGCCCGGCGCGCGCGTGGGACGGCGCCTGGTCGAGCATCCCGGCATCGACAAGATCGCGTTCACCGGGGACACGAAGACAGGCCGCGAGATCATGCGTGGCGCCTCCGAGACCCTCAAGCGCATCACGCTCGAGCTCGGCGGCAAGTCGCCCAACATCGTCTTTCCAGACGCGGACCTCGACGCGGCGGTACGCGGCGCGACGATCGGGATTTTCTACGGGAAAGGCGAAGTCTGCGCGGCGGGTTCACGCTTGCTCGTGCATCGCGCCATCAAAGAGGAGTTCCTGGCGAAGGTCGTGGCGCGCACGAAGAAGATGGTTCCCGGCGACCCGCTCGATCCCAAGACGCGCCTCGGCGCGATGGCCTCGAAGGCGCACTTCGAGCGCGTGCTCGGCTATATCGAGACCGGCAAGAAGGAAGGGGCGTGCCTCGTGGCTGGCGGCAGCCGTGCGGACATCGGGACAGGCAAAGGCTACTTCCTCCAACCAACGATCTTCGCTGACGTGACACCGACGATGACCATCGCGCGCGAAGAAATCTTCGGACCGGTGCTGGCGGTCGTCGATTTCGAGGAGGTTGACGAAGCGATCGAGCGCGCGAACGAGTCGAGCTACGGGCTGGCGGCCGGGGTCTGGACCAGAGACATCAAGAAGGCGCACGACGTCGCGCGGAGGCTGCAGGCGGGCACCGTCTGGATCAACACCTACAACGTGTACGACGCGGCCGCGCCGTTCGGTGGCTACAAGCAGAGCGGATTCGGCCGAGAGCTCGGCGCGCACGCGCTGGAGCACTACACGCAGGTGAAGACCGTCTGGGTGGACCTCAATCAGTAGGTGGTAGGCACGGATCATGATCAACAGCATTGCCGTGCTCGGAGCCGGAACGATGGGGCACGGCATCGCGTATGCAGCGCTCGCCGGGGGCTTCGAGGCATCGCTGTACGATGTGTCGTCGGGGCCGCTGCAGTCCGCCCGCCAGCAGATCGAGAGGCTGGCGCGTCAAGCCGAGAAGCTCGGCAAGCTCGCAGGGAACGACGTTTCGTCGCTGCTCGACCGCCTCACGACCACGACCGACCTGGCGACCGCGGTCAGCGGAGCCGACTTCATCATCGAGGCCGTGCCCGAACAGATGCCGCTCAAGCTCGCGACCCTCGCCGAGGTGGAACGGGTGGCCCGTCCGGAGGTCGTCGTCGCCTCGAATACGTCGTCGCTGAGCATCACCGAGATGGCGAGTGTGCTCGCGAACCCCGGCCGGGCCGCCGGGATGCACTTCTTCAATCCCGTTCACAAGATGAAGCTCGTCGAGATCGTGCGCGCGCTCGAGACGTCGGCCAATACTCTGGAGCAGGTCCAGGAAGTGGCCCGGAGGATGGGGAAGGAAACGGTGGTCATCAAGGAGTCGCCCGGCTTCGTCACGAGCCGCATCAACGCCATGATCGGCAACGAGGCGTTCTACATGCTGCAGGAGGGCATCGCCTCGGCGCGGGACATCGACAAGGCGCTCAAGCTGGGCCTGAACCACCCGATGGGGCCATTCGAGCTCGTCGACCTCGTGGGCCTCGACACGAGGCTGAGCGTGCTGGAATTCATGGAGCGGACGCTCGGCGAAAAGTATCGACCGTGTCCGCTGCTCGTGGAGTATGTGAAGGCCGGACGGCTGGGCCGCAAGACGGGCCGCGGCGTCTACGAATATCCGGCTGATTCCTGATCCGGCCGCCGCTCGCCTCAGGTCACCAGGGCGTTCAGTTGCCCGTCATCACGGCGGGTGACGGTCCCCGTTCCTTCTGCAGCCTCGCCGCGTCCCGCTCCGCCGCGCGCATCACGCGCAGCACATTCAAGCCGAGAATCTTCCGGATGTCCTCGTCGGTGTACCCGCGTCGCAGGAGCTCGGCGGTCAATGCCGGATAAGTCGAGACGTTCTCCAGGCCCTGCACCACGGCCGTGATGCCGTCGAAGTCACTGCCGAGACCCAGGTGGTCGATGCCGGCGACCTTGCGAATGTGGTCGACGTGATCGGCGACCTGCGCGACGGTGGCCCGAGGGGCGGGATGCGCCTGACGCCATTGCGCCATGCCCGCCTTCTGAGAGGCCTCGTTCCCCGCGAACTGTTGCTCGAGCCGGGCTTGCTCGGCGTCTTCGAGCTTCGAGTGAGCCGCGACCTCGGCCGAGATGAAGTCGGGTACGAAGGTCACCATCACGAGACCGCCGTTCTTCGGCAGCAGTCGGAGGATGTTGTCGGGGACGTTGCGCGGGTGATCACAGATCGCTCGTGCCGAAGAGTGCGAGAAGATCACGGGCGCCGTCGAGACACGGATCGCGTCGTCCATCGTCTCGGGCGAGACGTGGCTGAGATCGACGAGCATGCCGAGCCAGTTCATCTCGCGCACGACCGTCTCGCCGAACGGGCTCAGTCCACCGAGCTTCGGCGTGTCGGTCGCCGAATCGGCCCAGGGAACGTTTCGGCCGTGCGTCAGCGTCATGTAGCGAGCGCCGAGCCGGTAGAACATGCGCAGCGCTCCCAGCGACGAATCGATGGAGTGTCCGCCCTCCATGCCCATCATCGAGCCGATACGGCCGGCCTTGAAGATCCGTTCCACATCGTCGGCGGTCGACGCCTGCTCGAAGACATCGGGGTAGCGGCGGAGCATCTGATGGACGATGTCGATCTGTTCGAGCGTGGCCGTCACCGCGCTCTGTCCGGCGAGCGTGGCCGGCACGTAGACCGACCAGAACTGGCCGCCGACGCCCCCCGCGCGCAGTCGCGCGATGTCGGTGTGGATCGAGGGCTGGGACTGCCGGATATCGAGCTTCGAGAGATCGCGCTCGCCCTCCTGCCGAACGGTCCACGGGTAGTCGTTGTGGCCGTCGATGAGCGGCACTTCACGTGCGAGCGCACGGGCCCGCTCGTCCGGCGTGTTCGACTGTCCCGATGCGGGAATCGTGCCCAGCGCAAGGAGCGCGCCGCAAAGCCCAGCGCAAGTCAGTCGAGCGGTCGTGGTCATCCCAATCCTCCGAGGCGCGGTGCGCACGCTCATCGATGCATTCAATCACGACATGCGCAAACAGTCCACCGCGCCATGCGGCTCGCCGGCTGGTATGGTGCGACGGCACGTACGAAGACGGCTACTGGTCGATTCGGTACTTCGCCAGGTAGTAGCTCAGCGCGCGCTGGCTGAGTCCCATCAGCTCGGCGGCGTCTTTCTTCACCCCGTTCGACGCGTCGAGAGCCCGGCGGATGGTCTCGCGCTCCACCCACTCGATGTTCTGATGCAGCTTCAACGACGGCAGGCTCGTCGAGGTGTGCGCGCTGGCGCCGAGTATGGAAATGGCCCGGAGCGTGACGACGGGGCCCGGCGAGAGCACGACCGCGCGCTCGATCGTGTTCTCGAGCTCACGCACGTTGCCGGGCCAGTCGGTACTGCTGAAGCGCGCTGAGCGCGCCGTCTTCGACCCGCTCGATCCGGCGCCCCGTCCGCTGCTCGTGCTTGCGGACGAAGTGCTCCACGAGGATGGGGATGTCGTCCGGTCGCTCCCTGAGGGGCGGGATGTGAATGGGAATGACGTTGAGACGGTAGAACAGGTCCTCCTGAAAGCGCCCGTCACTGACCAGGAGTCGGAGGTCGCGATTGGTGGCCGCGATGACGCGCACGTCCACGCGCTCGCTGCGCTCGGAGCCGAGTGGCTCGAACTCCCGCTCCTGCAGGACTCTGAGCAGTTTCGCCTGGACGGTCGTGCTGAGCGTGCCAATCTCGTCGAGCAGAATCGTGCCGCCATCGGCCAGCGCGAAGCGCCCCTTCTTGCTCGTCGTGGCTCCCGTGAACGCGCCCCGAACATGGCCGAAGAGCTCGGATTCGAGCAAGGTGTCCGGGATGGCGGCGCAGTTCACCTTGATGAGCGGCATGTCGCGCTGCGCGCTGCGGCTGTGGATGGCGCGCGCCACCAGCTCTTTGCCCGTCCCGGTCTCGCCCGTGATGAGCACCGTGCTCTTCGTCTCGGCCACGAGCTCCGCGCGTCTGATGACTTCTTCCATGTTTCGGCTCCGGCCGACGATGCCGTAGTGGTTGAAGTCCTCTTCACGCTCGCTGAGAAGATAGGAGTGCTGGGTCCGCAGGCGCTGGTGGTCCATCGCCCGCCGCACGGCTACCAACAGTTCCTCGACCTCGAACGGCTTCTGCAGGTAATCGAACGCGCCGAGCTTCATGGCTTCGATCGCGTTTTCGACCGTCGCATGTGCGGTCATCATCAATATCTGGGGGCGGTCATCGTCGGCGCCCGACCCAATCAGGCTTCGGATGAGATCGAGGCCCGTCAGCTCGGGCATGAGATTGTCGACCACGAGCACGTCGAACGGGCGGGAGGCGAGCAGCCGCTCGGCTTCGCGCGGGCTGGCCGTTTCGATGACATCATGCCCATCGCCGCGAAGGGCGCGTCCGAGCGTCTTGAGAATTTTTTCTTCATCGTCGACCAGAAGGATCGCGCCGCGAGTGGTCATCGACTACGCCCGATCCGGAAACACACCGGCAGGTTGTGCCCCGGCGTCGGCGCGGGGATCGCGCGGCAATTCGATGCGGACTTCGCAGCCGCTCGGAGAGGTGCTCGTGACGGTGATGCTGCCTCCCAGGCCTTCCACGATGTTTCTCGCAATGGGGAGGCCGAGCCCCGTGCCGCGGCGTTTGGTGGTGAAGTACGGGTCGAAAATTCGCGACGCGTCATGCAGTTCGATGCCGATCCCTCGATCGCGGACGGAAATGATCGCGCGTCCTGACGCGCCGACGGCGGTCGACATCACGACGTCGTCCAGCTCGGCAACCGCCACGGCCGCTCCCTCTTCGGACTTCGAAGCGCGCGAGCGTCGAGCCTGCTGAGCGGCCACGGCGTGCCGGGCGTTGGCGAGCACGTTGACGAGCGCCAGCCGCAGGCGCTCCGGGTCCGTCACCACCAGCGGCAACGAGGAGTCTGGCTGGAACCGGCAGGCCACGGCCGCATCGTCTGCGGTCGCCGCCCCCATGGCTTCACGGCACAGCCGGTTCAAATCGCACTCGGAGTATTCGAACTGGATCGGCTTCGCGAAATCGAGGACGTCGTTGACCACGCGGTTCAGCCGCGCAACTTCCTCGTCGATGTCAGCCACGGCTTCGCCGCGTTCCTGGCGCGTCGTGTCGTCCCGCTTGAGTACGCGAAGTGAGCCTTTGATGATCATCAGCGGATTGCGAATCTCGTGCGCCACGACGGTCGAGAGCCGACCGAGTGACGAGAGCCGTTCCCGTTGGGCGGCCTCGCGCTGAAAGCGGGCAATGGAATCGGTGAGCCTGTTGAAGGTCGCCGCCAGCAGGCGCGCGTCCTCGTCGTCCCATCCGGCGCGGCTGGTCAACGTAATCTTCCGGGTCAGGTCGCCCGTGGCGGCCATCTCACGCATCCCTGCCGTAATCGCGGCCAGTGGCCGTGTCACCGTGCGTGCCACGGCATAGCTCAGGACGGTGCCGAGAAATACCGCCAGCAGCGCCGTTCCAGCCAGCGCGGTATGAATGGCGTTCAGAAAGCGCAGGCGCTCGGTGCGCGATCGCAGAATCAGCGCGGTCGGATTCGTGGTCACCTGTCCCGTGGCGGTACCGAAGGGTCGGGAAAGAGCCACGTACTCGTCGCCGCCGATGCGCGTACGCACCATGCTGCCGGCCCCCAGCAGGCCCGCGAGCAGGGGGCGCTCGACGTCGGGAAGCGTGGTCGCGCGAATCTGCCCGTCCATGGCGAACGCAATCTCGCTGTCGGTCAGTGTTCGAAACTGCGCGGCCAGCTCGTTGTCGAGCAGAAACCCGACACTCAAGGCCCCGAGCAGTTCCGGCGGCTCGAGCCCGATGGAGATCGGTACGGTGACGACCTGCAGCACACCGTTCGGATGCGGCCAGAAGCCGCTGACGACCTCGCCGGCCAGCGCCCGCTCGGCGGCCGGCCAGGAGGCCGCGATGTCGCCCACTGTCGGCGGCCGGCCAATGGCCGCCAGCACGCGTCCTGAGCGGTTCGTCACCACCAGCAGCGCGGCGCGAAGCTGACGCTGATAGTCGCCGGCGACCGGGTGGACCGTCGGCGGGTCGTCGGTTGCCACGGCTGCCTTGAGCTTCGGGAGATCCGCGATGGTGCGGGCGAGCAGCGTGTAGGTGTCGAGCAGCGTGGCTCGATGCTGGTCGAGGAGCGTGGCGGCTTCCTCCAGGCCGCGTTGGAGTTCCCGCTCGGCCTCGGCCGTGACGCGAACGTTCACGAAATAGATGGCGAAGGCGATCGCCAGCACGGCCAGGGCGGCGCTGGCCAGAAAGATGCGATTGGTGAGCGAAGAGAGAAGCTTCATGCGCAGTCGGTCAGAGGGGCATCGAGACGCTATTGAATGATGAAGTCGACCTCGGCCGCGCTGCCGTCTGACGGTACGACGACCGTCCGCGTCTGACGATTCTCGCCGTCGTTCCACGCATTCACCGTATACACGCCCGGTGGCACCCCGGCGATTCGATAGCGACCGTCGGTATCGGTCAGCGCAAAAAATCGATGGCTGAACACGAGTACGAACGCGCTCATGTGCGAGTGAATGTCGCAGAAGACCCGGACGATGCCGGGCCGGTCGAATCGCACCGATTTCGAATCGCCCCTCGGATAGCGACCGAGATCGAAGCGCTTGGTCTTCGACAGCGAGAATACGTTGTGGTAGATCCGATCGCTATTGGGAAACTCCACGACGGTGCCGACGGTCACAGCCAGCACATAGGGCACGAATGTCTCATTGCGCTGATCGAGCGTCGCCCGTGCGCGTTCGAGATCCTCGAACGCACCGCCTGGAGCCGTCTCCAGGTACACGACCGATCGGGTGCGATCCGCGAAATCGCGCCCCCCCGGCATGCCGAGCTCACTGACACCTGGCCGTCGCTCGGTCGCAGCGGGCACGCGGCGCACGTCCACGCGTCCCCGAATCATCCCGCGAACAGCCGACGGCTGCGACTGTGCGGCCAGGACGAGCGTGCCGGACATGACGGCCATGACGGCGATGAGCGGGGGGATTCCACGCCGTCGGGATGAGGCTTCCATTTTCAGAACCATATTGAAGCTGTGCCGCGACGATCCCGAGGCGTCGGTATTCGTCGCTGTCGCGCCAGTTGAACTGGTACGTCAGCTTGGCGATGACGGTGCGTTGCAGGTAGTACCCGGCACCGGCCTCGACACGCGTGACCGGCGCATCCCACGTCACGAGGCGGCCGCCGCTCTCGAGGCGACTGAAGTCCTGCCGATCGACTCGACCGGCCACGAAGAGCCCGGGGCCAACCTTGTAGCGGGCCTCCGCCAGCCAGGCCGACGTGCGAACATCGCCGATGCCCGGCATCTTCCACGCGCTCAACAGCCATTCAGCGCGGAGCAACCAGTATCCAGCCGAATATTCAGCGTCGAGCCCGGCGACGCGCTGCGTGAATTCGCCAATGGTTCGCCCCTCCGGCAGCACCTCCGCGAGATCTCTGGACAGATAGGGCCCCCGTGCGCCCGATATCCCAATCACGAGGCCGGTGATCGGACGAGCCGCCACGCGCGTGGACACCTGGGGCCCGTCGTTATCGTCGCGAATGCGCGGGTCGCCGAGGGTGCCAGTCGTCACGGCCACGCTTGCTTCGAGCGGAGAGTCGCCCACCCTGAGCTGGACTCCCGTGTCCCAGCGAAAGGCCGAGACCATCGGCAGTCCTGCGGCAGCAACGTCGGCGCCGAGCGAATACGAGACCAGCCAACCTTCTCCGCGCAGGCTGAGCAGCTCGTCGACCGATGCGGGCAGCGCGTCCGGCCGAATCGTGGTCAGATACTGATAGGCGAGGGGGTAGCCGATGAGGGGATTGTCGGTTTCGTAGGCGCGCCGGGCGAAAGCCCCGAAATTCGGCGGGATGCGTCCGGCCTGGATGTCGATCGGACGGTCTTTCCACGGGTGCACGCGCACATAGAAGGCGTACGGCTGGACGCCGTCCCAATTCTCGGTCCGGATCTCGCCGAGCACGAACACCCGATCCGTCGCCCTGAGCGCGGCGCTCATGCCCAGCCGGATCAAACGCAGGGTGTTGTGCTCGTAATCGGTGTAGTTGAACCAGCCAGGGTCGTCTTTGTTCGACGAAACAGACACCGAGGCCTGGCCGCTGACCACAAGGCGTCCGTCACCGAGACTGATCGGCTCGGAGGGGAGACCCTGAGCCCGCGCCAGGGAAGGAAGCGCGAGTGTCAGCGCGAAGGCGACGGCCACGAGAGGCACGCTACTCATCTGGCTGACCGCAAAGACAGGCCACAATTATAATGCGCCGTCTCTTTCCGTCCGGATCCGGGCCTCGTCCCTGGTCGTGATTTCTCCAATGCTCGTCATCCTGGCCCTTCTTTCGTGGGCCCAAGCCGCGCCACCCATCCGCTCGATCAGCCTGCCCCGACTGCTGGCGACGCTGAAACTTGGCGAGCAGAGCCCGCCGCTGGCCCGGCAGTTCACGCCTCGTCATGCCCCGATTGGGACCTATGAAGTCTTCGTTACGGATGAGCCGATCGATCGCATGACGAGCAGACTGCAGCGACTGGCTGGGAGCGACGAGCTCCAGGGCGCCTGGCTGGCGGCGCCCGCCGAAATCTGGGAAGCCTTCGGCACTGTGGGACCCTATGATCGCGGCCGGCTCGCCCGCTTGTACGGCGGAAGGCGGCCGTGGCTCGCGCGGGGTCCCGTGATTCGCTCGGGCGCCGTCGTCGCGTCGCTGACGCTCATCAGTCCTCATCCGGACGCGGATCTGACGAGGCTCGAGCCTGGCACGATGACGATTGCCACGGACCTGCGCCAGCTGCCTTGACCCGACTGAACCGTGCGGATAGAGTGAACAGAGACAACAACTTGCACCGTTGCACCCGCAACGGAATGATGTGGGGGCGAGTGGCGTATATCATTTGCGAGCCGTGCGTGGGAACGAAGGATACCGCGTGCGTGGATGTCTGTCCGGTGGACTGCATCCATCCCCGCAAGGGCGAACCGGGTTTTGCCGCTGCGGAAATGCTCTACATTCATCCCGATGAATGCATCGACTGCGGCGCCTGCGTCCCGGCGTGCCCGGTAGAAGCCATTTTTTCTCTCGACGAGACGCCAGACAAATGGGCGGACTACATCGTCACCAATGCGCGGTATTATCAGGAAGCGTCGGCCGAGCGCTGAAGCCGTCCAGGAGCTAGGGACCGTCACCTTATGGGCCTTCTCGAGCATCGCTTTGAAGACAACTTCATCACCACCAATCTCGACAAGGTGTTGAATTGGGCGCGTGAATCCTCGCTGTGGCCCATGGGCTTCGGCCTGGCGTGCTGCGCCATCGAGATGATGGCGGCCTCCGCCTCCCGGTACGACATTGCCCGGTTTGGAGCCGAGGTGTTTCGTGCCTCGCCGAGGCAGGCGGACCTGCTCATCGTGGCGGGCACCGTCACCAAGAAGATGGCGCCTGTGCTTCGGCGGCTCTACGACCAGATGCCCGAGCCCAAATGGGTGATCTCGATGGGCAGCTGCTCGAATGCCGGTGGGCCTTTCCCCACTTACAGTGTGCTTCAGGGCGTCGACAAGATCGTGCCCGTGGATGTGTATGTCTCAGGCTGCCCTCCGCGCCCGGAAGCCTTGCTGTACGGGCTGATGCGCCTGCAGGACAAGATTCGCAAGGAAGGCACGGTGCTCCGGCGTGAGCGCGTGATTCGGCTGGGTGAGTCGGAGCCGGTTCTCGTGGGAGAGCGTGCGTGAAGGACTTTCTCCGCCGAATCTTTCTGATCGATCTCCTCAAGGGACTCTGGGTCACGCTGCGATACACGCCGCAGCCCGCGTTCACGTTTCAGTACCCGGCTGAGCGCCGTCCCGTCGCTCCGCGGTTTCGCGGCGTGCTGCGTCTTCAGGTCGAGCCCGAAACTGGCGCGGCTACCTGTATCGTCTGCGACCAGTGCGCGAAGGCGTGCCCGGACGACCTCATTGCGCTCGGCGGCCACCGGGAGCCCGGACAGAAGATCAAGGTGCTCGACTACTTCGATTTCAATCTTTCGCGCTGCAGTTTCTGTGGCCTCTGTTCGGAGGTCTGTCCGACCAAGCCGATCAAGGCCCTCATCATGAGTGAGGACTACGAGCTGGGGACCTACAGCCGTGAGACGCAGATTCTCAGAATCGACGAGATGTACGACGGGGTGCCCATCGAGCAGTACACGCGCTGACCGCGGGCGGCCCGGCCGCCTCGATTCTCTGTCCGGAGGGACGCTCCCAGCGCGCCCTCCGCAATCCTGAGGGAACCGTGAGCCTCATTCTCAGGCTTCTTGCGGCCGCCGCCCTCATCGCCGGCACCGCTGCGGCGGTCCCGCGTCTCCTCGCCGGCTCTTCCGACCTCGCGGAGATTCAGCTTCAGCTCGGCAATCAGCTGTTCCAGGAAGCGCGTTATCTCGAAGCGCTCGACGCCTATGAGCGAGCGCTGCGGGACGGCGAAGGGCCAACCTTGGTTCGTGCGCGCATGGGTGTGGTGCGCACGTCCCTTCGGGTGGCGGAGTTTTCCCGGGCCCGGGCAGAAGCCGCCGATCTCCTCAAGACTCGCGCGGACGACGTGGAGATCGTGGCCCTATACGGCGACGCCCTGTGGGCCACCGGGCTCTTTGTCGAGGCGGAGGATGTGTTTCGCGACGCGCTCGCGCTCGACCCCGAGTACGGACGTGCGCGGCACGGGCTCGCCCGCGCGCTGGCCGCCAGGGGCCGTCTCCAGGAAGCCCTGAATGAAGCCCGGGCGGCGCTCAAAACCAGCCCGAATGACGCCGAGATCCACCACACCACTGGCGACGTGCTCGAGCGGCTCCGGCGGTTCGACGAGGCCAGCGAAGCCCTCACGCAGTATCTCAACCTGCTGCCCAACCGAGACCGGAGCGTCAAAGCCGCCTGGGCACGCAACGAGATCGAGTTTCTCCGATCGTTTGCAGGGCGCACGCCGTTTGACATCCCTGATCGGGCCCGAGGCGTGCTCCACACGCTTCCCTTCAGGCTGATTCGAGACAAGGTCGTCGTGCGCGGCCGCATCAACGACGATCAGAACCTGGACTTCGTCGTCGACACGGGTTCGGAGCAGACGGTCATCGCGGAACGTACGGCGAGCCGCATGGGTGTGCGGCCGATCGTTCGCACGCTCAGTGCCGGGATCGGCGAGGTCGGATTCCGCGGCTTGCAGCTGGGACGGCTCGATTCGCTCATGATCGGGACGATGCGCCTCGAGAACGTCCCTGTGCTGATCAAGAGCCCCGCCCTGCGCGGGATTCCAGTGCGGGAGGGTGAGAGTTTCTCGCCCCTGGCGCTCGGCTTGTCGATGACGATCGACTATGGCCGGCGTCAGCTGACGATCGCCTCGACCATCCCGGAGGAGCCGTTCGATTTCGAGCTGCCGCTGCGCGTGCACCGCCTGGCGCTCGTCCGCGGAACGGTCGAGGGCGATCCGGTGAACTTCATCATCGACACCGGCGGCGAAGTCATCTCGATCAGCACCGACACGGCCAGCTCAATCGAACGCGAGCCACAGTCTCGACGAATCCCCCTCAAGGTCTACGGGACATCCGGCTGGGATCGCGACGCGTTTCTGATGCCGGGGGTCAACCTGGCGTTCGATCAGATCCAGTTCCGCAATTTCCCGCTGGTCGTTCTCAACCTGCGGGCGCCGAGCGTCTTGCTCGGCTTCCAGGTGGGTGGCATCGTCGGCCACCGGTTTCTCAGCAAGTACCGTGTCGGAGTCGATCTCGATCGCAGCGTGCTGCGTCTCACGAAGCTGAGCGTCCCCCCGCGCACCGGGTGAGCATGGATCTCACCCCGAAGCCGGCTTCCGAGTCGGCTACCGAGATGGTGCAGGTCGTCCTGCCCAACGACGCCAATCCGCTCGGCTACATCCTCGGCGGCACGGTGATGCATCTCATCGACATTGCCGCCGCCATTGCGGCGCACCGTCACACGCGCAGTCTGCTCGTCACGGCCGCGGTGGACGGCTTGCAGTTCCTGCACCCGATCAAGGTGGGCGATCTCATCATCCTCGAGTCGCGGGTGACGTGTGCGTTCAACACATCGCTCGAAGTCGAGGTCCACGTGTTCTCGGAGGAGACCCTGACGGGGCGCCGTCAGCTGACCAGCCACGCGTTTCTCACCTTCGTGTCGGTGTCACGAGAGGGCGCACGGCTTCGTGTGCCCCCGCTTCGGCTCGACACCGACGACGACCGCCTTCGCTCGGAAGAAGCGCACCGGCGGCGGGCCGAGCGTCTGCGCAAACGGCACGGCAGCGAGCCTTGAGCACGCCGGGCGAGCCCGACCTGCCGTTCAGTTTCTGGTGTGGTGGTCGATGAACACGCGCAGGCGGCTGCGAAGTTCCGGCGGCAGATCGTCTTCGCTCAGCGAGCCCAGCAACGACACCGTCGAGCGGTAGGTGTGGACGTACTGCACGCAGCTCCCGCAGGCTGCGAGGTGATCCTCGAGCTCGGCGTGGAGCTCAGGCGACAGCCGGCCTTCCAGATAGTCGAAGAGCAGACGCAGAAGCTCGGAGCAGCAAGCCATCACCGTCCGCTCATCGAGCCTCGGCCATTCACCCGCCTCACTCTAGAAGTCATAGCCGACCCAGATATAGAACTGCGGGCGGCGGAACTCCTCGCTGCCGCCGTTGGCGGCAAACAGGGCATCCTCCCACTGGCGGTTGAAGAGCGTTCGCCATGACCAGTCGAAGTGAATCGGGAATCCTAGGGCGAAGGTTTCCAGCCCGATCCCGTAAGAGGCTCGACCGTCCCGCAGGCGGAAGCCGTCGATGAGCACGGGAGGCCCCTGCACCTCGACCGGAATGCCATTCGCATCGAGGTTGTAGCCGATAATGGGCGTGAAAATCTCGTTATCGGACGTGTAGAACTTCAGATCCTGCTGATCGAAGCCGGCCATGCCTGCATTGAAGAACAAGACGCCGCGAATGCCGCCCATAATCCCAATCGGAGTGAGCATGGCCTCGATGAGCGGGAATCGCAGCTCAGCGTTGCCGAAGAAGGCGTCCTGTCCCAGGAACTCGAGGTACTCGTACCCGCGCATCTCGGAGTTGCCGCCGAAATACATGAAGTCGGGAGCCTCGCCCCAGCTCTTGAACCCGCGAGCCCGGAGCGCCAGGAGCCCGCTGCCACCGAGACGCAAATAGTACCGCGCGTCCACATCGGCCGTCTGGCGCGACAGGACGCTCCCCATGTCCGGCGAAACCTCGTAGGAGAGTCGCACGGTGTTACCGGCCAGCGGGCCGAACTCGCGGAACACGGTGGTTTCCTGGATGAACGACACGCCGAGCGGGACGAAGGTGCCGTTTCGGAAGAGGACCGCGCCGTAGGTATCGAGCTGATACTGCTGGGAGTAGGCTTCGAGCGACGGATCGTTGAACTCCTCGTTGTAGTTCACGATGCCGGCCGACAGCTCCAGGCGCCGATACCGATTGAAGGGATGGATGCCAAAAGCCGTGCCCCCACGCATCGTGCGCGTCGCTTGTGCCAGGTCGCGATCGATGATGCCCGCAAACGCCGGGTCGTAGAACAATCCCGATTGCTGTCCGTAGAAGAACTGCGTTTGCGAGAAGCCCTGGAGGGCGTACTGCAACCGGCGCGACAGGTTCACGTAGGAGAACGACAGGGTGCGGTACTGCGAGATGGACGCCGCGAACATGTTGAACTGCTGATCCCCGAGCACGTCGCTGAAGGAAATCTGGGTTCCGCCGAACACGTTTCCGCCCGAGGTGACACCGAGACCTACCGGCGGACGGCCGTCGAGGAACATTTTCTCGAACTTCCCCTTCTTGTGCTTGTTGTCGGCGATGAGCGTGTGCTGCAGCGGCGCCTGGAAGTCGATGACGGGCCCCGGGGCGCCGAAGTCGGCCGACGAGGCGGTGATGAGCGGCTCGCGGCGTTCGAGCACGTGCAGCCCGTACTCGCTCTTGTCATAGCTCACGAACGCGATGCGCGGGGGCGTGCCGGCGAGAACCACCGGGGACGCATTGCCGCCCAGTGCATCGGTCCATTGCCGGAGCTCGCCGGTCTTGAGATTGAGGGTCCAGATGTTGTAGATGTTGCCGTTCCGGGCGATTTCGGCGTCGATCGGCGTCGCCGGATCGGTCGCGGTCGAGGGGAAGACGATCGTTTCGGCGTCCAGGAACTGCGCGCCGCCGTCGTCGTGCGTGCCGAATGTGATTTGGGTCTTCTGCTTGGTGTCGAAGTCGAATCGAAAGAGCTTCTGATTGCCGCTGATACGGGCCGCATACACGAGGTAGGTGCCGTCGGGCGAGTGGGTCGGCGCGAAGTCGAAGAATTCGTCCTGTGTGAGGTTGGTGATCGCGCTCGTCTCCAGATCGACGAGAAAAATGTCGCCCACGGCATTCTGCAAGCCGGCAAACGCGACGGTCCGTCCGTCGGGCGAGATATCCGGGGACTCCGGCTCGTCGAGGACGCGCATGGGGATCCGCTTCTCTATGCGTCCTGACACGACATTCTGCAGAATGAGCGTCCTGTCCTTTTCTGTCCTCACGAAAAAGGCGAGTCGATCGCCGCGAGGCGACCACGACATCCACGGCACCGCGTTGAACCTCGAGGGCTCGCTGGGAAAGCTGATGTACTCGAATCCCCGATCCTGATCGAAGCCGCCGGTCAGGCTCCGGACGACCGAGCCGTCTTTCGCGGAGAGCAGGACGATGTCGAGCTCGCGGTCCTTGCGGTTGCCCGTCATGGCGGCGAGCAGATCGCCCGACGGTGAGGCTTCGACCGACAAGACGCTCGAATAGCGTGACTTGCGCGGGTCCGGGGCGAGATTGCGGCCGTAGTCGGCCGGGCGCTCCTTGTCCCGGAACGGCTTGAAGCGATCCTTCAGATACTTGTCGAACTGCTGATCGAACTCCTCCGGCTCGAGCCCGAGCGATTCCTGGTAGGCGTCCTCGCCGCCGCCGATGATGCTCTTGCGCAGCGAGAAGAGAAACTGGCGAATCCCTTCCTTGCCCCAACGCGATTCGATGAACTCGAAGGCGGCATGGCCCAGGTTGTAGATCACGCGCGGGTTTCCGTACTCGCCGTAGCCTTGGAGCTCGCTCATCTTCGGAATGATGTCGGCCACGGCCGCATCCCGTACCGTCGCGAGGTCGGTCGGCTGCCAGTCGCCTCGTTCGTAGTCGGACAGCCCCTCGTTGATCCAGAGCGGCATATCGCGGCGGATGAGCGAGGTGGGGATGATGTCGAACTCGAAGATGTGCGTCAGCTCGTGCACGATCAGCCCGTAGAGCCGATCGGGCGGTTCGTCGATCGGCAGCACCATGCGATTCCGAGACGGCTCGGCGAAAGCGGCCACGCCTTCCCCCGCTACGCCGGGAATGATGTTCTGCTGCTCGAACTCGCTATGGGTGGCGAAGAGCACCAGGGGCACTTTGAACGCCAGATCGTGCTTCAGGTCAGAGCTGACTTTCTGATAGGCGCTCTCGGCGTACGAGGCGATGCGCTCGAGATGGGGCTCGATCTCGGGGTAGTAGTAGATCTCGAAGTGATCGGTCTGATAGGTGTACCACTCGAAGTTGTCGTACCGGATCAGGTTCTTGCCGAAGTACGGATAGTACGGGGTTTGCGCGCCCGCTGGCAGGGCGACGGCGGCGAGCAGCAGGGCAATCAGAGCCACTCGCGTCAGGCGCGCATCGGCGGCGCGCTCAGGGCGCATCGGCATTGGCATCTCCTCGCAAACACATGGGGAGGGCGAGCCGGGGGTGCCCTGAACGCCCCGAGAAAACATCCTCGATCTTACTGTGACTATGACGGTTGTCGCAACGCTCGCGGTTCACGTCGCAGCAAGAGACGTACCACGGGTATCTCCGAGCTCCCTTTGCGATCACCGGTAATCCGCCCGGCGGTCTGAGCCCATGACCCGCTCGCTGTCCTCGACTTGGCCGACCGGCCGGCCGCTTCGGGTGACAGCGCCGGCCCGCGGAGACCGGCAAAACCTGGCCTATACTGTGAGAGCCTCCGCGCCCTGGCAGGTCATGACTCGTCTCCTGTTGGCTGCGGCCACCCTCCCCGGTGGGCGTGGCCCAGGAATAAACAGGCGCTCCGCTGGGTTGAGCCATAACACAGCGGGGCCTCCGCCCGATGGCATTACGGACAGGCCCAGCCGCCCATTCGACCGCCGAGGTTCGGGATCCGTTCGAGACCGACGTCCTCGGCTATGTCGACAGCCTGTATGGGACCGCGCTCCGCCTGACGCGCAATCCCGCAGACGCCGAAGATCTGGTGCAGGAGACCTACTTGAAGGCGTTCCGGCATGCGGGACGGTTCGAGCGGGGCACGAATCTGAAAGCCTGGTTGTTCACGATCCTCCACAACACGTTTCGCAACCAGCGCCGTGACTCGGCGCGACAGCCTGTCAACGTCGACAGCGAAGCGGTGGAGCGCGCCCAGTCTACGGCTATTGGCGGCGAATCGCCGGAGGAACTGCTGCTTCGCCAGACGCTGGACGCCGACCTCCAGGTGGCGATCGATGGGGTCGCCCAGCCGTTCCGCGAAGCGGTCTGGCTGCGCGACGTCGAGGAATTTTCCTATGCGGATATCGCAAAGATGCTCGACGTGCCCATGGGTACCGTGATGTCACGCATCGCCAGGGGACGTCGGATGCTCTACGAGCGTCTGATCGCACGTACCGACAAATTTCGCCGGCTCGAAGCGGCCGGCGGTTGACGATCGAGCAGCCCAGAAGGATCGCCATGTCCAACTGTCGTGAGCTGGAACCCCTTGTAACGGCGTACCTCGACGGCGAGAGCACACCCGTCGATCGGGCGCGGGTTGCCCAGCACCTCGAGCACTGCCCGCCCTGCCGCGAACACGCGCGAGCGGAGTCGGCCGCGCGCGAGGTCCTCAGAGAGCGTGCCCGCCATCTGGTGTCGGCCTGCGCCCCCGCGGCCCTGCACGCCCGGTGCGCGGCGGCCCGCCAATCGAACGGCTCCGGCGCGCCGACCTCCCGGACCTGGTCAAGCCGTCTCGCGCCTTTCGCGGTGGCTGCGAGCCTCGTGCTGGCGGTCGCCCTGGCGGTCGTCTTCGTCTCCGGGCGGTCCGCCACCGTCATGGCCGCGCAGCTCACGCTCGATCATCTGAAGTGTTTCCAACTAGCCGGCGGCGGGAGCGCCAATGCCGACCCGTCCCTCCTCGAGGCGAGCCTCAGCGAGCGGTACGGGTGGCAGATGAAGCTGCCGGCGAGCTCCGCCGAGCACGACCTCACGCTGGTGACGGCCCGCCGGTGTCTTTATGGAGAGGGCAGCGTGGCGCACGCGCTCTACCGCCATCATGGCGCGCCGGTGTCGTTGTACCTGGTTCCCGATCGCACGACCGCCAGCCGCGTGCTCGAGGTGATGGGTCACGAGACGGTCCTGTGGTCGAAAAACGGCCGATCGTATGTCCTGGTGGCGCGTCGGCCGCGCGCGGAGCTTGAAGCGCTGGCGGCATATGTGCGCGATCGCGTGGAATAGACGCGCCGTCATCAAGGGAGATCGACAGGATGATTCGCCGATGGTTGATCGCGATTGTGGCCGGAGCCGCCCTTGCCCTGCTGACGCTGCCGGCGCTGCCCGATGCCGACGTCGAAGCGGCGGCCGCGTGCAGTCCCAATGGCAAGCCGGCGAACATGACCTTTACGGTGAAGGACATCACCGGCAAGCCCGTCAGCTTTGCCAGCTTCAAGGGCAAGGTCGTGATTCTCGATTTCTGGGCGACGTGGTGCGGCCCCTGCAAGATCGAGATTCCTGCGTTCGTCGAGCTCCAGTCGAAGTACCGGGATCGCGGTCTCGCCATTCTCGGCTTTTCCGTCGACGACCCGATCGAGAAGCTCGTGCCGTTTGCCGAGAAGTTCAAGATGAACTATCCGGTGCTGCTCGGCTACGATCGCGACGACGTGCAGGAGAGCTTCGGACCCATCTGGGGTCTGCCGACGACGTTCGTCATCGGCCGGGACGGTAAGATCTGCAAGAAACACACGGGCATGGCGACCAAGGAGCAGTTCGAGCGGGAGATTCTCGAGCTGCTGTAGTATGATCCTCAGCACCGAGTGAGGCAGGGCGCTCGCTCTATCGCGTCTCTCGGAGTTCGATGGCCGTTGGATCTGGCCAGCAGGATGCGCGCGCTGCGCGTGATGAGGTCGAGGAAGCTGTGAGCCTCAAGGGATTCACACACGCCCGATTGTCATGCGGCTGCCGTCTCACGTTCCGGGAGGGCATCGAGGGGAGTCGCGTGGTCGTCGTGATCGATCGCAAGTCGCCGGGCTGCGCCATCAGCCTGCACGTGCAGGATGCGCCGCTGTACCGACCATCGCGAAGCGCTTCGCCCGTCGACGCGTCTGGGTTCAGCTGAAGAAGAGGAGTACGAAGAGGAAAGCTGATCGCCTCAACGCCGCGCGGTTGACGGCACCGGTCGAGCATCGAAGACGGGACGAGCTCCTGAACGTCCGCTCCTTCGGTGGTCGACTTTTTTGTTTATGGCTGCACCGGTCGACCCCGTCGTTTTTCCGGTGACCGCTCATGTCCATCCCGCCTGAGGCCCGCGACATTCCTGCAGTCGACTTGTCCCGCCTGCGCATCGAGCGCGACGAGCCAAGGCGCCGACGGTGGGTGCCGTGGGCCATCGTGGCCACGCTCGGAGTGCTGGCTCTTCTGGCAGTGCCCTCGGCGACACGATACCTGGCCGCCCGGCGCGCTCCGGAAGTGGACATCGTGCGCGTGACGCGCGCCGCTGCGGCGGCCGACGGCGGCTCGACGGCGCTCCCCGTGCTGGTTGCCAGCGGGTATGTGGTGGCCCGCCGGAGTGCAGATGTCGGTGGGAAGGTCGGGGGGCGTCTGCAGTCCATGAGCGTCGAGGAGGGCGATCGTGTGCGCGCCGGCGAGATCATTGCGCGTATCGAGCACGGCGAACTCGACGCGCAGCTGGCCGAAACGAAGACCGCCGTCGCTGAAGCACGGGCGCAGATCGCCGAGGCGACTGCGGCACACGACGAGACGAAGCGCGATCTGGAGCGCCAGCGTACGCTGAGGCGCGACGGGATTGTCACCGAAGCGGCCGTGACTGCCGCGCAGGCGGCGGCCGAAGTGGCGGCGGCCCGCGTGGATCTGGCCCAGGCGACGCTCGCCAGCGCCGATGCGCGGGTGCGGGTCGTCGAGGAGAACATCGAGAACACGAACGTCCGCGCCCCGTTCAACGGCGTGGTCATCGCCAAGCGGGCCGAGCTTGGCGAGACCGTGTCCCCCTTCGGCGTCATGGGTCAGGCGAGCCGCGAAGGCGGCGCCATCGCGACGATTGCGGACCTGAAGGAGCTCGAAGTGGAAACCGAGGTCGGCGAGACCAACGTCGGCAAGCTCCTCGCCGACATGCCCGCCGAGGTCCGCCTGCAGGCGTACCCGGAGGTCTTTCGAGGTCGACTTCGACAGATCTTTCCTGCGGCCGATCGGGCCAAGGCCATTGTCGAAGTCCGTGTCAGCATTCTCGACCCCGACGAGCGCGTGCGACCCGAGATGAGCGCGACCGTGACGTTCCTCGAAGCCGAGCGTCCAGCCGGACGGACGAGCCCGCCGGGCCCTCCAGCCACGCTGATGTCGAAGCGGGCCGTCATACAGCGCAACGGCGGCACCTACGCGTGGGTCGTCGTCGACGGAAAGGCGTCGCGCCGGGCACTCGTTCTGGGTCCGGAACGGATCGATCTGGTCGAGGTGCAGTCCGGCCTGGCGCCGGGCGAGGCCGTTATCGTGAGCCCGCCGGAGACCGTCGTCGAAGGCGGGCCCGTGAAGGTTCGAACTGAAGGAGACTAGTGCGGCAATGAGCGCAGTCATCGAGCTCCGCGACGTGACGAAGGTGTACCGTCGCGACTCTCTGGAAATTCCGGTGCTCGAGCACGTGAGTTTCGACGTGCCATCGGGAGACTTCCTGGGGTTGATGGGTCCATCGGGTTCGGGCAAGTCGACGCTGCTGAACCTGATCGCCGGCATCGACCGGCCCACGCGCGGACGCATTCAGGTGGCGGCCACCGACATCACGTCGCTGTCCGATCGCGGACTGGCCGCCTGGCGGGCGCGCCACATCGGCTTCATTTTTCAGCTCTACAACCTCATCCCCGTGCTCACCGCGTTCGAGAACGTGGAGCTGCCGTTGCTCCTCACGCGGCTGTCGCGCGGCGAGCGGCGCGATCACGTGATGACGGCACTCGACATCGTCGGGCTGAGGGACCGCGCGGAGCATTACCCCCGGCAGCTGTCCGGCGGACAGGAGCAGCGGGTCGCCATCGCGCGCGCGATCGTCACCGATCCGACTGTGCTCCTGGCCGACGAGCCGACCGGGGATCTCGACGCAAAATCAGCGGCCGACGTGCTGGCGCTCCTCCAGCGGCTCAACGCGGAATTCGGCAAGACGATCGTGATGGTGACGCACGATCCGCACGCGGCGGAACGTGCGCGCCGTGTTCTGCATCTGGAAAAGGGCTCGCTCATCGAGCAGATCAAGGTCGGAGCCTGACATGCGCTACCTGATGCTCGTTCTGAAGGGCATCCGCCGCAACACGCGGCGCTCGCTCCTCACGGTGTTGAGCGTGGCGATCGCGGTGTTTCTGTTCTCCTCGCTTCGGGCCATTCTCGATGGCTTTTCGGGCGCGGTGGCGGCCAGCTCGTCCACTCGCGTCGTGACCGTGCGCTCGACCTCGCTGATGTTCACGATGCCGATCACGCACTTCGAGTCAATCAAGGCCGTCAGCGGCGTGCGTGATGCGACCTGGGCGAATTGGTTCGGCGGCGTGTACAAGGATCCCAGCAACTTTTTTGCGCAATTCGCGGTCGACCCGGAAAGCTATCTGCGGGTCTATCCCGAGATCCTGCTGACGCCGGAAGAGCGATCCGCGTTCCTCTCCGATCGGACGGGCACCGTCGTCGGCGTGGGCCTGGCGCGCCGGTTCGGGTTCAAGGTCGGCGACCGCGTCACGCTCAGGGTGGGCATTCCGGTCTATGGCCGTGAGGACTTCACCTTCACGATCCGCGGGATCTATCGGGTGGCCGTCCAGGGATTCGACGATCAGACCATGTTGTTCCATTGGAAGTACGCCGACGAGCGCGCACTGATCAAGAGTCAGGTCGGCTGGTACGTCGCCGAGCTCAACGACCCCGGCGCCGCGGCCGCCATCTCGGCCGCGATCGACCAGCGTTTCGCGAATACGGCGTTCGAGACGAAGACCGAGACCGAGAAGGCGTTTCAGGCGAGCTTCGTCAGCATGATGGGCAATCTCAACGTGCTGCTCGGGGGCATTGCTCTGGCGGTCATCATCACGACGCTCTTTGTTGCCGGCAATACCATGGCCATGTCCGTGCGCGAGCGGACGACCGAGGTGGCCGTGATGCGAACGCTCGGGTTTCCCGCCCACACCATCTTCTTGCTCATCACGGCGGAGGCCGTCGTCATGGCCGCCGTCGGCGGCCTGATCGGTGCGGCGCTGGCGAGGCTTTTCGCCTCGTCCGACAACTTCACGGGTCTCTCGGGAATCGTGCCGGCATTCCACGTGAGCCCCCAGAACATCGCCCTCGGGCTCGCGCTGGCGATATTCATCGGGCTGACGGCCGGCATCATTCCGGCCACGATGGCGGCGCGGCTCAAGGTGGTGGACGCACTGAGGCGCGTGGCCTAGCGGGGAAGCGTCGTATGGGGCTCGTCGGGCACTACAACCTCCGATCGATTTTCGCCCGCAAGGTGACGGCGGCGATGACCGCGCTCGGCATCGCCATGGTCGTCGCGACCTTCGTCATCACGCTGGCGCTCGCCCAGGGGTTCCGTGCCACGCTCGTCGCCAGCGGTCAGCCCGACAATGCCATCGTACTCAGGCAGGGTGCGCTGTCGGAGAACGTCAGCGTGGTTCCGCGCGCGGCCGTTCCGTTGATTGAAACCCTGCCGCAGATCGCCCGCGATCAGCAGGGTCAGCCGCTCGCGTCACCCGAGCTGCTCGTCATCATTTCACGTCCGCGCGCCTCCGACGGACAACCGGCGAACGTCCCGCTCAGAGGCGTCGGTCCACGTTCGTTCGACGTGCGCAACACGGTGCGCTTCGTCGAGGGGCGCCGTTTCCGTCCGGGGCTGGCAGAGGTTGTCGTGGGCCGCCTGGCGACCCGCCGCTTTCAGGGCCTCACGCTGGGTCACACGATCCGGTTCGGCAACAGCGACTGGACGATTGTGGGCATCTTCACCGCGGATGATTCGGCGTTCGAGTCGGAAGTATGGGGCGACGTCGATCTGATGCTTCCCGCATTTCAGCGTCCGAGTTACCAGTCGATTACGGTCAAGCTGACGAGCCCCTCGGCGCTCGAGTCGTTTCAGGCAGCACTTGCGTCCGACAACCGGCTCGAGCTCGGCGCCCAGTCTGAGCGCGACTACTACGCCTCGCAGTCGGTTCTGATGACGACCATGATCCGGGTGCTCGGATCGTTCGTGACGCTCATCCTGTCCATCGGCGCGATGTTCGGGGCCATGAACACGATGTACGCCGCGGTTGCGTATCGAATCCGTGAGATTGGCACGCTGCGGGCGCTCGGGTTCTCGCGCCTGCGGATCATGTCTGCCTTCATGGCCGAGTCCGTATTGCTCGCCGTCATCGGCGGCATCATCGGCTGTCTGATCGCACTACCCGCCCACGGCATTTCGACGGGGACGACGAACTGGCAGAGCTTCAGCGAGGTGGCATTCCGCTTCCGCATCACGCCGGCGCTTCTCGCCGGCGGTCTCATCTTTGCCGCGGTGATGGGCGCCCTCGGTGGCCTGCTCCCGGCCATTCGGGCCGCGCGGATCCCGATCGCGCAGGCGCTGCGCGAAATTTGATCCCACCTCGCCGGTGAATGTCAGGCCCGCGCCCGCACGAGGCCAGGGAGCGCGTCAGTCTCAGTGCGAGAATCCGATTCGGAGCTCCGCAACCAGCGGCAGATGATCGGACGCGATCAGCGAGGTTCGTGTGCGCGGCAATTCGAGCTTCACGACCTCGACGTGCCCTTCGTAGTAGATGTGATCCAGGTGAAGGATTGGAAAGAGGCCGGGATAGGTGCGGCGCCGCCGCAGGTGCGAGCGCAGGTCGATGCTTTGCAGGCGTGCGCTCAGCAGGTCCGTGGCGAGCCCGCGCATCCACTCGTTGAAGTCGCCGAGCACGAGCTTCGGGGCGACAATGCGGCGGTCGTGCACGATGGCCGACAACCGCTCGGCCTGGTGGCGCCGCTCGCGGAACGCCGTCCCCAGATGCACGTTGTAGAGGTGCAGAGTGTGATCGTCCACCGCGAGATCCACGCGCTGGCACGCGCGCGGTTCGCACGTCTTCCACGAGAGGTCGTACTGCACGTGGTGGCGGATGGGGAAGTGGCTGAGCACCGCATTGCCGAAGGCCTGGCCGCGAAGCAGACGGGTTTCGGCCATGACCCAGCCCATCCCGAGGGCAGCGCCGAGCTCCTGGGCGTGTCCGCCTCCATGGGGCCCCGGACCGATCACCTCCTGCAGAGCGACGACGTCGGCCTCGAGCGACTCGATGACCCGCGCCACCCGGGCCGGCACCGTCCGCCCGTCCATCCCGCGGCAGCGATGGATGTTATAAGTGGCCACGCGAAGCGTGCGGCGCATGAGGAAGCTTGCCCTCCTGTGATAGAAAGCTGACGTGAGGATCGATCGTCGCACAGGGCTGGCGTGGGCGCTCGCTCTGGGGCTTGGAGCGTGCACCAGGGACCCGCCCTCGGCTATCCGGGTCGACCGGGGGCTCGTCCTGGTGGAGAATCACACTGACGAGCCGTGGCTGGACGTTGAAATCTGGCTGAACGACCACTACCGTGTCACGCGGGATCGAATCGCCCCGGGCGAGCGGCTCGAAGTGCCGCTCGACGTCTTCGTGGCCGGGTTCGGTCAGCGGTTCGACCGGGCGCACCAGACCGTGAAAGGCGTCGAAGTGACCGCAGCCAGCGGCGGCCAGCCTGTTCGGCTGGCATGGGGTTCCGGGCGTCAACACTGAGCCCCGCGTGGAGGGAGCGATGACGAGACTGAAATCGGAGTTCGAGGTCGGCTGCCCGTGCTGTGGCGCGACGCTGGTAATCGATCGCGATCTCGGCCGCGTGATCGAGCATCGAGAGCCACCGCGCGGTGATCGCCCGAATCTCTCCGACGCGCAACGCATCCTGGCCGACGAAGCCGCCCGGCGCGAAGCCATCTTCGAGCAATCGGTGACCGCCGAGAAAACGCGCGGCGATGTCCTGTCGCGTCGCTTCGAGGAGGCGCTGAAACACGCCAAGGAGGAGCCGATCACCAAACCCAAGCGCGACTTCGATCTCGACTGAGCGTCGACGCGGGGGATCAGCGGAACTCCGACGGCAGCGGGGTCCAGCGATCCCGTCCGCCATAGTAAACGGGCTTGCGGCCGAACCGCGCCCGGTACGCCCGATAGCGCTCGCGAAGCCGATCGATTCGGCGATCGGAGCTGACAATCCGGCGGTGGCGAGTCTCGAGCAGCATGCGCTCCACCTTCCACACGTTCTTGTCGGACAGCCGCCAGTCGTAATCTCCGAGAACCCGCAGATCGACCACGGCGTACCCGATCAACCGGCCCGTGAAGTCGATGTACGTGTCGACATAGCTGAGGGCAAGCGCTCGAGGGCTGGCAAAGACGGCCTTGCGCCCATGCAGCCCCGGATCGCGGGACCGGGCCACCGATCCCCAGCGGCCGCCCCGCCGGTACACGAAGATGACGTGATCGAGCTCATCGATCGACTCCAGGCTCATGACCAGTGGCGGGTGGCCATGGTGCTCGAGGATGGTGGCGGCCGTCAGCGCCGCCTCGAGACAATGTGCGCATCCATGCGCGACGACTCCTCTGAAACTGCGCAGCGTCGCCCGGCCTGGCGGGGGCTCGACGTTGTAGGGCAGTTCGTTCAGATACGCCTGCACTCTCGCGGGCGTGGCAAGACGCCGGACGAGCCGACGTTCGGCCACGGTCAGCGCCGAGATCGGCAGCGGCGCGTTCAATCGGATTGGACCGAGGATGCGCGCTCGAGGTCCGAGAGCAGCTCCGATGGTGTCCACTCGAGGCCGGTGAACACCTTGGCGAGGCGACCTTCGTGGTCGATGACCGAGGTGCGCAGGTTGTGCGCGATGTCGGCCGGGTTCGTCTCGCGAACCAGTGTGAGCCCGAATCTCGACGCAAACCGATCGATGAGGTCGCGATCGCCGGTGGCGAACGTCCAGAGCGACGGGTCGGCGTTCAGTTTTCTGGCGTGCGCTCCGAGCACCTCCGGCGTGTCGTGCGCCGGATCGAAGCTCACAGAGAGGAGATGCACACGCTTGCCCAGCCCGCGCTCCTTGATCGTCCGCTGGAGGCTGGCGAACTGCCGATCCAGAAACGGACAGAACGTCGGAATAGGACAACGCGTGTAAATGAAGGTGACCGCCACCGCGCGACCCTTGAGTGTTGAGAGTCGCCGTTCCTTGCCTTGCTGATCGATGAAGACCAGGTCGGGCACCGGATCGCCGGGCTTCAGCAACTCGAAGCCGGACGTTGCCGTCGGAGCGGGCGGCGGCGTGTCGACCGGTGCGGTGCCTGTCGTCTCGATGGCCGACAGATACGCTCGCGTGTCCTCGACGACCAGCGTGGCGCGGATGAGATCGCCCGCGGCACGTCCGTCGAGCAGCCGCCGATCGCGGACCAAAAACGGCATCGTCATGCCCGGCATGAATCCCGGGATGTCGTCGTGTTTGATGAGGAGCTCCTGCTTGTTCGTATCGAGGCCCAGAATCTGACCCGTCAGCGTGTACCGTCGTTGTTCGTGAGCGTTCCGGCACGCGCCGAACATCACACTGCAGACAAGGACCACCTGGATTGATCGGCTGAACCGCATGAGATTCCCCATCGTCCGGGCGCCCCGTGGAGGTCCTGATATAATCGGCCTCCGTCTTCCACGGCTCCGTGGCGCCCCAAAGCGATGATCTGGATCGGTACGTCCGGATACAACTACCCCGAATGGAAGGGCGTCTTCTATCCGACCGATCTGTCGTCGGCCAAGATGCTGCCGTACTACGCGGCGCGCCTGCCAACGGTCGAGATCAACTACACGTTCTATCGTATCCCGAACGAGAAAATCGTGGCCGGGTGGGACGCCCAGACGCCACCGCGCTTCAAGTTGACGCTCAAGGCCCCCCGGCGCATCACGCACGATCAGCGGCTCAGAGACTGCAGTGAGCTCGTGAAGGGCTTCTGCAGGACGGCGGGGACGCTCGGTCCCAAGCTCGGCGCGTTGCTCTTCCAGCTGCCGCCGACCTTCAAGAAGGACCTGGCGATCTTCGATGCGTTCCTGGCCGATCTGCCTCCGGCCGCCCCCGCGGCGTTCGAATTCCGCCATCCGTCCTGGCTCGACGACGAGGTGTTCTCGCGACTGCGCGAGCGAAGGGCCGCACTGTGCGTCGCCGACAGCGAGAAACTCTCGACACCGGTCGTGGTGACCGCAGACTTCGCCTACTTCCGCCTCCGCGACGAGGGTTACGGCGACGACGACCTGTTACGCTGGGCCGAGACGATCAAAGCGAGCACGGTGAACTGCACCGACGTCTTCATCTATTTCAAGCATGAGGAGCGGGGCATGGGACCGGAGTTCGCCCGCAGGATGATCGAGTGGACCGGGGCCAGCAGTCAGCCATCATGAAGCGTGCGCGTGAGTGGGGGTCCGCCGTGGCCCCGGCGCTGATCGGGTCGACGTCCGGCGGACGAACGCGCGCCCGCCGCCGTCGCGAGGTCGAGGCGGACGTCCGGAAGGGCGTCGCGACCCGTCACGATATTCCGACGCCGGCCCTCGTGCTGGATCTCGATGCCTTCGAGTGGAACGTCGGGACGATGGCCTCGTTCCTGCGTGCCCGCCAGCGTGATTTCCGACCGCATGCCAAGACGCACAAATGTCCGGAAATCGCCAAGGCGCTCGTGCGGGCCGGAGCCATTGGCACGTGTGCGGCCAAGTTGAGCGAAGCCGAGGTGTTCGCCGACTACGGGATCGGGGGCCTGCTCATCACGACTCAAGTCGTGGGCCGCGACAAAATCGAACGGGCCATCGAGCTGGCCGCTCGCCAGCGCGACACGCTGTTCGTCGTCGACAACCCGCAGAGTGTCCGCGACCTCAACGACGCCGCGGCGGCGTTTGCCGCGGGTCCCACGCTTCGCGTGAACGTCGCCATCGATTTGCTGTACGGCCGAACCGGCATCGAGCCGGGTGGGCCCGCGTTGGAGCTGGCGCAGCTGATCGCAAAGCAGCCTCACCTGAAGCTGGCTGGTCTTCAGGCGTACGACGGCGCCGCCTCGCACACCGTAGGCTTCGAAGCGCGCCGCGCGCGTTCTCGCGAAACGATGGGCCGCGCCGTCGAAACGCGCCATTTGCTCGAACGGCACGGCATCGAGTGTTCGCTCGTCACGGGCGGGTCGACCGGCACCTACAACATCGATTCAGAAATCGGCGGGATGACGGAGCTGCAGCCCGGAAGCTTCATGTTCATGGATGTGGACTACAACCGGATCGGTGGTCAGGACGGACCCGTCTATCGCGATTTCAGAAATGCGCTCACGGTGGTAACCACCGTGGTCTCACGCTGGGGGCAGACGGCCATTGTCGATGGCGGCTTCAAGGCCTTCTCCACCGACCGGGCGTTCACCCCGGAAGCGCGGCAGCTGGACGGCGTGCCTTACGCGTGGGCTGGAGATGAGCACGGCCGGCTGGACCTGACCCACGCTCCTCGCGAGGTCAAAGTCGGTGATCGGATCGAGTTCGTGATTCCACACTGCGATCCGTCAGTAAACCTCTACGATCAGATCTACTGTGTCCGGGGCGATCGGGTCGAGGAGGTCTGGAAGATTGCCGCGCGCGGCATGAGTCAGTAGCGCGTACCGCCGCGCGAGCCCATCATCGACTCTACCGGGCAGACAACGGCACACTGACACCCTCGCTGCGCGAGGGGACGCCCTCGCCACGGTCTCCGGCGGTGAAAGCGTGCCGCAGGGCAAACTCCACCACCCTCGTTTCGGCCCAGTAACCTTCATTAGCCAGGGCGGCATTCGACACGAAGCCGCAATGACCGCCGTGGCGGGTCATCACGAGCTCGATGTGAGGGTTGCGGGCGAGCTCGTCGGAGGAAAATGGCGTGACCGGCACGAACGGATCGTCCTCGGCGGTGATGATGAGCGTCGGAACGCGAATCCGGGAGATCACTCGCATCGCAGAGGCGCGCTGATAGTAGTCGGCGGCGTCGCGGAAACCGTGATAGGGGGCCGTGAAGCGCTCGTCGAACTGGCGCACCGTGCGCACGTGCCGGAGATCGTTGACCTGGTAGACACCGGGGAACAGCCGGGCCTTCAGCCGCATCCGGCGCTTCAGGTTGCGAACGAAGTTGCGCTCGTACAGGAAATTTTCCCTCCGCTCGAGCGCGTCCACGCACACGGCCAGCTCCAGTGTGGGTGAGACGGCGATGATGGACGTGAGCGCCTGCGGAGGCGCGTTTCCGTAGTCGCCGGCCAGCTTCAGCGCGAGGTTGCCACCGAGCGAGTAGCCTGCGACCGTAATAGCGCTCAGTCCGTCCACCTCCGCGAGCTCGCGGATGACAGCCGCGGGATCCTCGGTCATGCCGGAGTGGTAGAGGCCGACGGAGAGGTGTTCCGTGCCGCCACAGTTCCGCTGGTTCAGGCGCACGACGTTCATCCCGGCCGCGAAGGCCTTGTCCGCGATGCCGCGCATGTAGTGCGCACGGCTCGATCCCTCGAGGCCGTGCAGCAGCAACAGTGTCGGCTGCCCCCGCGGCGTCTGCTGCCAGTGGCACTCGGCCATCACGCGCGCGTCGGCCGCCACGTCGAACAGGCGTGGCACAGGAGCCGGCAGGTGAGGGAAGGAGCGCGGCCTGGCCCAGGTGAAGAGCGTCATGCGATGGCCGCCGCGCAGGCGCGGAGTGGTCGAGAAAGTTTCCATCACGAGAACATGGTCGAGGCGATCTCCTGAGTGTAACGCGTCCAGTTCGGTGAGCGCCGCCATTGTGGCGTCCGGGCCTGCTAAACTTAGACGCGCAGGCTCGGCACGAAGGAGTCACGCATGCGTTTCCGCCGCCCTCTCGTACTGCTCGCGCTGGTTGCAGCGGTTTCCGCCGCCGTCCTGGCGTCGCCCCCTCAGGCCAAGCCGCCGGAGGCCACGCGCGACTCGTCGCGCAAAACGGATGCTCGTCTCGAGCGGCTCAAGCAGGAAGCCACGGTCGAGATCGATCGACGTCGGACGTTGACCCAGCAGATGGTCGATCAGATTTTCAGCTTCAGCGAGCTGGGCTTCCAGGAAGTGGAGACGTCGCGCTACCTGATCGATCTCCTGCGCGATCAGGGTTTCACCGTCGAGGAAGGTATCGCCGGCATCCCAACGGCCTGGATGGCCTCGTGGGGCAGCGGCGCCCCCGTCATCGCGCTCGGATCGGACATCGACAGCGTGCCGAAGGCGTCACAGAAGCCCGGCGTCGCGTACCACGATCCGATGATTGAGGGAGCGCCGGGGCACGGAGAGGGGCACAACTCGGGGCAGGCCGTGAACGTGACGGCCGCCATTGTCCTCAAGCAGCTGATGGAACGCGAGAGGATCGCCGGCACTATACGACTCTGGCCCGGCGTGGCCGAGGAGTTGCTCGCAACCAAGGCCTGGTATGTCCGCGAGGGATATTTCAGGGATGTGGACGTCGCGCTGTTCTCGCACGTGGACGACTCCTTCGACGTGGGCTGGGGAAGCAGTGGCTCCAACGGGATGGTTTCAGTGGAGTATCAATTCAGTGGCGAGAGCGCCCACAGCGCCGGCGCGCCCTGGCGGGGTCGCAGCGCACTCGATGCCGTGGAACTGATGAACATCGGGTGGAACTACCGCCGCGAGCACCTGCGCATCCAGCAGCGCTCCCACTATGTCATCACCAGCGGCGGCGACCAGCCGAACGTCGTTCCCTCCTCCTCGACGGTCTGGTACTACTTCCGAGAAAGCGACTATCGGCACATCAAGGAGATGTGGGACGCCGGCAACAGGACCGCCGAAGGTGCCGCGCTCATGACCAACACGAGCTACACGTCGAGAATTCTCGGCGCGGCATGGCCGCAGCACATGAACAAAGTCGTGGCCGAAACGATGCACGCCAACATCAAGCGAGTGGGAATGCCCGTCTGGACCGAGGCGGATCAGACGCTGGCACGGGCGCTCCAGACAGAGCTGAAAATCGACGCGAAGGGCCTCACGGCTGAAGTGGGCGCGCTCGAAGGACCCGTCAAGGACGAGGACAAGCGCGGTGGCGGCTCCGACGACATCGGGGACATCTCGTGGACAGTGCCCACCATCACGCTGCGCTATCCCGCGAACATTCCAAACCTCCCGGGCCATCACTGGGCAAACGCTGTTGCCATGGCGACGCCGATCGCCCACCAGGGTGCCACCGCGGGCGCCAAGGCGCAGGCCTTGACGGTCCTCGACCTGCTCCTGACACCCGGCCTGGTGAAGGAGGCCTGGGACTACTTCCGCAACGAGCAGACGAAGGAGCAGAAGTACATTCCCTTCATCACGCGGGACGACCCGCCAGCCACCTGGCTCAACACGAAGACCATGGCGGAGTTCAGACCGAAAATGAAGGAGTACTATTTCGATTCGGCGAAGTACCGGACCTATCTGGAGCAGCTGGGGATCAAGTACCCGACGGTCCGCGCGAGCCAGGCGAGTCAGTGACGGAGGGTGGTCGCAATCGGTACACGCGAAAGCGTCGGTTTTCGTAGGCCAGCGGCAGGTCGAAGACTCGTTCGGTGACGACGAGGTTCAATCCGGCGTGAGCGGCGAGCGCCAGCAGCGATGCCTCTGTCCACTCGTCCTGGCTCCCCACCTCGCGAATCCGCTCGACAACGCTCAGGGCCACGCCGCGTGAGTAGAGCGCCATGGCCGTGTCCTTGACCTCTTCGAGATAGACGTCGCGTGCGGCAGCCACCCGCACACTCGAGCCGTACCTCCACGCGTGACCCGAGTCGGCGAGCACATGAGTGTCTGCGGGCGTCGTGCGAAGCCACGCCATCACATCGTGCCAGTCGTCCTGCGGAAGGTCGATCTGCACGGGCGAACGCTCGGGGTGCTCGAAGAAGCCCACGTAGGCGCCTCTGATACTCGCGGCTGCGGCCACGACGGCGGCGACCAGTGCAGCCCGCCGGGCAAGCGTTCGGTGCGGCGTCGTGCTCCACTGTGGTCCCTCGGCGAGGCACCAAATCACATAGAGCGTGGCGAAGACATCCAGGAGCCAGAAGACACGCGTGACCTGCAGCTGCAGGGCCAGTGCCACGGCAACCGCCGTGAACGGCAGCGACGCGAGGAAAACACCAACCAGAGCTAGTAGACCGGCGACCAGCGCCCCTTCGCGGGGCAGCGCCAGACCACTGCGGCGCCGCAAGAGGTAAGTGGCCACGATGATTACCGGGTAAGCCAGATTGACCATCCACGCCGTCGCTGGCCAGTCGAGCGGAAACACATAGTCCTTCGCGGCAAAGGCCTCGAGCCACGCGGCGTCCATACGCGTGAACAGTCTGTGTTGCCCTCCCTGGACGACGACCCATACTCCGAGGGCCGCCGCGACGGCGCCAGCTGCGATGGAAAGCCGGCGCGAAACCAGGCCGCTGACGACGAGTGCCGTACCGAGGCAGATGGCAAACCAGAGGCCTGTGGTGGGGTGGATGAACCCGGCGAGGGCGACCACTCCGACGGTTGTCAGCGGCCGGCCATTCAGGAAGGCCGATACCGCGAGCAGCCCGACCGCGAAGGCCAGCATGCGCGGATGGAAATAGCCTTCGAGCGTATTGACGGCGGTTCGGGTGATCCGGTGTTCGAGTGTCATGGCCAAGCAGAACGCCACGCTCGTCCATGCGGACCGATACATCAGCCTGCCCAGCTGCACGTAGCCGGCGGCAAGCAGCCCGAGGGTCAGCACGAAACCGGCGAAGAACATCCAGGGGAGCGGCGCGCCCGTGGCAGTCGAGAGCGTCGCGAGGCCGTCATCGAGCAGTGTGAAGGCGCTCTGTGGGTTGAACAGTTCGCGATCGCGCGGGAAGAGCGACCGATCGGCCGAGGCCAATATGGCGGGAATGTAGAACGCCTGGTCGGAGACCCCGTAGCGGTACCCGCCAGCATTGAGCGTCGCGAGCAGTCCGAACGCCGCTGCCACCCCGGCAAGAAGCCGACCGGACGGGAGGCCGCTCACCCTTCGTCGGCGCTCGGGCCGTAGATCGGCGGGACTGGCAGGTCGTTCAGCCGCAGGTAGACGCTCAATTGCCCGCGATGATGAATCAGGTGGTTGAGCAGGAAGCTGCGCAGCATCCCCACCTTCGGAAGCGTGAAGAGGTCGTGACCGTCTCGTTGGAGTGTCCAGGGCGACATGAGCTCGCCATCGGTCTTCGAGACGAGGCTCGCGCGTACCGCGGCAACGTTCGCCGTGAAAATGGAAAGAATCTCGGCTTGGCTTCCGAAGGTGACGGGGCGATACTCGCCGCTCCGCATGTTGTAGGAACGATGACCGAGCAGACCGTTCACCCAGCCAGGGATTTCCGCCAGATGCGATGACAGTCGGCCGAGGCTCATCGACTTGGCGTGCGGGGTCCACGCCAGCTGAGTGTCGGGGACGCGCTCGAGCAGCCGCCGGGTCGTGCCCATCTCGTGATCGAACTCAGGAAGCATGACATCCGTGATGGCCATTCGATCCTCCCGGCTCGGACGTCAGCCGCCGTCCTGACCCGTCGCGTCGACCTGGTGGCAATGGTAACAACCCACCGCGGCGCGCGCGCGATTGTACTCGTAGGACTGTGTGAAGTCGTAGGCCGGCCGTCCGAGCAGGCGCGCCATCTCGGGCATGACGACGCCCCGCATGTAGGCTGCCGTGGTTTGCTTGTCCTCGTGCGCGAGGTAGCCGTAGATGGCGTTGCGGATTTGCGGGTCGAGTCCTCGGTTGTACCGCTCGAGACCGGCCAGGCGAAATTGAGGTTCCGGCAGTGCCTGCACGGCTGGCATCTGCCAGCCCCGTGCGGGGCCGTCGTCTCCGTGACAGGTGAAGCACGTGACACGCTCCGGTCCGCCCTTGAGGGGTCCGAGGATACGTCGTGCGACCGGCATGACGTCGCGCTGCATGAACGCGATGATTTCAGGGGTGCCGCGCTTGACGCCGGCCGGCGAAATGGCATCGGTGAGGAGGTAGGACGGCGGAGCCGGCGGGTGATTCGCACCTGACACGACAAATGCCGTGACGACGGCGGCCAGCAGAATCGCCACGCCGGGAAATGGTTTCCAGATGGCAGGTCGAAGCAGGCGCGCCCGCCTGTTCAAGGCATCGCTGAAGAACTCGTGTTCGCCGTCGCATGAAAAACGATCTGCGGCAAGCAGCTGAAGAACGAGCGCGAGCTGCGGCCCTTCCCGGAGGTCCGCGAGCTCGAGTGTCGTACCGCCTCGACGCGACCGTATCAGGACGGTCGATGTGCCAACGAGGGCTTGCAGGGCGCTCTGCGTCAGCTCAACGACCCCGATGTCGTCGAGGAGGAGCTCGACGAGCACTCGTCCCGCTGGGGTCGCCACGGCAACCCGGCAGTCGGTGACGTGATAGCGCCGCCGGAGGCGCCGCCATCCGCTGAGGACACCCGGCCGTCCCGACCAGAGCGGACGTTCCCACGTCAGGAGAAAGCCCGACATACGACTGAAGGCATCACGATGACGGTTGCTTTCCGAAATCGACGCGCGGCACCTGCTGCGCCTCGGGCGGCGCCGCGAAGTACGGATGCTCCTTGAAACCGAAGATGGCGGCCGTCATATTCGCGGGAAAACGCCGGCGCGCCGTGTTGTACTCCTGGATCCGCTCGTTGTACCGCATCCGTTCGACCGCGATGCGGTTCTCGGTCCCCGACAGCTCGTCCATCAGGCGATTGAACTGTTCGTTGGCCTTCAGCTGCGGATAGTTTTCGACGATGGCCAGCAGTCGTGCCAGGGCGCTGCTCTGCGCGTTGGCTGCGGCAATGGTTTCTTCGGGCGTCGTCGCTCCCGAGAGGCGCGCGCGCGACTCCGCCACCGCGCGAAACACACCTTCCTCGTGTGCGGCGTAGCCCTTGACGGTCTCGACGAGGTTGGGAATGAGGTCGTTGCGGCGCTGGAGCTGGTTCTCGACCTGCGCCCATTGGCCGCTGATCGCTTCCTCCTGCTGCACGAACGTGTTGTAGGAGCAGCCCGTTGAAAGCGCCGCCAATCCCAGGACCATGCCGGCGACGAGTACACGTGATTGACGCATAAGCTGAATCCTCATCAACGTTGATGCCATCTTCCAACGGGCCGCTCCCGAGTCCGGCTCAGGACCTACCAGCCCGCACCCCCTCCTCCGCCACCGCTTCGGCCGCCACCGAATCCGCCGAATCCTCCACCAAATCCGCCCCCACCGTAACCACTGCCGCCGAAACCGCCGCCGAACGAGCCGGCGCCGCTGTTCCATCCGCTCCAGGAATTCGTTCCCCAGTAGTCGCGCCGGCGGCGGCGCGACGGGCCACCCCGATTTGCCAGCCAAATCAGGACCAGGAATGCGAAGAGCAGAAACAACAGGCTCGGCGGAATCGAGATCTCCTGCGAAGGGGTTGAGTCGGGTACGCCGTCGAGCTGAACGCCACGACCCTGGGCAATCCGCGACACAATGCGCCCCACACCGCGTCGCAGGCCCTCGCCGTAGTTGCCAGACCGAAAGGCCGGCGCCATGTGCTCGCGACTGGTTTCTCCCGCGAAGCCATCGGTGATGAACTCCTCGAGGCCATAACCCGTCTCGATCCAGACCTTGCGTTCGTCAACGGCGACGAGCACGAGCACGCCGTTGTCCTTGCCTTTCGCGCCGATCCCACGTCCGCGATTCTCGAACAGCTTCACGGCGTACTCGCGGATGTCGGCGTAGGGTGCGATTGTCTTGACGGTCGCCACCACGACGACGTCGCCGGTCGCCTGAAGCAGACGCTGGCTCAGATCCTCGAGCTCCATGGTGCTCTGGGCATCGATGATCCCGGCGAAGTCGTTGACGGCGCCGCTCAGCTCCGGCGGCGCTGGCTGTGCCTGCACCTGTACGGCAAGGCACAAGGCCACGGCCACGCCCAACAGCGCAGCGAGCGCCCGACGCCGGATCGGCTGGCTCATGCGGTCCACCTGTCGAGCGCTCGCGCCAGCCGCTCGACGAAATCCAGATACTGCGCGAACACGCGAGGCACCTCCGTGGCCGGCAGGTCGCTCTCATCGATCAGGGACAGGATCTCGCCGACAACGGGCTCGTCGAGGGTGAGTGGAGTGCCACTCGGCAGGACGCCACTATCGAGCTGAGGCGTATGGAGACGCGACACGTGTCCCAGCAGCGCGCGGAAGGCCGGAACGGAAAACACGATGAGGCGTCCCACAGCCGGTCCATGACCGCCCGCTTCCATGAAACCTTCACGCAGGTGCAGCAGATGACTCTTCGCCTGGGCCTCGCAGGCCCGTCGCAGATCGGCCACGGCCACCGTGAGCGACTCGAACGGGTCGCCGCCCCAGATGACCTGATGAGTCGACAGGATGTCGCCGTACTCGAGCGGAAATGCATCGAGCGTTCGCTCGAACTCGGCGGGCGTGAGCAGGAGGGGAGTCACCAGGTTACGCCGCCGCCAGCCGTCGCTGAGCGAGGCGCAGCGTTCGAGGTCGGACAGCTCGAGCCGATCGACCAGGGCAAGGGTATAGACCGCAGGCACGTGCCGTCCCCACCCAGGCCCCCCGTAGTGCGGTGCCGCCTTGGCGTGCTCGCCGTAGAGGACGACCGAGCGCAGCCGATTTCCGAAAACACCCGCGAGCTCGACCGCCAGCGCCTCGACGGCGGCCTTCACCATCGGAGTCAGCTCCACGTGCGCATTGTACGGGCTTTCAGGTGCGGCGCCATCCCGCGTTGTCACCCTCAGCTACAATGCGGGCCGTGCGTCTGCACCAGCTGAACATCGGGTGCTTTGGCGGGGGGACGGGCCTGCCGAGCGTACTCGGCGGTCTCAAATCGAATCCCTGGCTCCGGGTCCATGCCGTCGTCACGATGTTCGACAGCGGGGGCAGTTCCGGGCAGCTTCGTGACGAATTGGGCGTGCTGCCGCCAGGCGACGTGTTGCGCTGTGCGCTCGCGCTGGCCGGCAACGAGCGCGAAGCCCGCCGCGTTCTGCTCGCGCGACTTCCGACCCTGGAGCACCCGCGGCTCTCCGGCCACACCGGTGGCAATCTGCTGCTGTCGATGATGCAGCAGCACAGCGGCGACTTTCTCGCCGCCGTGGACGGGCTGCGCGCCCTGCTCGATTGCCACGGCCACGTGTGGCCGGTCAGTGTCGAGCAGGCGACGGTGTGCGCCGAGTACGGCGACGGCTCGGAAACGCGTGGCGAAGTGGAGGTTGACGCCGGTCAGCAACAGGGACATCTCGTGAAGCGGATCTGGCTCGAGCCCGACGTGCGCATCCATGCCGCGGTCGATCACGCCATCCGTGGCTTCGACGCTGCAATCGTCGGGCCCGGCAGCTTCTATACGAGCCTGATGCCGATTCTGCTGGTGCGTGGCGTCCCGGAAGCCCTGCAGGCGGTTCGAGGTCCAATCGTGCTCATCGCGAATCTGCTCACCGAGGGTCAGGGCATGCGAGGATTCACCGCTGGTGATGCCGTGAGGCGAATCGCCGACGCGATCGGACGGCCCGTCGATGTCGTCGTCGTCAACAATGGGCTTCCTTCGGCGGAAACTCTGGGCCGCTACGTGGCCGAGCACAAGGAACCGCTCGAGGTCGGTAATCTGCCTGCGACGACCGAACTGGTGGAGGGCGATTTCTGGTCGCGGCCGATTGCGCGCCATCATCGTCGGCGCCTCGCCTACACGCTCTGGGCGATTCTCTCGAAGCGCCTTCTCAACTAGGCGTCGTCAGCCGCGCTTCTTCTGCTTCGTCTTTGCCGGCGCCTTCTTCGATTTCTTTGCCGCCGCCTTCGCGATCACGCTCGCGAGCAGTGCTCCGGTCTGGCCCCCACTGACCGGACGGTTGGTGCGCCAGATGTCCGGGTTGTCGGCGGCGAGGATGTCATCGAGGTCTCCACCGCTCTTCACGCTCAGCGGTGCGAATTCGGCGATGTCCAGTGGACCGGCCCACTCGTCACGGTGTTTGATGAGCAGCCAGCTTCGGCCGTCCGATCCCCGCGTGCGCACGAGTACCCAGGATCCCTTCAGCTTGAATCCGTTGAGCGTGAACTTGACGTCCCCTTTGCGAAGTGCCGCGCCGACATCCTCGGCTTCGGGCGTCCAGGTTCCCCGATCCCACAGCATGACGATGCCGGCGCCGTAACCCTCTGGAATGACACCCTCGAATTCGCCGTACTCGACCGGGTGATCCTCCACATGCATCGCCAGTCGCTTGACTGACGGATCGATGGACGGGCCCTTGGGGACCGCCCACGACAACAGCACGCCGTCGTGTTCGAGCCGAAGGTCGTAATGAAGATGGCTCGCGAGATGCTTCTGGACGCAAAAGAAACGCTCAGCGGTCGAGCGTCGCGTGATCTCGCCACGCGGCTCGGGCGAGCGGGTGAAGTCGCGCTTGGCGCGGTATTTGTCGAGGGCCATCGCTCAGGTGAGGGCGGGAAGTGCGCGCCCGGTTCGTCTACGTTACACTCTCGACAGCTTACGACCAAGCAGACCGCAGCGGAGCGATGCAGACGGTGAGTGAACATCATCCTGCCCCAAGCGTTCTCCTGATCTCGACCTATGAGCTGGGACGTCAGCCCTTCGGCCTGGCGTCTCCTGCGGCCTGGCTGCGCGGAGCGGGAGTGGCCGTCACACCGGTCGATGCCAGCCGCGAGCCGCCGACCGAAGCTCAGGTGGCTGCAGCCGATCTCATCGGCTTCTATCTGCCGATGCACACGGCGACCAGGCTTGCCCTGCCGCTCATTCGTGCGGTCCGACTCGTCAACCCCGGTGCGCGACTCTGTTGCTACGGAATCTACGCGCCTCCCAACGCCGCCCTGCTCCGCAGTCTGGGCGTCGAGACGATTCTCGGTGGTGAGTTCGAGCAGGACCTCGTCGACTGGGTGACAACCGGCCGTACGGTCGCCGCCACACCGCCCACCTCCAGGGCCGGGCCGCCGCGTCTGCGGTTCCTGGTGCCCGACCGCCGCGGCCTCCCGTCGCTTTCCGACTACGCGGCGCTGCAGATGCCCGACGGTCAGCGGCGGCGTGTGGGCTACACCGAAGCCAGCCGAGGGTGTCGCCATCTCTGCCGTCATTGTCCGGTCGTCCCGATTTACGAAGGTCACTTCCGCGTCGTCGATCCAGACATCGTGCTGGCTGACATTCGCGCGCAGGTCGACCTGGGTGCAGAACACATCACCTTCGGCGATCCCGATTTCTTCAATGGTGTCGGCCATGCGCTGAAGATTGTCGGCCGGCTCGCTCGTGAATGGCCGACGCTCACCTACGACGCGACCATCAAAGTGGAGCACCTCCTCCGTTACAGCGACCGCCTCGAGACCCTTCGGGACACAGGCTGCGTGTTCGTCACCACCGCCGCCGAATCCATCGACGACGGTGTTCTCGCGAAGCTCGAGAAGGGGCATACCCGCGACGATTTTGCGCGCGTGGTGAGGCTCTGTCGATCCATTGACCTGCCGCTCGCGCCCACCTTCGTTGCCTTCACGCCCTGGACTTCGGTGGAGGGCTATTGCGACCTGCTCGACGCCATTCTCGAGCTCGATCTGATTGAGCATGTCGCGCCCATTCAACTCGCCATCCGTCTGCTGCTTCCGCAGGGCTCGCGGCTCCTCGACATCCCGGACGTCGCGGCGCGAATCGAATCGTTCGAGCCGGCCACGTTGATGCACAAGTGGACGAACGCCGATCCGCGCGTGGACCGTCTGCATGAAGAGGTGGTGTCGATTGTCGGCGGCCAGGCCGGCGTGAGCCGTTCGTCCACCTTCGATCGCATCCTGTCGTGCGCGAACGCCTGTGCGGATCGACAGATGAATCTCGGTCACCTCGACGCTCCGCGCTCCAGTCGCGCAACCGTGCCCTATCTCACTGAACCATGGTACTGTTGAGCTGAGCCCACCGAAGAGCCGGTGGCTCTTGTGTAGCGTGCGCGTTCTCCTGCTGGCCACCACGACTGGTTACCAGACCCGAAGCTTCGGCGAGGCTGCGCTGCGGTGCGGCATTGATCTCGTGCTGTCGACCGACCGATGCCATCAGCTCGACGATCCATGGCGCGATGGGGCAGTGCCCATCAGGTTCCACGAGGAGGACGCATCAGTCGATCTCCTCATCGCGGCTGCCGGTGCCCAGCGGTTCGATGGCGTGCTCGCGCTCGGCGACCGGACCACGGTCATCGCTGCGCGTGTTGCAGCCCGGCTCGGGCTTCCCGGCAACCCGCCGGAGGCGGCCGCCATCAGCCGGAGCAAGCTGGCCACGCGCCGGGCTCTGGCAGCCGCCGGGCTCCCGCAACCCTGGTTCCATGTGGCGCATCTGGATCAGGACCCGCGACTGATCATTCGCAACATCCGCTTCCCCTGCGTGGTGAAGCCGCTCGTCCTGTCGGGCAGTCGTGGCGTGATGCGGGCTGACGACCCCGATGCCTTCATCGCCCGCTTCGACCGGCTCGGACGGATTCTCTGGCAGAAGGACGTGCGCAGCATGCGCGATCCGGAGAACGACCGCATCCTCGTCGAGGGCTTCGTGCCGGGCGCGGAGTTCGCCGTGGAGGGTCTGCTCGAGCACGGCCGGCTCCGGACACTGGCGATCTTCGACAAGCCCGATCCACTGAATGGGCCGTTTTTCGAGGAGTCGATCTACGTCACGCCGTCGCGCCTGCCTCAGGCTCGGCAAATCGCGGTGACGGAGACAATCGAGCGTGCGGCGGTGGCCATCGGCCTCTATCACGGACCCATCCACGCGGAATGCCGCGTGGCCGATGACGTCGTCGTGCTCGAGATCGCCGCGCGGCCCATCGGCGGACTCTGCGCGCGAATGCTCGAGTTCACGGACGGGGCCGGCTCCAGGGTTGGGCTGGAAGAGCTGCTGTTGCGGCACGCCGCGGGCGAGGCCACGGCGTCATTTCAACCGGTCGCGACCGCGACGGGCGTGATGATGATTCCGATCCCGGGGCGCGGAGTGTACCGGGGCGTCGAGGGACTCGAAGCGGCGCTCGCCGTGGCCGGGATCTCCGAGATCCAGATGACGGCGAAGTCGGAGCAGGTGCTGGTGCCGTTGCCCGAGGGCGCCAGCTACCTGGGATTCATCTTCGCCAGAGCCGATACGGCGGCTGAGGCTGAGGACGCTTTGCGCGTCGCCCACAACCGACTACAGTTTCGACTCGATCCGGCGCTGATGCTCGTGGAATAGCACGTACCCAGGCACTTCAGGCGCGTCAACCGCGTATTGTCGCGGTTAAAGCAATGGCGGGGGCCTCATTGCTTGCTTTGCTGCGGCACGTAGCCCGGCGGCAAGGCGGCGCTTTCGCCGAAGAAGAATTCCTCCATGTACTTGGCCATCAAATCTTGAGCCTCTTTTTGCCAGGGCATCAGGCGGTACTCGTTGAGGATCATCTTCATCCGCTCTTCCCAGAGCTTCCACGCGTCGCGCGACACGTTCTCGAAGATTCGTTGACCGAGCTCGCCGGGCCATGGCGGCACGTCCAGCCCCGGAAGATCCTTCTGAAACTTGACGCAGAACACGCGGCGCGACGATGCTGAGTCGTCCGGCGGGCCGGACTGTGGTGGCGAGCACGGGCTCATACGAAACCCTCCAATCGTTCTCCCCATCTTACGTCGAGCGCGGTGGCTGCGACGGCTGCCGTGGGCATTCGCGGCTGATCCCTCGACGGTTGATGGTCTTGAGCCCTGCGGTACATGGGCGTATCATGGTTCGACATGAGCACAGCACCGATGGAGCCTGAAACGCGACATCGAGCCTGCTGGTACAGCCGACGCACCTCCGAACTTCCACTCAATCTCGGCTTCCACGTCACCATCGAAGATGGCGAGCTGTTGTTCTGCTCGCATCCGATGTGGTTCCCGGTCGTGGGATACGACTTCGACATCCGCAATTGCGATGCCTGCGATTACTTCCGTCCGCGCGCTCGCCCGGCCGGGTCTGCGGCGTGAACCGCCCTATGGCGGTCAGCGTCGATCGGTCGTGACGTGGCAAGGCAATTCAGGCGAGCACGCCAACTGTAGCAATCGGCTTCACCCGTGTGGATGCTCAACGGCTGAGCTGGGGCCGATTCCCGCGGTGTCCTCACAGATCTGCACGGCTGACAGAACTGTCGCTGATGGCTGTGCTGGCACGACGTTTGTAGTTCGACCGTATAAGTGGCGCACCCCTCGCATCGGGGAGGCAGAAATGTCGCCTCGATCTCGAGGTGGCGCGTCGGATGTGAACGACGAGCGAACCAGGAGGCCCAACGGTGATTACAACTGAACGTAAGGAGCGTCGCGGCTTCGCGTCGATGTCTCCCGAAAAGCAGCGAGAGATCGCTAGCAAGGGCGGACGCGCCGCGCATGCCAAGGGCACAGCGCACGAATGGACACCGGAAGAAGCGCGTACCGCCGGAAGGCGTGGCGGGCAGGTGAGCCGTGGTGGTCGAGGCCGACTGCCGGGCGCGCTGAACGCGCCTGATTCGTCATCCAGCGCCCTGCCTACGGACAGCCCGCGATAAGTCACGGGGTGCCCGGCGCGGTCGAGGTCGAGATGTCAGGAGCCGGCTTTCTCGACTTCGACCCGGGCGTCGTTGAAGCACGCCCCTCCGCCCAAATCGGTCAGGCTGTCAGGCGCCAGCGCGGTCGCGGTGGCGCCGTTCAAGGTGCTCTTGCGCCAGAGCCCCTTTGGCAGCGATACGGTGTCCTGCCTCACTGAATCCTCCACACGCAGTAGACACGTCACACTGCCCAACTCGTTGAAGACCCGGACCGCGTCATCGCGCTCCAGACCCCGACGCGCCGCATCAGCCGGGTGCATCACGAGCCGCGCCATTGCCCCCAATTCGCCGAGCGTCGAGCTGATGGTGCGATCGCTGGCCGGTGAGATCAGCGCCAGCGGAAAACGTGCCGTCGCCGGATCGGGTTGAAAGGCATACAAACCCGCCGGCGCCTCCGCTGCCAAGGCGCTGGGGAAGAGGTCGATGCGGCCATCCTGAGTATTCGGAAACACGTTCACGAACTGCACGGGGCTGAAGCCGCAAGCTGGCGTCGCCCGCTGATCGGCCTTGAGACGATCGCCTGCCCCGGGAGGCAGCTCGTCGAGAATGCGCAGCAGCATCTCGACCTCGTTTCCTGCGTCATCGTCCCGCCCGAGATCCAGCCGTTGACACAGCTCACCAAATACGTCGACATTGGTGCGGGCCTCGCCCACAGGCTCGATGACGGGACGCGTCAGCTGCAGACTGATCGAGCCGTAGCCTCTCGCAAAGTCATACGCTTCGAGAAACGTGGTCGCTGGCAGGACGAGATCGGCATAGGCCGCCGTATCCGTCATGACCTGATCGAAGACGACGGTGAACAGATCTTCGCGCTCGAGGCCTCGGAGCACTCGGCTCTGATCGGGGTTGGTGACCGCGGCATTCGAGTTGTAGACGAACAGCATCTTGACCGGGGGCGCGTCGTATTCCGTCAGCGCCCGCCCCAGATGATTCATGTTGACGAGCCGGGTCGGTGCCTCGTCCTCGCGAACCCACGTGCGGGTGATGTTCCAGGCGGACGAGTTGCTCATCGTGTAGCCGCCGCCTCGCACGCCGAACTTGCCGGCGACGGCCGGCAACGCCAGCACGGCCATCACGGCGTTTCCGCCATTGCGATTGCGCTCGAGACCCCAGCCGCATCGGATGACCGCCGGCGACGAGTCGGCGTAGAGCCGGGCGAAGGCTTTGAGCGCGTCCGCGCCAACCCCTGCCGTCTCGGCGGCGCGATCGAACGTCCAGGGCCGGGCTCGCTCACGAAGCTGATCGAAGCCGTGGGCATGACGAGCCAGGAAATCCAGATCTGCCAGTCCCTCTTCGAAGAGGAACCGATGAACCGCCAGCGCCGCGGCGACGTCGGTGCCCGGACGAATGGCCAGGTGGATGTCGGCCTGGCGCGCCAGCGGTGTCGCGCGCGGATCCACGACGACCAGGCGCGCACCCTTGCGCCGCGCCGCTCGAATCCGCGGCACGAGATGAATTCCTGACGCTGAAGGATTGGCGCCCCAGACGACGATCAGACTGGCGTGCTCGTAGTCTTCGTACGCCACCGAGGGCATCTTTCCGTACAGCGCTCCCGCAACCGCACCGGTTGGCGCCGCGCAGACGGTCCGTGCCAGACGAGATGCGCCGAGACGCCGGAAGAGCAGGGCGTCCGTCGTGTCCTGCGTGAGCAAGCCGTTCGACCCGCCGTACGAGAACGGCAGAATGGCTTCGCCGCCCCACCGGTCGCGCACCTCGGCGATGCGCGCGCCCAGGAGCTCCATCGCTTCGTCCCATCCGACGCGCTTGAATCGCCCAGCCCCCTTGCGCCCGTTCCGGACGGCTGGAAAGAGCAGCCGCGCGTCACCGTAGACGCGGTCTCCGAAACGGCGCACTTTGGCGCAGATGTACCCGCCCGTGTCAGGGTTGCGGTCCGATCCGTCGATCTTTACAACCTTGCCGTCCCGAACAGTGACCGCCAGACTACAGGCGTCGGGACAGTCGAGGGGGCAAGCGGTATCGAGAATCCCTTCGTGGGATGCGAGCGTGGTGGGCTGGCCGATCACCCCGATATTGTACTACCGCCCTCGCCAGCGACGCCTGATGGCGGTCGGCGCCACGGCCAGATCCCATCGCGTGGCACGACTTGCGCTTGGGGGTCGACGAAGCTCGTCCGAGCACGCGACAATGCGAGGCGGGAGCGTCGACCTCGAGCTTGATATGAGTGATCCGCGAGTGCCCACGGTCGTCATCATCGGTGGCGGGTTTGGCGGATTGTCGGCCGCCAGGGCGCTTCATCGTGCGGCAGCGCGCGTCATCCTGCTCGATCGTCTCAATCACCACCTCTTCCAGCCGCTGCTCTATCAGGTTGCCACGGCCGCGTTGTCGCCAGGAGACATCGCCGCGCCGATCCGATGGGTCCTTTCTCGGCAACGGAACGTGCAGGTGTTGATGACGGAGGTTCAGAAAGTTGACCTGACCGCCCGCACGGTCGTCGTTGAAGGCGGCGAGATCGCCTACGACTACTTGATCCTCGCACCGGGTTCGACCAGTTCCTACTTCGGTCATCCGGAGTGGGCTTCCGCCGCTCCACCGCTCAAGACCCTGGAGGATGCCCTGGAAATCCGGCGCCGCGTGCTCATGGCTTTCGAGCTGGCCGAGCGCGAACCCGACTCGCGCGTCCGGGAACATCTCCTCACGTTCGTCATCGTCGGCGGGGGACCAACAGGTGTGGAGCTGGCCGGCGCCCTGTCCGAAATCGCGCGGCACTCGGTGGTGCGCGATTTCCGGTCCATCCATCCCGAGACGACCCGTGTGATCCTCGTTGAGGCCGGTCGCAGCATTCTGTCGACGTTCCCAGAGGCGCTGCGCGCCGCCGCCAAAGCCTCGCTCGAGCGATTGGGGGTGGACGTGCGAGAACGGACGACGGTCACGGCCGTGGAGCCGGGCAGCGTAACGCTGGGAACCGAGACGGTGCGAGCCGGGACCGTTCTCTGGGCCGCAGGCGTGGCACCTTCGCCGCTGCTCTCGACTCTCACGGTGCCGCTCGATCGAACGGGACGGGTCGTTGTGCAGCCGGACCTGAGCGTGCCGGGTTTTGCGGACGCGTTCGTGGTGGGCGATGCCGCTGCGGTGCACGAGACCGACCGCACGTGGCTGCCGGGGCTGGCGCCGGTTGCCATGCAGGAGGGCCGGCATGCGGCGCTCAACATTCTCCGCCGGATCCGAGACGAGCCGACACGACCGTTCGCTTACGTCGACAAGGGCACTCTGGCGACGATCGGTCGGGGATCGGCCATTGCCGACTTCGGTCGCGTGAAGCTGTCAGGGTATGTGGCATGGCTCGCCTGGCTGTTCATTCACCTCATGATGCTCGTGGGCTTTCGCAATCGCGTTGTGGTGTTTGGGGAATGGGCCTGGGCGTACTTCACGGCTCAGCGACGCTTTCGCCTCATCACTGAGCGAAAGTAGGTACACCGCTGTACACCCTCTCGACAATGCCGCGTCTGATAAGCTGAGCGTTGTCGAGACACTGCTGTGGGCACCCTGGCCAAGCTCGCGATTCTCGTCCTGGCGATCCTCGCAGCGGTCACGCCAGTGCCTGCCGCGTGGGTCGAAACGGTGTATTCGCGGAAGTTCTATCCTGCCCTGCAGACGACCCTCACGCCTCTGTCGAACCGCGTGTCGTTCGCCGTGTTCGACGTCGCAGCCGTTCTCGTTGCGCTGGTCGTTCTCTGGTGGATTGTCCGGTTGTTCGGCTCACGCGGCGGGCGGATCCGTGCTCTGGCACGGCTTACGCTGAATACCGCGGTGCTCGCTGCGTTGATCTATCTGGCGTTCGTCATCTTCTGGGGTTTCAACTACCGCCGGGAGCCGTTGGCGAGCCGCCTCGACTTCGACTCCAGTCGGGTGACGGAGATGGCGGTCGAGGAGCTGGCCCGCATGAGCGTCGATGAGATGAATGCGCTGGCAGCGACGGCCCGAAACGCTCCCCTCACCCTCGACGACGCACCGGAACAGCTCGGGCCCGCCTTCGAGCGGGCCCTCGCGATGCTCGGCCAGGCGCCGGCGGTGCCCGGCAGGCCCAAACGATCGCTCCTCGACCCGTACTTTCAGCGTGCGGCCGTGGACGGCATGACGGATCCGTTCTTCCTCGAGGCACTCGTGCGCGAGGACCTGTTGCCGTTCGAGCGCCCCTTTGCCGTGGCGCACGAATGGGCGCACCTGGCCGGATTTGCGAACGAATCGGAAGCAGGCTTTGTCGCATGGCTCACCTCGATGCACGCTGGTGAAGCAGCGAGATACAGCGCCTGGATGCAGATGTACTTGCAAACAATCGGCGACCTCGATGAGTCTCAGCGCGCTGATCTGGGCCGTCGCCTGTCGGCGCTGCCTCGCGAGGATCTCGCCGAGCTCTATCGCCAGTATCAGGGACAGGTCTGGCCGACGGCCCGCGACGCAGGACGGGTCGTCTATGACCGATTTCTCAAGGCCAACCGTGTGCAGGAGGGCATTCGCAGCTACGATGAGGTCGTTCGGCTGGTGCTCGGCACACGATTCGAGGAACCACACGTGCCGGTCCTGAAGACGGCCGGCAACGTCGACGACGGCTCCTAGCACGGTGACACTGATTCGCTGATTCGAGGATGATTCGCGATCTCGTGCTCAGGAGTCGGCGGCTCCTCACCGGGGACGGACTTGGCGAAGGAGCGCTCGTGATCGATGGCGGCCGGATCGAGGCCATCACCGCCGTCACGGCAGCGCCGGCTGCACGCGAGGTCGTCGATGTCGGCTCGCTCGTGGTGATGCCAGGCCTCGTGGACTCCCACGTTCACGTGAACGACCCCGGCCGCGCTGACTGGGAAGGGTTCGACTCCGCAACGTGTGCCGCGATGTGCGGGGGAGTCACGACTCTGATTGACATGCCCCTCAACAGCATTCCCCCGACCACCACGGCGGATCATCTGGAGCAGAAGCGCCGAGCGGCGGCGGGTCGCCTGGCCGTCGACGTGGGCTTCTGGGGTGGCGTCGTTCCGGGAAATCTCGGCGAGCTCGAGTCCATGGCCGATGCCGGTGTCCTGGGGTTCAAGTGCTTTCTCTGCGCCTCGGGTGTGGATGAGTTTCCGCACATCGTGGCCGATGATCTCGAGGCCGCGCTGTCTGGTCTGGCCAGAATCGGCGCCGTGCTGCTGGTGCACGCCGAGGATCCGGTCATTCTCGGGAACGCCCAGCCAACCCGGGGCACGGAAAGCCGCTGGTATCGGTCTTACCTCGCGACGCGGCCGGACGAAGCCGAGCTCGAGTCCATTCGTCTGCTGATCCGGCTGGCGCGCAAGACTGGCGGGCGTGTGCACATCGTGCACCTTTCCACCGCGCGCGCCCTTGGCGAGATTGCCGAGGCGCGCAGGAGCGGCGTGCGCGTGAGCGTTGAAACCTGTCCGCACTATCTGCACTTCGCGGCGGAGGACGTGCCTGACGGGGCCACGGAGTTCAAGTGCGCGCCGCCGATCCGGTCGCGTGAAAACCGCGAGCTGCTGTGGCAGGGGCTCGTGACGGGTGAGATCGATCTCGTGGCCTCGGACCATTCTCCGTCGCCGCCCGAGCTCAAGTGCCGCGACTCCGGGGATTTCCTGAACGCGTGGGGAGGGATCTCGTCATTGCCGCTCACGCTGCCGGTCGTCTGGACGGGCGCGCGGAGCCGTGGCGTGGCACTCGAGGCGCTGCCGCGATGGCTGGCCGAGGGGCCGGCGCGCCTGGCCGGCCTGGCCGATCGCAAGGGGCACTTGAGGGTGGGTGCCGACGCCGATCTCGTGGTGTGGGATCCCGATGTTGCAGCCATCGTCCATCCCGAGACGCGCCACACTCGTCATGCGCTCACTCCCTACGCGGGCCAGACGCTGTACGGCCGGGTCGAGATGACGATTCTGCGAGGTCAGCTCGTCTACAGGCGTCCGGATTTACTGCGTCTCGACGCCGGGATGCTGCTGGAGTCCACCCGTGTCCGACTTCACTGAGCTGGTCGACCTGGCGTCGGAGCGCCTGGGGGGCGTGGCCATATCCGCCAACGACGAGTTCTTCGCGCCCAAGGAGGCGCTGGTGAAGGATGCGGCGCCGACCTTCGTCGAGGGCCTTTATACCGACCGCGGAAAGTGGATGGATGGCTGGGAAACCCGCCGGCGCCGCACTCCGGGCTACGACTGGTGCATCGTTCAGCTGGGACTGGCCGGCGCCATTCACGGCGTTGTCGTCGATACCAGCTATTTCACCGGCAACTTTCCTGAAGCGTGTTCAATCGATGCGACAGCACTGGAGGAGAGGGTGGCGCCGGACGCGCTGAGCGGCAGTGGCGTCGAGTGGATCGTCCTTCTGCATCGGAAGCCATTGCTGGGCGGTACGCAAAACCGCTTTGCACTCGACACGCCTGGCCGCTTCACACACGTGCGACTGAATATCTTCCCCGACGGCGGCGTCGCACGATTGCGGGTTCACGGCACGGTGCTTCCCGACTGGGCGGCCTTGGGCCGCCGCGATGTCGATCTGGCCGCACTCGATCACGGCGGCCTTGTCCTTCAGGCGAGCGACATGTTCTTTGGACCTCGGCACAATCTGGTTCGCCCCGATCCTCCTCGCGGCATGGCTGACGGCTGGGAAACTCGCCGGCGGCGCGGCCCCGGGCACGATTGGGTCGTCGTGCGGCTGGGAACACGCGGTCTTCTTCGCCGGATCGAAATCGACACGACGCATTTCAAGGGAAACGCGCCGGGAAGCTGCTCGCTGGATGCTGTCGATCTGAAGGAAGGCTCATCGCTCGAACTGCTCGGCGATTCAGATTGGAGGAGCCTGCTGCTTCCGACGCCGGTGGCGCCCGATACGCGCAACCAGGTCGAGCTTCCGGAGACCATGGCCGCGACCCATGTCCGGCTGAATATCTTTCCGGACGGGGGAGTGGCCAGGCTGCGTGTGCTCGGCGAGCCACAACAGTCTCATGGCTGACCTCCTGATCGCGCCGGGACTCGTGCGCTTGAATTCGTTGTCGGACGCGGAAGCCACGTCGAAATTCCTCGTGTGCTGCGGATCAACTGTGTGGGCGGCCACCATGGCCACGGCCCGCCCGTTCCGACATCTCGATCACATGCTCGACCACGGCCGGGCGCATCTGGAACAGCCTCGCGCCCGCTGACTGGCTCGAAGCCTTTCAGGCGCATCCACGAATTGGTCAGCCGGCGGCGACGCCTGGCGCCGCCATCCCAGACCCCGTCCAGGCAAAGTCGAATCGCTGGTCTGCGGACGAGCAGGCGCGCGTCAGTGGCGCATCCGCTGATGTTCAGAGCCGACTTGACGAGGGCAATCGTCGCTATGACGCGCGATTCGGGTACATCTTCATCGTCTGTGCGACGGGTCGAACGGCGACCGAGCTGCTCGAGCGGCTTCTGAGCCGACTGGGCAACGAGCCCGACGCGGAGCTTCGTGTGGCGGCGGCCGAGCAGCTCAGGATTACCGAGATCCGACTCCGTCGGCTTGCCGGCGACGACACAGGACTGGAGTAGCCGAGTATGGCGGGCATCAGCACGCATGTGCTCGATCTGACGAGCGGCCTGCCAGCGGCAGGCGTCGCCGTCACGCTGGAGCGTCTGGAGACTTCGAGTGACTGGACCGGGGTGTCGGCCGCTGTCACGGGGCCGGACGGCCGGGTGGCGGATCTCGCTGGCCCCGCCGGCACCAGGCGCGGAGTGTACCGACTCCGGTTCGCAAGTGGCGGGTATTTCGCTCGAACGCTCACGCGTACGCTGTACCCTGATGTGACCGTGACCTTCGAAATCTTCGACGATCGACGCCACCACCATGTGCCGCTGCTGCTCTCGCCGTTCGGCTACACCACCTATCTGGGGAGCTGACAGTGTTCCACGACCTCGTCGACAACGCCTATGGCAAGTCCGGCATCCGGCTGCTGCGGGTCATCAGTCGCGGCGATCGGCATGATGTTCAGGATCTGGTGGTCAACGTTCGCCTCGACGGGGCGTTCGAGCCGGCGTACGTCGTGGGCGACAACACGATGGTGCTCCCGACCGACACGATGAGGAACACCGTGCATGCCTTCGCGCGCGAGCGTGAGGGAGGTGATATCGAGGATTTCGCGCTGGCGCTGACCGCGCGTTTTCTCGACAGCCACGAGGCTGTGTCCCGCGCGCGGGTGGAGGTATCAGAACGGGCGTGGCAGCCGATCGCGGTGGGTGAGAAGCCGCATGGACAGGCTTTCATGCTGGCCGGCGACGAACGACGGGTGGCCACGGTGATGCGCACGAGACAGGACGTCTCGGTCGAGGCCGGCATTCTCGGCCTGGCGCTGCTCAAGACGGGTCATTCCGCGTTCAGGAGCTTTCTTCGCGACGAATACACGACCCTGCCGGAGGCCAGTGAACGGGTGATTGGCACCGTTGTGACGGCCGCCTGGCGATACGGCCGGGTGGAGCTTCCGTACAGCACGATGTGGCACAGCATCAGGCAGCATCTTCTCCAGACTTTCGCGCAGCACGAGAGCCTTTCGCTTCAGCACACTCTCTACGCCATGGCCGATGCCGTCCTCGAGAATCAGGCGGACGTCATCGAAATCCATCTGGCGCTGCCGAACAAGCACCATCTGCTGGTCGATCTCAGATCGTTCGGCCTCGACAACGCTCACGAGCTCTACACGCCAACCGACGAGCCGTACGGCCTGATCGAAGGCACCGTGAGGCGGCGCAGAATCGACTAGTTGTACGCCCCCTCAGCGGCGCAGGGCGAGAATTTTCGCAAACGATCGGGTGCGCAGTTCCTCGAGGGTCAGGCTGCACAGCCGCACGGCCTCGGCCTCTCCCACAGCCCCCGAGTTCATGGCGCGCAGAAAGTAGTTCAGCAGTCCCTGGCCGGTTGCCGCGTCGTCGAACACTTCGCCGACGAGCGTGGCCTGTGCCGCCTTCGCCACGAAGTTGCGAAGGCGCCCGGCGGCTTTGTCCATTCCGGTCAGGAAAAAGGCGTGCACGGCGGCGTACCGGGTTGGCAGCTGTGACGGGTGCAGATCCCAGCCCTGATAGAAGCCGTTGACGAGCGACGACTGGACGTGGTCGTAGTGAAGCTTCCACGCCCGGTGGATCGCGGCGCGGTTGTCGGCGAGCTGTCCTGGCGTCAGCGTGTGCCCTTGAGGCGCCCGGTGGACCGGCACCGGCATCACGTTGGTCGCCCCATCCGACAGCCAGATACCGGTACCGGCCATGGCCACCTGCATCACGCGGCGTGCGAAATCGCAGGACGGATGCTGCATGTGTTGATGGGCCGCCGTGATGCCAAGCGACGCCGTGTAATCGTAGGTGCCGAAATGAAGGGCGGTGCAGCGCCCTCGCGCTTCGTCGACGAAGGCCATCAGCGGACAGCTGCCGCGCTCGTCGATGATGGCTTGCGGGCTTTCGATCATGATCTCGAGCTGCAGGGAGCCGGCTGCGAGCGGAAGCGAGCGCTCGAACACGTCGAAGAGATCGGCGAGCGCTGCCACCTGGCCGGCGCACGTGACCTTGGGCAGCGTGACGACAAACCCCAGTGGCAGCTCTCCATTCATGCGCTCGACGAGGGTCGTCAGGAAGATGTCGAGGGTCCTGATGCTGCGAGCCTTCAGCTCGTCGGTGAACGGCTTGATCCGGACGCCGATTCCGTGCGGGGCCTCACCCTGTGCGCATCCGCGCGCGACCTCTTCGGCCGCGGCGGCCGCATGGCCGTCTTCCTCCGCATCGGCACGGTGACCGTACCCGTCCTCGAAGTCGATGCGAAAGTCCTCGACCGGCTCGCGTGCGAGCTTCGCGCGAACGCCTTCGTAGACGCGATCGCCGATCGCCCGATCCATCTCGAGGGCCTCGGCGAGCGCCGTCGCATCCGGCGCATACTCGTCCAGCGTGCGCAGGGCGATCGCGCCAAGCTTCTGCGCGGAGTTCGCCTTGAAGAGGTGGGCGCCTCCGTACACCGTATGGACCGGCTGACGCGCCTCACGCTCGCCCGGATAACGCACGGCGACACGGGCGTTCGCCTGCTGGAGACGCTGGAGCACCGTGAGACGTGCGGGCTCGTCCAGGGTCAACTTCATCGATGGGCTCCCAAGAAAACGGCGCGGGTCGAGTTGCCGGTCACGTTGACTCGTGTCGGAGGCCAGCCTAACATGCGACGCGGCATGCCGCGCTGGGCGAGCGACGAGATCGGCCGCGCGAGAATCCGGAGATGAAGGCAGTCGGCAGGAATGTGCTGCGCAAGGACGGCATCGACAAGGTGCGCGGCACGGCGAAGTACGTCGACGACATGCTGCTGCCGGGCATGCTCTACGGCCGGACGATTCGCTCCACCGTCGCCGCCGCCACGATCGCGTCGGTCGACCTCGCATTCGACACCACCGGGTTCACCGTCGTCAACTTCAGCGATATTCCCGGCCGGAATGTCGTCGCCCTGATCGACGCCGACCAGCCGGCGCTGGCCGAGCGCGTCGTGCGTCACGTGGCCGAGCCCATTCTGCTGCTCGCGCACGAAAATCGAGAGACGCTCTGGAGCGTGGAGCCGCGGATCGAGTACCAGCCACAGACGCCGCTCTTCGATCCGGCTCTGTCGATGACGAGCTTCAAGTCGATCGACATTCAAAAAGGCGATCTGGACACCGGTTTCGCTCTGGCAGATCACATCGTCGAAGGGGAGTACCGGACGGGACTCCAGGAGCAGCTCTATATCGAGCCCAATGGTGTACTGGCGGTCCCGTCGAACGGCGGGGTTACGGTGTTCGGGTCGCTCCAGTGCCCGTACTACGTGCACCGGGCGCTCACCGTGCTGCTCGACCTCCCGGACGATAACGTGCGCGTCGTGCAAACCGAGACCGGCGGCGGCTTCGGTGGCAAGGAAGACTATCCATCCGTGATCGCCGGGCATGCGGCGCTACTCGCGTTGAAGTCGCGCCGCCCCGTCAAGCTGGTCTACGACCGCCTCGAAGACATGCTGGCGACGACCAAGCGACATCCTTCCATCGTCAGGCACCGGACCGGTCTAACGCGGAACGGTCGCCTCACGGCGATGGACATCGACGTGCTGATGGACGGCGGCGCCTACTCCACGCTCAGTGCGGTCGTCCTGTCGCGGGGCGTCATTCACGCGACCGGGCCGTATCGCTGCGACCACGTGCGCATCCGGGGGCGCGTCGTCATGACCAATACGCCGCCGAACGGGGCATTTCGGGGGTTCGGCGCGCCGCAGACGCTGTTCGCTGCCGAAGTGCACATGGAGCGCATTGCCGAGGAGCTCGGGATGGATCCGGTGACGCTGCGCGATCGGAACGCGCTCAGACCCGGCGACACCACGGCCACCGGACAGCAATTGGGGGCCGATTGCAGCGCACGTCAGACCCTGCGCGAAGCGGTGAGGCGGACCGGATTCAGACGCCGCCGCCGCGCGCTCGCTGGCACGAACCGTGGCATCGGCCTGTCTCTCTACTTCCACGGGTCCGGATTCACGGGAGGCGGTGAAGTGAAACTCGCCTCGAAGGCGGCGCTCGAGGTGACTCGCAAGGGGGTCCGCATCCTCGTGGCGAGTACTGAGATAGGGCAGGGCACGCGGACCATGCACGCGCAGATCGTCGCCGACACGCTGGGGATCTCGTACGACCGGGTCGAGGTCGCGCCGGCGGACACGTTTCAGGTGCCCGACAGCGGGCCTACAGTAGCCTCGCGTACCTGCATGGTGGTGGGACGACTCCTGGAACGTTGCGCCGAGGATCTCAAGAAGCGGCTGGGAACCCTGACCCCGGCTCAGTACTTCCGTCGTTACGGCCCGATGGTCGTGACAGCGCAATACGAGAAACCACCGGGCCTCGAATGGGACGATGCGACCTATCGGGGCGACGCGTATGGCGCCTATGGCTGGGCGTGCAATGTGGCGGAAGTCGAAGTGGATCGCGACAGTGGACGAGTGGCGCCGCTCCGTGTGACGACCGTCGCCGAGATTGGCAAGGCCATCCATCCGATGCTGGTCCGGGGCCAGATCGAAGGCGGTACGGCGCAAGGCGTGGGCTACGCCCTGTTCGAGGAAGTCGTCATGCGCGATGGACGCATGGCCAACGCGCAGTTGACGAACTACATCATCCCGACGACGCTCGACACCCCCGCATTCGATGTGGTCGTGCTGGAGCGGCCGTATCGTCACGGACCGTTCGGCGCCAAAGGCGTCGGGGAGATGCCGATCGACGGTCCAGCGCCGGCCATCGTCAACGCGCTGCGTCATCTCGGGATCGATCTGCGCGAAATCCCGGCCACGCCTGAGCGGGTCCTGCCACGGCTCTGATGCGGTTCCGCCTCAACGGCTCGCCGGTCGGTCTCGAGACGAATCCGCTTCGTCGGCTGCTCGACGTGCTCCGGGAAGACTTCGGCCTGACTGGCACGAAAGAGGGGTGCGGCGAAGGAGAGTGCGGCGCATGCACCGTGATCGTCGACGGACGAGCGGTCAATTCGTGCCTCGTGCCTGTCGTGCAGGTGGAGGGATGCCGTGTGCAGACGATCGAGGGCGTGCGCGCGTCTCATCCAATGCCGCGGGCGTTCGTCACCGAGGGCGGCGCGCAATGCGGGATCTGCACACCGGGCATGATCATGGCGGCGTTGACGCTGGGTCCTCGGCCGTCTCGAGCTCGAGTCCGCGAGGGTCTGTCTGGCAATTTGTGTCGCTGCACCGGCTACGCGGCCATCTATCGCTCGGTAGCCAAGGCGACACGACCGGCCCGGGCGCGACCCGCACGTCAGCGCGGATGAGCGAGCCAGGATGCGAACGGCTTTCTCGTTGCTCGAGCTGAAACAACCGCGCTCTCTGCGCGACGCCTTGCGGCAGCTGCGCGAGGACGCGACGCTCGTCCCGATTGCTGGCTGTACGGACGTTTATGTCGCGATCAATGCAGGATCGCCGCCCGCTTCGCGTTTTCTCAATCTGTGGCCGCTCGACGAGCTGCGAGGCATTCGCCTCCGGAACGGGGCGCTCTCGATCGGCGCCCTGACGACCTACACAGATCTGCTGGCATCACCGCTCGTGCGGCGCCGTTTACCGATGCTGGCCGCAGCCGCGCGTGAGGTGGGCGGCCTGCAGATTCACAATCGCGGCACTCTAGGCGGCAACATCGCCAATGCGTCGCCCGCCGGCGATACCCTTCCAGTGCTCGCGGTGGCCGAAGCCGTGATCGTTCTGCAGAGCCTCGACGGGACGAGACGCGTGCCGTTCTCGGATTTCTACACGGGTTATCGGCTGAGCGTCCGCAAACCCGACGAACTCATCGTGGCGGTCGAAGTGCCGTCGGTGGCGGGCGCGCAATGGTTCTGCAAGGTGGGCACTCGCGCGGCCCAGTCCATCTCCAAGGTGGTCATGGCCGGCGTGCGAGCATTGCGGCCGCGGCTGGCCGTCGGCAGTGTGGCCCCCACCGTTCGGCGATTACCGCGGACGGAGCAGGCATTGGCCGAGGGCCGCCCAATCGACGAGGCGCGGCGTATTCTCATATCCGAGATCTCGCCGATTGACGACGTTCGATCGACGGCGGAGTACCGCACCGAAGTCGCGGCCAATCTGCTCGCCCGATTCTGGCGCGAGACCGCTCCCGGCCGTGGATCCCGAAGGTCGTGAACATCTTCGTCTCGGGCGGTACGGGCTTCCTCGGACGGCCGCTCGTCGAGCGGCTGGTGGCTCGTCGAGCTCGCGTCACCGTGCTGGCGCGCTCAGGATCCGAGAAGCGGGTGCCGGCCGGCGCGCACGTCGTCGTTGGCGATCCCTTCGATGGGCCGAGCCTTCGCCGGCACCTCGCTGGCGACGATACCTTCGTGCACCTGCTCGGCACCTCGCATCCGGCACCGTGGAAGGTGCGCCAATTCCGGACCGTCGATCTGGCCTCGCTGGAGGCGTCGCTGTCGGCGGTCGAAGGAGCGTCGCTCAGGCAGCTGGTGTATCTCAGCGTGGCACACCCGGCACCCGTCATGCGCGCATACGTCGCCGTCCGGGCGCAGTGCGAGGCGCTGATCCGCCAAAGCGGGCACCCGGCCACCATCCTCAGACCCTGGTATGTGCTGGGACCCGGCCGCCGCTGGCCGTTGGTGCTGACTCCGTGCTACGCGATGCTCGAGCGTTTTCCGGCCACGCGGCCAACAGCCCGGCGTCTGGGGCTGGTGACGCTCGACGAGATGCTATCGGCGCTGATCTACGCGATCGTCGAGGAGCCCGCCGGCGTCAGAGTGCTCGAGGTGCCGGAGATCCGGCGGATCGGAGCCATGGCTGCCCGCGGTGATTCGGGCGCAAGCCGTCTCTCGTGAGTCGACGGTTGCTCCACCGATAAAGACCGTGCTCTCCAGATCGCGAATGTTGCCGGGCCACGCGTAGCCCAGAAACCGGTTCATGGCCTTTTCGAGAAGCTCCTGCTATCCGGTGCGAAACGAAAGGGGTCCGCTCAGCGGCCCGCGACGGCGATCGCGGCGCGCGAGGGAGTGTAGTAGGTGGCGGCGACACGGTTGAGGTCCGCTGTCGTCAGGGCAAGAACGTTGGCGGCGAAGGCCTCCCACTCGCCGGCCGGTCCCGCGTGAGCGCGTTCAGCAAGGGCTTCTGCGGCGACCGAGGCCGACTCGAACCGGAACAGCAGACGGCCCAGCAGATATCCTTGCGCCTCGCGGCGTTCCCGGTCGCCAACACCATCCGCCGAAAGGACTTGGAGCGTTGACAGGATGAGGCGTACGGCGTCGTCGGTATCGACCGCGTTGGTCTGAATCACAATCGGTCCGGGATCGGGGTCGACCCCGAGCGTGGTGTACACGGCGTACGCAATGCCGCTGTCCACCAGCGCGCGGCCGAGCCGCCCGGCGTACCCCGTCTCGCCGAGCAGGTAGTTGAGCGCTCGGACGGCGGCGTAGTCGCGATCTGCACGACCCAGACCCGGAAGAGCCACCGCGATGCTCCCCTGCTCCTTGTGCGGCAGGGAAACGTGAACCCGTCCGCTGGCTGCGGGCCGACTCTCTGCGAGCGGCAGCGTCTCTGAGCGCGTACCGGCGTTCCAGCCCCCAAACGTTCCTTCGATCGCTTCGATCGTGCGCCGCGGATCAGCGTGACCGGCGACCGCGACGATGGCTCGCTCTGGCCGGATCCAGCGCGCATGGAATCGGCGCACATCGTCGAGGGTGATGCGCTCGAGCGAGGCGCTGTCCCCGGCGGCAGGACGACCGAGAGGTCGTAGCGAGCCATAGAGCTTCGCGAGCGCGGCGTGCGTCGCGCGCCAGTCGCTGTCGTCCTGGGCGGCTTCGAGATCCGCCTGAAGTGAGTGGCGCGCCGCGTCGAGCGTGCCCTGCGAAACTCGCGGGTGTGCAAGCCAGTCGGCGGTCAGCTCGATCGCCTCGGTCAGCCGATCGCCGGGTAGCCGGACGGCGATGTCCATGAAGTGGCGATTGCTCCCAACCGGGTCCAGTGAAAATGCGCTCTCGATCACGGTGGCGTTCAATGTGCTGAGTGCAGCCTCGAGTGTCGTGGGCGCGGAGACCTCTGATATGGCCGATGCGCTCAGCAGCCGGCCCGTCAGGACGGCAAGCCCCGGGCGGTCGGGCGGATCGCAGACGGCGCCTACCTGCAGACGAATTCTCAGACTGGCCGCCGGGCCAGGCATTTCGATCGCCAGCGCTTTGAGGCCGTTCGTCAGGACTCTGTTTTCTGGCGCCGGCAGAATCGGCGCCGTGAGGGCCGCCTCCGACGGGCTGGCAGGTGTCTTGCGGCCCATGGGCGTTGCGAGCGTCGGAGGTCCTGGCGGGTCGGACAGGGTTCGCGGTCGGTCCACCGCCTGATCCGCGTTCGGCTCGAACCACCCGATGGTCCACTGCGACTCGGCAAGCCGGGAGACGGCAAACGCTCTGACGGCCTCGGGGGTGGCCTGGGAGAGCTCACGATCGAGCGACGCGAGACGCTGATAGGAGCCAAGGCCCTCGAATCGGGCCAGCAGATCGGCCATGGCGCTGTTGCCGTCGGGCTCGAGCACCAGGGCCGCACGGACTTCTCCCGTGGCGCGAACCACCTCCTCACCGGTCGCCTCGTGGAGCCTGCCAATCGCGCCACGTACGCCGGACTCGATGCGGGTCAGATCGGCATCTTCTTTTGCTTCGACGCCGATCGAATAGAGGCCCGGATACTCCGAAGGCTCGATCTCCGTGGAAACTCGGGTGGCGAGGTTCGTGGCGACGAGCGCGTCATCGAGGAGCGATCCATTTCTCACTTCTTCCCGACCCCCAGTCTTGCCGCCGCCGAGCAGGGCGTCCGCGACGAGCAGCGTCGAAAAGTCGGAGTCGCCCACTGCGGGAGCACGAATGGCGATTTCCACGTGGGAGACGCGACCGGGACCGCGCAACGTGATGCGTTTCGTTCGGGCCTGCGCCGGCGCCTCGGCGCCGATCGCCGGTGAGCGCCCGGTTGGTTCCGAATCAACGAACTGACGCTGGACCGCGTCGAGCGCCGTTTCGGGATCGAACCGGCCCACGATGACGAGCACGAGGTTGTTGGGCGCGTAGTAGCGCCGATAGAAGTCTTGGAGCTCGCTCGAAGCCACCCGCCTGAGATCGTCGATGGAACCCATGATCGGCGATCCGTACGGGTGCGCGCCGAATGCGAGCGGGCGCAGCTGGTGATCGATCAGCGTGTAGGGCGGCCAGTCCTCGTACTCCCGCAGCTCCGTGATGACGCTGTTGCGCTCGCGTGCCACTTCCTCCTCGGAGAAGATGACGCGGGACATCCGCTCCCGTTCGAGAGCAATCACGGCGTCCAGGTGCTCGGAAGGCACGGCCGACGCGTAGGTCGTGTGATTGTACGAGGTATATCCGTTCCAACTGCCGCCCCAGCGGAGAATCTGATTGGTGAGATCGTCCTTGGCAATGCCCTCGGTCGAACGGAACGCCATGTGCTCGACGTAGTGCGCCACGCCCGTCTTGCCGGGCGCCTCGTTCCGGCTGCCGACCCGATAGAGCGCCTGCACAGCGACAATGGGCGTGTCTCCGTAGGGCAGGAGCAGGAGTGTCAAGCCGTTCGCCAGCACGATGCGGCGGACGGCGTCGGTCCAGTGCGGCGGAACCTGGGGTGCGGCGCGGACGTGATGCAAGCTGACCGTACCGGCGAAGCCAAGCGCCGCCAGGATTACCCCGGTTGCGATACGACGGCCGCACGACATCAGTTGAGCCCCGGTCGAACCAGTGGGGAACCGCGGATTCAGGCAGGTCGGGCCTTCAACGTGCCGATCTGCACCAGCACGCCGGTGAAATCGTAAATGCGGCGCTCGTGCACGATCTGCTCGTCTACGACACGGCTCGCCAGACACAGGTTCAGCTTGAACCGCTTGCCGCTCGGCGGCAGTCCCATGAACCCTCCGGAGTCGGTGCCGATGACCGTCGCCAGCACGACGGCCCGATCGCCATCGACCACGAGATCGTCCATCCGGAATTCGAGATCCGGGAAGGCCGCGAACCACATCCGGTAGATCTCCTCGATGAGCGGGCGTCCCTTGACGTGGCCTGCATTGGGACTCTCAACCGTGCCGTCCTTGGCATGGCCGGCGGCGAGCTCGGCGGCGTCGAGCCGTTTCCACGCCTCCTGCCGGCGGGTGTAGAACGCGACGATCTCTTCGCGGGTCATGGCCTCCTCCCGTTCGGAACACGGTCTCAGAACGCTCGCCCGAAGACCAGGATCGGGCGTATTCTGCACAATCGGGCGGTGGAGGGCCAGCGGACCCGGCCCGAGGAGGTTATCTCATGCGCGCAACGGCTATCCTTGTCGTGTTCCTCTCGGTTGGCGGCACGCTGTCGGCCCAATCGAAGAGCCCGTTTCTGGCGGCCATTCAGGAGGGCTGGGACTCCATCAAAGCGAATATCGCGCGCTCGGCGGCGGCGATGCCCGCTCCGGACTACGGCTTTCGGCCGACACCCAAAGTGCGGACCTTCGGCGAGATTCTCGGACACCTCGCCAACGAGCACTACATCATCTGCAGCGCCGTGAGAGGCGAACCGAACCCCAACACGGTGGATTTCGAGAAGACGACGGCGAAGGACGCCCTGGTGAAGGCGGTCAACGCGTCGATTGCCTATTGCGATCAGGCGCACAACAGTCTCAGTGAGTCGCAGGCTGTCGGCCAGGTGAAGCTCTTCGATACGGAGCACACGCGTTTCAGCGCGCTGACCATCAACGTCACACACGACAGCGAGCACTATGGCAACCTCGTCACCTACCTTCGCCTCAAGGACATCGTCCCTCCTTCGTCGCAGCAGACGCCATGAAGCGCCAGCGTAGGTCCAGCGGCCATCTCGTACCCCACGGCCTCGGCCACGAGAATGTGCTGTGGCGCTGGGTGGATGGCCTGTCCCCTGGCTGCAGGCAGGCGCCGTCGATGTCGCGACGATGACGACAGGAGATTTCAGCGTCGATCCGGACGTCGCGCGCGCATTCACATTGCCGGGGCGCCTGTACACCGACCCGCGCGTGCTGGATCTCGAGCGCCTCCGCGTATTCCAGACCACGTGGCAGGTACGCCGGCCGCGCCGAGCAGGTGTCGCAGCCGGGTAGCTTCTTCACGACGGAGATCGGGGGCGAGCCCATTGTGGTCGTCCGCGACCGGGATATGACCCTGCGGGCGTTCTACAACGTCTGCCGTCACCGCGCGGCGCTGGTCGTCGAGGGGGCAGGCTGCCGCTCGTCCCTGCAGTGTCCGTATCATGGCTGGACCTACGGGCTCGACGGTCGTCTCATCGGCGCGCCTGATTTCGACGGCGTCGAGGGCTTCGATCGACGTACAGGTCGGCCTGCCGGCAGTCGCGGTCGAGATGTGGGAACAATTCGTATTCGTGCGGGTCGATGGGCCCCGACCCGATCTGGCGACCAGCCTCGAGGACATTCCTGCGCGTGCCGCGGGCTTCGCGCTCTCGAAGATGTCGTTCGTCGAGCGCCGCGAGTACCCTGGTGGCGTGCAACTGGAAGGCGTACGTCGACAACTATCTGGAGGGCTACCACATCCCCCTGATTCACCCGTCACTGATGCGCGAACTGGACTACGCGAAATATCACACGGTCACGCGTGCCCGATACTCGCAGCAGCAGGCTCCGATCCGGGCATCAGCGCAGGGTGACGCCGGCGAACGGTTGTACTCGACGGTCGAGGATCAAACCGAGGCGCTCTATCTGTGGATCTTTCCCAACCTGATGCTCAACATCTATCCAGACAACCTGCAGATCAACCTCATCGAGCCTGTCGCCGCCGATCGCACGCGCACGGTCTTCGAGTGGTACTTTCACGACCCCTCGTCACCCGAGGTGCAGGGCAGGATTCAGAAAGCGATTGCGTTTGCCGACGAGGTTCAGCGTGAGGACATGGCCATCTGCGAACGTGTGCAGCGAGGCCTCCAGTCGCGGTCCTACGATCGCGGGCGCTATTCGCCGAGGCGCGAGAATGGCGTACACCATTTTCACGTGCTCCTCAGCGAGGCTCTGACGTCGGCAACTCGCTAGAGCAGGTGGGTGATGAGCTCGCCGATGGCATAGCCGATGAGCGCAACGCCAAAGCCGACGGCGAACATGTCGCGGCCGCTGGCCCAGACGCCCCGCCCGGTGAAGAAGCTCCTGGCCGCGCCCACCAGAAAATGCGCGAGCATGCTGACCGTCAACGAAATCCACACCGCAACGTCCGCCGACACGACCAGGAACGGGGCAATGGGTATGAAGGCCCCGACGGCGGTTGCTGCCCCGGTGACCCAGCCATCGATGGCGGGCGTCATGGGCGCCTCGGTGATATTGAGCTCGTCGCGCACCTGGGCATCCAGGGCCTGGACGGGATCGCGCATCAGTTCACGGGCAGTCTCGATCGCGCGCTCTCGCGTGAGCCCCTTGGCCTCGTAGAGCAGCGCCAGCTCCTCGCGTTCCAGATCGGGCATCAGCTGCAGTTCGCGGCGTTCCATCTCGATCTGGTGTGCCTGCACTTCGGCCTGGCTCTTGGCGGCGAGATAGCCGCTCGCGCCCATTGACAGGGCGTCGGCGATGGCGCCGGCCACGCCCGTGATGATGACGATGTGGGGATCGACGCTGGCACCGATGACACCGGCGACCAGGCCGAAGTTTGCGGTGAGGCCATCGTTGAATCCGTACACCAGGCTGCGAAGGTAACCGGCCGACGCCGAGACGTGCCACGGCTCCGCGGTTCTGCCGAGGACGGCGGCAAGGTCTCGCGCGTGTAAGGCCGAATCGACCGCAATCGTCGCCGCCGCCTCGCGCACGGGCGGCTCCGTCGATTGGCTGGCGAGACCAAGATACGCTTCGACTTCCCGCCCCTCGTCCGCCAGGATCATCGGCAGGACCAGACCAGAGCCGAACCGCCGGCCTATCCAGGCCAGCAGTCTGACGTGGGGGGTGGGGGAATGGTTCGGCAGCGTGCGCTGGTGCTCTTGGAAGATTTCCTGCCAGCGCGCGACGTGCCGATCCTCGACGGCGGCCAGCCGCTCGAACAGGTCGCGGCGGGTCGGGTCGCGCTCGACCTCTGCGAGCCGGCGGTAGAGGTAGACGGCATCGACCTCATCGCGGTAGTGGCGATCCCACACCCCGCCATCGGCCACAGTCGACACCTATTGCACGCCTTCGTCTGCCAGGCGCTCCTGCAGGTCGAAGGTGACGACCTGTTGCGAGACGCGATAGGCCTCGGCTGCGGAGGGCACCGCCGGCTGGCAGGCCGACAGCCCGACTCGCTGGCGGGTCGCCGTGTCGTAGCAGATGTCATTGCGGCCGGTGCCGATGAAGAGGTGGTGTTCGTCGAGCCAGTTGCCATAGGGCCTGATGACCGGCCCTGTGGCGCTGCCGTTCATGAGATTCCTGCCCACGAAGGGGAACGGCGCGGCATCGATGCCGAGCAGCGACAACAGCGTGGGAGTGATGTCGCTCTGGCCGGCGAGCGTCGTGTTCTCTCCGCGCGGCCCCTCTTCACCCGGGATCCACACGACGAAGGGCACGCGATCGGCGAGCGTCCATTCGAGCTGGTTGTTCGAGAATCCTAGTGCGTTCGCGAGCTGAGAATTCCAGCGGAAGCCGGCATCGTGGTCGCCCATGACAACGATCACGGTGTTGTCGAGGAGACCCGATGAGCCGAGCGTCCCGATGAACTCGGCCAACGCCTGGTCGAAGAAATGCATCGTGTGGAGATAGTTGCCGAACGGTTCACCCTCCCAGGGGCCGACGTCGAGCGACTTCAGGTGATCCGGAAAATCCGTGAACGGATGGTGGAGCGACAGGGTAATTCCCCAGACCGCGAACGGACGCGGCAGCGCCTGAATCGTTGGAGCGAGCTGTTTGAGGAAATCGCGATCGTTCAGCCCCCACCCAATCCGCTCGCCCGGCCGGAAATCCTCCACGAAGAGGCTGCGAGCGAACCCGTAAGCGGGATGCATCACACGCCGGTTCCAGAAGTCCGAATCGAAGGGAATGGCCGAGAGCGTGTGATAGCCATGCTTCGCGAGCACGTCGGGCAGGGTCACGAAGCGGTTGGCGGGGTAGCGGAACGCAACGGCCCCATGCTGGATGGGCAGAAGCGAAGCGAGGGTGACAAACTCACCGTCCGAGGTGCGCCCTTCGCTGGTTTGATCGGTCATCCGCGAAAACCAGATCGCTTTGCTCAGCCGGTTGTTCAGCTCCGGCATGACTCGCTGCCCGCCGATCTCGTAGCGAAGCACGAACTGCTGCATCGACTCCACCTGGAGCACGATCAGGTTTCGACCCTTGGCGACCCCGAACCATTCGCCATGTCCCGATCGCTTGAGAGCCTGCTCCACGAACCAGCGCTGCACTTCCGCGACCTCGTCGTCACCGAGGTCGGCCCTGACGATGGCCGACTGGACCTGACGGCCCAGGTCGACGGCGTGGTAGCCGAACAGCCCGATGTCCTCGACGAGGTTCATGTTGCGGAAGACGCGCTGAAACGCGCCGCGGTCAGTGACGCGTAGGCGCACGCCCAGCACCGTACCAGGGACGAGCGCGATCAGGGCGCACGCGACTGCGACCCGCCGGGACCAGCGCGCCGGGAGGGCGGTTGCCGGCATACGCGACACGACGACTAGCAGCGGAATGGCGGCGACCAGATCGACAGCGAGCCAGATGTCCACCCCCTGAAGCAGGCTGCGGATGTCCGAGCCCAGCCGGCCGGTCTGGCCGGCGCCCAGCACGGCCGGGGCGGAGATGACGTCACCAAAGTACCGGAAATACAGCAGATCGGCGAGGACCAACAGCGCGCCCAACGCCGCCACCACCCACGCGGCCCACGGCCGGAAGCGGCGGGGAAGCCACAACAGCATGACCGGGCCCACGGCCGCTACCGCAAGCGCGATCCACCCGTGGCCGGGGGACGGTATCGTCTCGGCTTCGGCGATCACGCGCCACTGCTTCGACCAGAGCGAGCTGGTGCACCAGATGAGATCGCTCAGGCCCAGCAGGGACAGGAGCAGCGGGTGAACAGTCCAGGCCTTGCGAGCGGCGTAGATGAAGCCGAGCAGGCACAGGGCGATGACCGTCAGCGCGGGCACCGCGTTGAAGGCCCCGTTCATCCCCGGCATGACGACCATGACGTGGGTGATCGGGAAATGCGGGTCGCGGACCGAGAACCAGGTGACGTGCTCCTGCACCATGTCCCATTGCAGGCGATAGATGCCTGGTTCTTCCGGTGTGAACAGCCGGGCGACGAGGTCGACCGAACGGCCGGGCCGCACAACCGCGGGAAGTTCGGTGCGGGCCCCGTCGCGACTCACCATCGTGCCGCGGAGGGTGAGCCAGTGATAGGCGACGCGGAAGCCGTGGTCAGAATTCCAGGTCTCGAGTCCGTCGTTGCGGATCGTCAGCGGGACGCGTGCCTCCATGCCGGTGGCGAGCAGCCATGGCACGCTGGATGCGGTGATTGTGAAGGCGTGTGTCGCGCGCGGGGTCGGCTGATCAGGTTGAGCCGAGGCGCCCGCCGCCAGCGACGCCACAACCCACGCGGTGATGAGCGACAGCCGGGACAATTCTAAAAGTGTAGAACATGCCGGCGTGCAGCGCGAATCGGGAACAGCGGTCGAGGTCGAAAATGGCTCAGCGCGGGTTCAGCCAGTAGGCGATCTTGACGAGGAAAACACTGGTCGACGGCAGCGCAAAAATATTGCTGAAGTCACGTCCGAACCGGAAATCGCCGCGCTCGGTTTCCTCTTCACGACCCTGCTGCCACACCACGAACAGCGTGGAGCCGGGGTTGTACCTCCCAGCGGAGCACGTTGGTCGTGCGGAACGACCGGAAGTGGAAGTCGGGATTGTCCTCATACGCAAACGGCGCGTAGCGATCGGCATGGCGGGGGGCCCGTCCGTCCGCCAGTTCCTTGAAGTCGGTGTAGTCGCCCACGGAAACGAACGGCTCGGCATAGAGCTGAATGGAGAGGTCGCGCGTGAGCGTGTAGTTGAGCCGGGTCGTTACGCCGAGCGTGGTCTGGTTCAGGCGGCCGAACACGTAGTGCGTGCGCTGGTCCTGCTCGACCTCCTCGATCCACTGCGCATCGTCGGTATTGCGGGCAAAGTTGACGCCGCCGCTGAGGGAGAGCGCCGGTGTCGGGCGGTAGGTCACCGACGGGTTCAGCTCGTAGAGGCGCGTGCCGTGCCGATCGGTGCGATACAGATTGAAGGAGTCCATCGCGAAGGTGCGACGGGCGTCGGTTTCGATGTATTGCCAGTAGCTCCAGCCGGAGTTGCGTAGGCCGCCCGGGCCGCCGCGCGTCAAGCGATCGTCATAGGTGCTCAACTCGACCGTGTACCCACCGCCGGTGCGCCAGTTGTTGGTGAAGACGGCGTGTGCATTGACGTTGAAGCCCGCCGAGATCCGGTCGCCGTCGAAATTCCACCCGGCCCACTGATTGAGGTTACCGCGCAGGCTGCGGAAGTACTTCGAGGGCCGATCGTTGCGGAGCTGCAGCCAGTTGTTCATCGCACGCTCGTCGGCCCGGCGCAGAAATCCCACGTCGTTGATGTCGAATCCCGGCGTCTTGACGGACACGACGCTGTTGAAGCGCGTGCGTTCGCCGGCAATCTTGCTGAAACTGAGCTGCGCGGCCGAGCCGCCGAGCGACGTGCGGGTGGGGTCGTAGTCGAGCGTCGTGGCATCAGGACGCTGAAGTGCGTGCACGCCGTTGGTCTGTACTTCGTCGATGGCCTTCGCTGTGCCCTGGAGTTCGCTGCCCGCCCAATAACCCCGCAGCGAAAGGCTCCGCGCGAGGCGCCAGTCCCAGTCGACGCCTCCCGTGAAGGCTTCGCCCGGGATTTCCTCGACGTCCGGCGTGATACGCCTGATGGTGGCTGTCGCCATCCCGCCGACGGACGACTGGTTCCGAAACTCGCGGCGTGCGCGAATCACGGCGTAGTTGGTGAGCGGCTCGACCGTGACGCTCGTCTGTTGACCTTCGTGGGCAATCGTTCCGGTTTCCTCCTGGGTGAGGGCGTTGAGCGCGCCGAACGAGAACTGCCCGATACGGCCGGTCACCTTGGCCGCTCCCAGAATGGTCGTCTGGGCGGGTACCGCCGCATAGTCTTCGTCGGGAAGGTCGAGCTCTTTCTGCGGCGCGCGGCCGATGCGGCGGGAATAGAAGAGTCCGGTGCACCGGTCGTCGTTGCAGTTGATGTCGAAGCGAAAGATGCCGCCGCCCTCCACGAAGAACGGGCGGCGCTCGGCGAAGAACGTCTCGAACGCCGAGAGATTGACGACGGCGGGATCGGCTTCGACCTGGCCGAAGTCCGGGTTGAGCGTGGCCGTCAGCGTCGAGCCCGGCGTCATCGCGTACTTCAAATCGAGTCCAAGGGAGGCGCCCGGATCGATCGTGTTGATCAATGGATTGTCGGGTTCGCGCCGGTCGGTGGCGAGTTGCGCCACCGCGTAGGGGATGAGCTCCAGCCGCTTCGGCGATCCCCCGAACCGCAAGCCGCTCAGATTTCCGAACGACGACACATAGCCGTTGGCGCTGCGGGCGAGGAGCGGCCAGGTCGACGTCTCATTGAGGCGCGCAATCTCACGCACCACGGCAAACCCGAAATCGTGCTCGCCCACCGGGTTGAAGCGGAGCTGGGAAAACGGAATCTGGAATTCCGCGCGCCAGCCGCCCGCATCGACCGTCGTGCGCACGTCCCAGATGGCGTCCCAGCTCGCGTCCTCCTTGACGTCGTCGAACCAATACTTGTCGATCTTGACGCCGGCCGGGTTGACGGAGAACTCGAAGGCGGTTCGCCGATCGTGATACGAGTCCACGAGCACGTGAATCCAGTCGGACGGGGAGTTTTCATCACGCCGGTTGAGGTGCGCCACGATGCGATCGGGGCTGCTGTCGTGTGCCACGACGGCCACATACAGCGCGACGGCGTCGTAAGCCACCCAGACCTCGGTGGGATGACTGGGGGATCCGCCTTCGACCGGCTCGCGCTGCCGGAACGCTGACATCGCGCTCCGCGTCGTCCAGGCCTCTTCAGTGAGCTCGCCGTCCACCTTGATCGGTGCGGCCTCGGTCACCGGGACGGCTTCGAGCTCGAACGGGGCCGGGCGGTTGTCAGGCGCGGGCGACTGGTTGGCCAGCGTGATGGCGGTTGCCTGAACTGCGACGACCAACGCAGCCGAAGAGGCGTTGCGTCGGAAGCCGATGACCATCGAGCGCTTAGACGACTTTCGCGCTCGAAAGGTTGAGAGCTTGCCTGGTTTCGCCGAGTCGATGGACAATCCGGTCCGTCCCGGAAGGAGCGCGCTAATGAGAAGTCGACGTGGCAATCGGGTCGTGCGGTTGGCCCTGGCGGCAGTGACAGCGGGTCTCCTCGCCGCTTCCTGCGGCGGCGGGCGGGTGGACGAGCCGGCCTCGCCGGGCGCCACCCGCGACGCGCTTGGCGTGGGAGAAGGTGCTGTGTCGATCATCGCGTGGGCCGGTTATGTCGAGCGCGGCGACACCGACAAAGGCTACGACTGGGTCACGGGTTTCGAGCGAGACTCCGGATGCAAGGTCAGCGTCAAGGTCGCGGCGACCTCGGACGAGATGGTGGCCTTGATGAACGAGGGCGGCTTCGATCTGGTCACCGCGTCGGGCGATGCGAGCCTCCGTTTGATTTCCGGGGGACGTGTCCAGCCAATCAACACGGCGCTCGTTCCCGGCTGGAATCGTCTGGATCCGCGGCTGAAAGACGCGCCCTGGCATACCGTTGGCGGCAAGCATTACGGCGTGCCGTACCAGTGGGGATCGAACGTGCTCATGTACAACACAACGGTCTTTCCGCAGCCGCCGACCAGCTGGAACGTCGTGTTCGAGGAGGTGACCTTCCCGGATCGCAAGTCGAACCGCGGCCGGGTGCAGGCATTCGACGGACCGATCTACGTGGCCGACGCGGCGCTCTATCTCAAGCATCATCGGCCCGAGCTGGGAATCCAGGATCCGTATGCCCTCGATCGCAAGCAGTTCCAGGCAGCCATCGAGCTGCTCAGGCAGCAGCGAAAAATCGTGGGCCGCTACTGGCACGATGCGGGCATTCAGGTGGACGACTTCGTGAACGAGGGCGTCGTCGCCTCGAGCTCGTGGCCGTTTCAGGTGAACCTGTTGAGAAGCCGCAAAGCGCCGGTGGCCAGCACGATTCCCGCCGAGGGCGCAACCGGGTGGGCCGATACGACCATGATGCATGTCGATGCGCCGCATCCCAACTGTGCGTATCGGTGGCTGGACCATTCGATCGCGCCCAAGACACAGGGAGATCTGGCGGCCTGGTTCGGTTCGGTGCCGTCGACGCCGGATGCGTGCATGGGCAACAGCCTGCTCGGCGAGCGCGGCTGCGAAACCAACGGGGCGGGCAACTTCGAGCGGATCGCGTTCTGGCGGACGCCGGTGGCCAATTGCGGAGGTGGTCGCGAGTGCGTGCCGTATCACGAGTGGGTGACGGCCTACATCGCCGTCATTGGCGGACGATGACCCGCGGACGCCTCCGCGCTCGAACCGTGTGACGACCGGACCGCCGGCCGTCCGGTTCTCGCGCGTCTCGCGCCGGTTCGGGGAGGTGGTCGCGCTCGACGAGCTGACGCTCGACATCGTCGAGGGTGAGTTCTTTGCCATCCTCGGACCGTCGGGCTCCGGGAAGACAACCTGTCTGCGGCTCGTCGCGGGGTTCGACCGGCCCACATCGGGATCGATCGAGCTGCACGGCGAGCGCGCCGACGACCAGCCCCCGTACACTCGCGACGTCAACACGGTCTTTCAGGACTACGCGCTCTTTCCGCACATGACCGTGGCCGACAACGTCGGCTACGGGCTCATGATTCGGAAAGTGCCGCAGGCGGAGCGCGCGCGTCGGGTTGCCGAAGCGCTCGAGCTGGTTCGCCTGCCCGGTGTGGGGTCGCGTCGCCCGTCGCAGCTCTCCGGCGGCCAGCGTCAGCGCGTGGCGCTCGCGAGAGCGCTCATCAATCGGCCACGTGTTCTGCTGCTCGATGAACCGCTCGGCGCGCTCGATCTGAGACTGCGCCAGCAGATGCAGGTCGAGCTGAAATCGCTGCAGCAACGGCTGGCGATCACGTTCGTCCACGTGACGCACGACCAGGACGAGGCGCTGGCCATGAGCGATCGCATTGCCGTGGTCCGCGACGGTCGGCTCGAGCAGGTCGGCACGCCAGCCGAGGTGTACGAGCGCCCCGCCACGCCGTTCGTCGCCGACTTCCTGGGCCAGTCGAATCTGCTCGACGGTGCGATCGCACGCGAGCTGACGGGACAGGACGGTGCGATCTCGATTCGGCCCGAGAAGATTGTGATGCGATCGGCCGGCGCCGATGCGCCACCTGGATGGTGCCGGGCCCTGGGGCGGATCGACGACACTCTCTATCTCGGAAGCCACAGGCGATCCGTGGTGCGCCTCGATGCGGGCCCGTCGCTGATCGTGATCGAACCGACCGGCGAGAGGCCGATCGGCCGCCGATCACTCCGAGAGCGCGCGTCGCGTTCTGTTGTGCTGGGATCCCCGGCACAACTGGCCCGTCGGGAACTCGTCATGAGTGCGACACACAGGGAGGGAATGGAGGGCGGCGTCGTCCGTCGGCTGTCGGCGTTTCTCCACATCCGTCCGGCGCTCGGCACCGCTCTGCTGATCGCCCTTCCGCTGGCGTGGCTGGTCGTCATCTATCTCGGGTCGCTGCTCGCGCTCGTCGTCCAGAGCTTCTACCATCTCGACGGGTTCACCGGACAGATCGTCCGGCGCTTCGGTCTCGACACCTATCGAGATCTGCTGACACCCGCCAATGTCGATATCGTGCGGCGGACGATCGTGATGGCTGCGCTCGTCACGCTGGCCGACATCGTGCTGGCATGTCCGCTGGCGTACTACATGGCCCGCTACACGTCGGGAAAGTCACGGGCCGTGTTCCAGCTCGCAGTCCTCATGCCCCTGTGGTCGAGTTACCTGGTCCGCGTGTACGCGTGGAAGCTGATTCTGGCGCGCGAGGGCGTGGTGAGCTGGATGGTCGGCGGTCTTCATCTGACCTGGGCGCTCGACGGACTGCTCGCCTTGCCGGGGATTGGCGGGCCGTCATTGTCAGTGTCGCCGCTCGGAACTTTCGTGGCCTTCGTGTATGTGTGGCTGCCCTTCATGGTGCTGCCCATCGCCGCAAGCCTCGAGCGCATTCCCGCTTCGCTCCTCGAAGCATCCAGCGATCTCGGTGCCCGGCCCCGCGAGACCTTTCGTCGCGTCGTCCTGCCGCTGGCGCTGCCGGGGGTAGCGGCCGGATCGATCTTCACGTTCTCGCTCACCCTTGGCGACTTTGTCGTTCCTAACACCCTGGGCAACTCGAGCCTGTTCCTGGGGCAGGCGGTGCTGGCGCATCAGGGGACGGCCGGCAACGTGCCTCTGGCAGCGGCGTTCACGGTGGTGTCGATGGCCATCATGGCGGTCTACCTGACGGCCGCCCGTCGGGCAGGGGCTTTTGACGCGCTCTGAGAACGAGAGTGACCGGGCCCCGCTGGCGCTCCGCGCGATGGTGGCCGGCGTGCTGACGTTTCTACACGCCCCCTTCGCCTTGATCTTGCTCTACGCGTTCACGACCGAAGACGCCTCCTATCAGTTCCCGCCGCCCGGCTTGACCCTTCGCTGGTTCGCGGTGGCATGGCACCGCGAGGACATCTGGGAGGCGCTCGCCTTGTCGCTGCAGATTGCGGCCGTGTCGACGGGGGTCGCTCTGATACTCGGGATACTGGCGGCGGCCGCCGTGCACAGAAGCCGATTTGCCGGCCGCGAGTTCGTGTCGTTCCTGCTGATCCTGCCGATCGCGCTACCGGGCATCGTCACGGGTATTGCGCTCCGATCGGCGATGGGCCTGATCGGGCTGCCGTTCAGTTTCTGGACGATCGTAATCGGACACGCCACCTTCTGTACTGTCGTCGTCTACAACAACGTGCTCGCCCGGTTCCGACGGATCGGCCCATCGCAGGTCGAAGCGTCCATGGATCTGGGTGCGTCGGGGCCCCAGACCTTCAGGCACGTGGTGTTGCCCGGCCTCGCAACGGCGCTCGTGGCGGGCGCCATGCTGGCATTCGCGCTTTCGTTCGACGAGATCGTGGTCACCACATTCACGGCCGGCCAGCAGCAGACGCTGCCGATCTGGATGTTCAGCCAGCTTGTCCGCCCCAGGCAGCGGCCCGTCACCAACGTGGTGGCGGTCTTCGTGGTCGCGATCACCGCGGTGCCAATCCTGCTGGCCTACTATCTGACACGCGGCACCGCAGCCGCAGGCCCTGGTGCGCACTGAACCTGCCGCTCACCGTGGTGGCGCCACCCGATCGATGAAGGTCGCGATCGCGCGCCGATACTGAGCCCGATTGGCGACGCGCAGGTCGTTGTGATCGGCGCCGGGAATGGCCGCGAACTCCTTTGGCGCCCGCAGGCCGTTGTACAGCTCCCGCCCGAGCTCGATCGGGATCGTCCGATCCTGATCCCCGTGCACCACCAGTACCGGACGGGCGAAGTCGCGAAGGAATTCGGCGGCAGGGAAGCGATACCGCGAGAAGACCGAGAGCGCCCGCAGAATCGGCGAGCCTTCGAGCAGCGCGTTCAGGTCGGGAAACGGCGATTCGAGCACGAGCGCATCGGGAGGGCGTACCGTCGTGGCATAGGCAGCGAAGCAGGTGCCGATCGAACGGCCCCAATAGATGACGGGAACGCCCGGCTCGTACCGGCGGCTCCAGAACTCCTGAAGGACGGCGTCAGTATCGCGATAGAGCCCCGCTTCGGTCGGAGATCCCGAGCTGTCGCCGTACCCCCGTAGTCGAATGCCAGGAGGCTCGCGTTCAGGTCCGCGAAATCGAGATACGCGGGCAGCCAGACCGAGAGGTTGCCCCCATTGCCGTGCCAGAAGATCACCTGCGCCCGCGGTTGCTCGACAGGCATGAGCCATGCCTGGAGCGTCTCGCCGTCGGCGGTCGGGATGTGAACGGTTTCGAAATGGCGCCCGGCGCTCCGTGGCGTTTCCTGAGTGCCCTTTTCGGGGAAGAAGGCGAGTGCCGGCTCGATATAGACCACCGCCGCCTTCAGGACGGCGACCGAGACGACGAGGAGGAGCAGGCTCCAGAGAACAAGGCGCATGGGTGCAACAGGAACGTAGCGATTATCGGCAAGATCACCGAGCGTGTCGATTCTGGTGACACGAGCAACCCCAATGCCCTGACGGATCTGTTCGTCCAGCGATCCGGTGTGCTTCGTCACGACGCATCTGCGGCTGCTGGCCCTGGCTTGCGGCGCCTTCCCCGAATCCGGATTCACGCTCAGGCCCAGCTGTCCGTCGGCCGCCGCGCCAACTGAGTCCGCCCGTTACGGGCCTGTCCGGTTGCTCGCAAGAGTCGGATATCAACGAGACTGTCGTCGCTGATAGGCTCATCTCCAAGCCATGCGGTACACGGTCGAGGTCTTGCCCTCCGGGCCATTCGATGCCGAGTGGATGCGCGCTTTTCTCACGCCGCGTCTGGTGCCTGCGCTCGAGGTCATGGTCGACGGCGAGTATCGACGGTCGTTGCGCGTTGATGGACATCCCGTCGTACATCAGGATTCGCTTTGATCAGTCGGGCTCGAGACCGGTAGTCCTGGCGAGTGCCACTCCCACGATGGATCCGGGTGTGCTCGAAGAGCTCATCGTGGATTTCTTCGATCTTCGTGCGGACCTCGAGGCTTTCAGCCGGGCGATACGCCGTGATGTTCGATTCGCACGTCTGGTGAGCAGGCACCCCGGTGCGCGGCTGCCACGGTATCTCGATCCGTTCGAAGGGATCACGCGTGCCATCCTTGGTCAGCAGGTCAGCCTTTCGGCCGCGCGGACGATGGTCAATCGGCTCGTAGAGCGATTTGGCGAGCGCATCGATCGCGATTGGCGAGCCTTCCAACTCCAAAGGCCGTGGGGGATGCCGGCATGCGCGGCATCGCATCGGTTGGCTTGACGCTCGCCAAGGCTCGCAGCGTGATCTCGATTGCGGAGGCGAGCCTCGATGGACGATTGAACTGGTCGCGTCTCGCAGCGGAGGCGCCCGACCGGACTCAGGCGACCCTGGAGACGCTCGATGGCGTCGGCCCGTGGACCGCTGCGTACAGTCCGCATGAGGGTGTTGGGCGATCGCGATGCGTTTCCGTCTTCGGACCTCGGGGTCATGAAAGCGGTCGCGGCGTTGCTGCACCGGAAATCTCCGGTTCGTCCACCGCAGGTAGCAGCCAGAGCCGAGCGCTGGAGGCCATGGCGGGCGTATGCCGCGCTGCACCTCTGGACGTCGCTCAAAGCGACGCCCCGCCCCTCGCGCGAAGAGCAGCTGGCGGGAGATTGATGGAGTGGGCGACATGACCGAACCGGCTGGCACGATTGTCGAGCGACTCTCCGCGCTGGACTGGCAGGAGGCCGAGCGATCGCTCTGGGAACGCGGTTACGCCCGTACACGGCCGCTGCTGACCGACCTGGAATGCGCGTCGACCATTGCCATGTATCACGACGACGAGCGGTTTCGGAGCCGCGTCGACATGGTGCGGTACCGGTTCGGCCGCGGTGAGTACAAGTACCTTGCGGCGCCGCTTCCGCCGCTGGTCGACCAGCTTCGCACGCATCTCTATCCGCGTCTGGCCGGTGTTGCCAATCGGTGGATGGAAGCCCTCGACCAGTCCGAACGATATCCGCCGACGCTCGCCGAATTTCTGGCGCGGTGTCATGCGTCAGGCCAGACACAGCCGACGCCACTCATGCTGCGCTATGAGGAAGGGGGCTACAACTGCCTCCATCAGGATCTGTATGGCACGGTCGCGTTTCCGCTGCAGGTTGTTGCGTTCCTCAGCCAGCCCGGAGCGGACTATTCGGGCGGCGAGTTCGTGCTGGTCGAGCAGCGCCCACGGGCACAATCGGCGGTGGAGGTGATTGGCGGCCACCGGGGCGAGCTCGTCATCTTCACGACCCGGGTGCGTCCTGTGGCCGGTCACCGCGGGCACTACCGCGTCAACATCCGCCACGGCGTGAGCCGGGTGCACAGCGGCATTCGACACACCCTCGGCATCATTTTTCACGACGCACGATAACGCCCGGAGCATCTCGCCACATCGTGACGGTGGGCGGTAGCGAACATGCTCGTTCGAGCGGATGTGTCCGGCATACCGGTGCCCGACGCATTCGGCTTCCTGGAGCCCGGCTTATACTTGTTACGCCGATGTCAGTGTCCAACGCGGCTGGCCGGGGAGTCAGGAACAACCGGTGGTTGCTGCTGCTGGTTTGTACGGCGTTTGTGAGTGCCGGACCTCAGTGCACGAACGGGACGGCCGACTCCGCTCAGGCGCCGACCTCGCCGTCAGCGCCCGATGAGTCCGCCATCCTCGCCGATTCTTCGATTAAGTACGAATCTTCCGGTGGTCTCGCGGGGTTTTTCTCCGGCGCGTTGCTGGAGGCAAAGAACGGCGTGGTGTCGGTCGAGTATCGGCCGCCGTTCGGCCGGGCATCCTCGGAGCCCCGGCGCGCGACGCTTCGCCCGGACGTCTATCTCCAGCTCTGGAAGGAGATCGATCGTGCCGGTGTGCGATCCCTGCCTTCGACGGGCGAGCCGGATCCTCGCGGTGCCGACCGCATTCGGAATGTGTTCGAGGCCCGACTCGGTTCGGCTGCGACGGAGCTCATCTGGATGGACGACGAGCCCCCTCTGCAGCCTCCGGGGCTTCGAACGCTGGCGACCAGTGTGCTGGACACGGCCCGCAAGGCCGCGGGCGAGCGGTGAGCTCTCGGCTCGGCCAGAAGAACAAGACCATCAACCACGCGAGGGCCCAGAATCGATTGGGCGACCACACAGTGAGAACATCTCCGATTCACAAACTGGCCGGCGCCATCCTCTTCCTGGCTCTTGGGACACCGCTCGTTTCGGCCACGCCGTTTACCGATGAGCTGTGGGCCGCGAACCGTGATGTCTATGAGCAGATCCTGCGGCACCCCTTCCTGCGCGGCATGACCGACGGGACGCTCGATCGCCAGACCTTTGTCAGGTATCTGCTGCAGGATGCGTATTACCTGCACGAGTTTGCGGACGGGCTCAAGGCTGCGGCCGCCAAGTCGCCGCGGAAGGATTGGGCCGATCTGTTGACGGCGCATGCGAACGACTCGCTCGCGGAGGAGCTCCGGCTTCACGAGAGCGTCTTCAAGGAGTTCGGCGTTTCGCGCGAGGACATCGACACTGTCGAGCCGCTACCCGATGCGTTCGCTTACACGAGCTTCATCCTGGCGGCGACCCACAGGGGGACGTTCGGGGAAGCGATGGCGGCGGTCCTGCCGTGCTATTGGATCTATCTCGAGGTGGGGCGGGAACTGAAGAAGCGGGGATCGCCCGATCCCATCTACCGGAAATGGATCGATGCGTACCAGGCTCCGCTGAGTACGCCAAGGCCGTCGATCAGATCCGGGCAATCGTCGAAGAGGTGGCGCGCCAGGCGAGCGCCGCCGAGCTCGAGCGAATGCGTGAGCACTACCGGCGGGGCAGTCGGTACGAGTGGATGTTCTGGAATGCGGCGTACGATCCCAAGCCCTGGCCGCCGGTCCATTGACGCGTGCAGCAGGTTGAGCTATTCAGGCTTCCGGGTTGCCTCCCCGATCGCCTCGCGACGGAGTTGCGGAAAGACCTTGCTCACCTTGTTCAGCACGTAGTCGCCGTAGGTGCCGCTGAAGTCGTGCACGCTGACGTGGTCCCATCGGTCGCGGCGGTCGCTCTCGATGAAGCGATCGTCGGCCAGGTCGATAGGCTTGATGGTGGCATCGAAATTCGGATCGAAAAAGAACGGAAACGACAGCCGATCGCGGGCAGCCGCATTGCGGGCCCGATGCGGAGTGGACCGGTAGAGCCCGCCAGTCATCCGGTCGAGCATATCGCCGATATTGCAGATGAAAGACCCTGGCAGCGGAGGCGCGATAACCCACTCGGATTTCGATTTCACCTGAAGCCCCCCGGCGTCATCCTGTCGCAGGATGGTGAGAAGCCCGTAGTCGGTGTGTTCACCGACGCCCCACTGCGGTTCGAGCGGAGCGTCAGGTGTCGGAGGATAGTTGAAGATACGGAACAGCGTCAGCGGATCGCGCGTGTAGCGATCGGCAAAGTACGACGCTTCGAGGCCCAGGCTCAAGGCGATGCCCGACATCAGCGTGTGGCCCAACTGAGTCATCGCGGCCATGTAGGCCAGGACTACCTCGCGCAACTCCGGCACGGTGCTGGGAAAGAGGTTCGGTCCGTGCAGCGGCAGGCCCGCCAGCACCTTCGGATGGTCCGCGCCAAGCTCCGTCCCGAAGTAGATGCCTTCCTTCTGGTCCGGTTTGCCGGATGTCAGCTCGTTGCCGACCGGAAAGTAGCCTCGCCACGCGCGGCCGCCCCGCGCCATCGCGATCTCCATCTTGGTCGCCAGATCCTGCGCGAAGAACCGGCGGCTCAGCGTTTCGAGCCGTTGCGGCAGGTCTTCGTCAACACCGTGCCCGACGATGTAGAAGAAGCCGCAGTCGCGGCAGGCGCGTCCGATGTCGCGGGAAACCGAGCCAGGGTCAGCCGCGGACACCAGGGGCTCGATGTCGACAAGTGGAACGCCGGAGGAAGCCGCGCCGGGATCTGGCATGTGAATCGTATCGGCAAGTTCACGCACTATCGCTATTTGACGCCCTCAATGGGGGCCAGAAGATCCTCCAGAAAGAACGCGGACAGGGCTGCTCGGCCAGTGACGCCCGCCTTGGAATAGAGCGAGCGCGCTTGCGCGCGGACGGTGCGTTCGCTGGTGGCCCGCACGGTCGCGATTTCCTTGAGGCTCAGACCCTTCACCAGCAGCAGCGCGACTTCCCGCTCCGCTTCGGTCAGGTTCCACCGGGAGAACTGGCTCTCGATCGCGTCTCCGAGACCGTTCAGAAGCGTCCGTACTTCAGATCGCCAGCGCTGACCCTGCGCCCGCGCGTGCTCGAGATCCTGGATGAGCGTCAGCTGTTCCTCGCGCTGGCGGCCGGCCATCAGGAAGAGCACCGCGACGCCCACGCTCGTCAGGACGGCGGGGACGATCCCGACGAGCTCCAGCGCGATGTCAAGCGCCGACAGAGCGGGTTCCTCGTACAACTCCAGGGCCACGAGCAACACGACCCCGGCCGCGACGGATACGAGCGCCCAGACCCTTGTCTGTCTGTCGATCAGATCGCCCATGGCCTTGCTGCCTGACAGCGAATAGTGTAGCCGCGGACGCCCGCAGGGGGATCCGGCGGGCGTCCAATTCCCGGGGGCGTCAGTTTCCGAGGCCCGTGGCGAACACCAGGCGTAGATTGTGCTCGCGAACGAGGCCGATGCCCGGAGCATAGTACTTGAACTCCTTGACACCGGGTTCGAGTGGCGTCGACTCCTCAGTCTGCAGACATCTGAACGTGCCGGCCGGCGTCCTCTGCACTGCATCGACGCTCACGATCTCGGCGCGATCGAGCGCCACGTTCGGCGCGAGCTCCTGGAAGTACCTGGCGCCGACCAGGGCGGTTCCCGGCATGATCACGCCTGCTTGCGCGCCCGCGACGCCAACCCGCCAGGCCCCTGCATGGCTGATCGTCCCATCCTCCTCGAAAATATCCACATCCTCTCCGAGGTAGATCACGTTGTTGTTCCGGTTGCAGATGACAAAATAGTTGAGCGAGACTTCGACCAGCCTGCCGCCGATCACCTCGCGTTCCTCGACGATTGCGGCGGTCACCCCGGCGATCTGGATCGTCTGAGGCAGCACGAGAATCTGCAGTGCCGCCGGCTCCCCATCTTCGATGCCCGTCAGCAGCAGGCGATGACCGGGCTCGAGGATGAAGTAGGGGTTGCGTCCTCGAAACGCGAACCCGCCACAGGTGTTGAACTGGAACGAGCGGGTGAAGGCGGGCTGGTGCGCATGGATGACATCCGGCGGCGTCAACGCAATCCAACCCAACGCCATGAGCAGGCACGCGCTCCGTGACCACAGTGAAGCCATCGGTCCTCCTGGTCAAGGAGTCCGACCGGACCGCCAGCCCTTCCGGCGGCCGGTGGACTCGTATGCCCGCGAGTGTGGCGAGAGGGAGCGTCGGCGTCTATTGTCGGAAGAGCGTAACGATCACGGGAAGGGCATCTGGCCGGGGTTCAATGCCCTCGATATTGGCCCTATGACGTACGACCGGGGCCAGGGGCGGCCGGCTAAATGAGATCCCGCCGAGGGTCACTGGGTGTTGAGGCGGGGACCGGTGTGGGAGCTCGCTGCCGTTCACCGGCCGCCCGTACACGAAAAGAGCCTGTCCGCCACATGGCGGACAGGCTCTTCAGAATGGCGACTACGTGATGTTACTTTTGGCTGCGGCGCCGGCGGCGAGCCGCGAGACCCACGAGGCCCGTTCCGAGCAGCAGCATCGACGTCGGCTCGGGGACTGGAATTTCAACGTTTCCTTGTTGGACGTTGATTTGGAACAACGCGCCGAAGGGATTGAGGTCTACTTCCTGTCTCAAGCCGACCTGGTAGAACTGCATGAGGACAGTGTGTTGTCCCGCCGCCCAGTCAATGCCGGGTCCCCCGGGAAGGGTATCGGTGGTGAAGCCCTCGCCAGGCTCGCACCCGATTACGCCGTCTGCGCAGGGGCCGTTCTGGACGAAGGCGATGTTTGGGGCTTGGATCAGGAGGCCGTCGACCACGATTCTCGCCGTGTCATCGGCCCAGAGGTTCATATTGAAGACGCCAGCGGATGAGAGGTCGTATTCCAGCAGCAGCTCGAAAACGACCAACTGGCCGGTTTGGTTGAGGACGTCGCCCAGTCTCGGGGCCAACGTGTCCCCGCCGATTCCTGTGTTGGCGTAGGAAATCCACTGAGCGCCGCCCGGAAACGCGTCCTGCCAGGGTTCGGCCTCGACGATCACCTCGGTTGTATCTGGGCCCAGATACGTATTGATCGCCAGGGATGATTGGCCGGAATTGTAGATACCGGGCAACATGGAAACGGCCAGCGCCGGCGACGCGCTGCACAGCATGATGAGGACGAGAGCTCGGAGAACGAATCGCATCTGCATGATGGTCACTACCTCTTTTATCAACACGGCCCCTTGGGCTTCAATCGGCGCGACCCTCAGGGCGAGTCCCATCGCTTCGCGTACTCCGCGGCCTCGTGGGCGGTCTTGCCGTCGACGAAGAGAGTATAGCGAGTCGCTAGGTTCTCGTATTGACTGAGGTCACCAGCGACGGTCGAGCCGGGCATTCCGGTCGGCTAAGTGATAGCAACCTTGCTGCCAGACGAACTCACTCAGACCACGTATTCTGAAGCAGAGCCTAAACCCCTGTCAATACCTACTTTTACACGCTTTTTCCTATTTCTTCACTGCCCTCCCAAGGCGGTAGCCCCGGCTGCGCCGGTGTTCTGAGCACTCTGGGCCCAGAAGGTGGCGGCTACGTGGACTTTCGTCTCCATTTCAACGGTAGGCATGAGGTTCCGATCGGTCTGGACCGCCACCCCCAATCGTGGCACCATGACGCCGCCGCCGGCGTCTGGCGGACTGGCCTCGCCGGGGAACGTCATGCGGGCTCTCGCGGTCGTCGCGTTCGTCGGTGCTCTTGGATTTGCCGGGACCGCTCAGGAGCCCCCGCCACCACCTCCGCCTTCCCAGCAACCGCAGCAACCTATCTTTCGTGCCGGCGTCGATCTCATCGAGATCGACGTTGGCGTCGTGGACGATCGCGGACGACCCGTGCGCGATCTGCTCGCGCCCGAGTTCACGGTCACGCTCGACGGCCAGCCGCGGAAGGTCGTGAACGCGGAGTTCATATCGCTCAGGGGACCGGGCGGCCCCGCGCGCCGCAATGCCGTGCAGTCGTCCGAAGCCGTGGCGAGCGCGAACACCGAGAAGGTACGCGGCCGTCTCATGATGATCGCCGTCGATCGCGAGAGCATCGGTTTTGGCAACGGACGCAATGCGACACGGGCCGCGGCGGCGTTCCTCGACAAGCTCGGAGCCAACGATCGCGTGTCTTTCCTCACCGTGCCCCAGCCGGGCCCGTTTGTGGACTTCACGTCGAATCACGACCGGGTGCGCACCGAGCTCGAACGATCCGTGGGCATCGGGCGCACGCCGAAGAGCACGCAGATGAACATCGGAATCCACGAAGCGCTCGTGCTGGTTCGCGGGTTCGACCCCCGCCTGGAGCGCGAGCTCCTGACGCGCCTCTGCGGGATGTTCCAGGCGGGCTCGGCCGCGTATCTCGATTGCGTCGTCGATGTGCATACAGAAGCGGTGAGCCTCGTGCAGCAGGTCGAGCTCCAGGCCCAGCAGTCGATTCGGACGCTGACGGCGATCCTGGAAGCGCTCCGCGAGGTCGAAGGGCCCAAGTCGCTGGTCTGGATCTCGGAAGGGCTCATCGTCGACACGGGAGCATCGGAGCTGACCGGCCTCGATCGTCTCGCCGCCGCGTCCAACACGACCCTGCATGTCATCCTGCTCGACGCGCAGCTCTTCGACGTCAGCGAACAGGTGCGATCGCCGACGGCCATGCTGGATCGCGATCTCCAGGTGCGCGGTCTCGAAACGCTGGCCGGCTATACGCGCGGCGCCCTCTACCGTGTGAGCGCCGGCGCCGAGTTCGCCTTCGACCGGATCGAGGAAGAGACGTCGGGCTACTATCTGCTCGGCGTCGAGTCGCTCGAGAGCGACGTCGATGGCAAGCGTCACAACGTCAAGGTGTCGGTTCGGCGGCAGAACACCACCGTCCGCGCGCGCCGCGAATTTCGGGTGCGGCTGGAAAACGCGCGCAACCTGCAGAGTCCCGAGGAAGCCATCGCCAAAGCTCTGCGCTCGCCCTTCGCGGCCACCGAACTGCCGCTGAGAATTGCCACCTATGCGTACAAGGGTGCCGGCGAGTCGAAAGCGCAGGTCGTCATCGCGTCCGAGATCGAGCAGGACGCGATGCCCGACTCCACCGATGTGACGCTCGGCTACATGCTCAACGATCCGGACGGCAAGGTGGTGTTGAACAACGTGCAGAAGGCGACGCTCGTGCCCGGTGAGGGACCTCGCGGGCCGGTGCTGCAGCATACGGCGCTGCTCACGGTTGAACCTGGCCGCTACACGCTCAAGCTCGCGGCCATCGACGCCAGCGGCCGCCGCGGAAGCGTCGAGCACCCGCTCGAGGTCTGGCAAATGGCCGGCGTACCGTTTGCGGTGAGCGACCTGATGCTCGGCGAGGCGCAGACGCGCCGGGGTCAGCCCCTCCAGCCGAACGTCGAGGCGTGGCTGACGACCGACCATCTGGCCGCCTACATGGAGGCCTATGGCAGCGATCCCGCTTCGCTCGATAATCTCGCGGTCCGCTTCGAGGTAGCGCGGGATCTCTCGGGCGCCTCGCTCGCCTCGGTGACCGGATCGGTCGTAAAGCCCGACGATGCGAATCGGCGTGTGCTTACCGCGGTCATGCCTGTCGGGAAGCTCACGCCGGGGCGCTATCTCGCCCGTGCCATCGTGACGCGCGGCGATGAGAAGGTGTGGGAATCAGCCCGGCCCTTCCATGTCACGCCGGAATCGACGAGGGCGGGACTGGCCACGTTGATTCCCGAGACGCTGAAGAAGACGCCGTTCAGTCGTCAGGATCTGCTGACACCGGAGGTGCTCGACAAGTCCATGGACGTTTTCGAGCAGGGACGACCCTCGCTGGCGCCGACCATTGCCCGTGTCCGCAAGGGAGAATTCACCGGTGCGGCGCGCAAGGCCTTCGATGCCAATGATCAAACCGCGTCGATGTTCCTGCGCGGGCTGGAGCTCTACGCGGCCGGCGATCTCAATGGCGCCGCCTCACAGTTGAGCGACGTGCTGCGCACCGTGCCGGATTTTGCCCCGGCGGCGCTGTACCTACGGAGCATGCTTTGCGGCAGGGGGCCGCGATCGCGAGGCCATCAACTCGTGGCTTGGCGCGAACGCAAGCAAGGAGCTGCTGCCTCTGGTGTACACGCTCACCGCCGACGCGCTCGTTCGTCTGGACGACCGCGAGCAGCTCGTGGCCCTGCTCAGCCAGGCCGTCGCTGACTGGCCTCAGGAGGACGGATTTCGGTGGCGGCTGGCGCAGGCCTACGCAGTCCAGCGTCGGCACAAAGAGGCCTTTGTCACGGTCGAGCCGTATCTCACGCGGCATCCTACCGATCCCACGGCATTGTTCGTCGCCATCCAGTCAATCTACGGCGCTCATCTGGCAGGCGAGCCATTCCTGAACGACGCCGACGCCGCCGATCGTCTGACGAAGTACGCGAAGGCGTACCGCGCGGCCAAGGGCCCGCACGAGGCCGTCGTCGACGCCTGGGTGCAATCGATCACGGCTCCCGCCACGCGACCCTGATGGTTCCCGAATCATCACGCTTGTGCGTCGGCGAACCCGGCGACGTCCAGCGGGGCCGGAGTGGCGCGAGCGAACCGGCCCGATCGATTTCGATGCGGCGCGCCGATCAAGGCTCCATACTCCACGGCCGCCCATTCGGCCGGCGGCGGTTTCTCACCGCGTGCGGCGCCGCCCTCGTCGCCGGCGCGCGGGTGCATCCTGGTCGGTCGGCTCTTGCGCAGTCCACGACGGGAGGCACGCTCGACCAGGCTGTCGAGGATCTGGTCGTCGCCAATCGCGTCCTGGCACGTGAAGGCATTGTCGACGGATACGGGCACGTGAGTGCCCGCCATCCCGCCTCGCTGAACACGTTCCTGCTGGCGCGTTCGATCGCGCCGGAGCTGGTGACGCGAGACGACGTGATGGAGTACGACCTGGAAGGCCGGCCGCTCGACGCGCGCGGCCGGGCCTCGTACCAGGAACGATTCATCCACAGCGAGATCTACAAGGCCCGCCCCGATGTGCGCGCCGTCGTGCATTGCCACACCCCGTCGCTCATTCCCTTCTGCAACTCCACCGTCCCGCTCCGCCCGATGTTTCACATGAGCTTCTTCGTGGCCGAGGGGATCCCGGTATTCGAGATCAGGACGGCGGCGGGCATGACCGACCTGCTCGTCAAGGATGCGGCGCTGGGACGAGCGCTCGCCGAGGCCCTCGGCCGAAAGCCTGCCGCCTTGATGCGAGGCCACGGCGCTGTCGTCGTTGCCGACTCCATTCCCACTGTTGTTGGGCGGAGTGTCTATCTGGATTTGAATGCGCGCATGCAGGCGCAGGCCATCGCGCTCGGAGGCAGCGTCACGTATGTCGATCCCGCCGAGGCCCGGCTACGCGAAGGGCCCAATCCGTACGATCGATCCTGGGAGTTATGGAAGCGGAAGGTGACGCCGGCAGGGCAGTAGCGCGGCTTGCGAGGTCGCCGCTATGCGGACAAGCTGGCCGCGTGCTCTGAACGCAGAATCTGCGCGCCCGCGACCAGTGCGCAGAGCTTGCCGAACGCCACGTCTCGTGGCAGATACTTCATCCCACAATCGGTCGAGACGATGATGTCCTCAGGTGGGACGAAGCTGAGTGCCCGGCGAATTCGCGCGGCCACGACGTCGGCGCTCTCGATGGTCATGTCCGACAGATTGATGACGCCCAGCAGGATCTTCTTGCCTGCGAGCCGGCTCAGCACCGAGCAATCGAGCTTCGATTGCGCCGTTTCGATGGACACCTGATGGCAGGAACACTCGGCGAGCTCCGGCAGGAAGGAATAGCCCGACGGGCGCTCGTGGATGATGGCGGCGTAGCCAAAGCAGATGTGCACGCACGTCGTGCCTGAGACGCCGGCAAGCGCCCGATTGAGAGCCTTCAGGCCGTACCTGCCGCGCCTTTTCCGGCCGCGCCTGCATGTAGGGCTCGTCGATTTGAACGACGTCGGCGCCCGCGGCAAAGAGATCCTGGATTTCCGCGTTGACGGCGGCCGCGTAGTCGATGGCCGCTTCCTCGTCCGTCCCGTAGAACTCGTTCTGCGCCTGCTGAGTCATCGTGAACGGCCCAGGTACGGTGATCTTGATCTTCCGTGTCGTGTGCGCCCGGAGAAACCGCACATCGCCGACGGTGACCGGGTGCCGGCGCCGGATCTTTCCGACGATCCGCGGAACGGGATTGGGATGGCCGGATCGGTCGAGCGCCGTGCCGGGATTGTCGATATCGATGCCATCGAGCGCGGTCGCAAACCGGTTGGAGTAGCTCTCGCGGCGAATTTCACCGTCGGTGACAATGTCGAGCCCGGCATCCTCCTGAGCGCGGATCGCCAGCAGCGTGGCATCGTTCTGCGCTTCAGCGAGAAACGCCTCCGGCACGCGCCATAGCTCGCGGGCCCGCACTCTGGGCGGAAAACGCGCCGCGAGTTTCGTGCGGTCGATCAACCACTCTGGTTGCGGGTAACTGCCGACCAAGGTTGTGGGGAACAGCATCGAGCCTCCGCGTCGCGATCCGGGTCTGGGCGCTACGAGCGTCACTCGCGCCAGAGCCCCAGGGCTTTCTGTGCCGCCCGATCCGAGAAGCTGAAGAGCACCGCGTCGTCTCCGGCATCGTGCGCGGCGAGCGCCCAGGACGGCACGACGAAGACGTCCCGCGGTCCCCACGAGAAGGTCTGTCCGCCAATCGTGCTCGTGCCCGTACCCTCGATCGCGCAGTAGATCGTGGCATCGGTGGACTGATAGCGCGCGCCGCGAAAACCAGCCGGCAGGTATTGCAGGAACGCGGCCATCGTCGGCATCGGGTATCCACCGGTGGCGGGGTTCACATACTGCAGCTTGACGCCGTGACAGGCGTCGATCGGGCCATGTCGTGCCACGCGATCCAGCGCGTCGCGGCTGCGGTCGTACGGGTAGGTGAAGACCGGCGCCGACTGGCGAGTCGGCGAGTACTCCACGGGCAGCAGATTGGCCCCGTACCGGGCGAGCGCATCGCCCTCCGGATGGGCGATTGGCTGGGTCTCCGCCGGATGATGATCCGAGAAGCTCGTGTCGAAGGCATTGACGATGGGGACATCCAGACCGTCGAGCCAGATGGCCGGTCCCTTGCCGGGGTTGCCGTGATCGTGGAAAGTCCAGGACGGCGTCAGGATGAAGTCCCCGGGCTTCATGGTGGTGCGCTCGCCTTCGACGGCCGTGTAGGCTCCGTCGCTTTCGAGCACGAGGCGCAATGCCGACGCGGCGTGCCGGTGGCTGGCCGCAACCTCGCCGGGCAACACCATCTGAATGCCGGCATACAGGCTCTGGGTGATTTGCGACGCACCCGGCAAGCCGGGATTCTCGAGAACCAGCACGCGGCGCTCCGCCTCTTTCGCCGTGATCAGCCGTCCTGCCTCGATCAGGAGTGGGCGAATCTCGTCGTAGCGCCACAACGCAGGCACGCAGGCGCTGCGCGGTTCCGGGGTGACCAGCTTGCTCAAGACCTCCCAGAGCGGCGCCGTGCTGCGCTCGTGCAGGCGCTTGTAGAACGCTCGCCGTTCCGGTGTCGCTTCGGGTCTGACGGACGTCGGGTCATGCATAACGGCGGTCCTCTGGATTCCTCACAGGGCGCGCACCGACAACGTCATGGTGCCGATGCGCTCGATTGACGCCTCGATGCGATCGCCGGGCATGATCGGGCTGACGCCTTCGGGTGTGCCGGTGACGATGATGTCGCCGGGGTGGAGCGTGTAGAACGACGACGCGTACTCGATCAATTCAGGCACTCCGAGAATCATGTTTCGGGTGTTCGAGCTCTGCCGCACCTCGCCGTTCACGGCGATGCGCAGGTCCAGGCCGTTCGGTTCTGGAATCTCATCGGCGGTGACCAGCCAGGGTCCGAGCACAGTGTAGCTGTCGGGCGACTTGCGCAAACTCCGCTCTTCGGGGCCGCGGATCGTGATGTCGAGCCCGATCGCGTAACCCGCCACATGAGCGAGCGCATCGCGCCGTGACAGATGTCGTGCCTCTTTGCCCATGACGACGGCAAGCTCCACCTCGTGGTCGTTCCGGCGCTCCAGCATGCGCAGCGCGATACCCTGGCCGGGCCCCACGAGCGAGCTCGATGCCTTGAGAAACAGCCCCGCCTGGTGAATGGGCTTGATCTGCGCCTGATGGTGAAGCTGCGGATTATCGAGAACCTCTTCGAGATGCTTCTGGTAGTTGACTGGCGCGCCGACGATCTTGCCGGGATTCGCAACCGGGCTCAGGAGCCGCAGCTCGTCGAGCCTCAGCGGCGTGGACTGTGCCGCGACGGCGTCGATCTGTGGCTTCAGCAGCTCGAGGTTGGCGATGACCACATCGAACGCCGGCAGCGGATGGCGATAGCTCGGCAAGGCGTCCAGGACGGACGTCACGTCGCGCACGTGGTTGCCGTCCACTACTCCGAGACGATCGTTCCCGAATCGGCAGAGTCGCATGAGGTGTCCTCGATGGGTCGCGGCTTGTGTGGTCAGCCAGTCGGCCGCGGCGCCACGTCCCGCAGAGCGAGCATCGCGAGCGCCGAGACGAGCGCCGGGACCGCCGCGGCGAGGAACATCTCCTGCGCGGGCCATCCGCGACGCATGAATTCACCACCGAGGATCGGCCCGACGATGGCGCCGATGCGGCCGATGCCGAGGCCCCAGCCAACACCGGTCGATCGGAGAGAGGTGGGGTAGTAGGTCGCCGCGAAGGCATTGATGCCCGGCTGACCGCCCACGACGCACCAGCCGGCAATGAAGACGGCCGCGAAGAGCAGAGGGAACGGCAGGCTCGGGTGACCGATGGCCGCGATGCTCAAACAGGCACCCAGAAACGATGTCGTCAGGACGGCGACGAACCCGTGGCGTGGAATCAGCCACGCCAGGCCGAATGTACCGATCGTGCCTCCCACCTGCAAGATCGTCCCGACGAGCACCGCGGCTGACGTGGAATGCCCGCCGTCGCGGACGAGCGTCGGCAGCCAGCTGGCGAGGGAATAGAGATTCAGCAGGTTCATGAAGTTGGCGATCCAGAGCAGGATCGTAACCCGCGTCCGGCCCTCGGAAAACAGGTGCTTCACGGGAACACCGCTCCGGCCCTGCTCCGGCACGATGTACTCGCTCAGCGCGCCGGCCGGGACGGTTGGGTCGATCCGTTTGAGCCAACGCCCGACCTGGTCGTGGTTCTTCCCTCGGAGCACCAGAAATTGGAGAGACTCCGGCAGCCAGCAGTACATGGCGGCGGCGATGAAGAGCGGTACCGTGCCCCCGAAATAGAAGACCGAGCGCCAGCCGAAGGCGGGAATCAGCCAGGCCGCGATGAAACCGCCAATGGCGGCCCCGGCAGTGAACCCGACCGTGATGGACATCATGAGCGTCACGCGGAGTCGTTTGGGGCTGTATTCCCCGATGAGCGCCGTCGCGTTCGGCATGATGCCGCCAAGGCCGATACCCGAGATGAACCGCAGCACGAGCAGCTCGTTCACCGACGAGGCACGAGCGGTGGCGAGCGTCAGGATCGAGAAGAACAGCGTGGCGGCAATGATGACCGGCCGGCGGCCGACCCTGTCGGCCATCGTGCTGAAAAGCAGGGCGCCGATGAGCACCCCGAAGTTCCCGGCTCCGAACACAGGTCCGAGCGCAGCATTGGGAATGTCCCATTCCCGGACAATCTGGGGGGCCACGTAGCCGAGAGCCTGGACGTCGAAACCGTCCATGACGAGGCAGAGCAGACACAGCGCGAAGGTGCCCTTCTGGAGGGAACCGATCCGGCTGTGGTCGACGATTCGTGCGATGTCGACCGGTTCCGCCACGGCGCTGGTCATCCGTCGAAGAATTCCGTCGAGGGCTGGCGCATTATGGTGACATCTCGAGGAGCTGACAAGTCTCCGCCGCGTACGCCGGACGTGATACCGTTTGCCGCAGACGCCGACGAGGGCCATGCATCGACCGACACATGACGAAATCGAACAGGCAGTCAGACGCATCCTGGAGGCCGATCTGAATGTGAATCCCGAAGTGCTCGCTCGGGCCGACGCCAGGACTCCCCTGCTGGGGCTGGGCATCGGTCTTGACTCGATTGAAGCGATGATTCTGACGCTTGGCCTCGAACGCGATCTGGCTGTCAATCTCGCCGATGATGCGCTGACGACGGACTCGTTTCAGAGCATCGGCACACTGGTCGAATATGTCGGCCGCAAGCTCGTTGGGTCGACAACGTGAACCAGTGACGGACGTGGGCGGCTTGCCCGATCGGCTCCGGACCGTCGCGCGCAGGCATGCCGATCGTACGGCCCTGGTCAGCGATGATGAGAGTCTGACCTACGGCGCGTTACTTGGCAGGGTCCGGGCCTCCGTTCAGGATCTTCGCGCGCACGGCGTCGGGCGTGGGGATCGAGTCGCCCTCCTGCTCGAGAACAGCCCGGAGTTCGTCATCGCCTACCTCGGCGCGCTCGCCGCCGGCGCCATTGTGGTGCCGCTGAACCATCAGTACCGGCAGCTCGAGCTCCAGGGCATGCTCGACGAGTGCACTCCCTCGATCCTCGTGGCTCGCCCCGAGTCGAGATCGCTCTGTGAGGCGGTGGTCGCCGCCTGCGCTCGACCCTGCCAGGTGCGATACACCGAGCCATGGACCACGTTCCACGGGAGCGGACGAGGGAGCCGCGTGGCCGGAGGCGTCCAGTCGATGCGCACGCGCCGGTCATGCTCCAGTTCTCCTCCGGCTCGACGGGCCGACCCAAGCAGATTGCGCGCACACATGCGCAACTCATGTTCGAGCTGGACGCCTTGACTCGCGCCGTGGGGTTGAGCTCCACGGATCGCGTTCTTGGCGCCGCGCCCTTTTCGCACGTGAATGGACTGACGCGCAGTCTGCTGGCCAGCCTGTGGGTGGGCGCATCGCTCTATCCGGTGGCCAGCTATGAGCGACATGCCACAGCCGATCTCATCGACCGCGCGCGATTGTCAGTGTTCATCGCGGTCCCGTTCATGTTCAGCACGCTCGCGCAAACCAGTTTTCGCCGACCGCCCGATTTCTCGTCACTGCGCCTGTGTGTCTCGGCCAGTGCCCCGATGCCTCAGAAGTTCAATCGGCTCTTCCACGAGAAGTTCGGCATGTACGTCCGCCAGCTCTACGGCTCCACGGAGACGGGCACGATCAGCGTGAACCTTGGCTCTGACATCGAGCACACGCTCGAATCGGTGGGAACGCCGCTCGACGGAGTTGTGGTCGACGTGTTCGACGATGGTCGCCGGCGCCTGGCGGCTGGCCAGACCGGAGAGCTCGCCGTGTCGAGTCCGGGAGCCATCGCGGGTTACGCCGCGGCCGCCGCCTCAGATCAGGAAGCATTTCACGACGGCTATTTCTTTACGGGCGATCTCGGGCGCAAGGACGCTGACGGCAGGCTGTACCTCCTCGGGCGAAAAAAGTTCGTCATCAACAAGGGGGGGTTCAAGATCGATCCGCGCGAAGTGGAGGAAGTGCTCGAAAGCCATCCGATGGTGGAGGAAGCCGTCGTGGTGGCCGCGCCCTCACCGTACGGCGACGATCGCGTCAAGGCCGTCATTGTCCGCCGAGGCGCGTGCACGGAAGCGGAGATCGCGGAGCACTGCCGCGGGCGGATCGCCGACTTCAAGGTTCCCAGCCTGGTCGAGTTTCGTGAGAGTCTGCCCAAGACCGCGACAGGCAAGATCCGCCGCGCGCTGCTGGTCGAGGACGACCACGGTGCGTGATGTGGATGAACGTCCGGGACCTGTACTACTTGACCGCGGTCGGACTCGGCGAGATGGCTCGCCTTCCGGGTCTCCGCAAGATCATCGTCGGTACGGCCGGACTCTGCGCCTATCACCTTTCGAGAAAGAAACGCCGTCAGATTGAAACGAGCATGTGCCGCTCGCGTCTGGGCGCCCTGACCCCGGCGGAGCGGGGCCCGATTGTCCGGCGCGTGTTCCACGAGACGTGGCGGGAGATCCTGATGTGGTCGCAGTTAGGCGAATCCCTGCCGGAGATCGACGTTCACGGGCTCGAGCACCTGAGGGCCGGCTTGGCCCGCGGACGCGGTGTGATTCTGTGGGAGAGCAACGGCTTTGGCCGACGGCTGCTGTCGAAGCAGGTCTTGTGGACGCGTGGCATCGGCGTACATCAGATCCATGGCCCGAACCATTTCGGCGGGTTTCTGGTCGACGACGTCCGGAAGGGCAGCGTCCGGACTCTCATCAGACGGCTCTTCGACGCCCATGAGATGCTCGTCGTCTCGGACATCGTCCGGCTACCGGAGGGCACGGCGCTGGCGCACACCAAACGCGTGATCGACCTTCTGGGCCGCAATGCCGTTATGTGCGTGACGGCCGATGGACGAGTCGGTCGCCGGGTGATCTCGCGCCAACTTCTGGGCCGGTCCGTGCCGTTCGCGACCGGTGCGGCCAGCCTTGTCCGGCTGACGGGCGCGGCGCTCGTCCCCATGTTCTGCTTCGACGACTCCAGCGGGCGCCCTGTGCTGGTGCTCGAGCCACCGGTTGACGTGCCGGCCGACCTTTCGCGTGAAGCGGCGGCGGCCGGGATCGTCCAGCACTTTGTCGATCGGCTTGCCTACTACGTCGAGCGGTTTCCCGGGCAATATCGCAACTGGCACCTGATTGACGGAAGGCCGGATGGTGAGGGGCAGCCGATGGAGGCCAACCCATGAGGCGCGACGAGGTGTTCGTGAACAGCGGGCGGCAGGACAGCGACTTCCAGTTCGACCGGAACGTGGCGTCGGTGTTCGACGACATGGTGCAGCGAAGCGTCCCGTTCTATCTGGAACAGCAGCGGATGATTCAGAATCTCGGCGCCACGTTCTGGATTCCAGACACGGTGGTCTATGACCTGGGCTGTTCCACCGGGACGACCCTGATCAATCTCGCCCAGGTGATTGGCGGCAGCGCTCGTTACGTGGGCTACGATAACTCCGAGCCGATGCTCGATCGCGCACGGGAAAAGATCGAGGCGAGCGGCCTTGCGGACTGCATCACGGTCACTTCCGTCGATCTCAACCGCAGTCTGGCGAATGTGTCGCTCGACAACGCCGGGGTCGTGACGATGTGCTGGACGCTCCAGTTCATTCGCCCGCTTCAGCGGGATCGTCTGGTGCGCCGGATTTCAGAGAGCCTCGCCCCGGACGGCGCGCTTCTCGTCACCGAAAAGGTGCTGACGAACCACAGTCACCTGAACCGCTTCTTCATCGAGGCGTACTACGACCTGAAGAAACGACACGGCTACTCAGACCTCGAAGTCGTCCGAAAGCGCGAAGCGCTCGAAAACGTGCTGATTCCCTACCGCGTCGACGAGAACCGTGAGCTGTTTCAGCGAAACGGCTTCGAGATTGTCGAGACGTTCTTCCAGCGGTACAACTTCGTCGGCTTCTTGTGCCTCAAGAGGTCGCGCTAGCTGTCCCCCGCGGCGTGAGCCGGCGCTCCCATGAGATCGAAACAGGTCCGGACGGCACTCGTCGAGGCCGTTCCGCAGAGCGTGCGCAGCTGGCTGCGGCACGTGCAGCGGACGCTTCGCCTGCAGGCGACGCCCACGGGCACGCTGGACTGGGGCGGGTTGCGCCGGGTGTCGCCCGTCAGCGCTGTGTTCGGACTCGATCGAGGACTGCCGATCGATCGGTACTACATCGAGCAGTTCCTGGCCGGACACGCCGCCGACGTGCAGGGCCACGTCCTCGAGTTCGGGGACGATCGCTACATCCGGCAGTTCGGCGGCGGCAAGGTGACGCACGTCGACGTGATCGACGTGGCGGCGAACCACGCCGGGCAGACCATCAAGGCCGACTTGTCGCGCGCCGGGCACATCCCGTCCAACACGTTCGATTGCATCATCTGCACGCAGACTCTGCAGATGATCTTCGACATCCGGCCGGCCATCGGTCATCTGGTGCGCATGCTCAAGCCTGGCGGCGTCCTGCTGGCGACCGACCACGGCATCAGCCGGATTGCGCGCCGCGAGGGCGTCGATCACTGGGGCGAGTACTGGCACCTGACTACCCAGTCGGCCCACCGGCTGTTCGAAGAGGTACCTCCCCCCGTCTCGGTTGGCGTCTCGACGTATGGAAATGTGCTCGCCTGCGTGGCGTCGCTGCACGGATTGGCCGCAGAGGAGCTCCGGCCCGACGAGTTGGACTACGCGGATCCCAACTACGAGCTGATCGTGGCCGTGCGCGCCGTGAAGGCGCGAGTCTAATCCACCCCTGTGTTGAGCCCACCCAGATCCGGCAGCGGGCCGCCTTTTGGCGGAACGATCGGGAGCAGGATGTACGACGCCCGATCGCCCCCCGTATGAATCGTGTTGCTTCCGAGGTGATACACGGCGAAGTACTGCTGGTTGTCGTGTGGCAGCACATCAACTCTGATACGGCTGCCTTTCTGGAAGATCATGCTCGTTGCCCGGATCTCGACCTCGACAGGCACCACCTCGCCCCGCTCGAGCTTCTCCTCGGTGTCGTGCGTGTGGAACGGGCGGTCGGCGCGGGACAACTTCGCATCCAGCCTGCGGTGCGACACCTTGAGCACACCATCAGAGACCGCCTCGACCGATCCATCCGGGTTCACCTTGCGCAAGCGGGCAAACACGTCGGCATCGTCGGTTTCGGACGAGATCCAGAGCACGAGATTCACATGGCCCGTGATTTCCGTGTCACCCGCCAGGGGTTCGGAGACGAAGGACGCGCCGGGTTCGTTGCGCGCCCCACGAGCCGCCGATAGCGGCCCGGCATCATAGGTCACTATGCCCGGCGTCGGAGGCGCGGTCGTCGCGAGCGTCATGTCGTTGGTCGACTCCTTCACCAAACCGCCCGATGGAGCCGCGGTCAGGAAATACTTGGTGTACTGCGTGCGCTTCAGAGGAAACTCGTCCTCGAATCGCCACCGGCATTCGGTCGGGCTCGATCTGACGCACAGCCGGACCGGCGGTTCGCGCATCATGCCGGTATCGATCCCCTTGAGCCAGTGATCGTAGAAGCGGAGCTGCTCGGTTTTTCCTTCATCCGAGTAGAACTCGGTGAGCCGTCCGCCAATGTGCACGCGGAGCAGCTTGTCCTTCGAGGCGGCGCGCTCGAAGGCTTCGACGTTCCCGCGAAAGTGGAAGCTCGTCCAGTTCCCGACGCTGAAGAACGGTACGGTGATCCCCTCGAACCGGCCGCGCGCCTTCACCTCGTCCCACCAGGGGCCGTCCAGGTGGTTGACCATCATGTCGTAGATGTAGTTTTCGTCATACGCCGAGGCGTTGTCGGACCGCGTATGCTCGAGCAGCTGCTTGCCGGTCACGTCGGTCCACCATCGCATCACGCGCTGCTGCCCGAACAATCCCCCTGGGTAGGTCCACTCCCGATACATGTCCGTGAACCCTTCCCACGGAAGGATGGCGGTGAGATGCGGCGGCTTCAGCCCGGCCACGATCCACTGCACGACGGCGTAGTAGGACACGCCGGCGAGGGCCACCTTGCCGCTGCTCCACGGCTGCGCCGCGGCCCATTCGATCGCATCGTAGAAATCGCGAGCCTCCGCCATGCTCCAGATCTCGGCGTTGCCCGGGGAACGTCCGGTGCCACGACTGTCGATGAAAATGAGGACGTAGCCGCGTGGCACCCAGTAGTCCGGCTCCGGGCGCTCCTGATGGGTAAACGGGCCCGCATGGGGCACGTACTGCAGCTCCTTCTGGTAGACGCTCAGCGACAAGAGCGGCGGAAATTTTTCTCCTGGAGCATCGGGCCGGAATATGTCGGCCATGAGAAACGATCCGCCGCGCGTCGGGATCCTCACATCCTTCTCGACGATCAGCTTGTATTTGGGTTGTGAGAGCTTCGCCGCATACGGCGGTGGCACCCAATGCGCCGTCGCCGCGTGCGATTGTCCCGGCGACGCCGCCCAAGCCGATGATTCGGGTGCTCCCAGAAAGACCAGCAGACCCAGCAGCCAATGCAGGCGGGTTGAAGCGAAAGCCGACATGACGTCCTCCCTCCGATGACCGGCGCCGATTATGGTCGTCGTGGAAGGTCTGTCAAGCGGAAGGGGCTCGAACCTTCAGCCCTGCGTTTCGTCGGCGTTCGCTCCGACGACGTCCTGTGCGATCGCTGTCTTGTTCTTGGGCAGCCCGTTCTCGTCGAGCGCGGGCGGGTGGGGCTCTTTAGCGGACGTCCGCTCGTCTTCGACCGCTCCCTTGTGAACGTCCTGATCCCGGTGAGGCTCGGGCGCTTTCGTTGTCGGCTCGGTGGAGTCCGTCATGTCGTCCTTTCGCGGAATGGATGCGGCCGCATGTTGCGCATACGCTCCGCCGTGCAAGTTTTCGTCCAGGTGCTCGCTCGGTCGCCGGCCACAAAGCCGCCCGCCGGGTGATGCTGGCTTCACCCCGGGTTTGAGGCCATAATCGAAGCTCGCACGCCGCATCTTCCGATAACGCTTCTGGGTTGTCGATGGCCTGCCCTCATTGCGGCACGGAACTGGCCCCTGCTAAGGGCCGCTGCATATCCTGCGGAAAGCCGGTGCCCCAGGCGACCGTACCGCAGGTGGCCGCGGCCGTTCTGACCCCTATCCCTCAGACGAAAATCGATCCCCCGTCCCGGGCTGTCCCGCAGGCAACGGCCGAACCGCCGCTCCCTGAAACGAGAATCGATCCGCCATCCGGAACGGATGAGCTGCCAGGCGACGCCGAGGGCGTGACGATGCTCCCTACGGCCAGACCCGGCGGTGGGGGACCGCTGAGCGTCGGCCAGGCATTCGGGCCCCGCTACCACATCATCCGATTGCTCGGCATCGGCGGCATGGGTGCCGTCTATCAGGCCTGGGACCAGGAACTGGGCGTCGCGGTGGCGCTGAAGGTGATCCGTCCCGAGGCATCGGGCGATCGCCTCGCCGCCGAAGATCTCGCGCGCCGCTTCAAGCGCGAGCTGCTGCTCGCCCGCCAGGTCACTCACAAGAACGTCGTCCGGATCCATGACCTGGGCGAGCTCTACGGCATCAAGTACATCACGATGCCGTATGTGCAGGGTTCGGATTTGGCCACGGTGCTCAAGAACGAGGTCAAGCTCACCGTACCCCGCGCGCTCAAGATCGCCAAGCAGCTCGTCGGCGGACTCGCGGCCGCCCACGACGCTGGCGTCGTGCACCGCGACTTGAAGCCCGCGAACATCATGATGGATGTCGACGACCATCCCATGATCATGGATTTCGGGATTGCGCGGTCGACGGCGGGCGGCGGCGGCACGCTGACCGGCGCCGTCGTCGGCACGCTCGAGTACATGGCGCCCGAGCAGGCCAAGGGCGAAGAGGTGGATCATCGGGCCGACCTCTATGCCTTCGGTCTGATCCTCTACGACATGCTCGTCGGTGTCCGGCAGCCCAAGAGCGCCGTCTCTGAGCTCATGGGACGGATGCAGCAGGCGCCAGCCGCCGTCCGGACGATCGACGCGGAGATCCCGGAGCCAGTTGAACGGGTCATCGAGCGGTGCCTGCAGCCGGAGGCTGCGAACCGATACCAGTCGGCCGAAGAGCTCGCATCCGACCTCGCCTGCCTCGACGCCCACGGACAACTCGTCGAGGGCGGCGCGCACCGAACGGCAACCCATCGGACATTCAGGGCGGCCTCCGTCGTTCTTCCCAGGCGAATCCAGGACCACAAACGATGGGCGGCGCTCGGGCTCGCCGGAGTGCTCCTGACAATTGGCGTGGCATACGGCGTGCGCGTGGCCATGCGTCCCGAGCTGCTCGTCTCGTCTCCGGCTCCGACGCCGTCGGCGCCACTGGCGGTTCGAAGGCGCATGGCCGTCGTGCCGTTCCAGGTCGTCGGCGATCCGAACGTACTGGGAGACGTGGCCACGGGATTGGAAGAGGCGCTGACGGCCAAGCTCTTTCAACTGGACGGTGTCAGTCTGGCGTCGCCCGCGGCCGTTGAGCGCGCCGGCACCACGAAATCGATCGAGGAATTGGGACGCGAGCTCGGTGTGTCCCACATCGTCGCGGGGACCGTGCAGGGCACGGCCGACCGCCTCCGCATCGTCGTGAACCTCGAGGACCTCGCGGCCAACCGGCGGCAGTGGACGCAGGAGTTCACCGGAGTGCCCGGCAATCTGCTGACGCTGCAGGACAGCATCTACACGGGCCTTCTGGGCGCGCTCGACGTGACGCTGAGCAACGAGGAAGCGGCGCGCGCTGTCGCGCACCCGACCGAGAACATCGAGGCATACGGGTTGTACCTCAAGGGCCGCACCGCCATGCGCGGCGAGCAGGACCCGAAGAACGTCGCCTCCGCCATCAACCTGTACGAAGAAGCCCTGAAGCGCGACTCGCGCTTCGCACTTGCATATGCCGGCATCGCCGACGGCGCGCTGCGGATGTATCGGTTCACGAAAGAGAGCACGTGGGCCTCGAAGGCTCTCTCGGCCGCGCAGCAGGCGCAGCGGCTGGACGACGAGCTGGTGGAGGTGCATCTCGCGCTGGGCAGTGTGTACCAGGCGACGGGGCGCACGAACGAGGCGATCGCCGAGCTGGGCCGCGCGTCGGAGCTGGCCCCGAATTCGGACGAGTCCTATCGACGCCTCGCGCGCGCGTACGTCGCAAGCGGCCGCGCTGATGATGCCATTCAGGCGCACGAGAAGGCCATCGCGATCAATCCCTACTACTGGGTGAACTACGACACGCTCGGCGCCAGCTGCCTGCAGCTGGGCATGCACGACCGGGCGATTCAGGCGTTTCAAAAGGTGATTGAGCTCGAGCCGGAGAACGTGAACGGTCACAACGACCTGGGTGCGGCGTATCTGGAGATCGGGCGCTTCGAGGAGGCGGGGCGCGCGTTCGAGAAGGCGCTGACACTCCTGCCCAACCCGGAGACCTACACCAATCTGGGGATCTCGTACTACTTCGTCGGCAAATTCAACGAGGCCGTCCCGATGTTCGAGAAAGCCGTCGAGCTCAGTCCCAACTCCGAGTCGTTCGTCGGGAATCTCGGCGACGGTTATCGGTGGGCCGGACAACGAGACAAGGCCAAGGCGACCTACGAGAAAGCCATCGCGCTGGCGCTGAAGGAGCTGCAGGTCGACCGCCGGAACGCCGTCGTGCGCGGAAGCCTGGGTCTCTATTACGCGAAAATCGGAGACATCAAGCAGGCCGATCGATTCATCAGGGACGCGCGGGCGATCGATCGCTCGAACGTCCTCCTGATGTTCGAAGAAGCCATCATCTACGCGCTGTCCAATCGCAACACCGAAGCGCTGACGGCGCTGGAGGAGGCGTTGAAGGCCGGCTATCCCGTGTCGATGATTCAGAGCGATCCCGACCTCAGAGCCGTGAGGCAGGATCCTCGCTTCGAGAATCTCGTGAAGCGATCGTCGTCCGAGAAACGCAACTAGCGGCGATTCTTCGTGCGTCTGTATCGGGAACCGAGCAGGGCCAGCCCGCTGCTGAGCAGAAAGAGCGTTGCCGGTTCCGGAATGACGGTTTCGGTCAGGTTCAAGTTCGCCACGTTTTCGACCGAGCGGACCGACACGAAGCCGTCCGTATCGCTGAAGATGCGCAAATCGAGACAGGCCTCGAACTCGGGCTCGTAGTCGTAGTATTCCTCGCCGCCGTCTTCCGCGCAGTTCAACGGCGACCCCGACAGCTCGATGTCAAAGCCGTTTTCGAGAAGTTCCAGGAAAGGAAAGTCGCTGAACAGCGGGTCGACCACGAAGTTCGGTGGACCCTCAGGATCGCCGCCGACCGTGTTCGGGATCAGAAGGCCGTTCACGTCGGCGAACCTCAAAACGAGCGTGGAAATAGTCGCCGCGCCGTCCCCGGTGTCCGTGTTGTAAGGTGCGCAGAACAACCCCAGCAGAGGCGCTTCGCACGGCTCGAGCGCGAAGAACGAGCCGTCAAATATCGAGGGCGAGCCGCTGTCGCGTCCTCGCACGCCGACTTTTGGATCGAGCGGAGAGATGGGAATGGCCTCAGCCGCGACACTGAACAACATTCCCACGGTCAGAACGAGAATGACGGGTCGAAATCTCACGTGCCCACCTCCACCGAATGTCGGCCAACCATCCGGGCTTTTGAATCGCGGCGATTCTACACCCGCGGACACCATATCAACCGATAATTCCGCGAACGAACACCGCAAGGTTTCGGGGAAAGGCAGAGCTTTGCGAGTTTGGGCATCTGCCGTCATGGGCGCCCGCCCTTGTTTTTTGGCGGCGGCTCCCGTCTAATGCGTCAAACGCTTGGTCTTAACCCTCACATCGAGGAACTATGGCTTTCACACTGACCGTCAACGGACAATCGAGCACGGTCGACGTCCCGGGCGAGATGCCCCTCTTGTGGGTGCTCAGGGATGTGCTCGACCTCAAAGGCACGAAATACGGCTGCGGAATGGCACTCTGCGGCGCATGCACGGTCCTGCTGGGCGGACGCGCCGTCCGATCGTGCATGACCCCTGTCTCCGCCGCGGCGGGCGCCAAGATCTTGACGCTCGAAGGTCTGTCCGCCGACGGAACCCATCCGCTCCAGACCGCGTGGCAGTCGATAGACGTGCCACAGTGCGGGTACTGCCAGGCGGGACAAATCATGTCGGCCGCCGCGCTCCTCTCTACCACGCCGAAACCGACCGACCAGGAGATTGACGCCGCCATGAGCGGCAATATCTGCCGGTGCGGAACCTATCTGCGGATTCGCGAGGCCATTCACAAGGCGGCGGCCATGTTGCCCGCCCGTTCCACCGAGACCGCGAACGCCAGCGCCTCGGGCCGCGAGTAGGAGGGCGAGATGGAGAAGACCATTCTCAATCGTCGCTCGTTTCTCCGGGTCAGCGCGCTCGCGGGCGGCGGCCTGCTCGTGGCCACCTATTTCGAGCCGTTCACCGACGTCTTGGCTCAAGGCGCCCAGGGTGCGCAGGGGCCTCAACCGACATTTCTTCCCAGTGCGTTCGTCAAGATCACCCCGGACAACGTGGTGACGATCATGGCGAAGAACCCGGAAATCGGTCAGGGCGTCAAGACGTCGCTCCCGATGCTGATTGCCGAGGAGCTCGAAGTGGCATGGGAGGATGTCCGGATCGAGCAGGCCGACCTGGACGAGTCGAAATACGGGCCGCAGCGCGCCGGCGGCAGCACGGCGACGCCGACCAACTACGACCCGCTGCGCCGCGTGGGTGCGGCCCTCCGGCTGATGTTCGTCGCGGCCGCCGCGCAAACCTGGAACGTGCCGGTCGCGGACTGTGACGCCGCATCGGCGAAGGTCGTCCACCGGTCAACCGGGCGCACGCTCACGTACGGACAGCTGACGTCCACGGTAGCCACGTTGACGCCGCCCGAGTTGTCTACGGTGCCGCTCAAAGCGTCGGCCGATTTCAAGATCGTCGGGCAGCCCAAGCCAAACGTCGACAACGCGCGCATCGTAACCGGCAAACCCAGCTTCGGAATCGATTTCACGCTTCCGGGCATGCTGTACGCGGTGTACGAGAAGTGTCCGGTGTTCGGTGGAAAGGTCGTGAGCGCGAACCTTGATGAAGTGAAATCGCAACCGGGGGTCCGTCATGCCCTCGTCATCGAAGGGACGACCGATACCCGGGGGCTGATGCCCGGCGTCGCAATCGTCGCCGACAACTGGTGGCAGGCCCAGAGCGCGAGGCGCCGCCTGCAGGTGACCTGGGACGAAGGCCCATACGCGTCACAGAGCAGCGAGGGCTTCGCACAACGAGCCGCGGAGTTGGCCGGACAGAAACCCGCCTTTCCGCTGCGCGTGGACGGCGATGTGGACCGCGCGCTGGCCGGCGCGGCGAAGCTGGTGGAAGCGGCCTACGTCTATCCGTTCATCTCGCATGCGCCGCTCGAGCCGCAGAACTGCACGGCGCACTATCACGATGGAAGGATGGAGATCTGGGCGCCCACCCAGACCCCGCAGAACGCTCGTCAGCTCGTGTCGTCTGCGCTCGGCATTCCCGCCGACAGCATCACGATTCACCTGCTTCGGGCAGGTGGAGGATTCGGCCGGCGCCTGACGAACGACTACGTCGGCGAAGCCTCGGCGATTGCCAGGCAGATCGGCGTGCCGGTGAAAGTGCTGTGGACGCGCGAAGACGACATGCGTCACGACCACTACCGTCCCGGCGGCTTCCATTTCCTCAAGGCCGGCGTCGACGGGCAGGGAAGACTGATTGCGTGGCGCAACCACTTTGTCAGCTTCGGAGATCCCGAGCGCGGCCCGGAGGGCTTCACGAACTCGGGCAACATCAACGGCGTGGAGTTTCCGGCGCGGTTCGTGCCGAACTTCGATTTCCAGGCCTCGCTGATTCCGCTCGGCGTGCCAACGGGTGCGCTCCGTGCGCCGCGCAGCAACGCCTTCTCGTGGGTATTCCAGTCGTTCATCGACGAACTTGCCGTGGCGGCGGGGAAGGACCCGCTGCAGTTCCGCCTCGACCTGCTGTCGGCACAGGAAATTCCGCCTCCCGAACAGGGCGGCGACAACTTCAACGCGGCGCGCATGCGCGGGCGTGCTCGAGCTGATCCGCGAGAAGTCAGGCTGGGGGAGACGGACGCTCCCGTCCGGAACCGGGATGGGCGTGTCGTTCCAGTACAGCCACCGCGGGTACTTCGCCAATGTGGCGGAGGTCACGGTTGACTCGCAGAACGCGCTGAAAGTGAACAAGGTCTGGGTGGCCGGAGACGTGGGCAGCCAGATCGTCAACCCCAGCTCGGCGATCAACCAGTCGCAGGGCGCCGTCGTCGAAGGCATGAGCCATCTGATGCACTGGGAGATCACGTTCGCGAAGGGCCGGGCCGTGCAGGGAAATTTCCACGAGTTCCAACCCACGCGCATGGCACAGGCGCCGCCCGTCGAAGTGCATTTCCTGAAGACCGACTATCCCACGACGGGTCTGGGTGAGCCCGCGCTGCCGCCGACGGTCGGGGCGCTGAGCAATGCGATCTTCGCGGCGTGCGGGAAACGGATTCGGAACCTGCCGCTCGCGAAGAGCGGGTTCCGCTGGGCATAGCGGGCACCTTCGTTCGGTCGTGCCCGGCAGCTTCGTGGCAATAAATGCTGTGCGCGGCACGTTCGTTTCTGGCACTATAAAGCCCACTAAGGGGGTCCTGTCAGCATGCGTTCTAGGGGATTCATCGCTGCCGCGCTCGTTCTGTGTGTGTCGGCTCCTGTGCTCGGACAGGAGTGGACGAGCTACGTCAACACCGAGCAGGGTTTCAGCGTCAACTTTCCCGGGGATCCAGAAGTCTCCGACATCAAGTGGGACTCGGAATATGGCGCCGTGTTCCCGGGACGCGTCTTCAGCAAGGCGGTGGGTCCGAATCGGCACTCGATCACGGTGATCGACTATCGCGACGCGGAACGGATTCATGCCGCGCGAAAGAACACGACGGAAGCCGATGCTCCCGAGCAGGGCCTGTACTGGCAGATCGACGTGCAGGCGTCCATCGCCTACGCCGCGGCGAAGTACCGGCAGCGGGATGCCAAGGTCACCTTCGACGCGTGGCACTACATCGACCTCGTGGAGGGACATCAGCTGCAGCTCACCAATCCGGATGGGTCGCGCACGTTCGTCGGAATCTACCTGCACGAGAGCCGCCTCTACATCCTGGAGTCGACCGTGCCCAAGGGCGCGCCGCAGCCGGGACTGTTTCAGCAATCGCTGAGCTTCCTCGACCCCGAGGGGAAGAGGGTTCGCTACAATTACATCTACTCGAACCGCCTGCCGCCCGTTCGCTGACGGGCACGCGGTCGAGCACGTCACCTGCAGCGAGGCTGTGCGGGTGCCATCGAGATCACGTAATTTGCGTTCGGTCTGATCCCAGGAGCATGAGATGCGGTTGACATCGTTCGGTGTGGCGGTCGTGCTGGCCGTGCTGTTCGCCCTGCCCCTCGCGGCGCATCATTCCCACGGCAACTACCAGATGACGGAGTACACGATTCTGAAAGGCACGATCAAGGAAATCCACTGGCTCAACCCGCACAGTTGGATCTACCTCGAAGTCAAGGACGAGAAAGGCGAGACGGTCCTGTGGGCCATGGAAGGCGCCAGCGTGGTCCAGTTGAGACGCCGCGGATGGGCCGCCGACAGCCTCAAACCGGGTGATACCATTTCGGTGCGGTGCCATCAGCTGAAGGACAAGTCCCCCGGCTGTCTGCTCGGGTTCATCACGCCGCCGGGCGGCGAAGAGAAGCTGTTCGACTGAGACGGTTCTCGCGTTACTCGCGGGAAACCCTCACGATCACCTTGCCCATGGGCCCCTGCTCGAGGCGCGCAAACGCCTGGTCGAGCGCGTCGAACGGGAACACACGATCGACGACCGGACGCCGTCCGGTCGTCGCGAGCGCGCTGACAATCAGCTCCCAGGTCCTTCGGGCCGTCTCAGGCGTGTAGTCTCCGACGGCCACCCCGCCCAGCCGGTTCCTGCGGAACAACAGTGTCGCCGTGTTGAAGTCGGGCACGGCGCCGGCGCTCCTCCCGACAATGCTGATGCGACCGCCGTAGCCGAGCATCGCGACGAGCTCCGTGAACAGCGGCCCGCCCACGTTGTCCACGACGATGTCGACCTTGCTGGGAGCAATGGCAGCGGCGACACGTTTCCGCAGGCTGGGCTCACCTGGATTGAAGACGAAATCGGCGCCCAGATCTTTGAGCGTCGCCGATTTTCCAGCGTCTCGAGACAAGGCGACGACAACGAGATCCATCGCCTTGCCCAGGAGCACGGAGGCGACGCCAACTCCACCGGAAGCGCCGGTCACCAGGAGCACCGAGCCTTCGGGTGGAGGCGCGGGAGGATCGCTCCACTGAGTGAGCGCCTGCCAGGCTGTCAGGAAGACGAGCGGCGCGCCGGCCATCTCCTCCAGCGTCCATCCCGGTGGGACGCTGACCAGGCTGTGCGCGGGGACCACAACCTTTTCCGCCAGCGTGCCCCAGCGTTCGACTCCGACATCCCCGCGCAGGATGCCGAGCGTCTCGCCGGCGCGCACGGTCGTCACGCTGGCGTGCGTATCGATGACGTTGCCCACGCCGTCGCGCCCGAGAATGTGTGGCAGGGATGGTTTCGCCGGGTACAGAGCCTGCGCAAGAAACGCGTCGGCCGGGTTCAGCGCCGCGAAGCGCGTCTCGAGCAGCACCTCGCCTGGGCCCGGCTCCGGATCCGGGACCTCGTCCATTCGCAGTTTGTCAACGCCGTCATAGGAGTCCATCAGCCATGCGCGCATGAGGCATTGTGAGACGACGTACGCGTGTGTGGCAAATATGACGGTGAGGATCCGTGGTCCCCGCGTGGACCCCTTCGACGAAACAGTTGCCGCCAGCTCTAGGTTTGGCCTATCCTCGCCAGGACTCTACGGCGGGGTTCAGGTCACAGTGCGGGAACGGCCTCCATTCAAGAAGGGAGCCTCCCATGAAGTTCGTGCTGGCGGCCCTCGTTGTCCTTCTCCTCGCTGGTTGCACTGGAGACGGTGCTTCTTCTTTGCCCACGGCTCCCGCGCCGACGGTCCCGCCTGCTGCGACTCCGGATTCCTCGACCGAAGTATGGGGCATCGTGATAGGCGAGGGCGGTGGGTGCGTGGACGACGCGACCGTTGAAGTGGTGCGCGGTCAGGGCCGCGGCCGGCGTGTGAAGCAGGAGACGCCTTGCGGCTACTGGGATTATGGTGGCGGCTTTACCTTGACGGATCTGACGCCCGGTGTGGAAATGACGCTTCGTGCCTCGGCACCTGGATATCGGCCCGAGCAGCAGAGTGTGACTCCGGGGGAATTGGGAGGCCGATCAATTGTGATCGAGCTGGCGCCAATCCCGTAAGCGGATTGACTGGTTCGTGCCGCGACTCCGACGCTTCCGCTTCATCAGATCCTGACGCTCTTGGTCGGTCATCACTCCCCGCTGCCGATTGACACAGGCAACCGCATTTCATAGATTCGGCGCGACATTACTGTCCACTCAAAATGAGGTTCCATGAAGACGATGACGGCGAAGGTCGTGGGGCCCCGCGACGGGAAGGCAGGATTTCTGGGGAGCATCGGCGTTCGGTTCATGATCGACGGTGCAGAGACGCACGAGGGGTTTTCGCTGGTCGAGCACCCGATGTCGCCGAGGGCTCTTGCCGCCCCGCTGCATCTTCATACGCGCGAGGACGAGTACACCTACGTCGTCGAGGGACGTATCGGGGCGCTTCTGGGTGACGAAGTGTTGATCGGCAGCCCCGGCGATCTGATCTTCAAGCCCCGCAATCAGTGGCACACGTTCTGGAACGCCGGCGATGAACCCGCCCGAATCCTGGAGATCATCGCGCCCGCGGGCTTTGAGCGATTCTTTGGCGAGCTGGTCGATCTCGGCGGCGTCGCGCGGGCCGAGCCGCGGATTGTGGCTGACCTCTGCGCCCGCTACGGGCTCGAGATGGCTCCGGAGAGCGTTCCTGGGCTCGTGAAGCGCTTCGATCTGCGCTTTCCCGGTGAGCCTATCTAGAGGCCCACATCTGACAGGCTCCTGGAAACGCTAGTCTCCGGCGAAGGTCCACGGCCAGCCTCGGGAGTGTCGCCGTCGCACGCGTACGACTCGGCGAGGGCCGCTACGGAGCGCGCCGGCGAAGCGTTGCGGTGACTTCCGTGCGCCGATCGGCCTGCACGCGGACCAGTCCCGACCATCGTTCAAATCCGTCTTGCGCAATTTGGACTGCGAGGGAACCCACTCGCTGGCGGGGCAGCTCCAACGGCGTCACGCCTGCTGCCTTGCCATTGATTGAGACCGAGGCGCCGGTCGGATAGGAACTAATTGACAGAGTTCCGACGAACGTCCGCGGCCCGGTGGCGATCGCCGTTTCTCGACCAGGCGACCGCTGCTGCGGCGCGGAGACCCGTCTCCCACGGGCCGACGGAGGGGCCTGCGCCCTGAGCGCAGTCGTGGGCGGCGCGTCTACCTCCACCGGAGCCGACTCTTCGGACAGAATCGCAACCGTCTGCGTCGTCGATGGCGCCATAGGAATCGAAGTTTGCTCGGTGGACGCGACCGACACCTCGGTGTCCGGCGCCGCGCCACGGCTTGTTCTGATCAGGGCTCCAATTGCGAGAGCCGTTGCCACCAACATCACGACAGGTACGGCGACCGTACCCAGCCAGGGCAGGCGGATGGTACGGTTCGCCTGATTGATATTCACCAGCGGCGCAGAACGAGTCGCGCACGCGCCAGAACGGCTCCACCCAGTTCCCAGCGCTCGGCGGACGTGTGGGACCTCGAACAGAGAGCGACTTTTGCCAGCAGTCCCCGAGCAACCGTGCGGGACGTCGCGCGGGTTTCCACGGCTTGAACGGGACGACCGTCCATTCGTACTGAGGGCCGCTCAGACAGGATTTGCGCGGTCATGGACGCGGAGCGTTCCAGGAGCGATTCAGCGACGATGTCCCCGGTGCGTCGGAGCGTGTCTTCGGTCCGCGCGAGCCGTGCCTCGATGTTCTGACAGAGATCGAGCAGTGTCTCGTCGGCGCTGGTCTCTTCGGCACGTGCTTCCGTGCGCTGGAGCACCACCTCGACGCGAACCAGCCGGTCGCAGAGCTCGCGCAGCGTCTCGTCGGCGCTGGTCTCTTCGGCCCGTCCTTCCGTGCGCTGAAGCACCGCCTCGACGCGAACCAGCCGGTCGCAGAGCTCGCGCAGCGTCTCGTCGGCGCTGGTCTCTTCGGCCCGTCCTTCCGTGCGCTGAAGCACCGCCTCGACGCGAACCAGCCGGTCGCAGAGCTCGCGCAGTGTCTCGTCGGCCCGGGCCTCGGCGGCCCGTCCTTCCGTGCCCTGGAGCGCCGCTTCGACGCGAACCAGCCGGTCGCAGAGCTCACGCAGCGTCTCGTCGGCTCTGGTCTCGTCGGCCCGTCCGTCCGTACGCTGGAGCACGGCCTCGACGCGAACCAATCGGTCGCAGATCTCGCGCAGCGTCTCGTCGGCCCGGGCCTCGTCGGCCCGTCCTTCCGTGCGCTGGAGCACCGCCTCGACGCGAACCAGCCGATCGCAGAGCTCGCGCAGCGTCTCGTCGATCCGGGCCTCGTCGGCCCGTCCGTCCGTGCCCTGGAGCGCCGCTTCGACGCGAACCAGTCGGTCGCAGAGCTCGCGGAGCATCTCGTCGGCCCGGGCCTCGTCGGCCCGTCCGTCCGTGCGCTGAAGCACCGCCTCGACGCGAACCAGTCGGTCGTGGATGTGGGCGCACAAATCGCGGAGTGCCCCGTCAACCGTCGGTTCGTCCCAGCGTCCGATCACGGCCTCGGCTCGCGCCAACCGCCGGTCCATCCTCGCGCAAACGGCAGGAAGGATGGCCAGCGCCGCGAGATGTTTCTCGAGTTGGCTGATCACATCGATCGTCACGGGTTCGTCGTGAGGGCTCCGCTGCAGGTGGGTGTTCTCCCGCAGCGCTTTCACTGCTCGCAAGCGCCCCAACCACGATCGATCAGGGCCGCCTGTGCGCGCGGTAGGCCAGGCCACGTCGGCACCCGGTGGTTGTGCCTGAGTTGGCACAGCCTCCGGTACGTTGTCACGTCGTTCGAGCGGATCCTGCTCGGAAACGAAAGCCGACAAAGCGTCAAGGCCGCTGTTATCGGTATCTTGTTCCTCTCCGGCAGCGGATGCGGTTGGGTGATTACCGGAGTCGGGGCGGCCCTCCATGCGGATAGCCCTCCATTCGGATCGCGAGTTGACAGAACCCCGCGAACGCAAATGTATACCACGGCTCTGCACGATCCAAGTGGAAGCTGAGGCGTGGGATGTTCACGTAACTGCACGGATAGGCATTCTTCGAGCGCAGATGGACCAGCGTGAACCCGGCGATCGGCCTACACCGGGAACAGCCCTGGCGTACACGCGGAGCCGCTCGGTGGGTGCCAACCGGGACCAGCCTCTTCAAAGTTGTTGTGATCGGTCGAGACACGTACTACAATCTGCACCAAGCTGACAAGGCCCTACATCTTGTGGCAGGGGGTCACCGGTCGGCTTCGCGCGCGGTGCGTATCCGCGACTATCGACAGGAGGGCATGTGGCGAAGAAGGCAGTCAAGAGAGCAGCGGCGAGACGCGCGGTGAAGAAGAGAGCCGTGAAGCGCGCCGTGAAGAGGCGTGTCGTCAAGAAGGCCGTCAAGAGACGCGCCGTCAAGAAGGCCGTCAAGCGTCGGGTGGTCAAGAAGGCCGTGAAGCGTGCTGCCGTGAAGCGCGCGATCCGGCGTGCCGTCATCGCTCGCGCGCTCAGCGAAGGGATGGGTGGCGGTTCGGGCTCGTAACGAGCAAGACGACCTGTTGCGCCCTGCCAGTCCTTGGCGGGGCGTGACATGTCACACGCCCGGTGCCTCGTGATCTTCGCCCTGGGTCTCCTCACCGGCGGCGGTCTGTTCTCCAGCGCTGAACTGGATCTCGACGCCGCCGGCGTCGGGCGTTTCCGTGTGCTCGCTCGCGCCAATTGACAGACTCGCCAAGGCCAAGCATGCCGCGGCGACCGTGTATAGGCGCGACTGTGCTTACCGCTCATTTCAGGTGAAGAACCTGAGCGGTATCGAGCTCAACAGCGAGCCGGGCACGATTTCGTGTACAAGCGATAGCTGACGGCTGGCGTCTGCCCCCCGCACAAGTCCTCAAACTACCAAGCATCGCGCCGCCGCGTTCGAGAGCTCGGTGCTCGCGTGTACTACTGCGTCGAGCGGCCGTTGACGAAGTGGGTTCGTGACGGGCTGCCGCGCCGGGCGCCGGCCTGAGTTGCGGCCGCAGTGACGAAGTGCGACACGGATCCTCCATCCTGACGTCGAGCCCATGGGAACCCCGTGCCGGCGACAATGGTCAGGGCCGCCTCTCCTGATGGACCCGGAAACCTGCGGGTATACTCCGAAACAGCGCTCTCGAGAGACCGCGAGGGTTCCATGATCGGTCGCCTGGTCGGCCGCTACCGCATCGTCTCGAAAATCGGCGAAGGCGGGATGGGTGTGATCTATCGCGCCCACGACGAGGTCCTCAATCGCGATGTTGCGTTGAAAGCGCTCGCCGAGAGTCCCGCCATCGAGGGGTTGGACAAGGATCATCTCCTGCACGAGGCGAGGGCCGGGTCCGCCCTCAACCATCCCAATATCTGCACCGTTTACGAAATTCTCGAGATCAACGGGGAGCTGTATTTCGTGATGGAGCTCATCGAGGGCAAGTCCCTGGGCGCTCTCATCGGCGACGCTGGCCTGCCCGTCGAGTCAGTTCTGCGGTACGGCGTGCAGATCGCGGCGGCGCTTGCTCACGCGCACGGCCGCGGCATCATTCACCGCGACCTCAAGAGCTCGAACATCGTCGTGACCACGGAAGGCCTGGTCAAGGTGCTCGATTTCGGGCTCGCCCGCCGCGTCGTGGCGGATGTCACCGACGAGTCAGAGGTCACCGTCATGTCCCACAGCAGTCCCGGCACCGTGAGCGGGACGCTGTCGTACATGGCGCCAGAGGTCCTGCGCGGTGCGTCCGGCGACGTGGCGAGCGATCTGTGGGCGCTTGGCGTCGTCCTCTACGAAGCTGCTGCCGGCCAGCTTCCGTTTCGCGGGAGGACGGCCTTCGAGACGAGCTCCGTAATCCAGAACGAAATGCCGGCGCCATTGCCCGCGCGTATCCCTCCGAGCTTATGGGCAACGATTCAGCGATGCCTCGCGAAGGACGCCGCGCAGCGGTACCAGGGCGCCGGCGAAGTCAAGGCGGCGCTCGACGCGATCGAGTCGGCAGCGATCGCCGGTGCTCAGCCACCGAGCCAGCCAACGGGTTTCCAGACGATGGTCATGCGCGGTGTCAGACACTTGACCGTCGGCGACGGCGATGTGCTGCTGCTGGTCGGCACGACGAAGGGCGCATTTCTTCTGCGCTCGACGAGCCGGCGCTCGCGCTGGGAAGTCGCGGGTCCCTACTTTCATGGGCACGCGGTGTACGCGCTGGCGTATGAGAGCCGGGCCGGACGTCATCGACTCTGGGCGTCGACGAGCAATTTCTGGGGCACCTTTCTCCGCTCCAGCGACGACTTCGGTCGTACCTGGACCACGCCGCTCGAAGCAAACCTGAAGTTCCCGGCAGACTCGGGTACCGCGCTCGTCAACATCTGGCAAATCGTGCTCGATCGGCATGACGACGAGCGGATGTACTGTGGCGTCGAACCTGCCGCCCTGTTCGAGTCGCAGAACGCCGGGGAGACGTGGGGGCTGGTTCGCGGTCTTTTCGATCATCCGCACCGTCCGCGCTGGGTGCCCGGGAATGGGGGTCTCGCGCTGCACACGGTCGTGCAGGACTCCACCGATTCAGGGCGGATGTATGTCGCGATTTCGGCGGGTGGCGTCTACCGCACCGACGACAGGGGACAGACGTGGAAGGCGTGCAACCGCGGAATCCGTGTCGTGTTCCAGCCGGAGCAGTATCCGGAGTTCGGGCAGTGCGTTCACAAGATCGTTCTGCATCCCGCCCGGCCCGAGCGCTTGTTCCTGCAGAACCATTGGGGTCTCTATCGCTCAGACGACTTCGCGGAGAGCTGGCAGGACATCGCGGGAGGCGTGCCGTCCGATTTCGGATTTGCGATGGTCGTCCATCCGCACGACCCCGACTGCGTGTACATCGTGCCGGTCGAATCGGATGAATTCCGATGCACGCCGGACGGACGCCTTCGTATCTACCGCACCCAGAATGCCGGCGCTTCCTGGGCGCCGCTGACCCGGGGCTTGCCTCAGACCGGGGCCTACGAAACCGTTCTTCGGGACGCGATGACAGCCGACACTTTCGACCCTGCCGGCGTGTACTTCGGAACGCGTAGCGGACAGCTCTATGGGTCGATCGATGATGGCAGGACGTGGAAACGGATCCTCGCTGGATTGCCGCCGGTGGTTTGCGTCAAGGTTGCATCCGTCGGCGAGCGTCGCCCGGCAAATCGTCGGCAGCCGGAGCGTCGACCCGAGCCTCATCGACGCGCGAGCCCGTCCCGACCGGGGCGGCCTCTGAAGCGTAAGAACCCACGCGTCACCAGGGGTCACTAATGCCGGTGACGTTCCACATCTCAGGCGCGCTTCGTGCGTTCGCCGGAAATCGCGAAAGCGTCGAGATCGAAGGCACTCCCGCCACTGTGAGCGACGCGCTCGAAGAGCTGTGGGCCCTCTGTCCGGGCCTCCGCGACCGTGTTGCCACGGAGGGAGGGGAGATCCGGCAGCACGTCAATCTCTTCGTCGGACGAGAGAACGTCCGGTATACGGGCGGATTGTCGACATCGGTCGCTGATGGGGACGAGATCTCCATTTTTCCCGCCATCAGCGGAGGGTGATGATCCGCTTCGTGCCCGCGGCGAGTGTGGCAGGGGCCGCCCGGCGCTGGTCGCGCGGTGACTCGCCGGGCCCGCGATCGTTCGTCGATTTCTACGTATACGCTCGCACCCAAGCTAGGCCAGCGTTTGATGCGCGTCGTTGTCGTGACCGGGATTCAGGCCTCGGGTCGAACGGCCCAATGCGCGGATTTCTTTAATCTGGTGCCGGAGGAGGGGGTCGAACCCTCACGGGCGGTTAGCCCACGGGATTTTGAGTCCCGCGCGTCTGCCAATTTCACCACTCCGGCTCGGGGTCGAGGGCAGGAAGCCTCTGTGGTCGGGATTCCACGAGTATAGCATCCGCCTCGATCACCGAACCCACCAGCCCGCGGGCGGTGCTCCGCGATCGGTCGCGCCCGCCACGCCAGAACGCTTCACAGTGAGTCAGGGAACACCATGGCGTTCCGGTCTACGGGCGTGGCCGCCCCGATCGGTCAGGAAGTCTCATCTGCTGGGCGCGAATACGTGATCGAAGACGTAATTGCCGATACGGCGCCCCTGCTGAATGCCAATCGTCTTGTCGAACGCCCAGTGATTGCCGAGATAGATGCGGCTCTCCCGTTCTCTTCCTCGGCCTGCGACAGTGACGTGAAGCTTCGCGGCAGCAGCGGCCGGACGACGCCAAAGCGGTCCTCGGTGACGCCGTTGAACTCATCCGAGACGAAGGTAAACGCAATGCGATCGGTGCCGTAGAAACGGCGCAGAACCTGAAAGAGCGCTCCGCCGAACCCGGCGTGTCCGGACGGGTAGGCCGGAAAGGGCGGCGTGAAGTCGTACGCCCCGGAGAGACTGCTGGCTGGCGCGCCCTTGGGCGTGTAGGTGGGGTCGCCGCCCAAGCGCGCGGGCGCTTCGCGGATATTCGTGACCGGGCGCCCGAACTGGTAGTAGTACTTCGATTCCCAGATGGCGATTCCCGCGTCGGCCATCGCCAGATTGACGAGCGCCAGGAGCCGCGCAACCTGCACGGCGTTTCCACCACGCCGTGCCGCAATGGTCAACGCCAGCTGATTGTAGAGACGCGGCGGTGCGCAGGGTCGGCGTTCCGTCATAGGCCCAGTAGATCCCGATGTGGGTCTGGTTTTCCGTACGTGCCGTCGGCGTGATCACGCCGTCGCCGCCCAGGCGTTTGACCTCGGCAAATGCCGTCGCGTACTCGCGGCTCAGAAGCGAAGGCGGCGGCGCGACACGGAATGACGCGGCTGTCGGGATGACGAACGGCTTGACCTTCCCCCAGTACGCGCCGAGCGCTACGGGAATCAGGCTAACCGGGTCCTGCTGCCACTTGCCCGGCCCGCTGTCGGGAATGAAGTCAACGCCTATGAGCGGCTCCTCGTGATCCGATCCGTCACGCGCTCTCCTGGCGAGGATGGCCGCTGCGGCGAGCCGCCCGGCCGCGATGCCGGTCGTTTTCGCGAGGCCTGACGGAATCTGGCGAAGATCCTCGCTGAGCTCGGTGGCGAAGCTGCCCGCCTGGGACGGGAACATCGCCACGAGCGTGTCGTGCGCCGCCCGTGCGATTGCTGCATCCACCGATGCTTCGTCGCGAACTCGCGGAAGGCCGAGATAGCTCTGGGAGCCTCCGACGATCGACACCATCGCCTCGAACACGGCGACGTGCACGATGGCCATGGCTCTGGCCGATCGGCCTGGTCCGATCTGTTCACCGAACGTGCGAACCTCGTCTTCCCCCACCGGCGTGTGATCGAGACCGCTGGCGTCTATGGCCACGCGGTTCCAGTGACGAACTCTGCCCAGGGTGTCGAGGCGCGGACGCGAGGCTTCGCGTGCGGCGAGAGTCGATACGCGCGGCGGGTAGTCGTAGGTGGGTCCCCAGAATCGTTTGAAACGATCGTCCGATTCCTGCGCCCAGAGAAGACTCCCGACGCTTGCGGCGACGAGCGGCGCCGCCATCAGTTGCTTGATTCCACGTGTCATCACCCGTTCTCCCATGCAAAGGCACACCATCTCCGTTCGATGCGTGCGGACATTTCACACGCGTCGTGTTCGATCGGTCGTGTTTTGTCGGTCGTGCTTGGTCGGTCGGTTGGTCAGTCGGACTGCGCGCGTCGCTGTGCAACTCCGACGCCATGTGCATCGACTCTCCACGTGCACGGTTTGCAGGAAGTCTTCAACCTCGACATCGCGGCTGTGTTCTGCGGCTTGACACGAAACGATACGCGCCAGCGACTCGATCGTGTAATCAGTTCCGAACACAGATGAGCCTGCATGAAGCTCGAGTGAGATGCCCCGCATTCAGCGGCCGACTTAACTCGAGCGTACGCTGGCACCTCCGTTGCGTATCTGAACGTGAGGAGGAAAGGCTCATGAGGATGATCTTGAGCGCGGCGCTTGCCGCGATGGCCACACTCGGGCTTCAGGCGCAGACCGCAGAAGTGAAAACCAGGACCACGACGAAGATCGAGCTGAATGGCGGGAGGGACGTCACGCTCACAGGATGCGTGGCGCGCTCCACCGACGGGACCACGTACCTCTTGACGAACGTGGGAACCACGACGGGCGGTCTCAAGACCTATCACCTGGTGGTCGACGACCGTGAACCATCAGACGCTCGCGACCTTGCCAGACACATGGGGCGCAAAGTCGAGATCAAGGGCATGGCGATCGATGAAGGCGAAGGCAAGGTCAAGACGACGACCAAGACTGAAGTCGAACGTGCCGGCCCTGATCGCTCGACGACGACGAAAGGGGAACTGAGGGGCGATCTCGACGGCCTGCCGTTTCTCGGCGTCGATGAAGTGAAGATGCTTTCCGAATCCTGTCCGTAGCTCGTACTCCGTGTCGGGCCGCGGGGCCTGTGCCCCGTGGCCCGGTTTCTTGACTCCGCCCAATCCCGCCGATACACTCCCCGTCATACATCGGTCGGCATTTCATGTCGTGAATTCCGCCTTCCATCTCTGCCCCTAGGAGTGCTCATGAGCCGCTTGCGGCCTTCCGTTTCCCGCGCTCTCGTGGTGCTCGTGCTTGCCTGTTCGGCCCCGTCAGCCATCGCCGCGGACGAGCTGGTCGGCGCGCGGCTATCGCTCAGAGCCTCGGCCGTCGCTCACGCCGAGCGGCTGGGGCAGGCGCCACAGGATCCGGCCGGGGAGCCGGCGCAGCCTTCCGCCCCGGAGGTTCCCGACGAGCCGCGCGCATTCTTCAAGTCGACGCGCGGCATCATCGTGCTCGCCGCAGTGGCGGCCACAGCGGCCTACGTTTTCTATTCCAAGTCGCACGACCGCGTGCATTCGCCGGCGTTGGAGTAGAGGAGCTCATGGAAGCCGTGTCGGGTTCGTCGCAGACGAACAAGGAGTTGGTATGAGAGCCTCGCAGTGGGCGTTCGCCGCATGGCTGATCGTTTCGATGGCCGCGCCGGCGGCGGCACAAGTGACGACCGGCTCGATCGCCGGCACCGTCCGCGACGAGCAGGGTGGCGCGCTGCCAGGCACCACGGTCACGCTTTCGGGCAACACCGGCGACATGACGAACATTACGGATGAGGCCGGTGTCTACCGGTTTCCGTCGCTCGACCCGGGCGTCTATCGACTACTCATCGAGCTGTCGGGCTTTCAGCCTTCCTCGACAGAAAACATCGTGGTCTCGATCGGGCGGCAGCTGACGCTGGACGTCGTGCTGCGCGTCGGTGGCGTCACCGAAACGGTCGAAGTGGTCGCCGCGAGACCAATCGTGGACGTGACGAGCAGCGGGACGTCCAATACGCTGTCGAACGATCTGCTGTTCAGCGTGCCGCTCAGCCGGCGAGCGCAGGACATCCTCAACTACGCGCCCGGCATCAACGACAGCGTCGGGTACGGCGGCGGTGACGGATCGAATGCGCTGTACCTCGACGGTCTGGACACCCGCAACCCGTCCACCGGCGATCAGTACGTGTACGTCAACTACAACATCATCGAAGAGGTCCAGATCGAGGGACTCGGCGCCGCGGCCGAGTACGGCGGATTCACGGGAGCCGTCGTCAACACGGTGACCAAGTCGGGCGGCAACCGCTTTTCGGCGCTGTTCGACGTGCAGTGGGCCGCGAGCGGCTACTCGTCCAACAATGTCGATGACGAGACCGTCGCCACCTATCCGGGGATCGCCGCGCCGGTCAAGACGACGAAGCTGCTCGATTTCACCGGGCAACTCGGCGGGCCCATCGTCCGCGACCGGCTGTTCTTCTTCACCAGCTTTCAGCGGTATCAGCTCACCGTCGATCCGTTCGGTCCCCGCACCGAGCTCGACGAGGTCACGCCCAGGATCAACGCGAAGCTGACGTGGCAGCGCACGTCGAACGAGCAGTTCTCGTTCAGTTTCCAGGGCGAGGACTTCAACCGGACCGGTCGTTCGAACGGCAGTGGTCGGCGCGCTGGGCACCACCGACGAGTTGAGCCTGCGGCAGGATTCACCGGACCGCCTCGCCAACGGGCAGTGGCGGCGCGTATTCGGCAGCAAGACGCTCGCCGAGGTCAAAGTGCTGGGATGGTCCGCGCACGACTACAAGGACCCCGAGGTGCCTACGTCCCTTCATGTCAACGAGAATGGTGAGTACTCCGGCGGCGGCGGCTACACGCAGTACTTCGATCGCGAGCGGTATCAGCTGAACGCAACGGTCTCGCGTTACGCGTCCACGTTCGCGGGCACGCACGACTTCAAGTTCGGCATGCAGATCGAGCGCGCGCGCGTGCGCGACCGTTCCGAATATATCGGCCTGTACTACTACGACTACGGTGGGCAACCATATCTGGGATACGCGTACACCTACGACCAGACCGGCGACAGTCACCGCGAGTCGTTCTTCGCCCAGGATGCTTGGAAGATCAACAATCGCATCACCATCAACCCGGGCGTGCGGTTCGACTGGGTCCGCGGCATCAGTCCGGAGCTCGACAACGAGAAGGTATTCGACACCAAGAGCTTCGCGCCGCGGCTCGGCATCGCCTACGATCTCACTGGCAACCGCGACACCGTGCTCCGGGCCTTTTACGGGCAGTACTACGAGGGCGTCTTCCAGACGTTCTATTTCCGGGTTCTGCCAGGGCTGGGCGACTACCATCACCTACGACGTCACGAGCGGTGTACCCATTGAGATTGACCGCATCCCGAACGGACGCGGCTATCGAATGGATCCGGGCGTCAATCAGCCGCGTGTGGACGAGTTTCTCCTGGCGCTCGAACGCTCCCTGCGGTCGGATCTCACCTTGTCGGTCACCGGGATCTGGCGCAACAACAAGAACTTCGTGGGCTCGGTGAACCCGTCGGCGAGGTGGGGACCGACAACCGTTGAAAACGGTATCACGGGTGAGCCGCTCGCGGTCTACAACTGGGTGAATCAGGATGAATCGGACCTGGATTTCATCATCACGAACCCGGACGGATTCCAGTTCTTGGATCCCGAAGGAAACGTCATCGGGACCGCCGAAGCCTCGAGACGCTACAAGGCCCTCATGCTGGTACTCAACAAGCGGCTCAGCAATCGCTGGCAGGCCCAGGCGTCGTACGTGCTCTCGAAAAACGAAGGGACCGTCGATCCCTTCTTCACCGAATCGGTAGGCTACGGCCGCCAGTGGGAGAATCCGAATCTCGGGCCTGGTCAACGCCGTCGGCGAGTTCGAGGGCAGCCTCAGGCACGAGTTCAAGGTGCTTGCGAGCTACTTCGTACCCAAGATTGACGTGGACCTGTCGGGATACTTTCGAAGTATCAGTGGGCCCCGGTATGCGCCCTACCAGAGATTTTCGTCCGACGAGATCGACTATCCGCTGGCATCGGGGCGCGAGCCCTACCTCGAGCCTCGCGGCAGTCGGACGCTCGATACGGAGACCATCCTGGATCTCCAGAGTCGAAAAGGCGTTTCTCCTGGGAGGCATGCGCGGCGATCGTGTGGCGTTCTACGCCGACTTCACGAACATCTTCAACAGCGGGCTCGTGACCGACGATCCAGGACCGTTTTCCGTCAATCGAGATTGAGGGAACGACCGTGCCCTTCGAGGGCCCCGCGGCGTTCATCGAGCCACGCCAGATGACGCTCGGCGTGCGCTGGACATTCTGATGCGAGTTAGTCGTCCGCCGGTGTGACGGTCGCAAGACCAAGTCCTTGGTCCCGCCGGCATCGGACGCTAGTAATACACCGCCTCGCCAGGCCCGCTCCGACGAACACCTCCATCTTCGGCCGTCAGCAAGTACTCGACGCCCCCGTTGCCCGACCAGCGCGGCAGGTTGAAGGACCCCTGCGGTCCCAGCCGGTACACCGGAATGTTGCGATAGGCGAGCGGCCTTCCGGGCGCACACTGTTCGGGAGGGCCCGGCGTGTGAAGGAAATAGACGAACGGGGTGGGATGCGAGGCATTAGCGATGACATGCGCCTCACCGTCCGGATCGACGAGCAACGCCGTTTCGCGATCCACCGCGATGGCCCTCACCTCATTTGCCCGGCCATCCTTGACGAGGCGGGCGAGAAACGCGAGGAGCCGCCCCATCCGGTCGCGCTCCACGAAATGCGAGTCCGTGATGAGCCCCGCCATGTGTGGAAGCGTCAGAAACCGATCGTCGAGTGTCACCCGGAAATCGTAGGGGTCGGCTAGAGGCCTGAGCCGAGGTCACCGTGTCTTCGAGCGCGGAGAACGAGAATTCGCCCAGCACCGCGAGACCGGCGCTTGTGCCGCCCACCGGAGCCGGACGCCTGGCCATTCCGTCGATGGCGGTGGCTGTGGCAGTGCCACGCCAGAACCGGACGTACCGCGACTGATCGCCGCCGCCGATGAACACGGCTTCAGCCGCTCGAATCTTGCCGACGACGAAGGGGTCGTCTGCGGCTTCCCGGTTCTTGATGACGAGCGTTTCCACCGAGTCCACACCGCCCAGCTCGAAGATATAAGGGTTGTACGCATCATCCCCGGCGGCGCGCAGCACGACGAAATCGCCGCCCCCCGATCGCTCGGCCATCCATCGGTACACATCGTCCACGTCGCTGCCGCCGCCGATGAGAGCAAGCCCCCCGCGCGTCGGCGGAGACACGTCGGCAGGATTCCCGGTGATGAAATAGTCGAAGTCGGCCGTGGCGCGGCTGGTCGGGGCGGCCACGCAAAATAGAGCGAGCGCCACCAGGCCGCTCGGTATCCGACGTCGAAGCCGGCGGGAGCCGATCACGGCCGGACGGTACCGTCGGCCTTCCAGAGAAACAGCGTTCGGGTGACGCCGCGGGTGTCCACGAATTCCTCGCGACGGTCAGGCGCCCAATCGCCCATCGAAAATGCATGTGAGACGATGCGCGCGCCGGGCTGGAGCTGTTTCGTGAGAAGCGGCCGTAGCCTCAGGTTGGAAGCCGACAGCAGGTAGAGCGTGACGACGCTGGCAGGCGAGAGGTCCACGTCGAGCGCGCTCTGCAGTTTGAAGGTGACGAGCTTTTCCACGCCTTCGGTCTTGGCGTTGGCCTCCGATTCGCGAATGCGTTCGGGATCGATGTCCACGCCGACGCCCCGGGCGCCGAACTTCTTGGCCGCCGTCACCACGATACGGCCATCTCCGCAGCCCAGATCGTAGACGACGTCAGTGGATGTGACGTTCGCGAGCGCGAGCATCCGATCGACCACGTCCTGAGGTGTCGGAACGTAGGGCGCGAGGCTGGGTGGCGGCGCCTGCTGCGCGGTCGGCACCGGCGCAGTCGCAAGAGTCAGGGTGGCTGTCACTGCCGCAATGGAGAAAACGTTCAAGCACGCTCGTCTCGACCTCACGGTGCCTCCTGGGAGCAGATCGCTTCCTGCCCGCGATCCTAACATTTGGATACGCGCAATGTGCCGTGCCGTGCATTGACACGCAGCCTCGAGCACAGATTCGTATCTGGATGGGCGATTGGCGCCGCTCAATGGGTCGAAATGGCGGTCAGGGCGGCCCGGAGGTTGCGGAAATCGCCCAAAATCGGCTATACTAGGGAACTGCCGCGGCTGACATATCCGGCTCTCTATATACCAAGCCTACCTAGAAAAGAGGGGTCACGTGAAATTCGACGTGGGCGATAAGGTCATCTACCCGAATCATGGTCTTGGTGTGGTCGAGCGTATCGAGGATCGAACCATCCTTGGCACAACCTGCGGGTTTTATCATCTCCGTATCCTGGCGAACGACACCACGGTACTCGTTCCACTGATGAACGTCGAGAGCGTGGGCCTTCGGCGCGCCATCTCGGACGCTGAAGTGGAGCGGCTGTTCACGCAATTGAGCAATGGCAAGGTCGAGGATCACCAGAACTGGAAAGGCCGCTTCAAGGACAACTCCGACAAGATGCGCACCGGGTCCATCTACGATGTCGCGGACGTGCTGAAGAGCCTGACGTTTCTGGCTCGGTCGAAGAGCCTCTCGTTCCGCGAGAAGCGCATGCTGGATCGCGCCAAGTTTCTCGTGATCTCCGAGATTTCTGAAGTCATGCGCGAGAAGACGGTCGCCATCGAAGAAAAGGTCGACCGTGCGCTTGAGCGAAGCTTCGTCATGCGTACCCGCGCCGTGGCGCGCGCCAAGACAGCCAAGGCGACCGCCAATCAGTCGGCGCGCCGCACGGCCAAGGCGTCATAGGCCGGCGCGAAACCTCATCCAGAACGAGGCCCGAGCCGCCCGGCGGTTCGGGCCTTTGTGCTTTTCGGGGGACCACCGCAGCCCGCCCGGTGATCTATGATGCGGCCAGGAGTGAGCTCCGTCGATTCCCGTCCAGCCGAGCAGCTCTCCGACGCCCACCTGCGCCAGGCCGACGGCGCTGTGGCGACGCTCGTGGCGGCTGTACATCCGTGGCGACCTTCGTCGCCATCGCCGCGTATGTGGCCGTCACGGCGCCGGTTGGAATGCTTCTCGCCCTCCTCTTCCGGTGGAAGGGGATTCTCTACGTCTTTGGTCGTTGGGGCGTCGACCTCGCCCTGCTCACCTCGGGTATTCGATACCAGGTCGTGGGGCGCGAGCACGTGCCCCGCGGGCGCGCCGTCGTGTTCTGCTCCAACCACCAGAGTAATGTCGACCCGCCGGTGCTGTTTCGCGCGCTCGATCCCCGCCTGCACATCTTCTACAAGGACGAGCTGAACCGCCTGCCGCTGCTCGGCCGGGCCTTCCAGGTCGGCGGATTCGTGCCGGTGGACCGGAAGAATCGCGAACGCGCCATGGCGGCCATCGAACGCGGCGCCCAGTCGCTCCGCGCGGGCAACTCGTTCCTGATCTTTCCCGAGGGCACGCGGAGCCTCACGAACGAGCTCCTGCCGTTCAAGAAGGGCGGCTTCGTCATGGCGATCAAGGGCGGCGCGCCCATCATTCCGGTCGCCGTCCAGGGCGGTCGTGACGCCATGCGCAAGGGCAGCTTCGTCGTCCGGCCGGCCAGAGTGAGCATCAGGATAGGACGTCCGATCGAGACGGCGCACGTATCGATCGACGATCGCGATCGGGTAGTCGCCGAAGCACGTCAGCAGATTCAGGAGCTTCTGAAGGAAGGGCCTGTGGCATGGAAATCCTGACCAATCTCGGTCGAACGCTGGGATTTTCGCTCGGCGCCGGCATCAACCTGTACGCGACGGTTGCCATCCTTGGCCTGGCTGCGCGTTATCAGTGGGTGGATCTGCCGCCTCAGTTTCGCGTGTTCGACAACGACATCGTGATCGTGGCCGCGCTGGCGATGTATGCCATCGAGTTCTTCGCGGACAAGATTCCGTGGCTCGACTCGGTGTGGGATGCCATTCACACATTCATTCGCCCTGTTGGCGGCGCTCTCATCGCCGTGGCCACGCTTGGCGAAGCAACACCAACGATGCAGGCCCTCGTGGCGCTGGCGGGCGGGGCGGTGGCGACGGGAGGTCACTTCACAAAGGCTGGCACGCGGGCGGCGGCGAACGTGAGCCCCGAGCCTTTCAGCAACTGGATCCTGAGCCTGCTCGAGGACGTGTTCGTGGTGGGCCTGGGATTTCTCGCCATCAAATACCCCGTGGCCGCGTTGATCGTCACCGCGATTGCCCTCGTGGTGATGTTGGTGCTGCTGGTGATGATTTGGCGAGCGATCAAGTCGTATCTCTTCGCGAAGACTGTGTCCGCAACGCCTCGCTGAGCCCACTCTTCGCAGAACGCGGCCCGTCTGCAGGCCTGCGACGGCTAACTGCCCAGCTTGAAGGTCAGCGTCCAGGGCTTGAGCGGGACACCGTCGTGTGCCCGGATACCCTCGAGCAAATCCAGCTTCACGGTTTGCAGAGGGTCGAGCGGCCGCGCAAAGCGGACGACGAGTACGCGGCCGGCGGGGTCGTACTGAATCAGCATGTCCGGTAACGCCGGCGGCGGGTCGGCCGGCGCCGTCGAGCCCGCTGTCACGTAGGCCACCCGCACCTGGCCGTCGATCGTCGCGCGGTCGAGATCTCTGGAGAACTGAATCCTCACGGCAGTGTCGAGCGAGACGTCGGTCTCCTCCTCGGTTGGCGCGCTGAAGACGACTTCGGGAGCAGGACCGACGACTGCCGGTGCTGGCCCTTCTTCCTCGATGATCTCAGCCACGGGGCGAGCCGGCTGAACCTGGGTGGCCTCGATCCACGTCAGTCCTTTCTGGAACCGCACGACGCCGCTCACTTCAACCCAGCGTCCCGTGTCCACCCGGGCGCCGGGATCCAGGTCGAGGTCCTTGCCCCTCGGCCTGATGCCAGTGACCCAGACGGAGGCGTCGGCGAGCCGGACAACGAAGTCCCATTTGCTGACGCCTGGCGCCTGCGGCACGTCCCCGTACAGATTGCGGCCTCGAAACTGACCGGTCAGTGTGACGCGCTGATCCAGGTACCGCGACGGGTCGAGGACGACGGTCCGTACCGTGGGAGCGGCTGGCGGACCGGCCTCGATGGCACTGCGCACGATGAGACAGAAGGCATCACCCGGTTTCAGGCGCCGCTCCTCAACGGGGCCGAGCGCGGCATCCAGGTTCCGGCTGTTCAGCCGCGGATCGTCGGGGGGCAGCCTGGCCAGATCCCAGAATTCACCACGAATTTCCAGCATGCCCTTCGGTAGCGGATCCTGGCGGATGACGTAAATGGGAGGGCCGTCTCCGGCAAGCCTGGCGAGGCCGGGACCGACGATGACCTCGGCCCGCACGACGACCTGCTGACCTCCGTAGAAGCTTGGAAAGGTGGTGAGCGCAGCGGTAGTCGTCGCACGCCGGGTGGGCGCCTGACGGGCGGCGGGACGTTCTCCCGTGCCGACGAGAACGGCGGCGCACACAACGCACGCCGCCAGGCGGGAACCTTCGGCCATGGCTACAACTTTGGACGCTCCGTGCCTGCCTTCGGGTGGGAGCGCTGCTCTATTCGAGCTTTCGCTGCGCGTAGCGCGCGGTCACCGCGGCTAGCGCCACGAACAATACGAGGCTGCCCAAGTGGCCCGCGGCGCCCTCTTCGTGCAGGAAGGGGACAATCCCGCCCAGCTGCTGGAACGGTTCAATCGTTCCCGTGCCGACGAGGACGGCGTAGAGGATGCCGGTCAGCGATCCGCCGGCAATCAACCCCGAGGCGAAGAGCGTGCCGGCGCCGACTTCCGATTCTTCCTTCACGCCGGTCTTGCGCTCGACGAACCAGCGGACGAGGCCCCCGGCGAAAATGGGGGCGGTCGTGGCAATGGGAAGGTAGGAGCCGACCGCGAACGATAGCGAATGAATGCCGCACAACTCGAGCGTGACGGCGATGAACATCCCGACAAGCACGAGACCCCAGGGCAGGTTCTGGCTCAGCAGGCCCTTGATGATCGTGGCCATCAAGGTGGCCTGCGGCGCCGGAACGGCCTCAGAGCCGATCCCGAATACCTCGTGCATGTAGAGCGTCGTGACGCCGATGACGAACGCCGACGTGACGACGCCGATGATGAGCCCGATCTGCTGGTAGCACAGGCGTCGCACCGACGATGTAGCCGGTCTTGAGATCCTGCGAGGTGGCGCCCGCGTTGGCGGCGGCGATGCAGACGACGGCGCCGACGCAGAGCGCCACCGGAGCGTAGAAGTCGCCCGTCCAGCCCATGGCCACGAACAGCAGGCAGGTGAGAATCAGCGTGGCAATCGTCATGCCGGAGACGGGGTTCGACGACGCCCCGATCAGCCCGGTGATCCGCGACGAAACCGTGACGAAGAAGAAGCCGAAGATGATCATGAGGACGGAGGCGACGAAGTTCCACTGCGTCGGCATGCGCGGTACGACGGCGAGGAAGATCGCCAGCGCCAGCGACCCGAAGAGGACGAACATCAACGGGATGTCGCGCTCGGTTCTGATCTGCGACTGGCCTTCGGCCGTGCCGAAGCCCTTGAGGCTCTCGCGCGCGGACGAGATGATGGTCGGCAGCGTGCGCGAAAGCGTGATGAGGCCGGCGGCGAGCACGGCGCCGGCTCCGATGTAGCGGATGTAGGCGCTCCAGAGCTGACCCGGCGACATCTCGGAAATGAGATACGGCTGACCGGTCGCGGGATTGCTGGCGAAGTTGGGGTGGATCGGCGGCAGCGGAACCGGAATGTACGCGCCAACGATGGACAACAGCGGGAGCAGGACCAGCCACGACAGCACGCCGCCGGCGAACATCGTGCCGGCGATACGCGGGCCAATCACGTAGCCGACGCCGAGGTACTCGGGCGAGATGTCCAGATTGAGTGTCGCGTTGGGAAACTGGCTCGTCAACGGTGCGGAGTAACCCACTTCGGTCCGGAAGATGTTGAAGATCCACGACACACTCTTCCAGAGCGCTCCGATGCCGAGGCCCGCGAACACCATAGTGGCCAACTGCCCGCCGCGCTCGCCGGCGACGAGCACGTCGGCGCAGGCCGTGCCCTCCGGATAGGGCAGTACCCCGTGCTCCTTGACGATCAACGCCCGTCTCAGCGGCACCATCATCAGCACGCCGAGAATCCCGCCCGCGAAGGCCAGCATCGTGATTTGGAAGTAGTTGAAGTACTCCGGTCCGCGCGGCGTCAGGAAAATGAGCGCCGGGATCGTGAAGACGACGCCCGCGGCGACGGATTCGCCGGCCGAGCCGATGGTCTGAACGATGTTGTTCTCGAGGATCGTCGAGCCGCCGAATTTCTTCAGCACCGATATGGCCAGCACCGCGATGGGAATCGACGCGCTGACCGTGAGACCGGCACGCAGCCCCAGATAGACCGTCGACGCGCCGAACACGAGCCCGAAGAGCACACCGAGCAGAATGGCCTTGCCCGTGAATTCCGCGGGCGACTCCTTGGGAGAGACATACGGTTCGAACGAGGGACGGACATCGCGCGAGGGCGGCGCGGATCGGGGAGCGTGTGCCATGCGGCGCATCTTAGCCCAAAGCGGGCGGTGAGCCGGAGCGCCGGTCCGGCAGTTGATCTACAATCGAATGAACGCTTGTGAAAATAGCGAACAAGCCAAAGGGCGGGGCCGAGCAGATCTCCGAGCTCACGACCAATCGCCTCTCCGTCTACCTGCGCTGCCTGAACGAGCTCGACGCGGCCGACGTCAAGACCGTCTCGTCACAGACGCTGGCCGAGCAGTTCCATCTGAACGCCGCCCAGATTCGCAAGGACCTCGCCTACTTCGGCGAGTTCGGCGTCCGCGGCGTGGGCTACTTCGTCAAGGATCTCAAGCGTCATCTCCGCCAGATCCTGGGGCTCGACCGTCGGCTCAAGGTCGCTATCATGGGCGCCGGCAATCTGGGTCTCGCCCTCGCCGACTATCCCGGGTTCCGCCAGGAGGGATTTCAGATCGTCGCCCTGTTCGACAATCTCTCGTCGAAGGTCGGCCAGCGTTCGCGTGGCGGCGTGACCATTCACGACGTCAAGGATCTCAAGGCCGTCGCGCGGCGCGAGAAGATCGCCATCGCCATGATCGCCGTGCCGGCCGCCTCCGCCCAGCCGGTCGTCGATCTCGTCGTTGCCGCAGGGGTCAAAGCGGTGCTCAACTTCTCGCCCGGCACGCTCCGCGTGCCCGAGCACGTGAAGCTCAAGAGCGTCGACCTGACGGTGTCGCTCGAAAGCCTCTCGTTCTATCTGGCGCGCGGAGAGGGGGCCGAGGATGATTAAGGCAAAAAGTCGACGCTCCCGGCTGTCGCACGTCGACGCCGATGGCGCGCCGCGGATGGTGGATGTCGGCAGCAAGCCGCCGACCGTCCGCGAGGCAGTCGCTCGCGGACGCATTGTGATCACGGCCGACGCGCTGCACCTCGTCCGGTCGGGGCGGACGAAGAAGGGCGATCCGCTCCAGACCGCCAGGCTGGCGGGGATCATGGCCGCCAAGCGCACCGCGGAGCTCATTCCCCTCTGCCACCCGCTTCCGCTGACGCACGTCGACGTCGATCTCCGGCCACTGGGCGATGGCTACGAGATAGAAGCGGTCGTTCGGACCACGGCGCCGACCGGCGTCGAGATGGAGGCGCTCACGGCGGTGGCCGTGACCGCCCTGACGATCTACGACATGGTCAAGGCGGCCGACCGGACGATGGTCATTACCGATATCCGGCTCGTGCGGAAACGCGGCGGAAGAACGGGCGAGTACGTTCGGAGGGAGGGTTAGTCGCCCGGTCCGTGTTCGGTTCCGGCCGGCGGCGGTTCGATGTGAATGACGGCGTCGGCAATCTCCGGCAGGCCAGCCATCAGGCGGTCTTTCACCACGTGCGAGATCCGGTGCGCGTCGTCGAGCCGGGTGTCGCGTGGCAGCCAGATGTGCATGTCCAGGAACACGTGGTCGACCGATCCACGGCTGCGAATGTGGTGACATCCGATCACGCCGGGCACGCTCATCACCACGCGGCGCACATCCTCTTCCGACACGACAATGCGATCGGACAGGATGCGCTCGATGTCGCGGGCAATCTTGTAGCTGGCGTAACCGATGAAGCCCGCGACGAGCAGTCCCGCCAGGGGATCCAGCAGGGGATAGCCGGCGGCGACGCCGACGAGTGCCAGGATGACGGCGATGGAGGACAGCACGTCGCTCCTCGTGTGACGGGCGTCGGCGAGTAGTACTTCACTCTTCAGGCGCAGACCCTCACGATGCTCGTAGCGCGTGACGGCGATGTTGATGACGAGCGTCACGATCATCACCGCGAACGCGATCGGTCCGACTTCGACCTGGGTGCCCTGACTCAGGCGTTCGATCACCGTTCGCACCACTTCGACTACCACCAGCAGCAGCAGCGCCATGATCGCGCCGGCCGCCATCGTCTCGTACTTGCGATGGCCGTAGGGATGATCGCGATCCGGCGGCATCGAGGCCACTCGTATGCCCACGAGCGCCACGACGTTCGAACTGGCGTCGGTGAGAGAGTGAAAACCGTCCGAGAGGATGCTGACGACACCAGTCGCGTATCCGAACGCGATCTTGGCCGTCGCCACGAGCAGATTCAGGACGAGAACGCGGACGAGAACCGCGGAGACCTCGGCGTAGCGGGTGGCCCGCTGCATCAAGGAACGCGCGTCAGAAGATGCGGGCCTGGGGCACGGGCCACCATCGGACCTGGACTTTGCCGATGATGTATTTTTTCGGCACGAACCCCCAATGGCGGCTGTCGGAGCTGTTGTTGCGATGGTCGCCCATGACGAAGTAGTAGCCTTCGGGTACCACCTGCGGACCCCAGTCGTCGTGACTGCGGTACTCGGACGGGACGTAGTCGTCGTGCATGGGCACGTCGTTCACATGGACCCGACCGTCGACGACACGCACCGTGTCGCCCTCTTCCGCGATGACACGCTTGACGAACGACTTGTCGGGGTTGAGGGGATAGTAGAGCATCACGATGTCGCCGCGCCGCGGCGGGCTGAAGCGGTACAGCAGCTTGTTCACGATCAAGCGGTCCTGGTCGGCCAGCGTGGGCGCCATGCTCTGGCCCTCGACGCGCGCCACCTGGAAGCCGAACGTGACAATCAGCGTCGCGTACACGGCAGCCGATGCCAGGGTTTTCACCCAGGCCACGAGCTCGTCGCGAACGATCGCGGCACGCTTCGGCCAGGGCGAGCCTTGAGCGCGGACGGGTAGTGCGCCGGGACCCGCTGTTGGAATGACCACCGCCTCGGGGCCCGGTCCGGGGACGTTCACAGGAGAGGCCGCGGCCGCGTCGAGGGGGCGGATCACGACGTCTCCCGCCTCGCCGAGCAGCAGCTGCTCGGGACCGTCAATCGGCTCAGGGTGGGCCGTCAGAGCTTCAGGTACTCGCGCAGGCGCTTGGTCTGCGACCGGCTGACCGGAATCTCCGTGGCCTTCACGTCCTTCATCCTGAGGATGTAGTTCCGACTGAACCAAGGCACTATCTCCTTGATTTTATTGATATTAACCAGGTGCGAGCGATGCACTCTCCAGAACACCGCCGGATCGAGCCTCGCTTGGAGCTCGTCGAGCGTCCTGAAATTAGACGTTCCTGAAAGTTGCCCTGTCACTATGTTAATCGACTCGTCGGCCAACGAGGCGTAGATGATTTCGTCGGCCTGGACCAGCAGGAACCGGTCGCCGACCCGGACGGCCAGCCTCTCCCGGCGGCTCTGACGCTCTGTCACCATCTGGACGATTCGTTCGAGCTGGTCTTTCAGCGGCCGCTCGGACGAGATCCGTCGTCGTGCGCGCTCCAGGGCCTGCTCCAGCCGTGGCGCCTCGAGGGGCTTCAAAATGTAGTCAACGGCGTTGACCTCGAATGCCTCGATGGCATACTGATCGTAGGCCGTGACGAAGATGATGTGGGCTGGCCTCTCGCCCTCCAGCAGCCGGCGCGCCACCTCGAACCCGGTCAGACCGGGCATCTGAATATCGAGAAACAGGACGTCGGGAGAAACGCGCTCGACGAGGGCCAGCGCCTCGAGGCCGTTGGAGGCGCGTCCGACGATCTCGATCCCGCCCGTTTCTTCGAGCAGGAAGCAGAGTTCATCGCAAGCATGCTGCTCGTCGTCGGCGACCACGGCGCGCAGGTTCATGACATCAAGCGGTCGCCCGCTCGGGCGAGAGGGACAGCTCCGGAATCTCGATCCGGGCGCACGTGCCTTCCCCAGGGATGCTGCGAAGCTTGAGCTGGTAGGTGGCGCCGTAGATGACCCGCAGCCGCTCGTTGACGTTGTTCAACCCGATGCCACCGCCGACGGCCGCGCCCAGACGCTCCTCGGTCATCCCGAGGCCGTCGTCGTCCACCTCGATGATCGCGTGACCGTTCTCGCGGCGGCTGCGGATGACGAGGCGGCCGGCGCCGACTTTTCGCGAGAGGCCGTGTTTGATGGAGTTCTCGATGAGCGGCTGCAGGATCATGCTGGGCACGAGAATGTCGAGCGTGTCGGCGCCGATCTGTTTCTCGACGGTCAGACGGGGCCCGAACCGCACGACCTCGATATCGAGATATTCGTCCACCGCTTCCAGCTCTTCGCGCAGGGTCACGAAGTGCTCGTGGCTGCGCAGCAGTTTCCTGAGCAGCCTCGACAGCTTGGTGATGAGCGTGCGGGCGGTTTCGGGCTCAGACCGGATGAGAGAAGAGATCGAGGTGAGCGTGTTGAACAAGAAATGAGGATTGATCTGGCTGGCCAGCGCCTCGATCCTGGCCGCCAGCAGCAGCTTCTCCTGCTCCTGCAGCCGATGCTCGATGCGGGCGTTGTTCCAGATCTTGATGGGTGTGGCAACAGCCAGCACGGCCGCCAGTACGACGAGCGCGGTCATCATCAGCGACGTGGAGCCGAGATAGAAGATCCGGCCGCTGCCGAACCGATGGCCGAGCGCGAGGCGGAGCAGTTCGAGCGCCACCGGCGCCACCAGAAGTGCGACCTGCCAATCGGTTGCAGGACGACGAATGAACTGCCAGATGCGGCGGTGCAGCGAGGTCACGATGAACGGCGAAAAGTGCCAGATCTCTTCCTTCGGGCAGGCTTCCCGAATGCCGCCGCCCGCGAAGCCGCAGCCGACGGCAAAGGGAAGCGCGATCCATTCGCCGGCCATCGCGGCCGGAAAGCCCGCGAGGGCGCCGACCGTGGCGCCGGCGTAGGGACCGGCGATCAATCCGGCGACAAAGGCGGCCTCCAGCGTGAGGTCGGCGGCGTCATAGCGAAGGAGAAGCCGGGCGACGACGCCCGCGGCCACGGGGATGCCGACAGCGGCCGAGAACACCAGTCGATCGTTCCAGGCCCGGCGCTCGAAGATCAGAATGTGACGGAAGCGCCGGTAACGGACGAGCACCGTTGCCAGGAGTGCGATCACGGCGATCTTGACCACGAGCGTGGTCAGCAGGAACTGTTCGGGCGAGAGGAACTTGGGTTCCTGAACCACGGAACTATCCTGATTTCACGTTCGCGATCGCGTGGAGGATCAACTCGTCGAATATACCGGCCGATTCTGAGGGTGTCAAACCAGAACGGCTTGAAATGCTATGATGTGAGGAACTTACGAGAGCCGGCGCGGCGCCTGCGCGCGGCCGCCGGTGGAGCCCTCAGCCGTGATTCGTCCATTCATCATCGGATTTGCGACGACGCTCAAGCACATCTTCAAGAAGCCGATCACGGTGAACTATCCGGAACAGAAGGTTCCGATGTTCCCCAAATATCGGGGCAAGCACGTGCTGATGCGCGACGAGCTCGGGCTCGAGAAATGCGTGGCCTGCGGTCTCTGCGCCGTGGCGTGCCCGGCCGATGCCATCTATCTCGAAGCCGCCGAGAACGACGGCACCGTGATGGCCGGTCCGCGCTACGCCTCCACGTACCAGATCCACAAGACGCGCTGCATCTTCTGCGGCTACTGCGAAGAGGCGTGTCCCGTGTCGGCGATCTTCATGGGCAAGGACTACGAACTCGCGGTGTACAGCAAGGACGACTTCATCTGGGACAAGACCGATCTGCTCGTGCCCGCTCAAACCGAGCCGGCCCCGACGTCCGGGGGCGCCGAACGCTAGCTCTTCGTTCGGTCCGCCCCGTTCCAAGGCACAGGAATCAACCAATCTGTTCACAGAATCACCAGCCGGGCGACGAAGCACCGCGACATCCATGAGCGCGTTCCTCGACGCGATCCGTGAGCGGGTGCTGGTTTGCGACGGTGCCGTGGGCACCATGCTGTACGCCAAGGGCGTCTTCATCAATCGGTGCTTCGACGGGCTCAACCTCACGCAGCCCGAGCTGGTGGCCGAGGTTCACCAGGAGTACCTCCGCGCCGGCGCCGATCTCATCGAGACCAACACGTTCGGCGCCAACCGCGTGAAGCTCGGAGGCTTCGGGCTGGGCGACCAGACTCGCGCCATCAACGAGCAGGGCGCCCGCATTGCGCGGCAGGCCGCGCGCGATCAGGCCTGGGTGGCGGGCGCCATGGGACCCCTCGGGGTGCGCATCGAGCCCTGGGGCAAGACAGGCGTCGACGAAGCGCGAGAGTTCTTCCGTGAGCAGGCCGAGGGGTTGCTCGCCGGTGGGGTCGATGTCTTCGTGCTCGAGACGTTCCGCGATCTGAACGAGATCGGGGCGGCCATCCACGCCGTGCGAAGCCTGTGCGACCTGCCCATCGTGGCGCAAATGACGACGGAAGAGGATGGGCACAGCCTGGATGGAACGCCGCCCGAGCGTTTCGGCCCGGAACTGGAGCGACTGGGCGCCTCGGTAATCGGCGTCAACTGCAGCGTCGGACCCGCGCCGATGCTCGAGACCATCGAGCGGCTGTCCAAGGTCACCGAGCTGCCGCTGGCCGCGCAGCCCAACGCCGGGAAGCCACGCGACATCGAGGGCCGCAACATCTACCTCTGTTCTCCCGAGTACATGGCGTCCTACGCGCGGCGTTTCATCGCGCACGGCGTTCGGCTCGTCGGTGGATGCTGCGGGACGACGCCAGAGCACATCCGCCAGATACGAATCGCGGTTCGCGCCATGAGGGTGGCGGCCCAACCGCCCGTGACGAGCTCGGTGGGCGGGCCTGTCGCCGACCAGCCCGTCGCGCCGGTGGCTCGCGGTGAGAAGTCACGGCTCGCGCACGAGCTCGCGCGCGGCCGGGTGGTGGTGGGCGTCGAGGTGCTGCCGCCGCGCGGGTTGCAGGTTCACGACGCGATCTCGCGTGCGCGCGCGTTGAAGATTCGCGGGGTGGACGTGGTGCACGTGCCGGATGGTCCGCGCGCCACCGCGAGGCTGAGCGCACTCTCCATGTCGGTGTTGATCGAACAGCACGTCGGCATCGAGACCATGCTGCAGTACACCTGTCGCGACCGGAACATGCTGAGCATGCAGTCCGACCTTCTGGGTGCGCACGCGATGGGTCTGCGCAACCTGCTGATTGTGACCGGTGATCCTCCGCGCATGAGCACGTATCCGGACGCGACGGCTGTCTACGATGTCGACTCGATCGGGCTGACGAACATCGTGGCCCGCCTCAATCAGGGGCTCGACATCGGAGGCACGAGCATCGGGGAGCCGACCGCATTCCATATCGGGGTCGCCGCCAACCCCTCGGCGCTGACGCTCGACGAAGAAGTCAAGCGCTTCCGCTACAAGGTGGAGGCCGGGGCCGAGTTTGCGGTGACGCCGCCGGTCTTCGACGTGGGCGACGTCGAGACCTTCATCCGTCGAATCGAGGATGCACGGATCCCGATCATCGCCGGACTCTGGCCCTTCGAAAGTGCACGGAACGCGGAGTTCCTCGCCAATGAAGTGCCCGGCGTGCGTGTGCCCGAGGAACTGCTCCGGCGCATGCGGCTGGCCGACAACCCCGAGGCTGCTTTGGCCGAGGGGGTCGCCATCGCCCGGGAGCTGGCGACCCGTCTCAAGGGGTTGGTCCAGGGCTTTCAGGTGTCGGCGCCCTCCGGTAACATCGAAGCCGCTCTCGCGGTCATCGAGGCCGTCGGGCGTTAGTGTTCGGGTTCGGCTTGCCGCGACGGGCGGGCGGTTATATAGTGCCCCAGCCTGTTCAGGCGGAGGACGACATGGCGTTGTTCGATCGTCACGACTCCGAGAGCGACCACATTGCCGGCGGATCCGACGTGGGTACCCGTGCGCTCTCCGCCACCTCCGTCGAAGGCGACTTCGTCAACGCCGTGTATGAGAACATCGCGTGGTTCTATGACGCGGCGTTCGGCAAGATGCTCCATCCAGGTCGGGTCGATGCCATTCACCGCATGAGCATCACGCCTGGCGATCGCATCCTCGAGGTCGGCGTGGGCACGGGAATGAACGTGCCGCTCTACCCGGAGCATGCGATCGTCACCGGCATCGATTTGTCGGATTCGATGCTCGAGCGCGCCTACGAACGCGTCGATCGGCGTGGGCTGTCCAACGTCCGGCTGCTTCGCATGGACGCCGGCGCGATGAGCTTCCCCGACGAGTCCTTCGACATCGTCTACGCGCCGTACCTGATCAATGTCGTGCCCGACCCGCTGCAGGTGGCCCGCGAAATGTGGCGGGTCTGCAAACCGGGCGGCCGCATCATCCTGCTCAATCACTTCCGCAGCACGAACCCGCTCATGTCGAAGCTCGAGGGGCTGTTGTCGCGCGTCACGGTCCATCTCGGGTTCCGCGCCGATTTCGACCTGGCCGCGTTCCTCGCCCAGACCGGGTTTCACCCCATTTCCATCGAGAAGGTCAATTTCCCGCGCATCTGGCGGCTGGTCATCTGCGAGAAGGCGCCGCACGGCAGCGAAAAGCGCCTGTCGGCCTGACCCGTCTCACGCGGAGTCGAACGGCCGCTCGGGCGACGCGCTCTGCGGCGTGAAGAGTTCGGCGCCGCTTTCGGTAATCACCATCTCGTCTTCCAGCCGCACTCCGAATTCCCCCCGCAGATAGATGCCAGGCTCGTCGCTGCACACCATACCAGGCACGAGCGGCAGCGTGTTGCCGCGAACCAGGTACGGCCACTCGTGCCCGTCCATGCCGATGCCGTGCCCGACGCGATGCGTGAAATAGCGGTAGCCCGGCCCGAAACCGGCATCCTCGATCACGCGCCTCGCCGCGGCGTCCACCGCTTCGCAGGTGACGCCTGGCTTCGCCGCCGCCAGGGCGGCATCCTGCGCGCGCCGGTCCACGGCGAAGACTTCCTTGATGCGGGCGCTGGCGCGGCCGAGCACGAAGGTGCGGCTGATATCCGACTGGTAGCCGTCGGCTTCGCAACCCCCGTCGATCAGCACGAGGCTGCCTTCGCGGATCGTTTGCGCCGCCGTGGACCCATGGGGCAGCGCTGCATATTCGCCGACCTGCACGCTTGCCCCGCCGGCGAACCCGAGAGAGTCGTGCGCGGCGGAGACGAGCGCGGCGAAATCGTTCCGGGTCATTCCTTCGGCCAGCGCAAGGTAGGCGGCCTCATACGCCTTGAGCGTGACGGCTGACGCCAGACGCATCAACTCGAGCTCGTGCGCGTCCTTGACCATCCGGCAGCCGGCCGTCACCGCGGTGGCGCTGGCGTGTATCAGTGCGGGCGCCGCCTTCCGAATCTCATCGCTGAAGACGAAGCGCACCGTTTCTTCCACGGCCAGCCGGCCTGTCCGGATGCCGCGATCGCGCAGGCCCTCGGAGACGCGATTGTACGGGCTCTCGTGTTCCTCCCACGTTCGCACGTCGGCCTGTCGATCGCCGAGCGGTCCCCCCTCCATCTGCTCGCGTGCCCGGTCCTCTTCGAACGCCGGGCAGACGAGGAACGCATCGCCACGGGCCGGGAGGACCGCCGCGAACAATCGCTCGCTCAGGCCCCATCGGATTCCGGTGAAGTATCTGAGCGATGTGCCACCGCAGAGCAGGAGGGCGTCAAGCCCTTGCTCACCGAGCAGGCGGCGAGCCTTCTCGAGACGGGCCCGCCGTTCGTCGGCCGTGATTGGCCGGATGCGGTCGCGCATCGAGGTCAGACTGGCGAGGGAAGGCGGCAACCGGTTGTCGGCCGACGGCGCCCGTTGTGCCCACGCGGGATTCGTGAGGGCCAGGGTGGTGGCCGCAGACCCCGCACCGAGAAACCGGCGGCGGCTGATCATGAGGCGACTCCTTTGTCAAAATGGGGGCTAGGCCGGCGCCCGGGAAGCGACCGCCCGGCTGAGACGAAGTCAAACCGGTCTGCGCGGCGGCTACTCGAGCGGCGCGACGGGCTGGAGCGCGCGCGACGCCTCGCCAGCTGGCAGCGCCACGCGCAGCACCTCATCGAGCGCCTTGACGGGGACGAAGGTCATGTCCGCTCTGACCTCGGCCGGCAACTCGGCGAGATCCACAGTGTTCATGTCGGGGAGCACGAACGTATGGAGACCGGCCTGACGTGCGGCAAGAACCTTCTCGCGAATGCCGCCGACGGGGAGAACCAGGCCGCTCAGCGTAATCTCGCCGGTCATCGCCACGTCAGGCGCCACCGGCTGATTCCTGGCCGCCGAGAGAATCGCCGTCGCCATTGTCACGCCAGCCGAAGGCCCATCCTTCGGAATGGCGCCCGCGGGGATGTGCACGTGCAGGTCGCGGTGTTCCATGAAGTCGGGTGGGATTCCCAGCTCGAGCGCCTGCGAGCGAATGTGGCTGACGGCTGCACGCGCCGACTCCTGCATGACGGTGCCCAGCTGGCCCGTGAGGATGATGTTCTGGTGGCCGCCCGGCAGCAGGCTGGCCTCGATATAGAGCACGTCGCCGCCGCTCTCGGTCCACGCCACGCCGGTTGCGACGCCGGGCCTTGAGGTACGAAACGCGGTGTCACGCCGATAACGCGCCGGACCCAGGTAGTCGGCGACATTGGCTTCGTCAACGACGTCGGTCGTTTCGCCGGGTCCTCCCGCGCGCGTCGCGGCCCGCGCGGCAATTTTTCGCGCGACCGCCCCGATCTGCCGCTCCAGGTTGCGCACCCCCGCCTCGCGGGTGTACTCGGTGATGACGAGCCGCAGCGCGGTGTCAGTCATGTCGACGGCCGAGGCCGAAAGGCCGTGCTCCTGGAGCTGTCGAGGAATCAAGAAGCGTCTGGCGATGTGCACCTTTTCTTCCTGGGTGTAGCCCGTCAGCGGAATCACTTCCATCCGATCGAGCAGCGCGGGGTGGACCGGGCCGAGTTGATTGGCGGTCGCGATGAACAGCACGCGCGACAGATCGAAGGGCATCTCGAGGTAGTGATCGCGGAACGAGTGGTTTTGAGCCGGGTCGAGAACCTCCAGCAGCGCGGCAGCCGGGTCGCCCTGGAACCCCACGCTCATCTTGTCGACTTCGTCCAGCATGAAGACGGGGTTCGCGGCGCCCGCCTGCTTCAAGGCATGAATGATCCGGCCCGGCATCGACCCGATGTAGGTGCGCCGGTGCCCGCGAATCTCGGCTTCGTCTCTGACGCCCCCGAGCGAAATCCGGACAAACTTTCGATTCATCGCGCGCGCAATCGACTGACCGAGCGACGTCTTGCCCACACCGGGCGGCCCGACGAAGCACAGGATGGGTCCTCGCATGTCGCCCTTCAGCTTCCGCACGGCGAGGTGCTCGACGATGCGGTCCTTGACCTTGTCGAGATCGTAGTGATCCTCGTCGAGCACGCGCCGCGCTTCGACCGGATCCAGGCGATCTTCAGTAGTGATCGACCAGGGAATCTCGAGCACCCAGTCGAGATACGTGCGGATCATCTGATACTCGGGCGAAGCCGGCGTCATCCGCTCGAGCCGATCCACTTCGCGTGTGACGATTGAGCCCACCTGCTCGGGAAGGTTCGCTTCGCCGATGCGGCGGCGCAGCTCGACCGTTTCGGGTACCTGGCCCTCGCCGAGCTCGTCTTGAATCGCCTTGAGCTGCTGCCGCAGGTAGTACTGACGCTGCGCATCGGTCATTTCCTGCTGCGCTTGTGTCTCGATCTTGCCTTTCAGCTCGAGCAGCGCGATTTCCCGATTGAGCGCGCTCGCGACCCCGTTCAGCTTCAGCGTCAAATCGTCGGCCTCGAGCAGCTGCTGCTTGTCTTCCCCCTTCATGTCGAGCACGCTCGCCAGCATGTAACACAGGCGCAGAGGCTGATCCACGTGCATGACCAGACCGCTCAGTTCCTGCGCCAGACCGCCGGTCAGCGCCAAGGCGCGTTCCATTAGCTCGTGCAACCGGCGCATATAGGCGTCGACTTCGAGCGAGCGTTCTTCTTGCTCCGGACGAGTGGCGACCTCGGCTCGAAACGTGGCGCCGCTGCGCGTCAGGTTGACGGCTTCCGCGCGTGCCAGGCCCTCGACAATGACGTGAACGGCGCCGCCTGCCCTCGCCATCTGCCTGAGCACGGCGACCGTGCCGATTCGGCTGAGGTCTTCGGGTTGCGGGTCGTCGACGTCGGTGCGCTGCAGCAGCATCAGGACCATGCGGTCGGTCGCCAGCGCGCGGTTGATGCTCTCGATCGAGACCGGCCGGTTCACGGCCAGCGGCTGAATGGTCAGCGGGAAGACCACCGTGCCGCGCAGCGGCAGGACCGGGAGCTCGGATGGAATGGTGATGGAAGGCGATGCTGCCGCATGATCGGTCATTCTGGCGCTATTTCATCGCAAGGGGCCGACCGAGTCAACGACACACGGTCGGCTGCAGACGCGGGACATCACGGCGTCGAGTCATCTGCGAAGACAGACGGACTGGCGGCGACGCAGGCGTCACGGGCCTGCACGGCGCAGGCTATGATGGACGGGAGGCGCCTGGAACCGCTCATGTCTGCACCGATCGTTGCCATCACCGGTATCGGCGTCGTCTCGCCGTTTGGCGTCGGGCGCGAGCGCTTCTGGGAATCAGTCAGCCGCGGCGAGAGCGGTACGCGCCCCATCACCGACTTCGACGCATCAGCGCTGCCGTGCCGGGTGGCCGCGCCCGTCCCTTCCGTCTCGTCGTGCGATGTTCCGCCGCTCGAGGGCGACCTCGAGACCGAGGCCACCTCGCGTGCCGACCCCAAGCGCTACTCGAAGTCTGCGCTCATCGGCGTAATCGCCGCGCGGGAGGCCTGGACCGATGCCGGCCTGCGCGCGGACCATCCCTCGGCCGGCGTGCTGATTGGCAGCGGCGGCGGGGGCATCGATGTGGGCGAGCGCCAGTACTACGATTACTTCGTCGAAGGCGGGCGGAAGGTCACGCCTTACGCCATCGCCATTTCAATCGTGGGCATGGTGTCGAGCGAGATTTCGATCTCGTTGGGTCTCCACGGAATCAGTCACGTGATGTCCTGTGGCTGCACGAGCTCGACCGACGCCATCGGCTATGCGTCGAGCTTGATTCGCTCCGGTCAGGAAGAGATCGTGCTGAGTGGCGGCGTCGATGCGTGCGTCACGCCTGGCATGCTGTTCGGCTTCTCACGCATGCGGGCAGTGTCCACCCGCTACAACGACCAGCCGGGTGCCGCGTCACGGCCATTCGACCGCGGTCGGGACGGATTCGTGCTGGGCGAGGGCGCATGGATGCTGGTGCTCGAGCGGGAGGATCGCGCGCGCGCTCGCGGCGCGCATGTCTATGCCACGGTGGATGGCTACGGGTCGACGTGCGATGCCTACCACCGTGTGCAGATGGCTCCCGATGGCGCCGAGATCGTTCGGGCCCTGAAGCTGGCCATCGAGCGATCGGGCCGGAGTTCCGGCGACATCGGGTACGTCAATTACCATGGCACGTCGACCGTGCTGAACGACGCCGTCGAATCGCGCTGCGTTCGCGCCGTTCTGGGCGCGGCGGCCGATCGCGTGCCCGGTTCGTCCACCAAGTCGATGATCGGCCATCCGCAGGGCGCCAGCGGCGCCGCAGGTGTGGTGACCAGCGCGCTCGCGCTGTCCCGCGGGTTCCTGCCCCCGACCATCAATCTGGACGAGCCCGATCCGAGCTGTGACATGGACTTTCTTCCCAACGTAGGCCGCAGAGCGGCGCCGGCGGCCGCGCTCTGCAACTGCCTCGGCTTCGGATCCAAAAACAGCGCGCTGGTGATCGGCGCACGTGTGCTGACGCCCGCCGATCGAACGCAGTATCGGTGGCCGCCCGACGCTCATGGATGATGTGCTGATCGTTGGAGCCGGTCCGGCCGGGGCCGTCGCGGCACTCCTGCTCGCGCGTGCAGGCGCGAGCGTGCGACTGATCGACCGCGCCGAGTTCCCTCGCGACAAACTGTGCGGCGACACGATCAACCCCGGCACACTGGCACTCCTCCAGGGGCTGGCTGTGGCGGGAGCGCTCGAACGGCGGGCCCTGAAGGTGGACGGCATGCGGGTGACGGGTGCGAACGGCACCGTGGTCGACGGACGCTATCCCGGGCCGCTTCACGGGCTCGCGTTGACGCGCCGCGACTTTGATGCGCATCTGCTCGGTCAGGCGATTGCTGCCGGCGCGCGCTTCGAGCGTATGCGCGTGCTCGAGGCCGTGGTCGAGCGCGGTGTCGTGACGGGCGCGCGCGCGCGGACCGTCACCGGGCGTCCGGTCACCCTCGCGGCGCGGCTGACGGTGGCGGCTGATGGGCGTCGATCGACGCTGGCGTTCAATCTGGGACTGGCGTGGCACCCGCGCCGGCCGCGGCGCTGGGCCATTGGCGCGTACTACGAGGGCATCCAGGGATTGGGGCCGGTGGGCGAAATGCACGTGCGCGGGTCGCACTATCTGGGTGTGGCACCGTTGCCGGGCGACATCGCCAACGTGTGCCTGGTCACGGCCCTGGCCGATGGTCAATCGGCGCGCATGGACGTGCGCGGGCTGCTGGCCGACGCGATTCGTATCGATCCGTTGCTGGCGCCACGCTTCGTGCACGCGAAGGCCGTCACCACTCCCACCGTGCTCGGACCGCTCGCCGTCGAGACCAGGGCGGCGGGCATGCCCGGCCTGTTGCTGGCCGGCGACGCTGCCGGCTTCATCGATCCGATGACCGGTGATGGTTTGCGGTTTGCGATCAGGGGCGCGGAACTTGCCGCGAGTGCGGCGCTCGATGCGCTGGGATCGGGATCCCGCGATGCGCACATCCCATTGGCCCGGGCGAGGAGGACGTTCCTGGGCAAGCAACTGTTCAATCGAGTCCTGCGGCGGCTGGTGTCATCACCACTCTTGCCGGTGGCGGGGCATGCGGCGCGCGCGGCGCCAGGTCTGATCCGCACGACCATCCGGATCGCGGGTGACGTGCCTCGCCGCCGGGCCGGATCGTGACCCGACCGCGCGTCTCGTCCGAATCGCCGGCACGGCAGTCAAAAGGATGGCACCGGCGCGCTGCTTGCACAGACGGTGTGCACCGAAGGGCCGTGATGGCTCAGCTATAATGGCGACACCTCAATGCTCAGCACGCGTCGACACCTCCGCCGCGTGGCGGCGGGAGCGGAGCGCTTTCCTTTGACGCTCAACGCGGTTGTGCTGTGTGCGGCAATTCTGGCCGCGCCGTTCTCGGCGGGCGATTCGAGCCCGCGGGCGGCGGGTCTGTCATCGGTTGCGCCGGGACAGGCCGCGGCCAATCCCTCATCCCCCCTGGCTCGGGCGCTCGCCGCGATCAGTCGTGGGCAGTACGGCGAAGGGGAGCGGGCGCTCGTCGAGCTGGCCTCTCGCGATCCGGCAGGCGACGCGGCGCTCGAGCTGGGTCTGCTTCAGGCGATGTTGGGACGCCGAAGCGAGGCGACTGCGTCGTTCAATCGCATTCTCGACGCTCTGGACGGGCGCACGGACGTCCCGTCGCTGACGCGTGCCGGGCGGGCGGCTCGCGCGCTCGGCGAATTTCAGGACGCGAACGCGTATTTCCGCCGGGCGGCGTCGCTGCTGCCGGATGATCCCGCCATCAACATCGCGTGGGGCGAGCTGTTTCTCGAAAAATACAACCGGCAGGAAGCGGCCCAATCGTTTCAGGCGGCGCTCGAGCGCGACCCGAAATCAGTGCGCGCGCAATTCGGACTGGCGCGCGCGATCGCCGAGGACAACCCCCCGGCCGCGCTGGAGCTGGCCAGCAAGGCGCTCCACGCCGATGGCACGTTCGTGCCTGCTCACGTGTTCGTCGCCGAGCTGCAGCTCGATGAAGGCCGGCGGAAGGAGGCCCGCGAATCGCTGGATCGGGCGCTAGCCATCAATCCGTCCAGCCTCGAGGCGCGCGCGGTGCTCGCCGGCATGGCCTACGTAGACGGCCGCACGCAGGACTTCGACGCGGAGCTGTCGCGTGTGTTTGCCATCAACCCCCGGTACGGCGAGGTCTACCGCGTGGCCGCCGATCAGGCGGCGCGCAGCTATCGCTTCGACGAGGCCGTTGTGCTGGCACGGCGGGCGCTCGAGCTCGACGGTGACAACGTGCGGGCCAGTGCCGACATCGGCATGCACCTGCTCAGAACCGGCGACGAACCCGGCGCGCGGCGGGCGCTCGAGAGCGCGTTCGAGCGAGATCCCTACGACGTCGTCACCTTCAACCTGCTGGGGCTGCTCGACACGCTCGACAAGTTCGTCACGATCACCGACGGCAACATCACGATGAAATTTCATGCGGATGAAGCCGCCGTGATGCAAGAGTATGCGTTGCCGCTGGCGAAGCAGGCGCTACAGGAATTCTCGACGCGGTATCGCTTCCAGCCCGAGGGGCCACTCCTCATCGAGATGTTCCCGCGACACGACGACTTCGCCGTCCGGAACCTGGGGCTGCCGGGCATGATTGGCGCACTCGGCGCGTGCTTCGGCCGCGTTGTCACGCTCGACTCGCCGCGCGCCAGGCCGCCTGGCACGTTCAATTGGGGCGCCACGCTCTGGCACGAGCTGGCCCACGTGATCTCTCTGCAGATGTCCCGCCAGCGTGTGCCACGCTGGCTCACCGAGGGCATCTCCGGCTACGAGGAGACGCGGGCACGGAAGGAATGGGGGCGCGAGATGGAAGTGCCCTTCGCCGTCAGGCTGAAGCGCGGCGAGATCCTCAAGCTCCGCGACCTCAACTCGGGCTTCACCAATCCGCAGACCATCGCATTGGCCTACTACGAGGCCGCGCTGCTGGTCGAACACATCGTCAAGACGTTCGGTGAGCCGCGATTGCATGCGTTGCTGCGCGCGTTCGGTGAGGGTCAGGAGACGGAAGCGGCTCTGATGTCCGCGCTCGGGGTGGACATCGATGCCCTGCAGTCGACGTTCGACAAGGCGCTCCAGACCCGGTTTGCCTCGCTCGGGCGTGTGCTCGAGACTCCCGAGGGTGTGAGTGGCGCATCCGTGGACGCGCTTCGCGCGCTGGCGTCGAGCCATCCCGAGAGCTACGGCGTCCAGATCGCACTCGGCCAAGCTCTCTGGCGCGCGAAGGATACGTCTGGTGCCTTCACCGCGCTCGAACGGGCCGCCACGCTCGTGCCGATGGCGACGGGCGAGGAGAGCCCGCGTGCTCTCATGGCCGCGATGGCGATCGAGATGAAAGATCCCGCGCGTGCCGCCGCCGAGCTCGAGGCGCTCCTGGCGCACGATCACAGCAACGTCGAGGCGGCCCGCCGGCTGGCATCCCTCGTCGATCCGGCCGCGGATCCTGCCAGGGCAGCGGCAGCATTCGAGCGGATCATCGAGATCGATCCGTTCGATGTGGGTGCGCACGCGTCGCTCGGACGGCTGGCGCTCGCGCGCCGTGACGCCGCCATCGCCCAGCGCGAGTTCCGCGTGGCCCTGGCTGTTGGCGCGCCGGATCCGGCCTCGCTCTACTGTGATCTCGCGGAGAGCTATCTGCTGACGGGCCGGGCGACCGACGCCAAGCGCCAGGCGCTTCAGGCCCTGGAGATCGCGCCGGCTTACCAGCGCGCGCAGGATCTGCTGCTCAAGATTGCCGATGGTGGGGTATGAGGCGCCGGGCGACCCGCGTGGCCGTGGCCGCCGCGATCGCGGGTCTGCTGCAGAGCGGACTGCCGTGGCTGCTTGCCTCCGCGAGGGCGCAGTTCTTCGATCTCGACGCCGACCGTTTTGCCGGCCTCGAGTGGACGTTCGTCCGGATCCAGTATCACGCCATCTCGGACACCGCGAGAATGCGCTGGGAATACTGGGGCGACCCGTGGGCCATCGACGCGCCAGCCGCGGAACAGAACCTCTCGCGCCGACTCAAGACGGTGACGTCCATTCAGGTTCACGAGCCCATCGTGCTGACGCTCGAGGATCCCAGAATCTGGCAGTACCCGTGGCTGTACATCGTCGAGCCTGGCAATCTCGAGCTGACCGAGGCGGAGGTGCCAATCCTGAGAGAGTTCCTGCTGAGGGGCGGTACGCTCACCTTCGACGACTTTCACGGCCCGTACGAATGGGAAATCCTGGTGCAGGAGCTCAAGAAAGTGTTTCCGGAACGCTCGATCGTAGACCTCGCACCGCCGCATCCCATCTTTTCGTCCTTCTACACGGTGGAGCAGTATCCGCAGATTCCGGGCCTGGGCTCCTTCTTCAGCGGTCGGACGTGGGAGAAGGGCGGATATGTGCCACAGTTGCGTGCGGTGCTCGACGACCGCGGGCGCCCCATGGTTCTCATCAACTGGAATACGGACATGGGTGATGGGTGGGAGTGGTCCAACGCCGAGGAGTATCCTGGCTACATCCGGTACACCGCCGAGGCGTACCGCATGATGATCAATGAGATCTTGTACACGCTGACGCACTAACAGCAGAAGCGCGCGTTCCGCGGTCGAGCGTTCCAGCACGCCGGGCCGACGCGAATGGCCGCATGAGTCTGGCGGACGACACGATGGAAACGGCTCCCAGTGGACTGGCGGAACGCGTAACAGAAGGCCGGCAGCGAATCCTGACCGAGCTCCGTAAGACCATCGTCGGACAAGACGAGGTGGTCGATCAGGTGCTGACGGCGCTCATGACAGGCGGACACTGTTTGATCACGGGTGTGCCCGGCCTGGCCAAGACGCTGCTGATCAAGACGATTGCCGAAATCCTGGATCTGTCGTTCAAGCGGATCCAGTTCACGCCGGACCTGATGCCCTCGGACATCACCGGCACGGAGATTCTCGACGAGGACCGGCACGGATCGCGTGCGCTCCGTTTCGTCAAGGGACCTGTCTTCGCGCAGATCATCCTGGCCGACGAGATCAATCGCACGCCGCCCAAGACGCAGGCCGCCCTGCTCGAAGCCATGCAGGAGTATCACGTCACGGCAGCCGGGCGAACCTATCCGCTGGAGCGCCCCTTCTTCGTGCTGGCGACCCAGAATCCCATCGAGCTCGAAGGCACCTATCCGCTTCCCGAGGCACAGCTCGATCGGTTCATGTTCAACGTGGTGATGACCTACCTCCATGAAGACGAAGAGGTGCGCGTCGTCACCGACACGACCGGAACCGAGCGTCCGCAGCACGAGCGCGTGCTGAATGGCGAGGACATCCTCGAGTTCCAGCAGATCGTCCGCCAGGTGCTGGTCTCCGACCAGGTGGCGCGTTACGCCGTGCGTCTCGTCGATGCCTCGCGCCCGGGACGGAGCGGGCCGGAGTTCGTCGAGAAGTGGGTGAAGTGGGGCGCGGGACTCCGCGCCTCCCAGGCGCTCATCCTGGGAGGCAAGGCCCGCGCGCTGATGCGGGGGCGCTACCACGTATCCGTCAAGGACATTCAGGCGCTCGCGCTGCCGATCCTGCGCCACCGGATCGTGACCAACTTCTACGCCGAGTCCGAGCGCGTCAACGCGGATGGAATTGTCCAGCGCCTGCTCGAGGCAGTGCCGGCGCCGGCGAGCGGGCTGTAGCGGCACGATCGGGCGACAGCAGTCGCCCGCACGGGTCGAACAGAGCAGGGGTGCCGATGAGAGCAGGACGAAATCGTCCCGGGGAACAGCAATTTCTCGACCCCACCGTGCTCGCGCGCATCGGGTCGCTCGAGCTGAAGGCGCGGACGATCGTCGAGGGCTTCCTCACCGGGCTGCATCGCAGCCCGTTCAAGGGATTCAGCGTCGAGTTCGCCGAGATACCGGCAGTACATGCCGGGCGATGACCTGTCGACGATCGATTGGAAAGTATTCGCGCGAAGCGACCGGTATTACGTCAAGAAGTACGAGGAGGAAACGAACCTCGAATGCCACCTCCTGCTCGACGTCAGTGCCTCGATGGGCTACGCCTCCGAGACGAGCGTCAGCAAGCTCGAGTACGGGTCGTATCTCGCGGCGGCGCTGGCCTACCTGATGCATCGCCAGCGCGACAGCGTGGCGTTCATGGCGTTCGACGATCGCATCGTGCGCATGCTGCCGCCCAGTGCGAGGCCGGGCCACCTGCGATCGGTGCCTCCTGATGCTGGAACAGCTTCGAGATCGGCCAGCGGACCGACTGTTCGAAGCCGCTTCATCAGCTGGCTGAAGCGCTCAAGAAGCGAGGGCTGGTGATCCTGATCTCCGATTTGCTCGACGATCCGGACCGCGTGATCGAAGGACTGAAGCATTTCCGGTTCAAGGGGACCGAAGTGGTGGTGTTTCACGTGCTCGATCGCAGCGAGTTGACGTTCCCGTTCGAGCGGGCCGCGCGCTTTCACGATCTGGAGAGCGACGAGGAAGTGATGGCCGTGCCCGCCGTCGTTCGGACCGGATATCTGAAGAGCATCGAAGGTCTCATTGACGCGGTACCGGCGGGAGCTGGGCGTGGTCGGCATCGACTACTGCCTGCTCGACACGTCGCAGCCCCTCGACTTCGCGCTCATGGCGTATCTCTCGACGCGCGGGCGGAGCCATTGATGTTCGGGCTGGCGTTTCTCTCGCCGGCATTTCTTGCCGCGGCGACCGCCGTCGCCGTGCCCATTTTCATTCACCTGTTCCGCAGGCGCACCGAGGAGCAGATCCGGTTCAGTGCGGTGAAGTTTCTGAAGGACGCACCGGTGGAGCACGCGCGCCGTCGGAGAATCCGTGAGCTGCTGCTGCTGGCCCTTCGCGTCTCGGCGCTGGTGCTGCTGGCGCTGGCGTTTGCGCGGCCGTATTTTGCCAGCGCCGAGTCGGGGTTTGGCGCGCCGATCACGGTGGTCGCTGTGGATGTGTCGTACAGCATGTCCGCGCCGGGACAGTTCGCGCAGGGCGATGAGGCTCGCGGAGCAAGCCATCGATGGCGCCCCTGCGAGGCACCAGGTGAGCGTCGTCGCGTTTGCCGACGACGCCGAGGTCGTGACCCCGCCGACGTCGGCCCGGGGAGAAGCGCGCGCGGCGGTGGCTCGCCTGTCTCCCGGCGCCGGCGCCACGAGCTATCGCGCCGCGCTGGCTCGCGCGGAGAGGCGGCAGGGGAGACCGGACGCATCGTGCTGATCACCGACCTGCAGCAGAGCGGCTGGGCAGGGGGCGAGAGCGACGTGCTGCTGCCGCCAGGCGTGGCAATCGAGGTTGCCGACGTCGGCGGGGCAGGGGCAAATTTGGCCGTGATCGATCTGCGGCGCGAGGCCGGCGGTCTCTCGGCCCGTGTTCAGAACACGGGCGCGGCGCCGCACGAGGGGATTGTCCGGCTCATGGTGGACGACATGTTGACCTCCGAAGCGAAATTCTCGGTGGCGCCGCATGCCGTCACCGACGCCCGCTTCGACGATTCGGATGCGACGAGCGGACTGGCCTCGGCGACCCTGACCGATCCGAACGGATTCGCCGCGGACAACACACGCTATCTGCTGCTCGATCCGCCTGTGCCGGTCACCGTCATGGCTGTCACCTCCGCCGCGAGCCCGGCGGACATCTTCTATCTCGAGCGGGCCCTCGCGAGCGGAGGCTACTCGAGTCCGTTCCGCGTCGTGAGCCGTGCCGCCGTGAGCTTTGAGGGGGTGGACCGGGCCTCGCTCCGTCCGTATCCACTGCTGCTGGCTGCTCGGCACGCGAAATCTCGATCGGCGCGGACGCACGGCCATTCTCGACTACGTCCGGGACGGCGGCGCGCTCGCGATCGCTGTGGGTCCCGACGTGGAGCCGGACGTGGTGGCCGATCTTCCTGGGCGACGACCTCGCGGTGCGCATCGGGAGAACGCCGGCGTCGGAGCCATTGAGTTTCGCACCGGTCGACGCGCGGCATCCGATTTTCCGTGCGTTCGGTCCGTCGGCCAGCAACCTGAGCCTGGTACGGTTCACGCGGTCCGCGGGCATCGCCGATGGCGGCCAGGGCCGGCGCCTCGCGGTATTCAGCGATGGCACGGGCGCGCTCGTCGAATACTCTGTCGGACAGGGTCGCGTTCTGGTGTTCGGATCGGATCTGAGTAACCGCTGGAACGATTTTCCGTTGCAGCCGACCTTCGTGCCCTTCGTGCACGAGATCATGCGGTATCTGACAGGGTCCGCGTTCGAGCGGACCGAGATTCTGGTTGGCGATTTGCCGCCGGGTCTTCCGCGAAGACCGGGCTTGCCGTGACTCTCCCGGCCCGCGGCGCCCGGGCTCACGAGCGAACAGGCCGGCCGGCGGGTCGCCGTCAATGTGGATGTGCGCGAATCGGATCCCGCGCGGATGGGTCAACAGGATTTTCTGGCCTCGGTGAAGCGACTCGACCGGTCGTCCGCCAGCCCGGCGGACAGTCGCGGCCGGGATGACGAGGATCGTCAGCGCCTTTGGCAGTACGGCCTGGCCCTGATGATTGTAGGATTGGTGATCGAGGGCCTGCTGGGCAGCCGCGTGGCCTGAGCGGGTCGTACGGCCGACGTGGCCGAATCGGGGAGGATTGTGGCCGATCGCCCTGAGACGCTCGTTCGACTGATTGGCGCCGTCCGCCGTCGATGGATGACGGTGGCCTGCCTGCGTGCGGTGTCGCGCGCGGGCGCCGCGTCGGCGCTGCTCACGGCCGCCTGTCTCCTCGCCTATTTCCTCGTTCAACCCGACAAGCTGGCCCTCGTCGCGCTGGCGGTCGGTGTCCTTCTGGGGATCTCAGTGTGCTTTCTCGTCGCGGCCTGGCCGCTGCGGCGGACCCCCGACAATCGACGGCTTGCGCGGTTCATCGAAGAGCGAGTACCGGAGCTCGACGATTCACTGGTGACGGCGGTCGAACTTCGTACGGCGGGCGAGCCGGGGTACGGCTCGGCGCTGCTCGATTCGTTCCTGCACGACGCCGATCGGCGCGCGGGGGAAATCGATGTCGAGCGCGTCATTCCACGCGCCAGACTCCGTCACGCGTGGCTCGTCGCTGGTGGAAGTCTCGCGGCGTTGCTCACGGTCATGGTGTTCAGCCGGACACCGGCACGCCGAGCCTACGAGGCCGCGTCGGTGCACGCGCTGCCATGGCGCGTCGCCATCGAGGTCACTCCGGGAAATGCCAGGGTCCGCGCGGGTCAACCCATCACCATCAGCGTCCGTTTGTCTGGTGCGGGCACGGTGCTCAGTCCGATGCTCCGGCTCGAGAACGAAGAGGGACGCGAGCTGCAGATGCGCCGCGACGGTGGTGACGATCGCTTCAGCCTGACGATCGAGGACGTGCGACGCTCGTTCGACTATCGCGTGGAGGCGGGAACGCTGTCCTCGCCCACCTTTACCGTCACGGCCCTTCGTCCACCCAGGGTTTCACGGATTGACTTGCGCTACGAGTATCCAGCCGGTCTCGGCCTCCCGGCGCGCACCGAGGAGGATTCCGGCGATATCTACGCGCCGCCGGGTACTCGCGTCCGCCTCCGGGTTCGTGCTGACAAGCCAATCGTCCAGGGGGAGTTGAAGATGGCCGGCGCCGGCGACCTCCAGCTGGCTGCGGTCGCCCCCGATGTGCTGGAAGGCGAGCTGCGGGTGGCCGGTGACGGCTCGTATCGCGTCTCCCTCGCTGACAGCGACGGTCTCGAGAGTGAGGGCGAGACCGAGTACTTCATTCGCACGCTCGACGATCGTCCGCCCGAAGTGCGCATCGTCAAGCCTGCTGCCGATCGGCAGGTGACGCGGCTCGAAGAAGTGGCCATCGACGCACAGGCCGCCGACGACTACGGGATCGAGCGGTTCGAGCTGGTCTATTCGGTACGCGGCCGGGCCGAGAAGGTGCTCCCCCTGACCGACCGTGTCTCCGGAACCAGTGTCTCGGGCTCGCGGACGCTCTATCTCGAAGAAATGGATGTTCAGCCCGGTGATTTCGTCACCTACTACGCGCGCGCACGCGATGTGGCGAAGGGGCGCCGATCGACAGAAGGGCGCAGCGACATTTTCTTTCTCGAAGTGAAGCCCTACGACGAACAGTTCGTGTCGGCCGAGAGCCAGGGCATGCGTGCCGGCGCCAACAGCCGGTCGCTCGAGGAGCTCGCCGCAGCGCAGAAGAACATCATCATCGCGACCTGGAAGCTCGATCGGCGATCCGTCTCCGGCCGATCGAGGCAGGACATTCTGTCGGTCGCCGGTGCGCAAACCGCGCTGCGCGAACGCGCGGCCGGCATGGTCCGCCAGGTGAGCAGGTTTGGAGGCGACCGGCGCGGGTCGTTCAATCCGACCACCCCCACTGAGCAGGATCCGATGAGTCTCGCCGTGCAGGCCATGAGCTCTGCGGAAGAGGCTCTGGGAACACTGAAGACCTCGGCCGCCATCCCGCACGAGATGGAAGCGCTGAATCAACTGCTCAGGGCCCAGGCGGACGTGCGCCGTCGCCAGGTTGCGCGTCAGTCGAATGGTGGGGGAGGCGGTGGCAGCAACCGCCCCACCCAGGATCTCTCGGCGCTCTTCGATCGTGAGCTTCAGCGTCAGCAGGAGACGAACTACGAGACGCCAACGAGCGCCGCCGCCAACGAGGACACCCCGGACGACTCGAACCAGCCGCTCGACAAGATTCGTGAGCTGGCGCGTCGGCAGAACGAGATGAGCCGGGAGCAGCAGGAGTTGGCCCGGCAACAGACCACGATCGACGCTGACGAGCTGAAGCGGCGACTTGAACGGTTGACTCGCGAGCAATCGGAGTTGCGGCGCGAGGCCGAGGAGCTCGCGCGCGAGCTCTCGCAGCAGCAGCCGGCCGAGCAGCAGACTCAGCAGAGGGTGGACGGCCAGCGGGGGCAGCCACGGCAGCCAGGGCAACAGGGACAACAGGGACAACAGGGACAACAGGGACAACAAGGACAACAGGGGCAACAGGGCCAGCAGGGGCAACAGGGCCAGCAAGGTCAGGGGCAGGGGGGGGAGCAGACTCGAGGACCGGGCGGACAGGGTTCGCAGGCTGGCGGAGCCGCGCTGCGCGAGGCGTCAGAAGACATGCAGGGGGCGGCCAGCAATCTGCGTCGCCAGGATCCGGGGCAAGCGAGCGAACGCAGTGGCCGCGCGCTCGAAAAGCTTCGGGCGCTCGAACGTCAGCTCCATGCGCGCCAACCCGACAATCGGCGCCGTGCGCTCGGTGACCTGCAGCTCGAGGCGCGCCAGCTCGCGGATTCGCAGCGGCAGATGGCGGGCGAGCTGCAGCGGACTGGCCAGTCACCGACTGCGGAGACGTTGCGCCGGCTGGCGGGTGAAAAGGAGCGGCTTGCCGACCGCGTGCAGCGCTTCGAGCAATCCGTGAAGGACCTGGAAGGCACCGCCCGCTCGGACGAAGAGCGCGGGACGATTGGTGACGTCACGGCGGAGCTCACAGAACAGCAGATCGAACGTCGGCTGCGCGAGTCTTCCGACACGATGCGGCAGGAGGCCCAAGCGGCGGCCGGCTCGGGTGAGCGGAGAACGCCTGGCAAGAACGGTGTCGGCGACAAGAACGCGCAAGGTGCCAGCGACAAGGCTGCGCGGGCGGCCGACCGTCGCCTGCAGGACGAGCAGGAGTTGACACGCGCCTTCGAGCGCGTGGCCGAGCGCATGGGCGCCGCCGGCGGCGAGCGTGACGGAGAAACGCGCAAGCTCTCAGAGCAGCTGGCGCGGGCAAGAGAGCTGCGCGAGCGCCTGTCGGGGATCGAGGAGCAAATGCGGCAGGGCCGTTCCGCCGGGCAGGAGAATGGATCGCCGACTGGCCAGGATGGTTCCGCCGCCTCTGACGCGTCTCTTTTGAAGGAAGAATACGCGCGTCAGCTCGCGCAGGCCCGGGATCTCCTGGGGTCGCCCCCGGGTCAGGGCTCGATGCAGGGCGGCCGGGGATCCACGCCTGAGAAATGGGAGCCGAGCGTCTCTGCGCCAGGGACCGAGGCGTTCAAGCAGGACTTCTCCGATTGGAACGTGCTGCGTCGTGACATCAATCTTGCCCTGGAGCGGTTCGAGGCGTCGTTGTCCAGCCGCCTGCAGGAGAAAGAAACCCGCGATCGTCTGAGCGCCGGCGCCGATGATCGGGCACCAGACGCCTATCGCGCGCTCATCGATCAGTACTTCCGCTCGCTGGCTTCGCCGTCGAAGCCCTGAGCTGTGGCCGTCGCGCCACGAGGTTGAGCCCTCCGCGTGCAGTTCTCGTACTCTCTACCGTGGTGGGTCTGGCCCCTGATACTGATCGGGGTCGTCGCGATGGCGCGTGGCGCCTACGTGCGACGGGCTCTTCCTCTATCATCGCGGCAGCGCCATCTGCTGACCGCGTTGCGCTCGCTCACCCTGCTCGTGCTCGTCGGGCTGCTGTTGCGGCCCGTCAAGCTGGTGATGCCGGCCTCTCCGCCGGATGCCATCGTTGCCATTCTCGTGGACACCTCGCGCAGCATGGCACTCGCCGATGCCGGCGGGCAGCGCCGCATCGATCGGGCAGGCGCACTGGCGACACAGCTTGCGGGCGACCTCGGTCGAGAGTTTCAGGTCGAGGTGTTGACGTTTGGCGAGAAGCTGGCGCCGCACGGCGGTTCGGAGTTCGTGGCCGACGGGCGTCGCTCTGACCTTGTCGGCGCGCTGCGTGATACGCGGAAGCGTTACGAGGGAAAGTCCGTCGCGGGAATGGTGATCGTCTCCGATGGCGGCGACACCAGCACCGGCGAATTGGCCACCGCCGTCGACCGGACGGCCCCGCCGGTGTTTGCGATTGGCATCGGATCGCCTTCGATTGCGCGCGACCGCGAGGTGTTGAGCCTCACCGCCGGTGATGCGACGCTGCCCGGCTCGGTCATCGACCTCAATGTGTCAGCGGTCAGTCATGGCTTCCCAGGGGCACCGATCGAGATGCGCGTCTTGGCCAATGGCCGGTCGATTGAGGTGCGACGGGTCACGCCCCCGCGTGACGGCTCGCCGGTGCACGAGGTGTTTCGAGTGTCACCGGATCGGAGCTCGGCAACCCTGTACACGGTCGAGATCCCCGCCAGCCCGGACGAGCTCGCTCCCGAGAACAACCGCCGGACCGTGCTCGTCAGCCCGCCTGGGCGCAAGCGCCGCCTGCTGCTCGTCGAGGGCGCGCCCGGCTTCGAACACAGCTTTCTCAAGCGGGCCTGGGCCGAAGATGAGGGCTTCGAGATCGATTCGGTGGTGAAGAAGGGGAAGAACGATCAGGGCGTCAGTACCTTTCTCGTGCAAGGAGACGCGTCCCGCTCGGCCAGTCTGGTTACCGGATATCCGACGACCAGGGAGGCGCTCTTTGCCTACGACACCGTCGTGTTCGGGAACGTCGAGGCCGAATTGCTCACACGCGATCAGCTCGTCATGACGGCGGCATTCGTGGCCGAACGTGGCGGCGGGCTGCTCGCGCTCGGCGCGCGCACGTTCCAGAATCGTGGCCTGCTCGGGACGCCGATTGAGGAAGTGCTCCCGTTGCACCTCAACGAGCGAGCGCCTGGAATCCTGCGCACCTCCGCGCAGGATGTCGGCGATTCGAACAAGGTGTTTCTCACCGACGAGGGCGCGACCCATCCGATGATGCGCATCGCGCTGGATCCGGGCGAGAATCGCCGCCGATGGGCTGCACTTCCGGCTCTGGCCTCGAGCACGGCCCTGGGAGGGCCGCGTCCAGGAGCCCAGGTGCTGGCGGTCGCCTCCGTGCCTGGCGTCCCGTCGCGTCCGATCGTGGCGATTCAGCGATACGGCCGCGGACGGTCCATGATATTTGCCGGCGAAGCCGCATGGCGGTGGCGCATGATGCTGCCGGCCTCCGACCGCAGCTATGAGACGTTCTGGCGGCAGGTGGCACGATGGATGTCGACCAGCGCTCCCGACCCGGTGAGCCTGGCAGTGCCCGCGGCGGCGACGCCGGGAGAAGCGGTCACGCTCGACCTGGTGGTCCGTGATCGAGCGTTTTCCACCGTCCCTGATGCGAATACGATGCTCAGGATTGTGGCGCCCGATGCATCGACGCGCGAGACGCGCCCCGTGCTGGCCGACGCCGCCAGCGGGCGATACACCGCCGTCGTCACGCCGGATCGCCCGGGGGTCTACCGCGTCAATGCGGAGGCACGCGCGGGGACGCGGATCCTCGGCGCGCCGGTCGCCTGGCTTCTCGTGGGTGGCGCCGACCGTGAGCTGACCGATCCGCGTCTGAATGAGGAAGTGTTGCGACGAACGGCCGAGGCTACCGGCGGTCGCTATCTCGCCGGCGACGAAACGGCGGAGCTTGGCGCCTTGCTTCGCAGCCGGCGTGGTGCCGTCACTCCCGAGCGGCGCGAAATCTGGCATAGCCCGTGGACGATAGGATTGGTTCTGATGCTGCTCAGCGCTGAGTGGGCGCTACGGCGCCGGTGGGGGATGCGGTGATCACCCGCCAGATTGGATGGCTCCTGCTGATCGTGCTGCTTGCCCCTTCTGTGCAGGCGGCCGAGCGCTACGCGCTCCTCGTCGTCGGCGCATCGGGCGAGCCGAAGTATCGTGAGAGCTATGACAAATGGCACGACTCGCTGGTCGGGGCGCTGCGCGACCGGCTCGGATTGGCTGCCGATCGCATCGTGTCGCTCAAGGATCACGGCGTGCCGGAGACCCAGCTCGCCACCGCCGCCAATGTGACGGGCACCCTCGGGTCGCTTCGCGGACGCCTTCAAGGCGACGACCTCTTGCTCATCGTTCTCATCGGGCACGGCAGTTTCGATGGTGATACCGCCAAGTTCAACCTCGTGGGGCCGGACCTGGACGCCTCGCGATGGAACGCACTGCTCCGCGGCATGCCGGGCCGGCTGGCCATTGTCAATACGACTGGCGCCAGCTTCCCGTTTCTCGCCGAGCTCTCCGGCCGCGACCGGGTGATCATCACGGCAACCGACTCGGCCGCGCAGCGGTTCGACACCGTATTTCCGGAGTTCTTCGTCCAGGCCTTTGCCGGCGAGGGAAGCGATCTCGACAAGAACGGTCGCATCTCGCTGTGGGAAGCCTTCAGCTACGCCAGCGTCGCCGTCAAGCAGTGGTACGAGCAGCGTGGTCAGCTGGCCACCGAGCGCTCGGTGCTCGACGACGACGGCGACGGTACGGGGAAGGAGGCGGGGGCACCTGGCCCCGACGGTGCGCTGGCGCGCGCCATGTATCTGGACCCGGACGTCCCCGCCGCTGTCAGTGGCGACAGTCAGCTGGCAGAGTTGTACCGTCGTCGCGCGGCGCTCGAGGCCGAGATCGAGGGCCTCAAGGCGAAGAAGACGGACATGCCCGAACAGGAGTATCTGGATCAGCTCGAGAAGCTTGCTGTGGAGCTCGCCAGGGTCTCTCGGGAGATTCGATCGCGATCCTGATCGAACGGCTCACCACTCGAGACGGCGGCGCGCGTGGGGTCGAAGAATCGCGATGCCGATCACGCCCGACGCAAATCCAGCCAGACTCGACCAGAAGGCGATTCCACCCGCCTCGGCGGTGGTTCGGGCCATCGATCCGGGGCCCGCGAAGAACTGCACGAGAACCCAGACGCCGAGAAAAAAACTGGCCGGCAGCTCGATGATGTCCCACAACACGACGAACGGCAGGAACGTCAGCACGCGCGAGTGAGGGAACATCAGGAAGTACGCGCCCAGCACTCCGGCAATCGCCCCGCTCGCGCCGACCATCGGCACCGTCGAGTCCGGAGATGCGGCTAGGTGAGCGAGCGCCGCGGCACTGCCGCAGAACACATAGAACATCAGGTAGCGACCGCGCCCCAGTCGATCCTCGACGTTGTCGCCGAAGATCCAGAGGCACAGCATGTTTCCCGCGAAGTGCAGCCAGCCGGCGTGCAGGAACTGCGCGGTGAGCACGGTCGGCCAGGCGAAGCTCGCGGGAACCACGCCGTAGATCGTCAGGATTCGCTGCAGCGATTCCGGTGAGCGCTGAATCTGAAAGAGCCAGACGAGCGTATTGGCTGCGATGAGCCCAATCGTGATGAGCGGCGCGCCGCCAGACGGGATCACGTCACGAAGAGGAATCACGTCCTGAGTATAATGAACCGCCCGCCTATCCATTGCGCGTCCGAGAACGACTGGGATTCTGATTGTGAAGTGTCAGCACTGCGGTACCGAGATCGCGGACAAGGCGCTCATCTGCTTTCGGTGCGGCGCGGCGACATCGACGCCGCGGATTCAGCCACCCGCCTCTCGCCCCCGAAGGGGCCGGGCGCGTCTCCTTCCGGCCACACTGGCGCTGGCAACCCTGGCCCTGGCGGGCATCTTCATGGGCCGTGCCGGCGACGAGGCGATGCCGCTGTACATCGAGTGGGCCATCGCAGTGCTCGCGGTCGCGACGGTGGTGAGCTGGCTGGCCGCACGACGGCGAGGATGAGCCCCGGAAGGTTGCGCCCCAGATTCCGAATCAGCTAACATGCGACCCCTGCTGACGTTGATCCATTCCACACGCCCGGACACCGCCCATGCCTGAAGCGCGACTGGAAGTCGTCGACGCGCTCGGCCGGCGTATCGTCCCCGTCGACAAGGAAATCTTCGCCATCGGCCGGCGCACGGGCAACGACCTCAGGCTCGTCGGCAGCGACGTCTCGCGCGACCACGCCGAGATCGCGCGTGAAAGCGATAAATACGTCATTCGCGATCGTGGGTCGCGCTACGGGACCTTCGTCAACGGCGACTCGGTCGTCGAGAAAATCCTGACCCACGGCGATCAGATCCGGATCGGGCGAAGCGGCGGCGCCGAGCTCGTGTTCCTGGTCGACGATGTCGGACCCTCGATTGAGCGGACCACGACATCGGCGGTGGGCGACCTGCGTCAGATTTCCGCGCTGCTCGAGGGCCTGCGCGCCCTCGGATCCGGCCGTGTCCTCGACGAGGTGTTGGCCCTCGTGATGGACTCGGCCATCGAGGTCACCGGAGCCGAACGCGGTTTCATCATGCTCGCCGGGGCAGAAGGGGCCCTCGAGTTCAAGATGGCCCGCGCGCGAGGGAAGGTCACGCTGCCGGGCAAGACGTTCGAGACGAGCCGCAAGATTCCCGAAGAGGTGTTCGCGACGGGCGAAGAGCGCATCGTCGCCGACCTGCTCGACGGGGACCTGGCCAACGTCCACATGGGGACGGTGGCCCTCGGCATCCGCCACGTCCTCTGTACGCCGCTGCGCCTCGTGCGGTACGTCGATCGGGCCGATTCGGCGCCGGAGCCGAAACGCATCGGCGTCCTCTATCTCGACAGCCGCGAGCGCGGATCGTTGCTTTCGAAGGCGACTCGTGGCGCGCTCGAGACGCTCGCGACCGAAGCGGCGGTGGCCATCGAGAACGCACGGCTCTATCGCGACAACATCGACAAGGCGCGGATCGAGCAGGAAATGAAGATCGCCGCCGACATTCAGCGGGCGCTGCTGCCCGATGCCAAGCACGTCGGCGCGTACTTCAGTGCCGTGGCCGACTCGGTGCCGTGCCGGTCGATTGGGGGCGACTTCTACGATTACATCGACATGCCCGGTGGCGAGTTCGCGTTCGCCCTGGGAGACGTGGCCGGGAAAGGGGCGCCGGCAGCGCTCCTGACCGCAGTCATCCAGGGGATCTTCTCGGCTCAGGGCTATTCGGGCGCCTCGCCGTCGCAAACCGTCACGCGAGTGAATCAGGCGCTGATCCGCCGCGCCATCGAATCGCGGTTCGCCACCATCCTCTACGGCGTTCTCACGCGCGAGGGCAAGCTGGCGTACTGCAATGCCGGTCACAATCCCCCGTTTCTGATTGGCACCGCCGGCGGCGTGCGGCGTCTCGAGAAGGGCGGGCTGATCGTCGGGTTGTTCGAGCACGCGACCTTCGACGAGGAAACGCTGCAGCTCGACCCGGGCGACGTGCTCGTCGTGTTCAGCGACGGCGTCACCGAGGCCCTCAACGTGGCCGGCGAAGAGTTCGGCGAGGAACGGCTGCTGGCCTGCATCGAGGCCCATCGTCAGAACGATCTGTCCAATCTTCTCTCCGCCATTTTCAAGGATGTTCGCGACTTCGCTTCAGGGGCCATGCAGAGCGACGACATCACGGCGCTCGTGCTGAAGTATGTGGGGCCCTAGGCGGCTGTGATGCGGAAGCGCGGCTGGCTGCTCCTGGCGGTCGGGTTCGTCGCCTGGCACGTCGTGTTCGATCTGCAAGTCGAGTATTTCGCCACGCGCTTCGTTGCCCAGCAGGAGTTGGCGGCGCAGGGAATTGGCCACTTCGTGCCGATGGACGACGCGATGCGGCCGGCGGTCACCCTGAGTGCGCTCATCGCGTCGGCGTGGAGCGTTGTCGCCATGGCGCTCTCGTCTGTGGTGACACGCTCCACCAATCGCGCTCGTCTCCGTTTCACCCGCGCGTCCTGACGGCCGTCTCCGAGCCGCGCGCATTTCGGACGATCGGCGATGGATCAGCCGCTCATCTACGACTGGAACCGGGCTGAGACGCCGTTCCAGCCTCGTGCCGTCGAGCTCGACGACGAGACGCTGCGCGACGGCCTGCAGTCGCCATCGATCCGGACGCCCACCATCGAGCAGAAGCTCGAGATTCTCCACTTCATCGACCGCCTGGGTATCGAGACCGCCGACATCGGCCTCCCCGGAGCAGGCCCGCATGTGGCGCGTGATGCCGAGCGGCTGGCCCGCGAGATTGGCGCCAGCCGGCTCAGAGTGAAGGCCAATTGCGCGGCCAGGACGGTCGTCGCCGACATCAGGCCCATCGCCGAGATCGTCCAGCGCACCGGCGTGCCGATCGAGTGCTGCACCTTCATCGGGTCCAGTCCCATCCGGCGCTACACCGAGGATTGGACCGTGGAGCACCTCGAGCGGCTCACCGACGAGGCCGTGCGCTTCGCCGTCGGCGAAGGCCTCACGGTGATGTATGTCACCGAGGACACCACACGCGCGGATCCCGAGTCGCTGCGACGGCTGTACGCGGCGGCCATTCGCGCCGGCGCGGCACGCATCTGCATCGCCGATACGGTGGGCCATGCTACGCCGGCCGGGGCGGCCGCGGTGGTGCGGTTCGTGGCCGGCGTGATTCAGGACCTCGGAGGCGGTGTGGGCATCGACTGGCACGGCCACCGCGACCGGGACCTCGCAATTGCCAACTGCCTGGCCGCCCTGGACGCGGGGGCGACGCGGCTCCACGCCTCGGCTCTGGGAATCGGCGAGCGGGTCGGGAACACGCCGATGGATCTGCTGCTGGTGAACCTGGTGCTCATGGGCTATCTCGATCGCGATCTGTCGGAGCTCGGGGCGTACTGCCGCGCGGTATCGGAGGCGTGCGACATCCAGATCCCGGCGAACTATCCGGTCGTCGGGCGCGACGCGTTCCGGACCGCGACAGGCGTGCATGCCGCGGCCGTGATGAAGGCCTACCGCAAGGGTGACCGTGAACTGCTCGACAAGATCTACTCCGGCGTACCGGCGAGGCTGGTCGGTCGTGAGCAGACAGTGGAGGTCGGGCCGATGTCGGGCCGCTCGAACGTGGTCTTCTGGCTGGAGCGTCGCGGGATCGAGGCCACCGAACAACTCGTCGATTCCATATTCGCGAGCGCGAAGACCTCGCCGACCGTGCTCACCGAAGAGGAAATTTTCGCCCTCGTGCGCCAGACGAACTGACCGGTCAGCTCATCGTCCAGAGCGCCCAGCACCGATCAACTTCGCTTCGATCGCCGGCAGAGCCTCGAGCAGCACATCGCCCACCACCTGCAGGCTCCGTGCGCTGATCTGATCGAGCGTGTCGTTCGGGGTATGCCAGGCCGCGTAGTCGAGGTCAATCAGATCCACCGCGGGAACGCCTGCCTGCAGGAACGGCACGTGATCGTCCTCGATGAGCGTCGTCTCGTCGAGAAAATACCGTGACAGCTCGAGACGCCGCGCCGAGGCCCACAGGAGATCCGTGAGCCAGGGGGTGGAGTGTCCCTCGCGCCGGATGTTGAGGTGGCGCTCGCCGATCATGTCCACGAGGATCAGGGCGCGGAGCGACGCGAGCGTTCCGCTCTTTCGGGCGGCCTCGACGTAGTGCCGGCTGCCGTAGGTGTGATCGGTTCCGGTCCATTCGACGACGGCTTCCTCGCCATCGAGGAAGAGCAGCTCGACGGTCAGCGGATTCGCGCGGGCGCGCAGCACCCGAGCCAGTTCCAGCAGGAACGCTGCGCTCGATCCCCCGTCGTTGGCGCCAACGAACCGGACTTGGCGGAAAAGCTTCGTGTCGTAGTGGCCGGCAATGACGAGCCGCTCCGGGCGCGCGCCCTGAATGGTGGCCGTCAGGTTGACCATCCGCAGCGTCCCGAGCGGTGTCGCGGCGTCGAAGGTCTGCTCGACGGGGCGAATACCGAGTGCGGAGAGCTGGTCGGTGATGTAGCGCCGTGCGTCGGCCAGGCCCGCCGACCCGGCTGGCCTTGGTCCAATCGTCACCAACTGTCGGACGTGCTCATAGGCGCGGCCACCGTCGAATCCCGGCGGGGGTTGGACCTGAGGAACGGCCGCCGACAGGCCTGACGCTGAGGCCAGCGCCACGACGCCGGCCTTCAACCAGCTCATCCCTTGCGCTGCTCCATGGGCACGAACGTCCGCGGATTCTCCCCGATGTAGATCTGCCGCGGCCGCGCGATCTTCTGCTCTGGGTCCAGGAGCATTTCCTCCCACTGCGCGATCCACCCGGCCGTGCGCGGAATCGCAAAGAGCACGGGGAACATCTCGAGCGGGAAGCCCATGGCCTGATAGATCAGCCCCGAATAGAAGTCCACGTTCGGATACAGCTTGCGCGTCACGAAGTAGTCGTCCTGCAGGGCGATCCGCTCGAGCTCGAGCGCGATCTCGAGCAGCGGGTTGCGGCCCGTGACGGTGAACACCAGATCCGCGATGCGCTTGATCACCTTGGCGCGCGGGTCGTACGACTTGTACACGCGGTGGCCGAATCCCATCAGGCGGCCTTCGCCGTCCTTGACGCGCTTGATGAAGTCGGGAACGTTCTTGACGGTGCCGATTTCCTCGAGCATCCGGAGCACCGCCTCGTTGGCGCCGCCGTGCAAGGGTCCGTAGAGTGCCGCTGCGGCGGCGGCCAGCGCCGAGTACGGGATCGACGTGCGAGCTGCCGACGTTGCGCATGGCCGAGGTGCTGCAGTTCTGCTCGTGATCGGCGTGGAGAATGAAGAGCACGTCCAGTGCCTTCTCGAGCACGGGGTTCGGCTGGTACTTCAGCTCGGTCATCTTGAACAGCATGTTCAGGAAGTTGCCCGTGAAGCTCAAATCGTTGTCCGGGTACACATACGGGCGTCCGATGCTGTGGCGGTAGGCGTAGGCCGCGATGCTCGGCACCTTGGCGATGAGGCGATGTGTCTGGCGCCCACGCGCGCGCTCGTCGAAGATGTCCTTCGCGTCGGGGTAGAAGGTGGACAGCGCTCCGACCGTGCTCAGAAAGATGCCCATCGGGTGGGCGTCGTATTGAAATCCCTCCATGAACTTCTTGATGTTTTCATGGAGCATGGTGTGCATCGTGATCTCGTACACCCATGACTTCATCTGGGAGGCGGTCGGAAGCTCGCCGAAGAGAATCAGATAGGCGGTCTCGAGATAGTTGCTGTCTTCCGCGAGTTGCTCGATAGGGTAGCCGCGGTAGAGGAGCACGCCGTTGTCGCCATCGATGAAGGTGATTCGGCTTCGACACGCGGCGGTGTTGAGCAGGGCCGGATCGTAGGTCATCAATCCGAAGTCTTCCGGCGAGGCCTTGATCTGCCGAAGATCCATGGCACGAATGGTCTCGTCCTGGATGGGGATTTCGTACTGCTTTCCGGTGCGGTTGTCGGTGATGGTCAGCGTGTCGGCCATGGTGTCTGAGCTGCTGATGTGAACCCGCTATTCGCTCGGCTCGTGACGCTCGTCCGGCGGGAGGACGGGCTCGCCAGGCACCCGGTAGCGGTCGCCAGCCCAGCGCGCGAGATCCTGCAGCTTGCATCGCTCGCTGCAGAACGGTCGCCACGTCGGGGAGGCGGGCTGCTTCCGGCAGAAAACGCAGACGAGATCCGGCTCGACGATCGGCGCCTCGCGCTCGTCCACCACGTTCCGCGTCATTCTAAGGTGTGGCACGCGAGCCCAGCAAGCACGGCGCCTGCGGACCCGGAACGCCGGCAGCCGGCCGGCCCGAACTCGTCGGCGGGCCTCAGAGCTCCGGCGCGTCCCCGCTGTGATGCCGGACGTCCTTGGCGGACACCATGAAGATGACGTCCTCGGCCACGTTGGTCGCGTGATCGCCGATGCGCTCGAGGTGGCGCGAGATGAGAATCAGGTCGAGCGAGGGCTCGATCGTGGCGGTGTCCTGCAGCATGTAGGTGAGCAGCTCACGGAAGATCTGGGTCTTCAGGGCGTCGAGCTCGTCGTCCCGGTTGAGCACCTGGCGGGCGAGTGTCGTATCGCGCCGGACATAGGCGTCGAGCGCATCTCGCAACATGCCCTGCGCGATGTTCCCCATGCGCGGAATGTCAATCAGCTTCTTGACCGGTGGGTGCTGGGCGTAACGACGGGCGGCTTCCGCGATGTTGACCGCGAGATCCCCGACGCGCTCCAGATCCGTGTTGATCTTGACGGCCGCGACGATGGCGCGAAGATCCACGGCCATCGGCTGGTACAGCGCCAGGAGCTGGAAGGCACGCCGGTCGAGCTCGATGTGCAGATGGTTGATCGGCTCGTCGCCAACCATGACCTGCTCGATCAACCGGGCGTCACGGCTGGCGAGCGCGTCGACCGCCAGCTGAACGCGCTCCTCGGCCAGGCCGCCCATGGTCAACAGCCGCTCTTTGAGCGTCGCCAGCTCCTCCAGGAAGTGCGGAACCACCCGTTCCATCTATGCCCTCGTTGTTAGCCGAATCGGCCGGTCACGTAGTCTTCTGTCAGCTTTTCGGCCGGGGCCGTGAAAATCTGTCCGGTCCGGTCGTACTCGATCAGTTTCCCGAGCCAGAAAAACGCGGTGTAGTCGGAAACCCTGGCCGCCTGCTGCATATTGTGGGTGACGATGACGATCGTGTAGTCGCGCTTCAGCGTGTAAATCAGTTCCTCGATGTGCTGCGTCGCGATCGGGTCGAGCGCCGACGCGGGCTCGTCCATCAGCAGGATTTCGGGACGCACGGCCAGCGCGCGAGCGATGCACAGCCGCTGTTGCTGACCGCCTGAGAGCGCCAGCGCCGAGTCGTGGAGCCGATCGCTCACTTCGTCCCAGAGCGCCGCCTGTTTGAGGCTCTCTTCCACGCGCGCCGCGGTCTCCGACCGCGAGCCGGCCATGCCATTGATGCGCAGGCCATAGGCGATGTTCTCGAAAATGGTCTTTGGAAACGGGTTCGACTTCTGGAAGACCATGCCGACGCGGCGCCGAAGCTGGACGACATCCACGCCAGGGCCGTAGACATCGGTGCCGTCGATGAGCACCCGTCCCTCCACGCGCGTGTCAGCAATGATGTCGTTCATCCGGTTCAGCGTGCGCAGGAAGGTGCTCTTGCCACAACCCGAGGGGCCGATGAATGCCGTGACCAGGTTGGCGCGAATCTCGATGCTGATCTGATGGAGCGCCGCCTTCGGGCCGTAGAAGAAATCGAGGTTCTGCACCGCGATCTTCACGGGCTTGCTGCCGGTGTCCTCGGTGGCCCGGGTGGCTATGCCGCTGAGCGACGCGACGCTCGACGTGGGCGTCATGACCACCGCCGGCGCTGATAGCGGTCGCGCAGCCAGATGGCCGTGGCGTTCATGGCCAGCAGCAGCACGAGCAGCACGATGATGCCGGCCGCCGCGTTCTGCGCGAAATCGGCCTGTGGACGCGACACCCAGTTGAAGATTTGGATTGGCAGCACCGTGAACGGCGACCACGGGCCATCGGGCAGGAACGGCACGTAGGTCAGGGCGCCGATCGCGATGAGCGGCGCCGTTTCGCCGATGGCCCGGGACATGGCCAGGATCAGTCCGGTGAGGATGCCCGGCGCGGCAACCGGCAGCACCTGGTACCAAATCGTCTGCCACTTGGTCGCGCCCAGCGCGTACGAGCCCTCTCTCAGAGAGGGCGGCACGGCTCGAATCGCCTCGCGCGTCGCGAGGATGATGACCGGCAGCGCCAGTAGGGCAAGCGTCGCGGCGCCTGCCAGCACGCTGCGCCCGAGGGCCAGCGTGCGGACGAACAACCCGAGTCCGAGCAGACCGTAGATGATCGAGGGTACCGCGGCCAGGTTCGAGATATTGATCTCGATGAGCCGCGCCAGGCGGCTCCGCCCGCCGTACTCCTCGAGGTAGATCGCGGCGGCAATGCCAATCGGCATCGCGATGAGCCCGGTCAGCGCAATCACGTAGAGGCTGCCGACCAACGCGGGAAGGATGCCCGCCATCGACGCGCGTCGCGACGGATAGCTGGTGAGAAACTGCCAGCTGAGCCGCCCGAGGCCGTCACTGGCGACGTCCCACAGGAGCGCTGCCAGCGACCCGAGCGCCATGGCCAGGATGATGACCGTGAGGATCTCGAACAACGGATCCTGCAGCCGGCGCCACAGCGTGCGGCCGTAACGGCCGCGGCCGGCGGCCATGCTCACCGACATCGTCTCGCTCGTCACGCGTATTCCTCGCGGTAGCGCTCACGCAGCCACGTGCTGACCAGGTTCAACGTGAACGTGCTGAAGAAGAGCAGCATGCCGACGGCGAAGATCGTGCGGTACTCGAGCGTTCCGGCCGGCGTGTCGCCGAGACTGACCTGGACGATGTAAGCCGTGAGCGTTTCGACAGGCACCAGCGGGTTGAGCGTCAGGCGCGGCTGCTGGCCGGCGGCAATCGCCACAATCATGGTTTCGCCGACGGCCCGCGACACCGCCAGGATGAATGCCGCGGTAATGCCAGAAAAGGCCGCGGGCACGACCACCCCAAGCGTGGACTGCATACGGGTGGCGCCGAGCGCGTACGCGCCCTCACGCAGGCCGTTGGGAACGCCGTGCATGGCGTCCTCCGAGAGCGACGCCACGAGCGGCAGAATCATGATCCCCATGACGATGCCAGGACTGAGCGCGTTGAACCCGGAAAGACCGGGCACGAACCGCTGGAGGAGCGGTGTCACGAAGAGCAGCGCGAAATAGCCGTAGACCACTGTTGGAATGCCCGCCAGGATTTCAAGCATCGGCTTGATAGTGCGCCGCACACCCGGCTTGGCGAACTCGCTGAGGTAGATCGCGCTCAAGAGACCAGCGGGCAGTGCGACGATCATGGCAATGCCTGACACCAACATCGTGCCGGCAACCAGAGGCAGGACGCCGAACCGCTTCGTCGCGAACAGCGGGGTCCACTCGACACCGGTCAGGAACTCGACGATGGACACCTCCCGGAAGAACGCCAGGGTTTCGGCGAGCAGGACGACCACGATACCGGCGGTGGTGAGGATCGACACCAATGCGCACACGAAGAGCAGGCGCTCGATCAGGGGTTCGATCCGCTTCATCGCTCGCGCGCCAGCAGATCCTCTATCGTGACGCCGACGTTCGAGCCGCTCTCGAACACACTGCCGACCTTGAGCTTCTGGAATCGCTCGGAGGCCAGCTGGTAGCCCGCGTCGCCCAGGGGCACGTAGCCGACCTCACGAACGAGCGCCGGGGCCTCGTTCAGGTAGTAGTCGACGAACGCCTTCACCTCCGGGCGCTCGACGGAGCGGCGAGCGCCGTAGATGAAGATGGGTCGTGAGAGTGGCTGATAAGTGCCGTTCTTCACGGTGTCGGCGGTCGGCGCGATGGGGCCCTTGCCGTTGTCATCCTTGCCGTCGTCCACAGGCACGAGCTTGAGCTTGTCGTGATTGGCCTCGTAGTACGCGAAGCCGAAGAAGCCGAGCGCCAGTTCGTCGTTCGCGATGCCCTGGACGAGCACGTTGTCGTCCTCGCTCGACGTGAAGTCGCCCCGGCTCGCCTTTGCCTTGCCGACGATTGCCTCGGTGAAATAGTCGTAGGTGCCCGAATCCACCCCGGCGCCGAACAGATGTATCTCGCGATCGGGCCAGCCCGTGCGAATCTGGCTCCAGCGCGTGATCTTTTCCTGGGCCTCCGGCGCCCACAATTTGCGGAGCTCGGCGACGGTCATCGACTCCGCCCATGTGTTCTTGGGATTGACCACGATGGCCAGGCCGTCGTACGCGACCGGCAGCTCGATGAAGCTGATGTTTCCTGCCGCGCAGGCCGCTCGTTCGCTGGCGCTGATCGGACGCGACGCGTCGGCCACGTCGATTTCGCCGCGGCAGAATTTCTGGAAACCGCCGCCGGTGCCCGAAATGCCAACCGTCACCTTCGTTCCGGGATTGGCGCGCTGGAACTCTTCAGCCACGGCTTCGGTGATGGGATAGACGGTGCTCGATCCGTCCACGGTGATGATCTGCGGATCGACGCCGGTCGTGGCACCGGGAGCGGGCGCACCGCCTCCGCAGCCGGCTGTCAGCACCGCGGCGAGCCCGAGGGACAAGGGCATGCCTGGCAAACGTATGCTCATAGGTCTCAGCCTACTCGGGCGCGATTTCCCGGTGGTTTCGCTGGTGTTAAATTCGTGTAACAGCGGGCGCCACGCTAGAAACGGCCGGTTCGGCGCAGCGTGTCGAGCACGTTGTAGGTCGCCACGACGTCGAACCGGTGGTCGATGGGCACCAAAAAGTCGTTCTCGAAGGCTTTCGTGTAGAACGTCGTGACGGTCAGCCAGGGCGCCACCGCCCACGCGGTCATCACGAACACACGCTGACCCTGCAAAAAGCGGTCCGAGTTGAGCGCCGGGTAGTGCTGATCGATGGTCGTATAGCCGAGGACCGCGCGAAAATTACGCGCGAGCTGGCGCTCGCCCGACAACGACAAGCCGCCAGCCGGCTGCTCGCGCCACCGCTGGTACGCCTCCAGGCGGAAAGTCCCAAACGACGGCGTCCATGCCACACCGGCTCTCATCGTGCGCTCGCCGTCGGCGGCGGTGAAGTCGGTTGACCACGTGATCTGTTTGCTCAGCCGCTTCTGAAGGAGACCGTGGTAGTAATTCGGATCGTCGAACCCGTCGAAGCGTCCGAAGGCGTTGGGTTGGGAGAAATCGCTGAGCCTGGCGCTTGTCAGGCTGACCTGGTCGAACCAGATATCCTCCGGCCGCATGATCTGCACTCGCTCACCCACGAGATATCCATCCTCGTCATAGGTCGTGATCTCGGTGCTTTCCCCCCGAACCACGTACACGCTGCCGATCTGGACTTCGATCCCCTTGACGAGTGACAGCCCGCCGAAGAAGTGGCGGACCCTCACCGTGCCCACGGGGTCACCGGTACCGATGCCCGTGTTGTTCCAGCTGCTCACGAAGCTCGTGCCCGATGTCATGTTGCCGTGCACGTAATAGCGCCCCCCGTCGTCGAACTTGAACCGGGCGCGGAGCTGCGTGCGGTACTGCTGCTGGTTGTTGATCAGCCGGCCCGTACTGTCCTCATACACCCGGTAGCGTGTCCCGATTGACGCGGTCTCGAACAGGAGCCATCGCCGGATCGCCGGATCGGGTCGGGGAGGGGCGGGTTGGGTCTGACCGAAGACGGGGACCGCCGACGCGACGACAAGGCACGCGGCGGCGAGGCCGCGCGCGACTCTCGACACGGCGGCAATTGTAGTGCGGGCAGGTTTGGGGGGCCAGCCTGACGAGGTCAGCTCGCGGGGTTCACCGGTTCTGGTGCGTTGTCCGTGGTTGTGAGGAATTCCTGTACCTGACGACGGAGCTCGTCCTGGATCGTGTCGACGTCGCGACGGGCGTCGAGGACTCGGAAGTGGAACTCTTCGGCCATCGAGGTGTACTCGCGAAGCAGCTTGCTCTGATAGGCGCGGAAGCTGTCGTAGATATCGTCCCCGTGCTTCAGATCCATGCCCGATTCCCAGAAGTCCATTCCGCCCGACTGCAGGACACGACGGATCAGCGTATCCACGTCTACTTTCAGATAGAAGACCAGGTGCGGGGCAATGCCAAAGCCGTACAGGCTGCGCAGCCACGCCCGGTCCACGCCGCGCACGCCGGCCCGCGCGAGCGCCGAGAAGATATAGCGATCGGCAAGGACGATGAACCCGGCCTTGAGCGCCGGAATGATCTCTTTTTCGAGGCGGTCTGCGAAGTCGGTGGCGTAGAGCAGCACGAAGGTGAGCTTGTTGAGCGTGTTACTCGACTTGGCGAGCTCGATCGTGGGCTGCATCAGCTCCGATCGCGTCCACCCGGTTTCGACGACGCCGTAGCCCTGCACCTCGAGCCATTCCCTGAGTCGGTCGATTTGAGTGGTCCGGCCGACGCCGTCGGTGCCCTCGATGGCGATGAGTTTTCCGGGATAGCCATCGATCGGCAGGTAGGGCAGTCCGTCGCCGTAGTATCGGCCGGGCTGTATGCCGCTGGTGGCGACGTCAGTCGGTTGTTCCGGTTCGTCGCTCATCGGCATTCTCCAGGTATCGCGAGATCAATCGTCGTACGATGCGCTGCTGCTCCGTGATGCTGGCTGAGGCGTCCACCACCGCGAGGCCCGACTCCTCGACGATCCGATCGTATTCCTCGAGCACCTTGCTCTGGAACAGGCGAAAGCTCTCGACCGGGTTGGTGCTCCAGCCCATATCCATGCCGGCCTCATAGAACTTCAGCTTCACGCGGCGCGCCAGCAAACGGTCGAGCGAGACCGCGATCGGTACGCGGAAGTAGAGCGTCATGTCCGGCTTCACCGCGAAGCTGTAGAGGGCCCGGACCCAGTTACGATCGACGCCGCGGGCCACGTCGCGCGCGAAGGCCGTGTAGGCGTAGCGGTCGGCGAGCACGATCATCCCGGCCTTGAGCGGCGGAATGATCTTGTAGAGCAACCGATCAGCGAAGTCGGTTGCGTGAAGCAGGCTGAAGGTCATCGGCGTGAGGGCGTTCTTCTTCTTGCCGGTCTTGGTGGCGGCCTTGACCAGCGCCGACGAGTTCCACTCGGTCACGAACACGCGGTGTCCGGCGTTGTCCAGCCACTTGGCGAGCAGCCCCAGCTGCGTCGTTTTTCCCGACCCGTCGATCCCCTCGACGACGAACAGCTTGCCGGGATACTCGTGTGGCGTTGTCAGTATGTTCAGCATGGCTTGCTCCGATGGCCTCGACGACGACCGGCTTGCCGACCAGCTGCTCGAACGGCTCGATGTGCCGTCCGGCGGCCCAGACTTCCAGCTCGGCGTCTCCGGCGGTGCGGACCTTCAATCGATATTTGGCGCCACGGTCCTGGAGTTCGACCGCGGCGATGGTTTGGGCATGGCTTCGATCCAGACCCTCGGCCAGCCTCAGGATGGCCGAGAGGGTTCGGACGGTGCGCCGCAGCTTTCCCGAGAGCTTGCCGTAGCCGTCATGCACCTTCTTGGGCGTAGCACTCCGGTGATAACGTGCAACGAGGCCAATCACCTCGATCTCCTCCGGCTCGAACCCGCGAAGGTCGCCGTTCTTGATCAGGTAGTACCAGTGCTTGTGATGCCGGGGATAGCTGATATGGACCCCGACGTCGTGCAGGAGAGCTGCGAAGTCGAGCCACTCGCGCTCCCGATCGCCGAGTCCATGAACGGGCTTGGTCTGATCGAAGAGCCCGAGCGCGAGCTTGGTGACCTGCGTGGCGTGCTCCGGCCAGTAACTGCAACGCTCGGCGAGCTCGATGCTGCTGCGGCGCCTGATATCGGGATAGCGATCCACCTGCGCAATGTGCTGCTTGTTACGCCGGATGTAATCGATGATCAGTCCTTCGCGCAGCGCCAGATCGCAGAGCGTGAACTCGCTGGCGCCCAGCATTCGAAGCATGGTGTCGAACAGCGCGGCGCCCGCCACGACGAGATCCGCGCGGCGTGGGTCTTGGCCTGGAATCTTGAGCCGCTCCTGCAGATTGAGCTGCACGACCGACTTGCGAAACTTGTGAAGCTGCTTGGCAGGAATGCGAAGGTTGCGCAGATCGTTCGGCACGCTGCCGCGCATCTCCATGGCACACACGGCGCCGAGGCTCAGGATCGTGCCCGAAGTGCCGATGACCCGATCGTACCCGGCGGCTACGATCTGCCGGAGGTGCTCGCCAAGCTCACTGGTGACGTGCTTCACCAGGCGGCGTTCGTCCTTGCCGGTAATCGGGTCGGTGCGCACGAATTTTTCGGTCAGCCGAATGACGCCCAACTTGAAGCTCTTGGCGAGCTGCACGGCTGACGCGGTGCCCAGCGTGACCTCGACGCTGCCTCCCCCGATGTCGATGACCACGGCCGTCGAGCCACTCACGTCGACGCCGTAGACGGCGGCCAGATGGATGAGGCGGGCTTCCTCGGTCCCGGAAATGATCTGAGGACGGATGCCTGTCTGGCGTTCGATCGCGGCCAGGAACTCGCCGCCGTTTTCCGCCTCGCGTGTGGCGCTCGTTGCGGCTGCTAGGATGTGATCGACTCGGTGCGACTCGGCCAGCAGGCGAAATTTCGCGAGCGCGTGCAGAGCCGCGCCCATCGCTTCGGCCGTCAGCTTTCGGCCACCGAGGCCGCCAGCCCCCAGCCGGACCATCTCCTTCTCGCGATCGATGACCTCGAACGACAGATCGGGACGGACCTGGACCACAATCATGTGGACCGAGTTCGTCCCGATGTCGATAGCCGCTATCCGCATGTGAACGTTGGAGTTATTGGATGACTGGCACGCGGTTGCGCCAGCGCGTGAGGCCTATCTATAATGGCAAGCGCCGTTGCTCGTCGGTCTTCCGAAACTGGCCTCTCGGCGAATCCTACCATGAACCTCCGTCCGCTCTCCGATGCGCTCTGGCGTAAACGGTCGCGTGCATTGCTCAAGTCGTGGCCAGGGCTCTTGGACGGTGATGACGAAGCGCTGCACAAGGTACGCGTCGCGTCGCGACGCATTCGCGAGGCCCTTCCAATCCTCGTGAGCGGCGGCAATGGCAAGGTCAAGAAAGCGCGTCGCCAGGTTCGACGCATCACGCGCGTACTCGGGCCCGTTCGCGAGCTCGATGTCGCGCTGGCGGCGCTCGCCAAGCTCGAACAGGAGCGGCCCACGCTGGGGCGTGCCATCGAACAGGTGCGTGAGCGGATTGCGGCGGATCGCGCCGAACACCGCGCCAGGCTCGTCGAGGAGATCGGAAAAGTCGATATCAAGAAGCTGAACCGGCGAATCGACGCGCTCGTCGACGCATCGGACGAGCGACGCATGCAGGGCGCGAAAGACGCGACGGCCTGGCGCGCCGTTCTCGCCGCCAGGGTTGCGCGGCGGGCCGAGGCGCTTCGACGTGCGATTGATCGCGCCGGCTCCATCTACCTACCCGATCGCCTTCACGCGGTCCGTGTGGCCGTCAAGAAGCTCCGCTACGCTGTGGAGCTCACGCAGGAGGCGGATCGGTCGCGCCACACCCGCGCCCTGGCGACGCTCAGAGGCGTGCAGGACACGCTGGGGCGCCTCCACGATCTGGAAGTTCTCGGCGATCGCGTGCGATCGCTGGAAGGGTCGCTCAAGCCGTCCGCGCACACGGCGCTTGGAAACCTCAACGCGCTGGTGCGCTTGATCGAGGACGACTGCCGCGAGCTGCATGCCGCCTACGTGGCGCGCCGCGACGCGTTGCTCGACGTCGCCGCGGCCTCGGCCTCCGAGCTCGGACACGCCCTCGCGGTGGCCTCGCCGCGCCCAGTGCGCGTCCTCGCCTCGCGCAGCGGCCGGACCGGCAGCACCGGTCGAAGCTCCGCTGCTGATGCGGGATCGTTCGGAGCGTCCGGCCGCGACGGGCGTGGTGTCGATGGCTGAGCGAATCGAGCTGTACCTCATCCGGCACGGACTGGCGGCCGAGCGCGGACCTGAATACCCCGACGACACCAAGAGACCCCTGACGACGAAGGGCATCACGCGCCTCAAGCGCGAGGCCTGTGCGCTGGTGGAGCTCGACATCACATTCGACGCCATCTTGACGAGTCCGCTTGTCCGCTGCCGCCAGACGGCCGAGGTCTTCGCGTCAACCCTGCAGTCCAAGCCTTCCATTATGAATGTCGATGCGTTGGCCCCCGGCGGCACCTTCGGCGCGATCGTCGACGAGCTCGCGCGGCACACACGACGCGAGCGTCTCGCGCTCGTCGGACACGAGCCCGACCTCGGGCAGCTGGCCGCCCGCCTGATCGGCGCGAAGCGCTCGCTCGAGTTCAAGAAGGGCGCCATCTGTCGCATCGACGTGACGGCCCTGCCGCCGACCGGACCCGGGAGCCTGGCCTGGTTCGCCACGCCGAAAATGCTGCGGGTCATCGGCAAGTAGCACCGTCCGTGCACGTCGCCGTCATTGTCAATCCCATCGCCGGATCCCGGGGTCGCGACGCCGGGAGGTCCCGCGCGGAGCTGGCCACGCGTCTGCTCGCCGACGCGGGCGCCAGTCACGAGATCCTGGTGACCGAGCGGGGGGGCCATGCGCGAGAGTTGGCCGAGGGCGCCGTGCGTCGCGGCGCGACGGTGGTGTGTGCGTGGGGCGGTGACGGGACCGTGAACGAGGTGGCGACGACCCTCGTCGGCGGTCATGTGCCGCTCGCGATCGTTCCCGCCGGCTCTGGCAACGGGCTTGCCCGCGAACTGGGCGTACCCTTCGCACCTGCCGAGGCATTGAAGCTGGCTCTCGGCGCCGCCGAATGCCGCATCGATGTGGGGGAGTTCGGCGGGCGGCGGTTCATGAACATGGCGGGCGTCGGATTCGACGCGGCCGTCTCGGCGCGCTTCGCGGCGGGCAAGCGCCGGGGCTTCGTGCGCTACCTGTCGATTGCCGCCACGGGGATGCGATCCTATCGGCCGGCACGATACGACGTGGCGGTCGATGGCGTGACGACGAGCGTCGTCGCGTGGATGATCGTGCTCGCCAACTCGCGACAGTACCGGCAGCGGCGCCATCATCGCGCCGGGGGCGAAGCCCGACGACGGCCAGCTCGAGCTGGTAGTCGTGCACGACCAGCCGGCATGGCGCATTGCCGCCAGAAGCATCGACCTGTTTCGGGGGACCCTCGATGAGCGATCCGGAGTGAGCTTCCGGGCGATTGAGAAGGTCAGCATCACCGGTGACACCCCGCTCGTGTTTCATGTGGATGGCGAACCGGTGGAGGGTGGCCGGACGCTGGACGCGACCATTCATCCCAAGGCGCTCAGCGTGAAAGTGCCCGTCGGCTACTCGACGAAGCGGTAGCCGAGTCCGACAATGGTCTCGATTTGCCGGCCCGCGGCGCCGAGCTTGCCGCGAAGCCGTCCGACGTGGACGTCGACCGATCGCGTCTCGACCAGCCGATCGCATCCCCACACGCGCTCCAGCAGACGGTCGCGCGAGAGCACGCGATTCTTGTTCTCGACCAGATACCGCAGCAGCTCGAACTCGCGCCTCGTCAGGCGAATGGACGTGCCGTCGACGGCGATGGCGACGGCGTCGAAGTCCGCCGTCAGATGGCGTCCCTGATACGTGGCGGGTCGCGGGCCGTTTGGTGTCTGCCCGCGACGGAGGACGGCCCGCACCCGGGCCACCAGCTCGGCGAGGCTGAAGGGCTTGGTGACGTAGTCGTCGGCGCCCAGCTCCAGCCCGGCCACGCGGTCGGACTCGCTCGTTCGGGCCGTTAACATGATGATGGGCAGATTGGCCGTCGTCGGGCGGGAGCGGAGGATGCGGCAGACTTCCATGCCGTCCAGGAATGGCAGATTCAGATCGAGGATCACGAGGTCGGGAGGCGACTCGACAACGGACTTGAGTGCGGCCGCGCCGGTGCCGGCGATCTCAGCTTCCAGATCACCCCGCCGCTCGAGCGTGTGCTTGATGAGCCCGGCAATGTCGTGCTCGTCCTCGACGACCAGCACGCGCGATTTGTTCACATGGTCTCCTGGCAGCGCGCTCCTCACGGCCATTGCCGCAGTCCGGTAGCGCCACACCGACGGTACCACTCGCGCATTTCGGTTGCGTGACCTTCGCGTTAAATCTGGGTTAAGACTCTGACGTACGGCGCAGTCCTGTCTCGGCCGGCTTCCTCTTGACCACGCGCTTCAATATTTCTACGCTCTGCGTGGCTGCTTCGAGCCGCCGATGCACTCGAGGCCATGGAAGCCCCTGGATCATCCAATGCACAGACTTCGTTTCACGGGAACTTGTGACGAGAGTGAGTTCACATCACGGTGTCGCGAACTCCCGTGGTGGTACCACAGTTATTACTTCGATAACGGGTTCACGCAACGTGGCGATTACGATATCGGCCGCGATATAGGAGGCTATGGGTTTCCGGAAGACATGTCTGGCATGTCTGTTCTGGACATCGGGACGGGAGCTGGCTGGTTTGCGACCTATTTCGAGCAACATGGCGCCACGGTCATCACGGTCGATGCGCGAGGCCACTGCGATTTCGACGTCTTTGGCCGTGCCGAGTATCCGGATGTCACCGCCGAGAAGTCTGCACCCGATCGAATCCTGCCCGATGGCAGTCCGATCTACTACAGCCCTGTAAGCCAGGGATTCTGGATAATGAAGGATATTCTCGGCCTCAAAGCGGAGTATGTGAACAGCCGTGTCTACGAGGTCGGGCAGAAATTGAAGGGACGGAAGTTCGACCTGATTTTCATGGGCGCCGTGTTGATGCACCTTCGTGACCCGATCGGGGCGCTCATGGCCCTTCGTCCATTGTGCGCGGATAGATTGATCGCGACCTCCTTTCTGACAGGGGGGGACGACGAACCCCCGATGATGCGTATGTTTGAAGCTGATCTGTTTACATGGTGGCTGCCGAACAAGCGCTGCTTGTTGAGGTGGTTCAGTGCCGGCGGCTTTTCGCGCATAGAGGCGGATGGTGTTCTGGATCTCACTGTCGACAAACCGTTCATCAATAGCGCCGGATACCCAAGCGCGGCGAATCAGACGCTCGCTCTGGTCAACGCGTACGTCTGAAGTCAAGGGGCCAGCATGGTCATGACCGAGGCACGAAGGAGCCGGGCTCCGTCACTCGGATCGCAGCGCGAGCATCGGATCAAGCCGCGCCGCGCGCCTCAGCATCCGCAGGGCGTAGACCACGTCACGCCCGAATTCGCCAAGGCGATCTGTGTGTGCGCTCAAGGCGTGTCGTCCTTCGATGTGACATCCATCACCCGGGTCACGGCATGGGCGAGCTCGTTCACCGAGTCCGGCCGATCGGCGCCGATGTTGAACACCTGGTCGAGCGCCGCTAGACGACGGTGCCCGGCTCGATCACGCTGCCTTTGGCGACGATGACGATGCCGCTGCGGATGTGATAGCCGGGCCCGTCGGCATGCTGCACGCCGGCCGCGTTGGTCAGCCGCACGCCGTCGCCAATTCGCGCGTTCTTGTCCAGAATCACCCGGTCCAGCACGACATCCCGTCCGATGCCGATCGGAATGGGGCTGGCGGCGCGCATCAGGCCGGTATCATCTTCGTAGTAGTCGGCGCCGAGCAGCACAGAGCGCCGGATGACGGTGCCGCGGCCGATCTTGCTGCGAATGCCCACGACCGAATCTGAGACCGTGCAGGAATCGAGCGTGCATCCCTCGGACACGATGGAATCGGTGATCGTGCATCCGGTGAACCAGGAGCCTGGCAGGAAGCGCGCGTGCGTGTAGATCGGCCGTTTCGGATCGTAGAAGCGGAACGACGCGTTCGGGCGCGTGAGATCGATGTTGGCGTCGTAGAACGACTGCACGGTCCCCACATCGACCCAGTAGCCGTCGTGCAGAAACGCCGTCACGGTGAGATGCCCGACCGAGCCCGGGATGATCTCGCGTCCGAAGTCGACGCCGGGGTGTGTTTCGAGCGAGTGGAGCAGCGCCTCGCGCGAGAAGACGTAGATGCCCATCGACGCCACGAACGGGCGATCGGGGGAGTGCGTCAGAAAGCTCGCGCCCTGCGGCACACTCTGGCCGATCTCGGCGAGCCGCTCGACCGGTGGCTTCTCCTCGAACGCCACAATCCGTCCCTCTCCATCGAAGCGAAAGATTCCGAGACTGGTGGCGTCGGCCGGCGTCACAGGCTGCGCAGCAATGGTGATGTCGGCCCGGCGGACGCGGTGTGACTCGATGAGCCGCGCGTAGTCCATGCGGTACAGGTGGTCGCCCGCCAGAATGAGGTAGTACGACGCTTCGAGATTCACGAAATGCCTGGCTGCGCGGCGCACCGCGTCGGCCGTGCCCTGGAACCAGTTGATGTTGTCCGGCGTCTGCTCCGCGGCCAGAATCTCGACGAATCCAGCCGAGAAGAGGTCCATCCGGTAGGTCTGCGCCACGTGGCGGTTGAGCGAGGCGGAATTGAACTGGGTCAGGACGAAGATGCGCCGGATGTCGGCGTGGAGGCAGTTGCTGATGGGGACGTCGATCAGCCGGTACTTGCCGCCGATCGGGACGGCCGGTTTCGAACGCTGGTGCGTCAGCGGGAAGAGGCGGGTTCCCTGGCCGCCCCCGAGGATGATGGCGAGCACGTCGTCCATAGGGCTAGGTCGAAGGCCGGCGCGATTCGATCAGAGAGCGGACGAAGCCAGCCGTCACGGTACGGCGGCCTCCGCGGGCGGGACGAGCAGCGCGATTGGTCGGCCCGCCGCGGGATTGTGTTCCGAGTAGTCGAATCCCAGGAGCGCGGCCATCGTGGCCGCGATCTGATTCTGGTAGAGAGGTGTGAGGGTTGCCCATTCACCGCGCCGTTCGCTGTCCGGAGAAGCCAGAACGAGCCAGATGTTCTCGGCGCCGCTGATCCGGGCGCCGTGGCTGTGCCAGTCGCGCCCGCGCATGCCACGTCCGTGATCCGTCGTGACGACCAGCGCTGTCGTTCCCCGATACTGATCGATCGACTGGAGCGTGTCCCAGAGCTGACGGAGATAGCCGTCGAGGTGCGCCAGCGATTCGAGCACCCGATCATAGCGCTTGATGTGGGCCCAGTCGTCGGTTTCGTCGAACGCGATATAGAGCACACGCGGACGGGTGGTTTCCAGGTACGCGCGCGCGAAGCGGAACGTCAAGGCATCGTAGCGGACGTCTTCCCAGGTGTTGGGAATTTCGGCCTGCAGGTCGCTCAGCGCGCGCACGACGGGATCGGGATGGTCGAACGGCTCGGGCCCGGCGCTCACGGTGGTGGTGCCGGGCGTGTGCTCGACGATTTGGCGAAACGTGCCCCAGGATCCAAACGTCGCGATCTCCCGCTGGTCGAGGCCCATCTTCGTGCGCAGGTATTCCAGGACGGTCGCATACGGGTTCTGAAGCGGCTCGTTGCCCTTGATGACGTCGTCGTGCGGCTGGCCCGTCAGGATCTCCGAGTACCCCGGGTATGACACACGGTGACGATTCGTCACGAGGACACGGCTGCCGCGTCGTTCGTTGCCCGCAATCGATCCGTGCTCGCGGAGCAGCGTGTCCCAGAGAAACGGCATGAGGCGGCGGCGCCTGTCCTCGGGAGTCGGAGCGTCGAAGCGAGCCGTGATAGCGGTGTAGAGCTTTCGGATCGCGGGCGTACTCTCAGCGCTCGCTGCGTCGAGAATCTGCCGGTCGAGCCCGCCGAAGATCTCCTGCGTGCGCACGCCATCGAACGTCACGAGCACGAGGTTCTGTGTGCGCCGTTGGGTCGTGACCCCAGTGCCAGCCACGATCACCAGCGCAAGCATTCCCCCGAGCCAGAGTCCTCTTCTCATATCTGCACCTCGTGGCGCATCGCGGCACGCCGGCACAGCTTACCGCAGGGTCAACTTTTTACGTCGACTTCATCCTGTCGAGGCGGACTCGTTACCGACGGGCTTCAAACTGCGGGCATGGCGAGGTCTCTGGCACTCGCTCGATCGCATCCTGGGCAGGGCGCCAGGCAGTGACGCTCGTATGCAGCGTCATTGTCTGTGCATTCAACGAAGAACGGCACATTGAAGCGTGCCTTCACTCGCTGCTCGCGCAGACTCGCCGCCCGGACGAAGTCCTCGTCGTCAACAACGCCAGTACCGATCGCACGGCCGAGCTCGCGGGCCGCATTCCCGGCATCCGGGTCGTGAGCGAACCGCGCAAAGGCCTGGTCCTGGCTCGTGAAGCCGGCCGGCGTGCGGCATCCGGCGACGTGCTCGCCTACGTGGACGCCGACTGTCGAGCGCCGCTCTACTGGCTGGAGCGCGTCGAGCAACATTTCATCGCGGCGGGGTGTCTCGCCGCCGTCAGCGGGGGATATCGCTTCTACGACTGGGATCTCGCCAGCCGCGTGCTCGTGCGCGCCTACGACCATCTGGTGGCGCCCATCGGTCATTTCCTGGTTCAGGACGTACTGCGATTGGGCGCAATTCTTTACGGTGGCAACTTTGCGGTCAGACGGCGCGCGCTCGAGGCGATTGGCGGCTTCGACACCTCCATCGATTTTCACGGCGAGGACACCAATCTCGGGCGACGCCTTGCCGCGGTCGGCCGCGTGCGGTTGAGCCACCGCTGCTATCTGTACACGTCGGCCCGACGGTATCGGGCGATGGGCCGCGCGCGCGTATTCCGTCTGTCACTTCGCAAACTTCTGCTCAGAAATCCTGCGGCATCGTCCCGCGGATCGCACGCATCTGGACGTGAGGACCTGAGATGCCGGGATACGAGCCGTTTCTGTTGTGCGATTTTCATGTCCACACGCAGTGGAGCGACGGCCGTCTGACGATCCGGGACGTCGTGGATCTCTACGGGCAGACGGGCCGCTTCGACGTGATCGCCATCACCGACCACATTCTGCAGAAACGAGATCTCCTTGCGCGCGCGGGGCGGCTCGCCACGCTGGGATACCGGCGGTTCTCGCTGACCGAGGACCGGTTTCGAGCCTATCTGCAGGAAATCGCGGACGAGGGGCGTCGTGCTCGGCGCGAATATGGGCTCGTCGTCATCCCCGGGGCGGAGATTACCCAGAACCACCTGCGCCCGCGCAAGAACGCGCACATCATCGCACTCGACATCAAACAGTTCATCAGCGCGGATCAGGATGCCGAGGCCATCCTGAAGGAGATCAGGCGGCAGGACGCCGTGAGCATCGCCTGCCATCCTCACCATCGCACCACCAGGCGCATCGAGATCAGCACCTGCTATCTCTGGGACCACCGCAAGCAACTCTCGAATCTCGTGGACGTCTGGGAGGCAGCGAACCGCGACGACTTGTTCTCGGTGACGAGCCTGAAACATTACCCTTACGTCGCGAACAGCGACTTTCACAAGCCCAAGCATCTGTACTCGTGGAAGACGTTGTTGAGGTGCCGCAAGGACTGGGAGTCCATCAAGGCTGCGCTCAGGGCCAACGTAGACATTGCCATTACCCTGTACCGGAATGGTTCATGCGCGGCCTGAGGGGGAGCTGGGTGCGCCGGACGCCAGCCCGTGCTAGAAATGGCTTGCGCCCTTCGCGGCGCGCGCCGTTGTGCCCTCCACTGCTCCCCGTCGTCTGCCCGGACCACGCGATCTTTTCTTCGACGTGCGCCATTTGCAGGCGCTGCAGCGCGACCCGCTCGAATTCCTGACCGGCCTGACCAACAGATTCGGCGACGCGGTGGGCTTGCGTGTCGGCCCCCGCCTGGTCGCGCTCTTCCGACATCCCGAGGCGATCGAAGAGGTGCTCGTGAAGCGCGACCGCTTCTTCACGAAGGGCCGGGCTCTGCAGCGAGCCAAGCGCGTGCTCGGTGAAGGGCTCCTCACGAGCGAGGGCGCGCATCATCTCCGGCAGAGACGTCTCGCTCAGCCGGCCTTCCATCGGGACCGCATCGCAACGTATGCCGACAGCATGGCAAGTCTCGCAGCACAGTGGTCGAACCTGTGGCGCCACGGCGAGCGCTATGACATCGCCGCCGAGATGAACCGTGTCACGCTGGCCATCGTCACGCGCACCTTGTTCGGGGCCGACATTGGCGATCGTGCCGCGGAGGTGCGCGATGCCCTGACGACGGTCATCGAAATGTTCGACCTTCAGGCCTCGCCGGTGACGGAATGGCTGGACCGCTTCCCGCTGCCACGGGTTCGCAGGTTCCGTGCCGCACAGGCGAAGTTGGATGCCGTCATCTACCGACTCATCGCCGATCGGCGCAACCAACCCGGCGACGGGTCAGACCTGCTGTCGCTCCTGCTCGCCGCGCGAGATGTGGCGGACGACGGCGAGGGCATGACGGACCAGCAACTTCGCGACGAGGCGATTACGGTCTTCCTGGCTGGCCACGAGACCACGGCAAATGCCTTGACCTGGACCTGGTGGCTCCTCGGTGGGCACCCCGCGGTCGAGCGTCAGTTCCATGCGGAGTTGGCCAATGCACTCGGCGGCCGGGTGCCGGGCATCGACGACGTGGCCCGCCTCGGCTACACGCGAATGATTCTCGCCGAGGCCATGCGTCTCTATCCTCCAGCCTGGCTGATCGGCCGCCGTGCGGTCCAGGATGTCGAGATTGGAGGCTTCCGCGTGCGCGCGGGATCCATCGTGCTGGTCAGCCAGTGGATCACGCAGCGCGACGAGCGCTTTTTCTCCAATCCAGGTGCGTTCGTGCCAGAGCGGTGGAGTGGTGACGAGCTCCCGGCACGCCCGCGATATGCGTATTTTCCGTTCGGAGGCGGGAGTCGCGTCTGTATCGGCGAGTCGTTTGCATGGATGGAGGGAGTTCTTGCGCTGGCGACGATAGGGCAGAGATGGAGACTGGTTCGGACTGACGAGTCGCCGGTTCGACTGTCGCCGAAGATCACCCTTCGGCCAGATGGTCCGCTCTGGATGGCCGCAGAGCGCCGGTGAGTCGCTTCGATTGCGCGCCGGCGTTACAAAGAATTTACAGGCTGGCGCTTGACCTTCTACAGAATCAGCGCCCTTGTTTTGACGGTGTCAGCTCAACCGGTGGAGTGGCGATGGACCTCGTGAAGCGCATTCTCGACGGAGGGCACGTCCGGCAAATCGTCGTCCGGCACGCGGCCCGCTTGGGCTGGGACGTCTCAGAAGAGATGGACAGCCAGGTGCTGCGCGCGGTGCACTGTGAGGACTGGCACCGGGTCGAGCGGATGCTCAGTGTATTCGAGCTGACGGCGCGCGAGTTTGAGGCCGATTCCGTCGAACGCTGAGCCCGCTTCTCCATTCAAAAAAAGCGCCAGCTGCCCTGAGGGTCAGCAACCGCCCACCGATGTCTGCAAACGCTACAGTCGCTGAAGCTCCGACCCCTCGTCGATGCGGCGATGCCGCCATCATCATTAGAAGTTGAAGCGTAGCCCGAGCTGGCCGTCTCGGTGACGCGCCCTCGGCTGCGGGTCGAAGTCGAACGTCAGCTCCCGGTTTCTCTTCGACATACCCACCTCGAGCGCCTGGCCGCCGTTCGTCATTCCACAACTCTCGCGAAGAGAGCCGGCTGTTTTGATGGAGCCGCGACGAATGAGCCAAATGCGTGTCAATTCGGGTTCGGCCACCGCCGTGAGGCGAACATACGGTAACCGTGATGTGACGAAACGGTTAAATCGAGTACAATTTCACGGATTTTTTTGATAGGAGTACGCTTGCGTTTTCGCCTCATCCCGCGCAACGAGAAATTCTTTGCCGACTTCGTGTCGTTTTCGGAAGAGCTCCGGGCCGGCGCCCGCCTGCTCGAGGAGATGCTCGCCGGCGACCAGCCGCGCTGGGACAAGGCGGAGGAGGTGAAGGAAATCGAGCACCGCTGCGACAACCTCACCCACGAGATCATTCAGCGGCTCAACCGCTCGTTCATCACGCCGATTGACCGCGAGGACATCTATGCCCTCGCCAAGTCGCTCGACGACATCATGGACGCGATTGACGATTCGGCCACGGCGCTCCGGATCTACCAGATTGCGCACGTGCGGTTTGGCGCCCGCGAGATGGCTCACATCATCTCAGCGTCGACGGACCAGGTGCAGATGGCGCTGGCCGCCATGGAGCGCCATCGCGACGGGGTGCGCGAACGGACTGTGGAGATCAACCGCTTGGAGAACGAAGCCGATCGGCTGCATCAGAAGGCGCTCAGCCGTCTGTTCGACGAGGAGCGTGACCCGATCGCGGTCATCAAGTGGAAGGAGATTCTGGATTTTCTCGAAAGCGCCACCGATCGCTGCGAGGACGTCGCGAACGTGCTCGAAGGCGTCGTCGTCAAGCACGCCTGAGATCGGATGGACACTCAGCTGATCCTCGTCGGGGCGATCATCCTGGTCGCGCTCATTTTCGACTACATCAACGGCTTTCACGACGCCGCCAATTCGATTGCGACCGTGGTGTCCACGCGGGTGCTCACGCCAGGCAAGGCGGTGGTGTGGGCCGCCTTCTTCAACTTCGTGGCGGCCTTCGGATTCGGCACGGCCGTCGCCAGCACCGTCGGCGCCGGCATGATCGACATCAACGTCGTCACCTTTGCCGTGATTTTCTCCGGGCTCGTCGGCGCCATCGTCTGGGACCTCATCACGTGGTATTTCGGGCTGCCCACCAGCTCCTCGCACGCGCTGATCGGCGGCTACGCCGGCGCCGCCATCACCCGCGCCGGCTTCTCGGCGATCATCGTCTCGGGATGGACGAAGACGCTGATCTTCATCGTGCTGGCTCCGCTCATCGGCCTCGTGCTCGGGTTCCTGCTGATGGTGTCGATCTTCTGGATGATGCGATCGGTTCGTCCCTCAAGGGTGGACGCCTCGTTTCGACGCCTCCAGCTCGGGTCGGCGGCGCTCTACAGCCTCGGCCATGGGGCCAACGACGCACAGAAGACCATGGGTATCATCGCCGGCGCGCTCTTTGCGGGCGGCTATCTCCAGGTCTTCGAGATTCCGTTCTGGGTCGTGCTGGCAGCGCACGCCGCCATCGCGCTGGGCACGCTCTCGGGCGGATGGCGGATCATTCATACGATGGGTTCGAAGATCACGAAGCTGCAGCCGGTGGGCGGGTTCGCAGCCGAGACGGCCGGTGCGATCACGCTGTTTACCGCCACCAGTCTCGGCGTACCCGTCAGCACCACCCACACCATCACCGGCGCGATCGTCGGAGTCGGGTCGGTGCGCCGGATGTCCGCCGTACGGTGGGGAGTGGCCGGCCGAATCGTCTGGGCGTGGATTCTGACCATTCCAGCCGCCGCGCTCATTTCCGCCGCGACGTTTTCGCTGTTGAGGCTCGCCGGCGCCAGCTAGTAGCGGGTCGGGTCACGTCTCGACGTGCGCGGGCCTCGAGCCCGTCGATTCCGGCTCGTCCCGCATGGGCAGACGCACGACGAACGTCGCCCCCCCGCCCGGCCGATTGGTGGCTTCCACACGCCCGCCGTGGAGCTCCACGAGATGGCGAACGATAGCCAGACCGAGACCGGTGCCCCCCGGATCGCGGCTCCGCGACTTGTCCACGCGATAGAAACGCTCGAAGACGCGTCGCAGATCTCCCTCGGGTAGGCCGGGACCTTCATCCGACACGCGGATTTCGATCTGGTCACGCAGCGGAATCGCCTCGAGCAGGATGCGCGACCGTTCGGGCGAGTAGGTCGACGCGTTCTGGACCAGGTTGCGTATCACGTCGTGCAGCTTGCCGGCATCCGCCATCACTCGGGTGGCCGAGGAGTCGAGGCGCATCTCGACGTGCTGTTCTTTCGCTGAGAGCGGCGCGGCCAGCTCGGTGACGACACCGCTCAGGAGCGTGTCGAGCTCGCAGGGCACGAGATCCAACACTTCATGACCGGCGTCCAGCCGCGCGAGCCGCAGGAGGTCCTTGACCAGGCGCTCCATCCGGGTCGTGTGCCGCGAGATGATTTCGAGAAAGCTGCGACGTTCGTCCCCATCGGGCGGATCGTCGAGCAACGCCTCCACGTAGCCTCGGATGGCCGTCAGTGGTGTCCGCAGCTCGTGGGACACGTTGGCGACGAAGTCGCGCCGAACCTGATCGGCGCGGCGCAAATCGGTGATGTCATGCAGCACGAGTACGGCGCCGTGCCCTGACGAGGATCGCACCGGGGCGGCGCGAGCCACGAAGGTGCGCGTGTCGGCGGCGAGCGCGACTTCCAGGCCCGCCGGAGCCTGGCCCTGCAATGCGGCACCAACCTGCGCGGCGATACCGGGATGCCGCACGGCTTCCAGGTAGTGCCGTCGATCGCCGCTCTCCGTTAGCATCAGCATGCGCCGCGCGGCGTCATTGACGAGCTCCAGCCGGCCATGGTCGTCCACGACCAGCACTCCTTCGACCATCCCCGACAGAATGGCCTGCATGCGCGCGCGATCGCGCCCGAGCTCGTCCAGGCGCCGCGACAGCTCGCTGACCGTGCCATCGAGCGCACGCGCCACCATGCCCAGCTCGTCGTCGCCCACATCGGCCGGTGCGCGTGGAATCTCGCCCTGCGCGTAGCGACGCGCGGCATCGGCGATGGCCTGCACGCGGCGGCCGAGAGGTGCGGAAAAGGCCAGGGCGACCACGGCGGCCGCGGCGAGGGCCCCTGCAAGTGCGCCCAGCGTGGCATTTCGGATCGCCCGCTGCTGGCGGTCGATATCGGTCAGCGGAACAGCGAGCCGCACGATCGCAATCGAAGCGTGTCTGACCGGCGCCGCGACATAGAGCAGGTCGGCATCGACTGTGGTGCTGTAGCGTCTCGTGATCCCAATGCCGCGTTCACGCGCCGCGACGATTTCGGGGCGGTCATTGTGGTTCTCGAACCGATCCAGATCGGGCCCGTCTCCAGCGGAGTCCGCTACGACGTGACCATCAGGACCGATCAAGGTCACTCGTGCGCCCACGTATTGGGCGATGCGATCGGCTTCGTCGTCGAGATCAGTTGACGACGAGACTGGTTCGCGGTGGGCGAGCAGTTCCGCCGCGAGGCGTACCTCGGACACCAGGTTGCTCTCCGTGCTGGCGAGCGTCTGCCGACCGACCCATCGCGACATGAGCACGGACGCCATCCCGAGACCCACGAGGGCGGCCGACAGGGCGGCAATGAAGAGTCGCGCTCGAAAGCCAAGCCTCATCGGAGTCGTGCCGCCCTCATCGCGGCGGAGCCGGATCCTGGAGCTTGTAGCCGAACTGCTTGACGGTGACGATCGCCTGCTGCAGCATCGGCAGCTTCTCACGCAGCCGCCGCACGTGGACGTCGACCGTGCGAGTGCCGCCGGTATACCGGTAGCCCCAGACATCCGACAGCAGCAGGTCGCGCGAAAGCAGACGACCCCGATGGCGCAGGAAATACTCGAGCAACGTGAATTCCTTGGCCGTGAGCTGCACGTCCTTGTGATGGTCGGTCACGATGTGCCGGTCGCCGTCCAGGACAATGGTGCCGTAGCGAATCAGCGCAGAGGAATCGGCGGATCGTCCCGCCCGGCGGAGCAGCGCACGGACCCGCGCCACCAGCTCGTTCGGGCTGAACGGCTTGGTCAGATAGTCGTCAGCGCCGAGCTCCAGGCCGCCGATGCGGTCGGACTCCTCGGCTTTGGCCGTCACCATGATGATTGGCACGGCGGCGGTGGTCCGGTCGCTGCGAAGAGCCCGGCAGATATCGAAGCCGTCCACGTCCGGCAGCATGAGATCGAGGACGAGAATGTCGGGGGGGCGCCGTCGCACCTGCGCGACAACGTCGCGGCCGGAGTGGACGACATCGGTCGTGTAGCCGGCCTTCTGCAGGTACCGGTCGATGAGGGCCGCGATATCAGCGTCGTCTTCGACGACAAGCGCGCGTGGCATGAGGCTCAGGGCATCGTGGACATCGTGGTCGCTGTCAGCCGCCGACGGCCCGGCCCGTCAGCCACCGGAGAGGCGCGCCTCGGAGCGTGCGCCGAAGATCATCATCCGCCTGATACGGCCTGTCGGGAACCACCCGCGCCTGGACTCGAAGATCGACCGTCCGACCGAGAAAGGGATCGGGCACGATCGTCAACGTGTCGCCAGAGAGTATAAACCGGTGCTCCCGGTCGTCGTGCGGTTCCTTCCAGCCATTGCAGAAGACGAGCGACGCCAGGTCTGCCAGACGGAGCAGGTCGTATGCGCGATCGAACGATCGGCGCGGCGCGCCAGTCAGGGCGCCGGCTGCGGCGAGCCACCGATCGCGCGCGGTCGTCAGGCGCTCGAAGAACGAGGACCAGCCGGGCTCGCTCGCGAAATGCGCATAGATGGTGAGCGCATGCTGAGCGATGAGGGCGCCCGCAAGAGGATGGCACATCCCGAGTCGCGCCGCCGCGCGCGGCCACATCGCCTGGCGAGTGGATTCGGGCGCCGTGACGAAGTCAGCCGGACGCCCGTTTGCCAGCACCGTGGGGCGCGTATCCGATTCGAGCCAGCCGTTGTCGTGCTGGCGCGTGGCATACAACAGGACCGCCCGCCAGTCGCCCACTGCATCCGTGCCCCAGCGCTCGAGGATTTCAGCGGCCAGGGCTGCGTGATCAGGTTGAGTGATCAGCCAGAGCTCCTCGCCCGCCGGTCGCACAATCACGGCGGGATCATAGCCCCGGGCTCTGTCTCATCGATAGGACCAGCGGTTGAGCCAGGGCGAGGACACTCCTGCCGGCAACGATCGCCAGATCAGTTGAAATCGCGCCAACTTCGCGTGCGCGCGACTGAGCGCCCTGGCATCATCTTTGACAAGACCCTGGCAAGGAGGCGGACGATGCGAAACCTGATTGCGGTTGCGGTCGGCGCGCTGATCGTCGGCGTTACTGTCACCGCCCTCGCGCTGAGCAGACCGTCGAGCGACCAGCTTGGTGCGAACTATCTGGGCCCGGAAGGCACGATGGTGGCCTGCGAGCCCGGGCAGCGTGCAATTGTGCGACGTCTCCAGAGCGCAGAAGGGCGCGAGCTGGTTGAATGCGTCACCGCCGACCCGCGATTCTACGAGCCGGGCACGGCGTTCGTGCCCACGTCTCTCAGCCGAGGCGGCAGTGACATTCAGATCGTCCGGACCGCCACGCCCGTGGTGGAGCGGGCTCCCGTGGTCGAGCGTCAGGTGATCTATCGTGACGCACCCGTTCGCCGCGACACGCCGACGCGCTCGTGGCAGAAGAGTGCGCTCATCATCGGTGGATCGGCCGGGGCCGGCGCTGGAGTCGGCGCGGCCGTCGGCGGAAAGAAAGGCGCCCTCATCGGCGCGGCAATCGGAGGAGGAGCGGCGACGATCTACGATCAAGTCACGCGGCGACGCTAGGTGGTCACGGCCAAATGAGCCGTCACCGCCGGGGCGGACGGGAACGGGCGCGACCGGAAGTACCATAAGGCATGCCCCGTTCCCGTCCGTTGGCTCTCACCCTGTCGTTCATCGGCCTTATCCTTGTCGGGCTTCCGACAGCTGCTCCGCAGTCAGGAGTCGACGGCCGCGGCCCACAGGTAGGCCAGCTCGTTCCAGACTTTGCGGGTCAGGATCAGACTGGCCGGAACCAGACACAGACGACGATTCTCGGTCCCAACGGCGCAGTCCTGGTCTTCCTGCGTTCGGCGGACTGGTGCCCGTATTGCCGCACGCAGCTCGTCGACCTTCAGCGCGGGTACGAGTCGCTTCGCGCCAACGGCTTGGGGCTCGCGGTCATCAGCTACGATTCGCCGGCGGTTCTGACCGAGGCTGCGTCGCGGTTCGGCATTACCTTCCCGCTCATCTCCGATCCGCGGTCGGCCATCATCAAGCGCTACGGCCTGCTGAGCGACCAATACTCACCAGGAGATCGGGCCTACGGGGTACCGGACCCCGGCACCTTCGTGATCGATCGAACCGGCAAGGTCACCTCGCGGCATTTCGGTGATCAGTACCAGGATCGCGTGACGGTTGGAAGCCTTTTGGTCAGGATGGGCGCACCGGCCGGTGCCACGGGCAAGCCGATCATGGCGGACTATCTGCGGATCACGCCATCGGCGAGTGCCGCGGCCGTGGCGCCGGGACAGAGGTTTTCGCTCGTCCTCGACGTGACGCCCGCACCGCGCATCCACGTCTACGCACCCGGCAACGCCGACTACATCCCCATCAACTTGCGCGTGGCGCCGAGCCCGTTGCTCGAGCTTCACGAAGCCGAGTACCCGGAGGGCGAGGAATACCTGTTCGAACCGTTGAACGAGCGCGTGCAGGTCTACCAGAAGCCCTTTCGGGTCATTCAGGACGTCACCCTCGGCGCGACAGCCGAGGCGCAGGCGGCCATCAGTCGGGCGAGCGAGCTTCGAATCGAGGGCGAGGTCGAGTATCAGGCCTGCGACGAAAACGTGTGCTTTTCTCCCCGGACCGTCAAGGTCACCTGGACGGTCGCCGTGCAGGCGCTGGCGCGCTGAGACCACCGCACAACACGGCCACGGCGACGGCCGAGGGACCGGAGTTCGACGATTCAGTTCGTCCGCTCGACCGGTTCCTCGAACAGCTCGCGCTCGAGGCCCACGGTCTTCCACTCTGAGGCGTCCCGCCGGAAATACACGGTGATAGGCGCCATCCATTCCGGATGGTCGGGATGCATGCTGCTGATTCTCAGCGCCGCGAACTCGCTGTCATGGAGTAAGGGCGGCACGAGGATGCCCGGAGTCGTGGACTGTGTCTCGTCGCCAACGGGCCTCGTGATTCCAGTGGCGTTGTCGAAGCTGGACCAGGCATACCAGTACGACAAAGCGGGAGTGGCCACCCCCGCGTCGACGGCGGCATTTCGAAAGCTCAGCGAGCCGTTCGCAGCGAGCGAGAAATCCACCAGCGGATTGAGCTGATTGAGCCAGAGCCGGCACACCTTGTCACGGCGCTCGATGAGCACATCGGTGAGGTAGTCGGTGACTGCCGGGTCGGTGAATTCTCCCACCCCCACGAGGGCGCGAATCGCGTCGTCGGAGAACGCCGCCACGCGGCGCGCAGCCCAGAAGAGATCGTCCGCGCGGGCGTTCTCGTACGCCGGGTTCGGATAGTCCGGTTTCCACATCGCTGGTTGAAAGTAATCGGATTCGATTCGCCCGGCCGCAGGCAGATCGGGGTACTTCACCTTGAGCCACGGCCGGACATACAGGCCCAGCGTGAGCATGGTCAGCAGCGTCGGGCGCCGCTCCCAGACGTACTCGTTTCCGGGCCGCCGGCTCTGGGCCGCAATGCTGCCGCTCCCGAGCGTGGACCCGAAATCGAGCAGGTGGTGTTTGACGAGGCGACGGCCGCCGGTGTCGACGAGCGCGTCGAACGAGTTGCTGCTGCGCCATTCGTCGTGGTTGACCCAGGCGGCGAGCACGCGGATCCCGCGCAACTCGCGACGGTGTTCGTGAGGGAAGATGTCGTTCGGATCGTCCGATCGCGTGCCGTGGTAACGGAACGGGCCCAGCGGCTTGCCTGCGACCGCGCGGCTGGCCACCATGCGGTACGATCCGTCGCTTTTCTGCGCGACGCGGCGGAACAACTCGTCGAGATCGCGCTGCTGAACATTGTGGACATGGCCGTCGGCTCGAGTGACCTGCGCGCCCGGTTCGATCACCAGATCGCTCGGTCTGAGCGTGGTGATGTAGTTTTCCGGAACGTGGTAGCCGAAGGCGTGGAAGATCTTGGTCGAGATCACCTCGGCGCCCGTCGCCATTTCAGGGTTCGTCGGCGGATCGAACTTCACGAAGTAGATCTCGCCGAGGGAGTCGCGGAGGGTCATGCCTGGCGAGATCCCCTCGTTCTTGCCCGAGATGACGGTCAATTTTCCTGGAGCCGGACCCTCGCCGGTATCGGGTCCCCTGACCAGCTCCTCGAGCGTCAGGGGCCGCATGACGAGTCGATTGGTGAACCAGCTCGAGTCGGGGACCTCGTCGAGCGTGTTCAAATTCATCGCCCGCCGCGGTGTGCGGTCGCCGGCGGTGCCGAAACTGTTCTCGAAGAAGTCGAACGAGCCGCTGACATCCCAGGCCTGAACCATGGAGGCATCTTCTGTCTCAGGATCGCGCGCGAGGGGGTCGTCAGGATAGAAGCGTGGCGTATTGGCGCGGGCGCCATCGCCCGCGGCCATGAGCAGCGCAACGCAAAGTAAGGCAAGAAGCGCACTCGCGTGCGCCGCGCGTCGTGTGCACCGGCTTTCGTTCGGCTCGGGCCTGCTCATGGCGATGTTCAAAATACCGGTCCGAACTTGAAGAACACCTGGGTCCCCTCCTGGGCGCCGGTGGCGATGTCTACGCGGAAGAAGACCGCCTTGGACGTGCTCAGCCGGAAACCGATCCCCACGGCCGATTCGAGATCCTGCAGGTCGAGGTGCCGATAGTCGTCGGTGACTTTCCCGGCATCGACGAACAGTGCCATGTCGAGGCCCGACAACACTTCCCAGCGGTATTCCGCGTTCAGGACGAGGGCATTCTCGTCACGATAGCGGAACTCGTTCAGGCTGCGCACCGTATAGGCGCCGCCGATCGTGGGCAGCATGTAGAACGGAATCGAATTGCCCGGCGCATTGTTCGTCATCAAGACCATGCCGCGCAGCACGAAGACGCGCTTCTTGTCGAACACCGGGACGAAATGCAACGCCTGGGCGGTAAAGCGGTTGAACGTGTAGCGGTGGAAGTCCTGGTCCTTCAAATTGGCGAAGTCGACTCGATAGTGCACGCCGCTTCGAGCGTTCCTCGGCTCATCCCGCGAATCGACGTCCACGAAGAACGACATGTGGCGGTAGTCTGGCTGGTCCGCCAGACCGGGAGCCGTCGTGTCGTCGAAGATCTGCTCGATTGAAGGCATCGCGGTATCGGTGCCCGGGTCGATGTTCACGTTCAGCACGCCCAGCTGGATGCCGGTGCTCATCCAGGAGACGGGTCTGAAGCCGGCGGTCCCCATGTACCCGAGGCCCTCATAGAGATAGTTGCTTCGGTTCTCTTCCAGCGAGTCGCTGCCGATCCCGAAGTAGTCTTCCTGGGGATTGTGCTGGGCCCTCACATGGAGGCCGAAGAGCAGTCGATCCTGGTACACGCTCGGGAAGTCGATCTGGGCCTCGGCGAGCCGGTAGCCCTTCGCCGTGAAGGCCGTGGAGGTCTTGAAGAGGCCCTGAGTCTCGAAGAGATGCACGCGGAAGCCGACGCCGACGGCGAATCCTGAGCCGGTGGAGAGGCCACCGAAGCGGGGGTAGAACCCGTTGCCGTTGATCAGACGCTCGGCCAGACGGCCGCGTTTGGCATGGAGTAGGAGGCGCTCGATGCGTCCCGGCTTGTAGGGCTCGAGCTGGCGGGCCTTCTCCTGGCGGAGCTGTTCAAGCGCCTGCTCCCGGGTGTCTTGAGCCCTGGCAGGGACGGCGGCCAGCAGGAGGGCCGCCATCGCGACCACGCGACGCATCTCAGTGACGACTGTAATTGACCGAGCCGACGCCCTGCAAGCGCGGTGTTCGCTGGCTTGACACACGTGGACAGGCCCGCGTACGCTTTCCTGTTTTCATGTCGTTTTTTGTGTCCCTGGAGGTTTGATGATTCGCTGGGGCCCGCTCGGGCTCAGCGCCGCCCTAATCCTCGCCATTCCGATCCCGGCCGCCAACGCACAATCGCGACAGGAGGAGATCGCGCAGCAGCGCCAGAAGAAGGCCGAGGCGCTTCAGCCCCCCTCGCGAAACGTGTTCGAAGCCGTCGTGTTCGCCATCGAGGACGACATGATCCTCGATCGGATTCTGAACCCGACGCGGAACTTCTATCCGCAGATCGGGGGCTTGGGCGAGGGAGCCGGCTTCGGCGGAGGTCCGGGTTACCGTTTTCTGATCGACGCCGTGGATTTCCGGGCGTCGGCGGCCTATTCGTTCAAAGACTACTGGTTCGCCGAGGTGCGGGCGCTCTTTCCTCACCTCGCCAACGATTGGCTCGTCGCGGAGTTTCGCGCCCGGCGCCGGTCGGCGCCGCAGGAGGATTTCTACGGTGTGGGTCCCGATTCCTCCGTCGACGATCGGTCGAATTTCGCCCTGCACGAAACGCTCGTGAGCGGGGCGGCCGCGCTGCAGCCCATCTCGCGGTTCCTGCTGGGAGGGCGCGTCGAGTACATCAACCCCAACATCGGGTCGGGCACCGACTCGCTCTTTCCTTCGACCGACGAGGTCTTCACGCCGGCCGATACGCCCGGGCTCGATGAGCAACCCGAGTTCGTCCGCACGCAGGGCTTCATCACATTCGATTACGGCGACCCTCCGCTCAATCCGGTCTTTGGCGGCCGCTACACCGTGACCGTGAACCGGTACCAGGATCGGAATCTCGATGCGTATTCATTCAACCGGATCGACGTGGACCTGAGGCAGTACATCCCGTTCCTGCTGCGGAGCCACGTCATCGCCCTGCGAGGGTATCTGTCAGTGTCGAATCCGGACGAGGGCCACGAGGTGCCGTTCTATCTCCAGCCGATGCTGGGTGGCGCCTACTCGGCCCGCGGCTTCCGCTCGTTCCGCTTCCGCGATCGCAATCTGCTGCTCCTCCAGGCAGAGTACCGGTGGGACATCAACGCGCTGATGACCGGTGCGCTCTTCTGCGACGCCGGCAAGGTGGCGCGGCGACAGAAGGACCTCGATTTCGAGGATATGAAAAGCGACTGTGGCTTCGGCGTTCGGTTCGGTACCAGGCAGGGCGTCAAGATGCGGCTCGATCTGGCGCTCGGGAGCGGCGAGGGCACGCGCTTTCTGTGGAGATTCGACAATGTGTTTTAGGCACCGGCTGAAGCTGACGTCCGGGCGCGGCGCGGTGGGTGCCGCTCTCCTCGGACTGTCGCTTGCCCCCATCCTGTCCGGCGCGGCGCCGAAGTTCTATCCCGACGACCCTATTGCCGTCGACCGGGACACGCTGCTCGATGCCACGGGGACCCGGTCCATGGAGCTCAGCCAGGGATACGACTTTCTCGAGAATACCTATGCCTCGCCGGGAGACGCCAGTCCAATTCGCGCGCTGAACGTCAATACGATTGATGAGGTCCCTGATTCGAGCTGGTTCACCAACCGCATCGGCCATCGTCCGCTGTCGCTGGCCGAGATTGCGCGCGGCCCGGACAAGTTCGAGACCCTGAATATCGGTGAGTGGGTGGCTGTCGCCGGCAAGCCCACCGGGTTCCAGCCAGGCTTCCGGGCCATGGATGCGCGGAATCCCGGACAACTTTATCAACTTGAAGTCGATCCGCCGTCAAACCCGGAGATGGCTTCCGGCGCCGAGATGATCGGCACCGCCGCCTATCACGCGCTCGGCTACAACGTCGTCGACAACTACGTCGTGTACATCCGTCGTGAACAGGTGACCATTGCGCCCAACGCGACCATCAAGGACGTGCGGGGCCGCCGGCCGTACAAGAAACGCGACCTCGATGACGTCTTCAAGCTGAGCGCACGCACAACGGACGGCCGGTATCGATTTCTGGCCAGCCGGTTCGCCGAAGGTGAACCGCTCGGCAATTTCAAGTACTACGGCACGCGCAGCGATGATCCCAACGACATCTATCCGCACGAGCACCGCCGCGAGCTCAGAGCCAATCGTGTGTTTTCGGCCTGGTTGAATCACGATGACTCCCGCGCGATCAATACGCTCGACATGCTCTTGACCGACGGCGGCAAGAAATACGTCAAGCACTACATGTTCGACTTCGGGTCAATCCTGGGAAGTGCCACCCGATTCGGCAACGTCCCGCGCGCGGGCCACGAATACATGCTCGAGAAGAATCCGAGCCTGAAACGGCTGGGCACGCTGGGCCTCTACGTCAGCCCGTGGCAGCGTCTCGACTATCCCGAGATGCCTCCCGCGATAGGCCGGTTTCAAGGGGACTACTTCGACCCGCCCGCCTGGCGTGCCGAGTATCCCAACCGCGCCTTCATGAACATGCGCGACGATGACGCCTTCTGGGGCGCCCGACGTGTCGCCGCCTTCTCGGACGAGGCGATTCGCACGATTGTCCAGAAGGCCCAGTTTTCCGATCCGAACGCCACCGACTACATGACGGGCGTGCTCATCAAGCGGCGCGACAAGATTGCGCAGGTCTGGCTGAACGCCATCAACCCCGTGGTCGACGTGAGCCTGAGCGCCGACGGGGTTCTGACATTCGAGAATGCGGCGGTGGCGGGGAAGGCGGCCACGCCCGGTTCAGGCTACGGCCTGACGTGGTCGCGCTTCGACAACAGCCTCGGCACCAGGGAGGCCGTGGGCCCCGAAACGATCGTCCCAGAGGCCCGCGCGACGGCACCTGCCGATCTCCTCCGAAGCGAATACATCGCCGTCACGGTTCGAAGCCTCCATCCCGAACATCCGGCCTGGGCTCGTCCGACCCACGTCTATTTTCAGCGCCAGGCGGACGGATGGAAGACCGTAGGCCTCGAACGTGAGTGACGGCTGCCCGCGAATCGCCTTCGGCGCGTGGCGGTTCAGATTTCTGGTGGCCTGCGCGCTCGCGGCGGGTGCGGGCGTGGCCTCGGCTCAGCCGGCACAAAGCCGTCAGGAGGAGCTGAACGCGCTGCGCGCCCAGAAGGCCACCGAGCTCCACCCTTACGTGCCGGGCAAGATTGAAAAGGGACTCATCTTCCTGCAAACCGGCGGGTACATCGAAAGGCTGTTTACCCCGCGAGACGGGTTTTTTCCACGGCTCAGCGGGATCACCCCGGGTGGTGGCGCCGCTGGCGGACCAGGCTACCGGCGCGGGAACCTGTTCCGCGGACGGGCGAACCTGCTGATATCGGCCGCCGGATCGATCAAGCAGGTACCTGGGTGATCGACGGCCTCCTGAGTTTTCCGCGCCTGGCTCGCGGCCGCGCGTTCGGCGACGTCTCCGTGTCCCGAAGCGATTTTCCACAGGAGGATTTCTACGGTGTCGGCCCGGATACGGATGTCTCCGCGCGAACGAGCTACGACCTGCGCAACACGCGGGTCGGCGGGGCCCTCGGCGTGCGGCTGACGCCGTCGATCGTCCTGGGCCAGCGCCTCGACTACGCCATGCCGGATGTCCGCGGCGGCGGCGACGACAATCTGCCGTCGACTCACGATCTCTTCACGGACGTCCAGGCGCCGGGGCTCGACGATCAGCCCGATTTCCTCTCGACCCAGACCTTCCTGACGGTCGACCGCCGCCAGCCTGGGCCCAATGCGCGACAGGGCAGCCACTACCTGCTGGGTTTTACGCGGTATTTCGATCGCGATCTCGATCGATACAACTTCACCCAGTGGCAGATCGACCTGCAGCAGTATCTCCCGATCCTCAGGGGCCATCGCGTGCTGGCGCTCCGCGCCGCCGCGACGTTCAGTGAGCCAGTCGGCGATCAGCAGGTGCCGTTCTTTTTGATGCCGACCATGGGTGGCTCGCACATGGTGCGGGCCTTTCCCAGCCTGCGTTTTCGCGACCGCCATACGCTGCTGCTGCAGGCCGAGTACCGATGGGAGATTCTGCCGTTCCTCACTGGCGCGGTGTTCTACGACACGGGGACCGTCGAGCCTGAGATCGACGCGCTCTCGCTCGGTCGGTTGAAGCACGACTATGGGGTCGGGTTGCGCTGGGGCTCGGCCCGCGGCGTCTTCTTTCGCACGGACATCGCCATCGGCGGCGACCACGGCAGCCGCTTTCTTCTGCGGTTCAACAATGCGTTCTAAACTCGCTTCCTCGACAGCCGGCACCTCTGTCGCGCTCCTCGTGTTCATGCTCGTGCTGACCGGTGAGTCGGCCTCGCGAGCCACAGGCCCTCGCTTTTATCCCGACGACCCGATCCGGACCGATGACGACCGGGCGTTCGATTCGAGTGGCGCCAAAGCGTTCGAGCTCGGCGACTACGCGAACTTTGCCGAGAATACGTTCCTCTCGCCGGGCGATCGGCGGTCGATCAAGGCACTGAACGTCAATACGCTCGACGAGGTGCCCGATTCGACCTGGTTCACCAACCGGCTCGGGCGTCGTCCTCTCTCGGTGGATGAGATCGTCCGGGGACCAGACCGACGCGATCTGAGCAGCATCACCCAGTGGGAGATCGTGCGCGACAAGAGCGCCGGATTTCAGCCGGGCTTCCGCGCCGTCGACCGGACCAATCCGGCCCAGCTCTATCAACTCGAGTTCGATCCGGTCGGGAACCCCGAAATGGCGACCGGCGCCGAGATCATCGGCACCGCCTTCTTTCACGCCATCGGCTTCAACGTCGTGGATGTCTATCTGGGCGAGATCGACCGGGCGTCACTGTCCATTGTCAAGACGGCCACCATTCGCAGCATTGAAGGACGGCGGCCGTTTGCGCCCAGCGATCTCAACGCGCTGCTCAGCCACGCGGCGCGGCTGCCGAACGGGAAGTATCGCGTCCTCATCAGCCCGTTCGCCGAAGGCCAGAGCATGGGCCAGTTCCGCTACTACGGCACGCGGCCTGACGATCCGAACGACGTGTTTCCGCACGAACATCGCCGCGAGCTGCGCGCCAACCGCGTGTTTTGTGCCTGGTTGAATCACGACGACTCGCGCGCCAACAACACGCTCGACATGCTCGTCGGACCCCAGGGGCGGAAGCACCTGCTGCACTACATGTTCGACTTCGGGTCGATTCTCGGCTCGGGCACGCAGTTCGCCGATAGCCCGCGCTCGGGCTACGAGTACATCATCGACAGCAAGCCAGCGCTCCTCACGCTCTTGAGCTTCGGCTTCTACGTGCGGCCCTGGCTGCTCATCGACGATCCCAAGGCGCCGCCGTCGGTCGGACGGTTCGAGGCCGAGCACTTTCACCCCGAAGAGTGGAAGCCGGAATACCCCAACACGGCCTTCCAGAACATGCGTCCGGACGATGCCTTTTGGGGAGCCCGGATCGTGGCGTCCTTTTCCGACGAAGCCATCCGCGCCGTGGTGAGCAAGGCACAGTATTCCGATCCGGCGGCCACCGAATACATGACGAGGTGTCTCATCGAGCGCCGTAACCGGATCGCTCGCGTCTGGCTGAACGGCGTCAATCCGGTGGTCGAACCGGTGCTGTCCGCAGAAGGACTCCTGACGTTCAAGAATGCCGCGGTCGAGGCGGGCGTGGCCACGCCCGCCTCCTCCTACGTCCTGCAGTGGTCGCGCTTCGACAACGCCGCCGACCTCCACGACCCGGTTGGTGACCCCGTCACAGCGACCGAGCCACGCGCACAGGCGCCCGCCGAGCTCCTTCGCGTCGGCGACTACGTCGCCGTGTCGATCGTGTCGCGGCACCCGGAGCAGGAGGCGTGGGCCAAGCCGGTGAGGGTGTACTTCAAACGGGATGGAGCCAGCTGGAAGAGCGTGGGTCTGGACCGGGAGTGATCAGTCGACGGCTTCGCACGTTTTGACACCCTGATTGCTCGCCAGGAAATACGCCGCTACGAACAGCAGCAGCGCGCCGTTCAGGGCCAGCACCAGCGGCGCCGAGGTCTGACTCGCCACGTAACCGCTCGCCAGGCTGCCGAGCGGCATCCCGCCACGAAACGCCACCATGTAAATGCTCATGACCCGGCCTCGCATCTCGTTGGGCGCCATCATCTGCACGAGCGACGTAATGGTGGAGAAGACGATCATCAGCGTGGCGCCGCAGAGGAACAGCAGCAGGTAGCTGAGCCACAGCGTACGGGTCGCGGAGAAGGCGATGATGAGCGCGCCATAGACCAGCTGCACGAGCAGCGCCGCCAGTCCCATCCGCTTGAAGCGACCCAGCCAGGCGACGAGCAGGGCCCCGCACACGGCCCCCGCCCCCGAGAACGCCATCAGCCGGCTGTATTGACCGACCCCGGCATTGAAGACGCTTTGGGTGAACGCGGGCAGCAGCGTCAGCAGCGGATAGCCAAAGAAAGTCGTGGCGGCGGCGAGCACGATGAGCGCTTTGACGCCGGGCTCCTGCTTGACGTAGACGAAGCCGCCTCTGAGCCCCGTCATCATGCTCTCGGTCTTCGCCGGCGGCACGTGCTGCACGTGCAGGGACATCAGGGCGACGATGACCACGAGAAAAGACAGCCCGTTCAGACCGAAGCAGGCCACCATGCCGAACATCGTCAGCGCGGCTCCGGCCAGGAGCGGTCCGATGACGCGCGCGAGATTGAACTGGATGGAGTTGAGGGCAATGGCGTTCGGGAGATCCCGCTTGTGCACGAGTGAGGGAATGAGCGACTGGTAAGCGGGCCCGCCGAAGGCCTGCGCGCATCCGCTCATGAACGACAGAGCCAGGATGTGCCAGATGCGGACGCTGTCGAAATAGACGAGCAGGGCCAGCGTGAAGGCCGACGCCATCTGGATGTACTGCGACGCGAGCAGTGTGCGGCGCCGATCACGCCGATCGGCGATGACGCCTCCAATGAGCGTGAAGAGCATGATCGGCAGTTGCTGGAGGAAGGCGTCGAGTCCGAGGAAGAACGCCGATCCGGTCAGCGTCAGCACCAGCCAGTTCTGGGCGACGCTCTGCATCCAGGTGCCGATGCTCGACGTGCAGGCGCCAATCCACAAGACCCGGAAATCGCGTGAGGTAAAGGCGGCGGCGAGCCGACGAAAGACGCGGCCCCCGAACGACGCCGGCTCGAGGCCGGGTGGGAGTGGGTCAACAGCTACAGGATTGGCCAACGGTGATTGCCCGGCACATGGGGGAGGACGGGTATCTTAGCACCTGAATGACCGGTCCGCCTCTAAACCCCTGCATCCGAAGGCTTATTCCCATCTGCTTCGCCTGTGGCCTCTGGCCGCTTGATCCCGGTTGCGGCCTGAGCTATAGTCCGTGAGGCGAAAATATAGCGAAAGTAGGAGGCGATGGCGCAAACCGCCCGGGCTCATCTGGAATCGCTGCTTCGCGAAAAACGTCTCGATCGCACGCTCACCACCGCGCGCCCGTTCGACGACCCGCGCGATGACCGCCTGGTTGCGTCCACCGGCGTGGCGCGCATCGACGGACGTCTGTCCGGCGGTCTGCCGCGCGGGCAGATTTCCGAGTGTATCGGTCAGCGATCGTCCGGGCGCACGAGCCTGCTCCTGGCGGCGCTCGCGGCGGCGACGGGGCGGGGTGAGATGACGGCACACATCGATCCGCAGGACTCCTTCGATGTCGAGTCGGCCGTTGCGGCCGGCGTCGATCTCGCTCGTCTGCTCTGGGTCCGGGGACAGGCGATGAGAGGCACCCGGCTCCCGCTCGCGCAGGAATGGAGTGGCGTGCACGCGGCGCTCGATGGCGCGCTCAAGGCGTTGGCGCTGGTGCTCCAGACCGGACACTTCGGCATGGTGTCACTGGATCTCATCGACATGCCGCCGGCTGTGATCCGGCGCTTGCCGTTCACGACGTGGCTCCGCGTCCAGCGCCTGCTCGAAGCGACCGACACGGTTTGTCTGTTGCTCGCGACCGATCCGATTGCGCGAAGCGCCGGCGGGATCACGGTTGCACTCTCGCGCGCGTCCCACAAGCGTCCATCGTCGCATCCTGTGGCAGTGGCTTCGCGGGCGTCTCAGCGATTTCCCGAGCCGCCCCTCGAACTGCGCGTCATCGGCGGACGATTCGGATTGCCGCAGGCCTGACGATCTCTGCCAGCCCGTCATGTTCGCCGGTCTCTTCATGCCATCGCCGCCGATCACGGCCCGCGCCGGTGATCGGCCCTCGCTCGAGGCGCTCGTCAGCGTCGCCCGCGATTTTTCGCCGCGCATCGAAGTGCACGCGCCCGATCTCATCACGCTCGACGTTGCCGGGCTGGGTCACCTGGTGGGTCCGCCGCAGGCCATCGGCCGGGAGCTCAGACGGACGGCAGCCGATCGGCAGATCGCGCTGCACGTGGCGGTTTCGGCCAGCCGCATGACGGCGTTGCTGCTGTCGCAGGCCAGAGCCGGCCTCACCGTGGTGCCGCCGGGAGACGAGGCCAGTGCCCTGTCGCCGCTGCCGCTTCGATGGCTGCAGCGGGCACCTGGCGGTGAAGCGGCTGACGCGTTGATGGCCACGATGCGGCGGTGGGGAGCAAAGACGCTGGGCGATCTGGCGAAGCTGCCGCCTGTGCCGCTGTCGGAACGACTCGGGCAGGCTGGACTCGTGTGGCAGCGCATCGCCCGCGGCGACGACATCCGTCCACTGGCGCCCACGTCGGCCGACACGCGCTTCGAGCAGTCGCTCGACCTCGAATGGCCCATCGAAGGCATCGAGCCGCTGTCCTTCGTGCTCGGACGGTTGTGCGATGCACTTGCTGTCCAGCTCGAAGGTCACGATCGAGGCGTCGCCGTGCTGCACGTCCGGCTGCGGCTCGTGACGCGCGAGACCTATACGCGCAGCCTGCAGCTTCCCGCACCTATTCGCGATCCTCGTGTGCTGCGCACGCTCGCGCTCGTCGATCTCGAATCGCATCCGCCGCCGGCGGCCATCGATCGAGTGACGATCGAGGTCGATCCCACGCCGGGGCGCGTCGTGCAGTTCTCGCTGCTGGCGCGTGCCATGCCGTCGGCCGAGCGGCTGTCCACGCTGCTGGCGCGGTTGACGGCCCTGATGGGCGAGGGTCAGATCGGCTCGCCGCGGCTGACCGATTCCTACCGGCCAGGCGCGTTCGTCATGGCGCCGTTCATGGAACCCGGGGATCGGCCGGCAGGTCACACGTCGGCTGCGGCGCCTGGAACGGCTCCAGACGTTCGGCGCGCCTTGCGGCGCTTCCGGATGCCCGTGCCGGCGCGGGTGAATCTGGCCGAAGGTCGGCCGGTGAGAGTGGTCAGCGATCGCCGCGGACTCGCCGGTGGAGCGGTCGAAACCTGCGCCGGTCCGTGGCGAACGTCAGGGGAGTGGTGGCGGGTCGGTGCGTTGCCTGCACTGGCGGCGCGTCCGTCGGAGCCTCGAGGCGCCGGGATCGCTGAAGACGCTCGAGACGCTCGGCATCGCGTCTGGAAGAGCACGACCCACGGCGGCTTCGGCGTGCGGGGCAATGCCCGGCCCATCGAGCCCCCGGCGCTGGATCGCCGGCCGGCCGGCGCGGCAGCAGATTTCGTCCCCTCGATCCGGCGCCCGTGGAATCGCGACGAGTGGGACGTGGAGCTCGGCGACGGCGCCGCGTATCGAATCTTCCACGATCGCGATCGAGATCGCTGGTTCGTGGAGGGCGTCATCGATTGAGCCCCGGACATCCGCGGACGTTCCATCCGCCGTGTACATCGAGCTTCACACATCGTCCGCTTTCAGCTTTCTTCAGGCTGCGTCGTCGCCCGAGCGGCTGGTCGATTGCGCTGCCGAGCTCGGGTATCCCGCGCTGGCGCTCGTTGATGCCGACGGCGTCCACGGCGCGCCGAGGTTTCATCGCGCCGCTGTCCAGGCCGGCATCCGACCCATCATCGGCGCCGAACTGACGATTGCCGGGTCGTCGCTGGCCGTCTCTCCGCTCACGTCCATCTGGCGTCTTCCGGTGCTCGTCGAATCGCGGACCGGCTATCGCAATCTCTGCCGGCTCGTCACGCGGATGAAACTGCGGGCGAAGAAAGGCGACGGCGCGCTGTCGCTCGAGGAGCTGGACGGTCAGACGAACGGGCTCGTGGCGCTGGCCGGGCGCACCATGCTCGACGCCGGACGTCACGGGGTGGGGGGGCTGCTCGATCGTCTCGTCGGCATCTTCGGGCGTTCGGCCGTCTTCGTGGAGCTGCAGCGGCATCTATTGCGCGATCAGGAGGCTGACAACGACCGGCTCGTCGATCTGGCGGCGGCGTTTCACGTGCCCGTCGTGGCGACCAACGGCGTCCGCGCGGCCAGCCCCGCCGAACGGCCGCTGTTCGACGTCCTGACGTGCCTCTACCACAAGACCACGCTCGAGGGAGCCGGCCGACGGCTGTCGCGGAACGGAGAACGGTATCTCAAATCTCCCGCGGCCATGGCCGAGCTGTTCAAGGATCGGCCCGACGCGCTTGCCGCCACGCGCACACTGGCCGATCGACTCGAATACACGATGGCCGATCTCGGCTATCGCTTTCCCGACTATCCGGTGCCGGCCGGTGAAACCCAGGTCTCGTTTCTTCGCCAGGTCGCCGAGGCGGGCGCGCGCGACCGCTACCGTCCGTACCACGAGCGTGCCCGTGCGCAGGTGGTGCGCGAGCTGGATCTCATCGCGAAGCTCGATCTGGCCGGCTACTTCCTGATCGTCTGGGACATCGTCAATTTCTGCCGCCAGCAGGGGATTTTGATTCAGGGCCGCGGCTCGGCGGCCAACAGCGCCGTCTGTTACAGCCTGGGGATCACGGCCGTCGATCCGGTCGGCATGGATCTGCTCTTCGAGCGGTTTCTCTCGGAAGAGCGTGGCGAGTGGCCCGATATCGATCTCGACCTGCCGAGCGGCGATCGGCGCGAGCGCGTCATTCAGCACGTGTACGAGAAATACGGCCGCCACGGGGCGGCGATGACCGCCAACGTCATCACCTATCGCAACCGCAGCGCGACGCGCGAGGTCGGGAAGGTGCTCGGGCTCGAGCCGGCCATGATCGATCGCCTCGCCAAGGTGATGCATCGCTTCGAGTTCGTCGATCCCGACGAGACGCTGACACGGCATCTGGGCGAGATTGGTTTTGCGATCGAGGATCCGCGAATCCGGCTGTTCGCCGATCTGTGGCATCGGATGCAGGATCTGCCGCGTCATCTGGGGCAACACTCCGGTGGCATGGTCATCTGCCAGGAGCGGCTCGACTCGGTCGTGCCGCTCGAGAACGCCACGATGCCCGGGCGCGTCGTCGTGCAGTGGGACAAGGACGACTGCGCCGACATGGGCATCGTGAAGGTCGATCTGCTGGGGCTCGGGATGATGGCGGTCCTGCAGGATGCGATCGAGCTCCTCGATGGGCAGAGACGCCGGGACCTCGAGACACAGAGACACGCGGGCGCCACGGCCGAGACCCGCCGTGGAGTCGACGATTCGAGAGGTGATGTCACCGACGCCGCGTCTGGATGGAACGGCGATCTGGCGCACCTGCCGCCGGATGATCCGGCCGTGTACCGCCTGCTCCAGACGGCCGATACCATCGGCGTCTTTCAGGTCGAATCCCGCGCGCAGATGGCGACGCTGCCGCGTCTCAAGCCCGAGCGCTTCTACGACATCGTGGTGGAGGTGGCGATCATCCGGCCTGGTCCCATCGTGGGACAGATGGTGCATCCCTATTTGAATCGGCGGGCCGGCCGGGAGCCGGTGACCTATCCGCATCCGTGCCTGGCGCCCATCCTCGAGCGGACGCTCGGCGTTCCGCTGTTTCAGGAGCAGCTGCTCCGCATGGCCATGACAGCCGCCGGATTCACCGGCGGGCAGGCAGAGGAGCTCCGACGGGCGTTCGGCTTCAAGCGCTCGGAGCGCCGGATGAAACAGATCGAGGTGCAGCTGCGCGACGGCATGGCACGACAAGGCATCGGCGGTGAGGCGGCCGAGCAGATCACCCGATCGATCGCGTCGTTCGCGCTCTACGGCTTTCCCGAGTCGCATGCGGCGAGCTTTGCGCTGCTGGCGTATGCGAGCGCCTACTTCAAGGCACACTATCCGGCGGCGTTCTACGCCGCGCTGTTGAACAATCAGCCGATGGGGTTCTATCACCCGGCGACGCTCGTCAAGGATGCGCAGCGACGCGGGGTCCGCTTCGCCAGCATCGACGTGCAGCGCTCCGACTGGTCGTGCACAGTGGAACCGGACGGAGCCGTGCGACTGGGGTTGCGCTATGTCGCCGGGCTGCGGGAGCAGGCCGGCCGGGCCATCGAGGCGGTTGTCGCGACGCCAACCGGTCCGCCGCCGTCCTCGATCGAGCGGTGTCCCAAATGTCACGGAGATGACCGGTCGATGATCGAAGTCGTGCGCGGTGAGGGAAGCGTTCAGTGTTTTTGCAATACCTGCGCCCACGACTGGCGCGTCTCCGGTGAGGCCGCTCGATTCCGTTCCGTGGACGATCTCGTCCGTCGCACGCGGCTCGGTCGCGAAGAACTGCAAACGCTGGCCGATATCGGTGCGCTCAACGCCTTCGGCTATCACCGCCGCGAAGCGTTGTGGCAGGCCGAGCGGGCCGTCAGACCCTCCGGCGAGCTCTTCGAGGACGCGGCGAGCCTGTCGCCGGACGTCGACTGCCCGCTTGCACCCATGACGAGCGGGGAGCGCCTGCTGGCGGACTACGAGGGCACCGGGCTCACCATCGGCCCTCACCCCATGGCCATGCGCCGGGCCGAACTGGCCCTCACCGGTGTGCTGCGGGCGACGGATTTATCGGGCGTCCGGCACGGCCGTCGGGTGCGGGTCGCCGGGATGGTCATCACGCGTCAACGGCCCGGCACGGCCAAGGGGTTCGTCTTTCTCACGATTGAAGATGAAACCGGGATCGCCAACATCATCATCCGGCCGGATCTCTTCGAGCGCGATCGATTGACCGTCGTGGAGCAGCCGTTCCTGCTCGTGGACGGCGTGCTGCAGCAGCAGGACGGCGTGGTGTCGGTGCGCGCCGAGCGCGTACAGGCTATCTCCGGCATGCCGCCGCTCGAGATCGACTCTCACGATTTCTATTGAGTCGACGCCCTGCTGACGAACGCCGCACGTCGTTCTCGAGCGGGCTGTCGGAACTATCTGCCCTGGCTCGCCGAGGTTTCCTGGAGCGCCCGCAGAGGAGTCTTCCCGGAATCGACGGTGACGCCCGTGCGGGAGACTGTCTGAAAATGCAGCGTGTCGCCGGCAATCTCGACCAGCATGAAGTGCAGGTCCGTGTCAAAGCCCGCTGCCGTGAGCGCGCCGCGGCGGATGTTGCCTTTGCGCAGCTTGCCGGCTCCACCTGACGTGAAGTAGTAGATGCCGTGCTGCGGATTGATACGCTCGTAGAAGTGCTCGTGGCCTGCGAATACGGCGCTCACGCCGTGCTTGATGAACAGCGGCTCGACGAGCTTGCGAAGCCCCATCTCCGACCCGTGGCGGGCGCCCGACGAATAGAGGGGGTGATGGAAAAAGGCAATCTTCCATCTGGCGGTCGAGCTGGCCAGGACCCCCGACAGCCATCCGATCTGCCGCGCATCCATGTAGTTGCTGTCGAGCGCGAAGAACTCGACCGGTCCCTTGACGAACGTGTAGTACCGCTGCTCGTTCATGTTGAACAGCCGGTAGAAGCGCTGAATCTCGGGCTCGTCGTGATTGCCGAGCGAGGCATGGAACGTGACGCCGGCGTCGAGGAGCGGCTTGTAGGGCGTCTCGAACTTCCTCACGAAGTCCTTCGGGTTCTCGTCCCCGTACAGGTTGTCGCCCATCATGATGACGAACGTGAACGGAAACGCCGCGTGGTACTCGACCATCCGCTGCGCCACCTCGTACTGGCCGCGCTCGCCGGTGCCGCTGTCGCCGATGACGGCGAGGCGAACCGAATCGGATTCGAGCGGCAGCCTGAGGTCGAGCTGTTGGGAAGAACCCGCGCTCCCGAGCAAGAACAGCGCGGCGAGGACCCAGCCGAGGGGCCGGTGTCGTCGATCGGCAGCACGAACCGAGCGCGTGCGGAAGCGGAGAGATGGTCACCACGACGCCACGGACTCCTGGCTAGAGACGCGGTATGGCATTTTCGACGTAATCGACGACCAGGTTGGCGTCGGCGTCGCGCAGAATCAGGGCCTTGCCGAGGAATCGGTATTCGAGCTCCGGCGGCAGCGGCGGCAGCTGTGACAGCAACTCGGGAGGAATCGTGGCCAGTGCGGCTGATTCCGGGTATTCGGAGTTCACGCGGACGGCCGCAGCTCGCGGCACCTCGGAGAGGATCGCCTGCGCTTCTTCGACGGGACGCGACTTCAGGCTGGTTGCGATGAGCGCGCGGAAGTAGTTTTGTACGCTAGGAACGAAGATCTCGCCGGGCTTCGAACGGTTCCGAGCGGTCCGGATCGCGTTGACGAGCGCCGTTCGACGCGCGAGCACCCGCTCGACATTCGCGGTCGGCTCGAGCGGCGGCAGGCCGTTTTCGAGGGTCCGGTGCAGCTGTACGTACGCCTCGACCCGCTGCTCGAATTCCCGCCGCGCCGTGTCTTCCGCGCCCGTCGTCACGAGCTGGGCTCGGACGCCGATGCCTGGAGCGCGAGCGCGTGAGCAGCGTGAGCAGCACGGTGAATCCACGCCGGCATGCGGCCGCCGACGAGGGTCGGCACACCGAGGCCGAAACGACCGCGCGCGGTCCGAGGTGGCGCTCAGAATTCATCACGTCCCGACATCGCTGACCGGCCGACGCTACGCGGGGACGCTCGAGGGTCGCTCCCGCAGGCGGACAATTCGGCGGCCAATCTTCTCCGACGTGTCGAAAATCGCGCCCACCCTCAAGCCGCCGGGCAGCCGGTGCCGCGCGACCGCTGCGAGGCCGGCTGACGCCATGCATCCGCAGTTCGTGCAGTCGGGATTCCCGCCGAACTGGCAGGGGGTGATACGCGTCTCGAAATCGGCCGACACGCACGTCGTGGTCCTCGCGAACACGCATTCGTCCGGCGATTGAGGCGGCGTCGCGTACACCTGGAGCAATCCTCGAGGCAGCTCGAGCTTGGAATATCGGACGCGCAGGTCCATGAGCTCGGCCACGACCTGTTCGCGATCCGACTGACTGAGTCGCTCGGCGGAAATCTCACCCACCTGCGGCGTATACAGGCTGAACCAGATCTTTTGCACCGACTCGTTCGCAGACCAGAACCTGAGAAACTCTTCGAGGTAGCCCGTGCGGCGGACCTGCTGACGCGTGACCGTACAGTGCACACTCACGCGGTGACCCTGAATGTGCGACAGGATGCGATCGTAAGTGGCCGGCTTGCGCCGCTCATCGTGCTCCGGCTGGAGACCATCGATCGAGACGGACAGGTGCACATCTTTGATCGTCGCCCACTCGAGAGGTATCGGGCGGACGGCGCTCGTCACGACCTGCACATAGATGCCACGGGCACTGAGCGCTGGCAGAATCTCGTTGAGCTCGCGGTACCGTACCAATGGTTCGCCGCCGACGATCGAGACGTGCAGCGGGCGATGCTGGTCGACGAGGGCCAGTGTGCGATCAATCAGCTCCTGTCCCTTGAAATCGCGGACATCGCGCAGGGTGAGCGGGCCGCCCAGGTGATCCTCGCCGTAGGCATAGCAGCCGGGGCAGCGCAGGGGGCACTCTCGAGTGATCTCGATCGAGAGCGACGGTGCATACCCTTGAAGGATTCTTCCCCAGGCCCGAATGATCCCCTGCATCCACCCTCCTCGAGAAGCGGCGCAACGCTGTATCCGAAGTCCAAATGTAGCAGATTGGCCGAGCGTGCAGGGAGAAGAAACCGAAAGTGCGGGCTTAGTTGCTCGTCCGCCGCAGCTGAATGTCGCCGTTGACCGTGTGCAGCACGAGCTCGCGAGAGGCCGGCTCCGGCGTGGTCGATCCAATCGTGCCGCGCAAGCGCTTGGGTGAGACGCGGCCGCTGACCGTCACGGGAAAGTCGCTGCTGATCGATCCGTTGACCGTATCGGCCCTGAACGCGGTCGAAATGTCTGCCGGCAGGCTCAGGATAATGCTGCCGTTGACGGTGCTGAACTCGCGGTCCTTGGACCAGTCCGCCCGGCCGAGCGACGCCGTGATCGATCCGTTGACGGTCTCGGCCTGCGCAAAGCCGCGCGAGGCCAGCCGCACCGATCCATTCACCGAGTAGGCCTCGGCGTTGCCGGGGACTTCCTCGATGGCGACGTCGCCGTTAACGGTTCGCCCGACGAAGTGGACGCCAGCCGGCACGTGCACCGTGAAGTCCACGCGGACGTCGTTGTTCCGAACGTTCATCCTGCCGTCCGATCCCGGCCTGCAGCCGTTGGTTCCTTCGGGGCTCGGATAGACCGCGCAGATGGTCACGCCGCTTTCATGCTCGACGACCTCGATTCGAACGTCGGAAGGATTGTCTCGGTTGGCGTGGCGGTCGGCGAGCACCACGATCTCAGGATCTGGCGCCGGCACTGCCCGGACGGTCCCGTTGACCCCCTTCACTTCGAGCGTCTTGCCGGCGGCAAGCCGGCCCGTCCAGCGGAACGGCTCGGTCGATTGTGGGCCTGGAAAGGCAAGGAGGCCGACCGGCAACCCGTGGTCGATCGTGCCGAACGACACCATGAGCACCACGCACGCGATTCGAATCGTCGTCCTCATCCAACCCTCCGGCGTTGAGGGCTTAGACGGGTGCTCTTCTCGAAGGGTTGACGCTCTTACTTGACGGCGACGAACATGATCTCGACGAGGCCATCGGGTGCCACCAGCCCCGCTCTGACCGTGGCACGCGCAGGAAAATCGCGCGCGAAGATCTCGCGGTAGGCCTCGTTCATGGCGGCGAACTGACCGAGGTCGGTCAGATAGACCAGGCCGTCGACGACGTTCGTCCAGTCGAAGTCTGCGGCTCGTAGCGTCCGACCGATGCGCACCAGGGTTTCGCGGGTCTGCGCCTTGACATCGCCCTTGTTGGCATCGGTGTCACCCAGCATGCCCGAGAGATAGAGCCGCGAGCCGACGCGAACCGCCGAGCTCAGGTTGGGGCTGGGCTGTCCCGGACTCCCGTCGGCGTTGGGCGTCGTCAGCACCTGGCGATCGGCGTGGCGGACGGCGACCATCGTGATCTCGACGAGGTATTGGGGACCCATGAGTCCACTGATCACCGTGGCGCGCGCAGGGCGATCCTTCTCGAAGAACGTGCGGTATGCCGCGTTCATGCCGGAGAAGATGGGCGCCATCGGTGATGTAGGCCCGTGCGCTGACGACATCCGTATAGCTCATGCCTGCGGCGCCAAGAATCGCACCCGCATTTTCCATGACCGTGCGCGTCTGCTGGTGATGTCTCCGCTGACGATCGAGTTGTCCTTGCCGTTGCGGGAGACGAGGCCCGCCAGGAACAGCGTGTCGCCGGACTTGATGCCGTAGCTGTACGGATTGGCCGAAGCCGCCCAGCCGGATGGATGAATCACCTGTCGATCGCCGCCCGCAGGCGCGGCGACCATCGAGATTTCCACGAGGGCGTCTGGCAGCACGAGTTCGGCTTCGATGGTGGTTCTCACCGGAGGGTCCTTCGGCCAGTAGGTGCGGTACACCTCGTTCATGGCCGAAAAATCCGACCCGCGTTTCAGGTAGACGTGAACCGACAGCGCGCGATCGATCGACGACCCGGCCTGCGCGAGCGTGGCGCCGATGTTGTCGAGCACCTGCTTCGTCTGCGCCCGGACATCGCCGGCGATGAGCTTGCCGCCGCCATCGGAGGCCAGCGTTCCGGCGACGTAGATCAGCCCGCCGGCCTTGACGGCCGGACTGAAAGGTGCTGCAGGCGCCGCTCCCGTCGTGATGATTTGCTTGGGTGATTGCATGGCCAGGCCCTGCATGCCGAGCGTGACACAGAAGAACGCTGCCGCCGTTCGGACCATCGAGCACCTCCCGGGCGCTCCGGCCCGGACGATAGATTCTACTGGATGGCCCTCCGCATAGAATGAGCTTCAGCGTGAGCGGCAAGCCGGAAATCTTCTATTTGCACGGATTTGCTTCGTCGGCGCGGTCGTCGAAGGGGCAGTTCCTCGCTGAGCGTCTGGCCATGCATGGGCTGGATCTGATCTGCCCGGACTTCAACGAGCCCGATTTCTCGTCGCTCACAATCACGCGCATGCTGCAGCAGCTGGAGTCCCGGATCGTGGACCGGCCCAGCGGCCCCGTAGTCCTCATCGGGTCGAGTCTCGGCGCGTTCGTCGCAGTCATGGCGGCGGGCGACTGGGAGCGCGCTCCCTGGAGCCTCGGAGGCAGCACCAACGGCCGGCGCCGGGATCGTCCGATAACCCGCCTGGTGCTGCTCGCCCCGGCCCTCGACTTCAGCCTGAAGAACGACAAGCGGATCGGGCCGGACCGGCTGGAAGCCTGGCGAGCGACCAATGAGCTCGAGGTGTTTCACTACGGCGAGGGCGTGACGAAAACCGTCGGCTATCAGCTCTATGAGGACGCACAACGGTACGATCCCTTGCGGGTCGAGGTGAATATGCCCGCTCTCGTCTTTCAGGGGACTCGCGACGAGTCCGTGGATCCCGCGATGGTCGCACGTTGGGCACGCACCAGATCAACGGTCACACTGAGGCTGCTCGAGGACGATCACCAGCTGCTCGGCAGCCTGGAACAGATCTGGCGGGACACGGCGCGGTTTCTGAGTCTCGCACCCGCATGAACCGTCGTCTTGCGACGACGATCGTCGCGCTGCTCCTGGTGACATCATCAGCGGTCGCCGGCGCATTGTCCGGGAAGTTTTCGATGAACCGGGTAGCGCTGCCCTCGGAAGCCGGCCCGATGCCGCACGCGATCCGCCTTGGCCACGCGCGGCCGGGCGGCGGCTACAGCGTCGAAGAGCTTCAACTCGACGACTACATCGCGCAAGTGCTCGCCGGTGAAGCCGTCGCCTCGAGCGCGCCGGCGGCACTCGACGCGCTGGCCATCACCGCGCGCACGTTCGCTCTCGCAAACCGGCGCCGGCATGGTGCCGACGGCTTCGACCTTTGCGATCTCACACACTGTCAGGTAGTGCGTCCCGCCACGACGGCCACGAAGCAGGCGGCGCGACGGACGGCAGGGCAGGTTCTGCTCTACAAGGGAGCCCCGGCGCAAGTCTTCTACAGCGCATCGTGCGGCGGGCGTTCGGAGCTCCCGTCGGCCGTGTGGCCTGGCGCGACGGATTTCCCCTTCCTCGGCGCCCGCCATGAGGACTCGTGTGTCGGCGAACCGCCATGGACGTCGGACATCACTGAACGCGATCTGAGCCGCGCGCTTCGCGCCGCAGGACTGCGTGGCAGCGTGCTGCGACGTCTCGAACCGGAGGGCCGCAATTCGTCCGGCCGGGTCGTGCGCCTCCGCATCGAAGGGTTCAGCCCCGACGAAATCTCGGGGCCCGACTTTCGAACGGCCATCGGCCGGACCCTCGGCTGGAACCGGCTGAGGAGCACGGTCTTCGACGTGGAGCGCACGTCAGCCGGCTTCAGATTCACAGGTCGAGGCATGGGACACGGCGTGGGACTCTGTGTCATTGGCTCGGCGCGACAGGCGGCGACAGGACAGTCCGCGGAATCCATCCTTCAGTACTACTTTCCCGGTCTCTCACTCCAATCATCCGGGCTGGCGCCTGCCATGACGACCGCGCCACCGGCATCGGATGCCATCCGGACCTCGTCGCGCGGCGGCCTTCGCGTGACGCTCCCGGCCCTGGACGAGCGGGATCGCAACGCCCTCGAGGGATTTGTCGAAGCCGTACGGTCGGATCTGGCGCGCCGCCTGGGGCGGCCCATGGCTGGCGTCGTCGCGCTACGGTTTCATCCAACGGTCGAAAGCTTTCGTCGCGCCACAGGACAGCCCTGGTGGACGGCGGCCTCGACCTCTGGTACGACGATTGATCTGCTCCCTGTGGCGGTTCTGCGGTCCCGCGGCATGCTGGAGTCGACGCTCCGACACGAACTGGCGCATGTCGCGACAGCGCCGTGGCTGACCAATCGAGCGCTCTGGGTGCAGGAGGGAGCGGCCATGCATTTTGCAGGCGAGCCTGTTGGCCAGCTCAGGGGGCGTGTCGCCTGCCCACGTGACGAAGAGCTCACCCGCGCACCGTCACCCGGCGCGCTGCGAAATGCCTACGCGCGCGCCGGCGCCTGCTTCTCGCGCGCGATTCAGGCGGGGCGGTCCTGGACCGACGTCGACTGACCGCTCGGGCGGATTGAATTCTCCACACGGACCCGGGCCACGCTCACGCCCCATGACGGTGTCGGGAATGTTCCTCGGGGGTTTCGTGTTCGGAGAGAGAGATAAGCCGGGTCAGCCCTCCAGCTTGGCGGTATCATCGTAGGAGCAGCTCGGAGCGAGTGGCGGGCTCTGGTATCGACTATGCCCGACCGTGCCTGCGGTCGAGCCTGCCGTGAGGATTTGTCATGCTGGTGAAGTCTCCACCCGCGATCCCGTCGTCGGAAATCACGGATCGGTCGACGTACCTCCGCCGACGGGAGTTCCTGCAGACGGCTGTGGGAGCCACGCTCGCAGCCGCCACGGCGTTCGCGTCAGCCTCCGCCCAGGGCGGGGCGCGCCAGAAGCTCGCCGGCGTCAAGAAGGGTCCGTTTGGCACGACCGAAGCGTGGACGCCCTACGAGGACGTGACCACTTACAACAATTTCTATGAGTTCGGCATCGACAAGGACGCCCCGTCGCAGAACGCTGGAAGCTTCAAAGTGAAGCCCTGGTCGGTCAAGGTCGAAGGCGAGGTTGCGAAGCCCGCGACCTACACGCTGGAGGATATCCTTCGCCCGCACTCGCTCGAAGAACGCGTCTATCGCCTGCGATGCGTCGAAGCCTGGTCGATGGTCATCCCGTGGGTGGGGTTCCCTCTTGGCGATCTCATCAAGCGATTCGAGCCCACTTCCCGGGCCAAGTACGTGGAGTTCACCACGCTGCTCGATCCCGGGCAGATGCCGGGCCAGCGTCGCGGCGTGCTCGAGTGGCCGTATCTCGAAGGGCTGCGGATGGACGAAGCCATGCATCCGCTCACGATTCTGGCCGTTGGCCTGTACGGGGAGGTCCTGCCGAACCAGAATGGAGCGCCCCTGAGGCTCGTGGTGCCATGGAAGTACGGCTTCAAGAGCATCAAGTCGATTGTGCGCATGCGCTTCGTCGAGAAAGAACCGCGGACGGCCTGGAACACGCAGGCCCCGGACGAGTACGGGTTCTACTCGAATGTGAACCCGGACGTGGATCATCCGCGCTGGAGTCAGGGGCGCGAGCGGCGGATCGGCGAGTTCTTCAAGCGCAAGACGCTGATGTTCAACGGGTACGCCGATCAGGTCGCATCGCTCTACACCGGCCTGGACCTGCGCCGGAACTTCTGAGAGCGGACGCTTGCCCGTCGCTCCCTCGTCAGGCACGGACCGAGCGGGTGCATCGCGATCCGTCAGGATCGCCCTCTTCATGCTGTGCCTCGTGCCGCTGGCCAGCCTGATCTACGGCACGCTCGCCGACACGCTCGGCGCCAACCCAATCGAGACCATCACCAGGACGACGGGCACCTGGACGCTCCGCTTCCTCGTCATCACGCTTGCGGTCACGCCGCTGCGCCGCCTGTCGGGATGGCACGGGATCATCCGCGTGCGGCGGATGTTCGGTCTGTTCGCGTTCTTCTATGGTGCTCTGCACTTTCTCACCTACATCTGGCTCGATCAGTTCTTCGACGTCGACGCCATGGTGCGCGACGTGATGAAGCGGCCCTTCATCACAGCGGGCTTCACCGGCTTCGTGCTGATGGTGCCGCTGGCGCTCACCTCGACGAGCGGCATGATCCGCCGCCTCGGCGGCCGGCGGTGGCAGCGCCTGCACCGGCTCGTTTATGTGGCGGCAATTGCCGGGGTCGTGCATTATTGGTGGCTCGTGAAGGCGGATCTCCAGCGCCCGCAGATCTATGCGGCGCTCGTGGGTCTGCTTCTTGCGTTCCGGGTCGTCATGGCGATTCGGCGTCGCTCGGGTCCCGGCGTCCGCGCGCGGCTGAGCCCGCGCTCGGAGGGCTCCGGCGTGTAGCTTGGCGGCTGGACCGGTCCTACGACTATGCGCAGCAGAGTGTTGGGTTCGTCGATTGGAATTGTCGCGTTCGTGGCTGCGGCTGCCGTGGCGGACGTCCCGCAATCGGCCGTGGCTTCCTTCGACCACAACTATCGAGCGTACGCCACGCTGCTTCGCGCGCATGTCGAGGGGCGGGGCGTCAACTACCGCAAGCTCAAGACCAACCGTGCTGCCCTCGACGCGGTCGCGCTCGACCTGGGAGCAATCGACAAGGCGACCCAGGAAGGCTGGACGCGTGAGCAGAGGCTGGCCTTCTGGATCAACGCCTACAACGTCTTCACGCTGCGCGCGGTCGTCGACCACTACCCGATTCAGGGCAGCTGGTTCAGCATCTATCCGCGCAACAGCATCCGCCAGATCGACGGCGTGTGGACGCGGTTGAAATGGCGCGCAGCCGGTGCCGAGCTGACGCTCGATCAGATCGAGCACGACATTCTGCGGCCGGTCTTCAAGCAGCCGCTCGTGCACTTCGCGCTGAGCTGCGGATCCGTCAGTTGTCCGGCGCTCGCCGCCGAGCCCTATGTGGCGGATCGCCTGCTGACACAGCTCGGAGACGCCACGCGCGGATATCTGGCCAGCGAGCGTGGCCTGCGGGCAGGCGGCGATCGGCTCGACGTCTCGAGCCTCTTCAGCTGGTATGCAGACGATTTCGTCGCCGAATACGCACGCGTGGTTCCCGGAACGCGCAGCGAGCAGGAGCGCGCGGTGCTCGGCGTCGTGGTGCGCTTCGGTCCCGCGGCGCCATCCGCGCTGGCCAGGACACCTGGGGTGCGGCTGGATTATCTCGACTACGACTGGTCGTTGAACGAAGCACGAGGCGCCACGACCGACTGACCATCCGTCAGAAACCCCGGTGCAGATCCGCCTCGGCGGCGATGAAGCCGAACGCCGACCACGACGATCCCTGGACGATCCGTTCGAAGATCTCCCGCGCCTTCGCGCGGTCGCCGTTATAGAAGTACCAGTTTCCGACGCCGTACCCCTGCGTCGCAAGCTGCAGCGCGTCAGCTCCCTCCGTCGCCAGCAAAGACTCCGGCGTCACGAGTCCCTTGTACATGAGGAGCCGCTTGTGGTACGCGTCGTTCTCGAGGATGTCCATCTTCTCGCGAATGGGCTCGAGCACGCGCGCGGCGTCGGCCGTCCGTCCCAGCCGGCGGTACGTCATGTAGAGCCAGTCGCTCGCGGCCACCAGACTGTCGTCGTTGTTGGTCGATACCTTCATGCACTCGAGATAGGCAGGGAGCGCGCGGGCCAGGTCGCCTTTCAGGTAATAGGCGAGCCCAAGGTGATACCAGATATTCGACTGAAGCGTGCTACGCGGCTTGTTGTACTGGTTCGGCGCCCCATCGGGCTCGATCTCGTCCGGCAAACCCTTGACGAGTGACGCGGCTTTCTCGAAATCGGCGACGGCGTTGTCGAACTGACGGATTGAGATGTAGCGGTGCCCGCGGTGCCGGTAGAGCTTCGCATTACCGGGATGGAGCGCCAGGGCTGTCGTATAGGTCGCGATGGCATCGCGGTACCGGCCCAGATAGCCCAGCCGCCGACCGAGCCAGATGGCCCGCTCGGCGTCTCGAGGATTCTTGTCGTACTCGGCCTGTGCAGCGGCCAGGTCCGCTTCGAGCCTGGCGCGTTGCTCTGCACTGAAGGCCGGCCGCGTCAGGGGTTTCCCGGACAGCGTAGACGCTTCGATCTGATCCGACGATTGACCGACGGACCGGCTGTGCGCAACGACCGGTTCCATGGACGAGCTGCCAGATCCGACGACGAGGCCAAGGAGGAGTGTCAGAGCGCAACGCATGAGCTGAAGATAACCCATGCGGTGCGGCGCCTCCAATCACACCGCGACAAAAATCCGTACCGATCGTCGACGAACTTTGTAGACTCCTGCCTTACGCAGAAAGAGGTCCCATGAACATTCTCGATGCGATGCTCAGTGCGCAGGGCGGCGGCGCAGTCCAGCAGCTTGGCCAGCAGTTTGGCCTCGACGAGAGCCAGGTGAACTCGGCGATCGCGGCCCTGGCGCCCGCGCTCGCCGCAGGCTTCACGCGCAACATGTCCAGCCCTCAGGGAGTCGATGGCCTGCTGTCGGCGTTGGGCGGCGGCCAGCATCAGCGGTACATCGACGATGTGTCGTCGCTGACAGGCGCTGAAACGATACAGGATGGCAATGGCATCCTGGGACACGTCCTCGGGAGCAAGGAAATCAGCCGTCAGGTCGCCAGTCAGGCGTCGGCCCAAACCGGCATCGGAGCAGGAGTACTCAAGCAGATGCTGCCGGTTGTCGCAGCGATGATGATGGGGACGATGGCCAAGCGGGTGGCCCAGAGACCTGGGCAAGCGGCCAGCGTGGGGGGAAGCGATCTGCTCGGCATGTTGACGCCGATGCTCGACTCCAACCGCGATGGCTCGGCCGTCGACGACATGCTCGGCATGGTCGGCCGGCTCTTTTCGGGGCGTTAGCGGCTAGCTGCGATTGAAAATGCGGCCTTTGTCGAGGCCGAACGACGGGCTGCCGCGCTGTCCCGAGATCCGGATCGGGATGGCGCTGCCGCCTCCGCGCTTCTTGAAGAGCGGATCGATCATCTTGAGCAAGACACTCTTGAATCCTGTGGTCGTCTGAGAAATCGTGGCGTCCATGAAGAACATGCCGGAAAAATCCAGCATCTCGGACTCCAGATTGTAGGTGCCGGCCAGCTCCACGGCAGCACCCGGCACGTCGAAGACAACCCGCGGGATCGTGAGCACCCCGTTCCCGAGCTTGAAGCTGCCGGAGAAATCCGACGACACCCGTTGGCTTGCCGGCTCCTCCTTGACCTTTCCGCGACCCCGACGGCTCAATTCGTTGATCTTTCCCTGCACGCCGGCATCGGTGAATCGCGCATTCTCGATGTCGAACGCCCCCTCGAGTTGCAGCTTCTTGACGACATCCTGATCGCCCGGTGGCAGCACGAGTTTCGCGTCCAGCTTCAAGCCGCCCGTCATGGGCGGTTGGGGGTTCTTGATCGCGAGCCGCAGCACGTCAGCGATTCGACCCTTGCCAATCACGACATCGATGAACACCGTGCGCCCCTTGCGCCCCGGCGTGTGCACGACGCCGCCCTTCGCCACCATGGACGTCTCGAGAAATGACGCATCCACGCGCTCGAGGATGGTGTCGCCATTGGTGCCGTCCACGACGGCTTGGTACTTGGTCTTCAGGGGAACCGGCAGGTCGCTCGCGCTCACGGTGAACTCCGGCGTGTCTGTCTCACCCTGCACCTCGATGCGGTCGAGTGTGCCCTTGAACGACCCGTGGGCCGAGAGAATGCCCGAGATCCCCTTGAACACGCCGAGATCCGCCTTGTCGAACGTGAACGTCCCATCGAGGGCCGTCTGTCCCGGATCGTCCCGGCCCCACGGACCGAAATGGCCCTTCACGTCGATCTGGCCTGGCGGCACGGCGTTGGTGAGCTGCGCCTCGAACGGCATCGCACGGTCGATTGCGAGCGTGCGCATGCGCAGACGGTGGATCTGCCACACGCGGGGATCCTTTTCAGGATCGCGCCGAAGGATGACCAGACGCGCATCATTCGACTCGAGCTCGTCGATGACGAACGTCTTCGTCAAGCCGCTGTCGCTCTTTGAGGCGTCGGTCGCCTCCTCTGGCTCGTCCTTCGATTCGTCCGGCCGACTCGCCTCCACGGACGTCGTCGGTGTAGAGGCGCGTGACGAATCGTTGGAGTCTGACGGGCGGTTCTTGGGAGGAATCTGGATCTCGAGACCCACGACCGTCAGCTTCGAGAGGTGGCTTCGAAACAGATCGGAGAATCCCCCGTCGGCGGTGAACTCGGCAATCGAGATGAGCGGCGGCACGTCGCGGCGTCCCTTGTGACGCACCGTGAGGCCCTTCCCTCTGGCGCGGAGAGGCAGGAGCCTGAGATCGAGCTCCTTCAGCTCCACTTCGCTCTCGAAATGTTCGGACAGCCACGCGACGGCTTCCTTGTGGGCCATCTCCGAGGTGAAGGGCACAGTCGCCAGCGCGCCGAGCGCCAGACCGACGACGCCCAGGACCACGAGGATCGACGCGATCAGCCAGCGACGCGATCGCCGCGGACGAAGGGGACCTGACGGCGGGTTTTCTGGTTGCACAACGTCACTCGAGCAAGAAACATGCCGCAGACATGATAATCGCAAGGTCCGCCACGCAGACAGGAATGTACGGATCCGCATCATCGGCAATCGGGTGCCCGCACATGGCTCGTCGAATGGCACGCTCAGCGTGTGGCATTCGAGCATCGCTGGCGCGTCGCCGGCAGCGTGTCGCGAGCGTCACAGGGCCGGAGGTCATCGGCATGAGGTTCACCGGTAACGGCTCGTGATTTTCTCGAAGCCCCAGTGGAACTTGTACAGATGAATCGAGTTCCACATCATGTGCCAGCGCTCGGTCTGCAGAAGGTCCATCGCCGCCGAGACGAACGGCAAATGCGAATATTCGGTCCGGAAGTAATTCAGCTTGCGGTGGCTGGGAACTCGCTCGCTCAATGGTCGTCGGTCGAGCCGCCGCACGACGTCCAGGGGCACGGAGGACCGCAGAAAATCGTGAAAGTCCCGCTCGCTGTCGGTGATGGCCGCATCGCGGAAGAAGCCGGCGCCGCGTTTGACCTGGCCGAACCACTCGCGCGGCACGCCAGCCTCCTCCCCGATGCGGCGGGCAATCGGCCGATCGTAGGCGCTGGCGCCCAGCCTCCACGGCCGCATCTCCGGCGAGTGCGTGATGCGAAAAATTGCGGGACCGTGAAGCGCCCCGACATACGGGACTGGAAAATGCAGAAATCCCGCACGCAATCTGAACTCGCCCAGGTTGTGCCCGCTCAGCACACAATCGTCCACCTCGCGCAGATGGCTGCGGCGGCATCGGCTCCGGGGTCCCCAGTAGCGCTCACCATGCCGTCCGGAAACCAGGACGCTCCCGCGCAGTGAGGCTTCCATCGAGCCGCATCGACGAGTCGGTGCCGGACGCGGGACTCCAATAGAACTCCGCCGTTGGGTGACCCGACAAAGTGGCGAGCCCAACACGCTCGTACTCGGTGACCGTCATGCCCATGGCGCGCAGGGCGTCGGCACCGCTGTCGTCGCCGAGAACGGTCTTGACCCCCAGGAGCGGATGGCCCGGAGGCGTGAATGCTTCGAACGAAGGTGACCCCTTCCTGACACCCTGCTTCACGCGCGATGGCCGAGGCGGCCGTCGAATCGTAGCCGCGCGAGCAGGCCGCGACAAGACGATAGGTCTTGCGGCGGCCGGGGGCCGCGGCGTTGGCGGCAATTGCGATCGCCGCCTTTCGCAGTGCGCCGTAGTAGTCCGCAAAGCAGGCCGGCGCGGGACCGAGAGTCTTCCGCGCGCGGCGGAGCGAAAGATCGCGGCCAAGTTCCAGATTGCAACACGGGAACAGTTCGACGAGACGTCCTGATCGCGTGCGCAAGGTGGACGTCGCCCCTCGATCCCTCTCCGTGATTGCTTGACGAGGTCGAAGAAGTAGTCCTTGTGGCTGAAGTCGAGTCCGTCCTGCGCTTCAGCCAGCAGGAACACGAGCGAGTTCGAGACGAGAATCTCCTGGTCCGATCGGAGGACGAACAGACGTTCCAGCGGGTGAAACGGCGCGGCGAAGACGAACGCGCCGTTTCGAAGGCGGGCGCCGGTGCCGGCGAGCACTTCGGCCTGATCGAAGTCGAACGCGTCGAAGTCACCGTTCCAGGCGCCTTCGACGAACCCTTCGGGCCGCGTCTCGACATCGGCGCCGTGACGAACCGTGACGCCGCCGCTTTTCCGCGCCCGGGCACACCAGCTGAGTGGAGGCAGATTCGGAGAGGGTTGAAACTCGACGGTCAACGCGGTGTGCCTTCTACCCTCAATGCTCGACGGGCGTCGGGTGATAACTTACGGCCGTTCCAGGCCGACGCCAGCGCGAACCAGCGGGCAGTCGCGAGCGCGCGCAGACCCGACTCGCGCGAATAGATCCACGTTCTGGCCAGCCAGCAGCCCCTGCGAACCTTCAGATTGTACATGCCCCGTCCATAGGTACATCCGCCGAATGCCCAACTCGATCGCGTGAGCGATGGGCGAGTTATACGTCACCTGAAAGTAGGTGTAGTCGTCCGCGGAGTCGAGATCCACGCCGACCGCGATGGGAAACGCCGTCCGGTTCCGGATCAGCATCACCGAGACCGCCGAGACGACGCCGGACTTCGTGGCGGTGAAGATGCGCGACTCGTTGCCCAGGTGCTCGCCGAGTGCGGCAAAGAGCTCCCGTGTGCACGCAAAGCGAACGCCGCCGTGCTTCTGCGCGTTCGAGTCGAGCAGGCTCAGAAAACGCTCTTCATGGCCCTCGGCGCCGCGCGCGATTTCGATGACCGTTCCCGTCTCCCGATTTCTGGACATCTGCCGCCTGAACTCGATGCGCTTCTTGCTCGGGAACGCCGCCAGGTAGTCTTCGAAGGAACCGAATCCGAGATCGAGGACCGCAACCGGGACGTTGGCCGCGCGCAGATATCCCCGGTCTTCGAGCAGCGCCCTCAACTCGCTCTCGTCGTCGAGCACATGCACAAAGCTCGGGGTGAGACCTCTCGCCCGCGCTTCGGTCTCGATCGCATCGAGCATCACGCGACGCGCGCGGTCGGCATTGGCGGCGTCCAGGTCCGGGTCCAGGCCGACGTGCCAGCCGTACCCGAGCGCCGGACCGCAGACGAACGCCGGCAGGAAGCTCATTCCGAGCGCCCCCGCGGTCGACTTCGAGGCGACCGAGCACCATGTCGTCCAGGGTCTCCACGTCGGGTGACTTCTCGAGCGCGTAACAGACCGAAGTCGCTACGAGTGCGCCATGTTGGCGGAGTGTGAAATAGACCGGCTCGGCCCTGGCGCGCCAGCAGGTCTCGATCGTCCGCAGCCAGCCCCAGGTGGCGAAGGCGTTCTCGCCGCAGAGACGGTCCCACTCGGTTCGGTCGATGTCGTGGAGCGTGCGGTGAAGAACGGGCAACAACCTGATCATATCGGTTCAGCCCGCCGCCATGCTGTCGTCGCCGTCATGTGAGATGCTTGAAGGGATGTTGCTGTCGCTGCTGAAAACTATCGGCGCCCCAGGGTCCACTGCGTTTCTCGCGATCTGCCTCGGTCTCGGAGTCATTCTGCTCGCCTGGCCGCGCACCCGCCGGGTTGGACGAACCTGGCTCGTCGTCATTCTGACCGGGTATCTGTTCCTCAGCCTGCCCTGGGTGGCCAACGCCATTGCCGGGCATCTGCCCGTCTCCCCAAAGGCCGATCCGCAGGGACTGAGAACGGTTGACGCGTTGCTCGTCTTCGACGGGGACAATCGTCGTGGTCGCGTGCGCGAAGCCGGTCAGGTCTATGCCCTGGCTCAACCTCGCGAAGTCTGGCTGCTCGGCGAGCCTTGGATGCTCGACGAGCTCGTCGACAGCGGCATTCCAGCATCGCGGCTCAAGCACGACCCAGCGGGGTGGACCACACTGGACCAGCTGGTGTGGGTGCGAACGCGGTTCGCTCAGACGCGCGACACGCATGTGGCGATTGTCGCCTCGCGCCTCCAGATGCCTCGTATCGCGGCTCTCTGCCGGAGAGCCCGCCTGGACGATGTGACGCTCGTGGCATCGCCAATCGATCGGGAGCCGCCGACCTCGGGCATCCCCTTGTTCGTCCCCACCGAGTTTGCGCTGCGCGTCAGTCGAGACGCGTTGTACGAGCATGCCGCGCTGGTGTATCACCGCAACTGAACCCAGCGGTTCTGTCGTGTCTTGGTTTCCGTCCAGCCCCTGATGTAGTCTCCGGCGTGTCGGCCGGAGGCGACCGACGTCCGCCGCGTTCCTGGAGGAACGTGCCGAGTCTGGCTTTCGCCGCCCGAAGGTGGCGCACCTGAGGAGTCATCGATGACGGCCACAACCAAGGGATTGCTCGGCGCTTGCGTCCTGGCGTCGCTGCTCGGTGGGCTGCACCTCGACGCCGAACAGAGCGGGCAGGGGAGTCTGGACCAGGACCGGCCGGCCCGCAGGGGTGAGAAGGACGCGGCCGGGGGCGAAGCCTGGAACACGCGACTGGTGTCGCATCACGACCTCGACGGTCGGGCCGCCTATCAGCCGGTGATTCACCGGTACGGGCCGCGGTACGTGCTCTTCGTGGGCCACCACGAAGGCGTGCACGTCAACCACCTGAACGGGAAGAAGGAAACGAACGGGACGGCTGTCCTCGATGTCACCGATCCCGCCAGGCCCGAGTATCTGGTTCACATTCCCGCGACCGGCAAGTCCGAGGAGGTCCAGCACGCGCAGATTTGCGACGGCAGTGCGCTCAAGAGCGCCGATCGGGCCAAGGTGTATCTGCTGCGGACCAACGGCCAGGAAAACCACGAGATCTGGGATGTCACGAATCCCTCGGCGCCGGGCTTCATCCGCGACGTCGTGGTCACCGGCACCACGGCGGGCCCGCGCGGTGGCCGTCAGACGCACAAGAACCTGTGGGATTGCGGCACGGGCTACGCGTTTCTGGTCTCGAGCGTCGATGGCTGGCGCTCACCCCGTGTGATGCAGGTGTTCGATCTGAACAACCCGGCGCAGCCGGTGCACATCCGCGACTTCAATCTGTGGGAGAACGCACCGGGCGTGACCACGCCTGAGGCGCGCGTCGGCGGCAACGGGGTTCATCAACCTTTGCTCGTCGGCAAACGCCTGTTCGTCCCCTACGGCATGAACAATGGTGGCGTGGTGCAAATCCTCGACCTCGACAAGCTGATTGGCGGCGATCCCGGCGCGTCGGATCGCTTCGCGCCAACGCGGCCGAATCTCGAATACCCGCAGATCGCGCGCGTCAACATGCCGACCTACTGGGGCGGTCACACCGCCAAGCCGATCTACGGCATGAAGATGCCCGGCTGGGACGATTTCCGCGAGCAGAATACCCGCGACATCATGCTGGTGGTGTCCGAGGAGACTCAGGAAATGTGTTCCGGCACCAATCAGGCCATCTTCTTCATGGACATCACCCAGATCGACAGGCCCTTCGGCATCTCGAGCTGGTTCGTGCCCGAAGAGCCGGGCGATTTCTGCAATCGCGGCGGGCGTTTCGGTCCCCATTCGCCTCATGATTCGTTCAATCCCGCCTTTCTCGACAAGCTCCTGATCGTGGCGTACTTCAATGCCGGTGTGCGGGCCGTGGATATCCGCGATCCCTTCCGTCCGCGCGAGGTGGGCTACTACATCCCCGCGGTCACTGAGAAGACGCAAGAGATTTGCGCTGAGCTCGATGGGAAGAACGTCTGCAAGACCGCCATCCAGACCAACAATACGGATATCGACGATCGCGGCTACATCTATGCGCTCGACCGCAGCGGTACCGGGCTGCACATCATCGAGCTGACGAACGAAGCGAGGCAGATCGTCGGGTTGCCGTAGACCGGCGCGTACGGTCACGCATGGGCGGCCGGGCGCCAGCTCGAGCGACGCGGCGTTGGCGTGGCTTAGAATGGGCACATGAACATCTCACAAGCGTTCGTGACGCGAACCGCCATCGTCCTGGCCCTGACAGTGCTTGCCGCCCTGGTTCCGATTCGGGCACGACAGGCGCCGCAGGCGGCGAACCAGAAGCCGACGGCGTGGTCGAATGAGCGGTTGCTGAGCCAATTGGGAATCTCGGCCCCGGATCTCGCACGCGTCCAGAGTGGGCAGGCGGTGGCCTGGCTGCTCACCGCCAATGCGCCCAACGAAGTGGGTGCGGCCGGCGCCATTCGCGTCACCGGCGATCTTCGTCGCCTGCTCGCGTGGTTTCGCGACATCGAAACGTTCATGAAGGACGCGGGGAATACCAATGTCGGCGCGATCAAGACGCCGGCCACGGCGGCCGATTTCGCGAGCCTCGATCTTGCTGACGTCGATTTCGCCGATCTCAGATCGTGCCGGCCGGGCAAGTGCGACGTGCGCATGCCCGCGGCGTTTCTTACGCGGTTTCAGAAGGACGTGAACTGGGACGCGCCCGATGCCTCCGCCAAGGCCGCGGAGCTCGCGCATGCGATGTTGCTCGAATATGTCCGTGCCTACCAGAAAGGTGGCGATGCGGCGCTCGGGGCGTTCCACGATGCGGGGCAACCCGGCGCGATCGCCACCGAGTTCCAGGACATGCTCCGCCGTTCCGCGAAGGTCTGGGAGCTGACCTATCCCTTCGCGTACTACCTCGAGTCATTTCCCAGCACGCGCCCGGCGGGCACCGAAGATCGCTTCTACTGGACCAGGTCGACCACCGGCCTCAAGCCGACCCTCACGCTCCATCACGTGGCCCTCCAGGAATTCCCGGACGGCCGGGCCGTGATGGCCGACAAGCAGTTTTACGCCAGCCGTCAGCTCGACGCAGGCCTGCTGGTGGTGATGGCGAGCCCTACGGTCGATCGAAAAGGATTCGACCTGGCCGTCGGACTCCGGGTGCGTGCGGATGCGCTCCGAGGCATTTCGGGAGCGGTTCTCCGGCGACGCATCGAAAAGGAGACCGTCGACGCCATCCAGATGTACCTGGATTGGATTCGCGCCAGCCTGGCGCTCTGACCCGAGCGCCACCCGCCGCTACCGGGTGTCGGTCAGCCGAATTGACTGGCCCACCCGCTGGAATGTCTGTCCATATGCCGGTGCGTCGTTCTCGGGCACGACGGTCAGATAGTAGAAGAGAGTCCCGTCGGCCAGGAACGTGGTGTAGATCGTGATGCGTTCGCGGCCGCCGAGCGGGGACGGGTTGACGAGCGGTGTCGCGATGCCCGAACGCTGCGACACGCGAATCGTCGATTGTTCGCCCGCGAGCTTCAGCTGCGGGTTCCCCTTGGCAATCGCGTTCAGCCACTCGTTGGTCGCCTGGCGCAGGTCGCGGGACGAGGGTTTGGCGATGCCGAACTCCACGCCGTGCGTGAAGACGGGCTGTCCCTGTCCCTTGATGAGACCGTACCCGTTCTGCGGCACGAACTTGATGGCACTGCTCGACGACAGCCCCTGCCAGTTGCGTCGGGACCGCGGCCCTGAAGACTCCCGCATCGAAGCTGCGGTAATTGGCCGACGGAGCGGGTACCGGCTGGCCGACCGTGCCGACCGAGCGTGGCGCTCCGCCGCCCGACTCGCGACGCGCCATCTCAGCCATCGTCGTGGCTGGCGGCATCGACGCGAATCTGGCCTTCGCCGTCTCGAACTGCCTCGTGTTGGCCGGCGCGGCGATGGTGAGCTGCTCGGCCTCCTTCGTAATGTAGGCCGTGCGGTTGCCCGGATCGGGATGGCTGCTCAGCCACTGCGGTCCGCCGCTGCCCTTGGATTCGCGCTGGATCGTCTCGAACATCCGTGCGAGCGATCGCGGATCGTACCCGGCCCTCGCCATGATCTGCGCGCCCAGGAGGTCGGCCTGCTTCTCGAAATCGCGGCTGTACTTCAGCAGCAGCGTGCCGAGACCGAACTGACTGCCTTGAGCGATGGCCGAGCCGGCGGCGCCACCGACCACGGCCCCACCGACGACCCCCGCGATCTGGCCGAGCTGCAGCCACGGGTTTTGTGCCTTCGACGCATTGGCCGTGCCGTGGCGGAGCAGCACGTGCGCCAGCTCGTGCGCCATGACCCCGACGACCTCGGCCTCGACCGACGCGGCGTCGAACATCCCGCGGTGGACGAACATCGGGCCGCCCGGAAGGGCGAAGGCATTGATCTCCTTCAGGTTCACGGGCGTGAACGAGTACTCGTAGACGGGCTGCTTCAATTCCGGCGGTGCACTCTCCACCAGGCGATTGCCGAGCATCGTCAGATACCGGGCGATGGTCTCGTCCTCGATGATGGGATACTGCTGACGAACTTCGGCGGCGGCCTTTCGTCCAAGCTCCACGTCCTGCTGGGGCGTGTACTTGTTCTTCGGCAGCTTGATAGCCGTCTGGCCGGCGAGCGAGCCTCCCGTCAGCAGCAGGGCTGATAGAAGCGTCACCACCCGTAGGCGCACCGTCTGGCTGGGCATCATCGTGACTCCTGTGCAGGCCATTTTCACTATGCGAGGAAGCTCGAGGGGACGCAACCTCGACGCAATCGGTGTGCAAGCGGCGGGCCAAGATAGGCGTTCGAGGGAAAATCGAGAAGAACCAGTACGCGGAACGGGAGTCGAGCTCGAGCCGCGGCTGTCCTCAGCGCGAGCCCGACCGCCAGCGTTGTGCGATTGCGGGAGTCAGCTGAAGGTCACGAACCCACGGCGGCCAAGGCCTTCGTCCGGACGAACGCGTAGTTGAAATTGAGGCCGTTGAAGTGCGCTGCCTTGTCGGCGTACAGACGCGCCTGCTTCGCGTCGCCGGCGCCGCGGTGAGCGAGCGCCAGCAGATAGAGCACCTCGGGATCCTGCAGGTTGGCGAGCTCGAGCTCCTGAACGGCTGTCGCGTATTGCTTGTCGGCCAGTGCGATCGTGCCCGCGAGCTGGTGTTGCTGGCGGACCTCGAACGGCACTTTCTTCACGGCTACCTGCTTCGCGTACTCCGCGTTCCGGGTTCGAGCGGTCGCGAGGTCGTTCTTCGCCGCCGCCACGAGGCCTTGCTTGTACAGGTTGTTGCGCCGCGCGGCGTCCTTGACTTCCACGGGCACCGCCGCCTGCTCGATTGTTCCCAGCGCCTCGGAGTATTTGACCAGCGCCTGATCAGAACGGCCGCCCGCGAGCAGTACGTCGCCCATCTGCACCAGGTCGCCTGCCATGGCGCCGCCGTCGCCTTCAGCTTTGGCCAGGGCGTACTCGCTCATAAGCTCCTCGAGGGCCTTGTCGACGGCGCCTTCGTGCGCGTAGGACGCGGCCATCCAGAAATGCGCCAGCCGACGTTCGCCCGTGGTGCGCGCGACGGAGGTCAGTTTCTTGAAACTGTTTCGGGCCTGTTCCGGATGCCCCATAGCGAGATGGTTGTTGCCGATGCCGACGTGAGAGGCGACGAAGTTCGGGTCGACGGACAGGGCCTTCTCGTAGCTCTTGATGGATTCGTCGAAGCGGCCCACCTTCATCAGCAGCTCGGCGTAAGAATCGTATGGGTTCGGATCGTCGGGAATGAGCTCTGTGTATTTCTTGAATATCTTTTCCGCCTGCTCGTAGTTCTCGAGGAACCGGTGGGCGTAGCCCGCCTGGTTGTAGGGTGCCGAGAAGGACGGCGCGATCTGGATGGCTTTCTCGTAATGCTGCACGGCCTTCCCGTAGTCCTGACGCCCGAAGTAGATGTTGCCGAGCAGATTGTGGGCGCGCTCGTCATCGGGGTACAGGCGGACCATTTCCGTGTAGTGGCGCTCCTGGCCCGCAGGATCCCCCTTCATGATCGCTTCGAGGCCCTGAATCAGGTGGCGTTCGCCGTCGCTGACGCGGCCGGCGAGCGTGGCGGCTCGCGTCACGGCATCGATGAACTCCTTGTTGGTGCCAGCCGAGGTCGCCAGGCCCACGTAGCCCATCGCGAAGCTCGCGTCTTTCGCGACGGCCTGCTCGAAGTACTTCCGCGCGTCGGTCGCGCGGAGCCGCTCGGTCAGATCGCGCCCCTTGACATAGAGCTGGCGCGCTTCCTCGGACGAGGTCGTGATGGGAACCTTCGCGGCGGATGTCTGCGCAGCCAGCGCCGGCGCGAGAGGAAAGAGCGCGCAGAAGAGCGCAAACGAGCCAATCGAGCGGATGCGTCGCATCGAGCCACCTCCATAGTCACGCGGAACAGCCTGAGCCTAGAGTGGCTCCGGCGGCGCGCCTATCGGAATGACACGAACGACGCCGGTGAGGGTTGAGGCGGCTCGGCAGTGTGACCGACGACGCCGCGCCCCGGCGGCCAGCTCGCGCAAACGAGGCATGTGACACTGGACCCGCCCGGTGGATCGTGATAAACCTCGCGCCGATTCCGCCCGGCCACCGGTTAACATTCGACACGAAAACGCGCGTGCCGGCGAAGGGCTCAAAGACATCACCATGACAGACACGGGCGGGGAAGGCGTTCAACGGCCGCTGTTCTACATCCTGGTGTTCACGGCGGGATACCTCGCGTATCTCATCCTCAGCCCCTTCCTCAAACCGCTGGCCTGGGCCGGCGTATTCGCCATCATGTTGCAGCGGCCGCAACAGAAGCTCTCGTCGCGGATGGGCGCGAACCGCGCGGCGCTCGTCACGACGCTCCTGGCCGCCGTCCTGATTGTCGCTCCGGGCATAACCCTGGTCGCGATGCTGGCGACCGAGGTGCCGGAGGTGAACACCTACGTCCAGCAGGCATCGCTGACAGCGCCCCGGCGGGTCGAACAAATCTGGCAAACGGTCCGCTCGCGAAGTCCCCTTCCGCTGCCCGAGAGTCCGGCGGCGCTCGTGCGCGAGGGTGTGCAGCGCGCGCTCAGGTTCCTGGCGCCGCGTGCGGGCGCTGTCGTCGCCGATCTCGTCGCCACGCTTGGCAGCCTCGCCGTGATGCTGTTCACGCTCTTCTTCATGCTTCGCGACGGACACGTCATGAGCCGGCACGTGCGCGAACTGCTGCCGTTGCCTCCCGGGCAATCCGAACGCCTGATGGCAGAGACGCGTGATCTCGTGATTGCCAGCGTCGGAGCGGGCCTGCTCGTCGCGACGGCTCAGGGGGTGATTGCGGGTCTGGCGTTCTGGCTGCTGGGGATGAATGCCCCGGTGGTGTGGGGCCTCGTCACCGCCATCTGCTCGCTGATTCCGGTTGTTGGCGCCGCACTCGTGTGGGCGCCGGCTGCGCTTTGGCTGTTGCTGTCGGGCGAAGTGGCGCGCGGTGTCATCCTGTTGCTCGTCGGGGTCCTTGGAATCAGCGTGGCTGACAATGTCCTGCGTCCGCTCCTGCTGAGCGGCTCCACTTCCGTGAACGGCCTCGTGGTTTTCCTCGGCTTGCTTGGCGGAGTGGCGGCTTTTGGGTTCGTTGGCCTCGTGCTCGGGCCAATCATCCTCGTCGTCACGGGCAATCTGATCAAGCTCCTGGCGCGGCCTGATCTGGTGGACGAAACGGGCTGAGGGGGAGGGCTGCCCGGCGGCGTTGTCAGTCCGCGAACACCGTGCCCGCGGCGGGTGCCTCGACAGTCTCGGCGGTCATCCGGTTCACCAGCGACGCGGCGGTCATGTTGCCCGTGACGTTCAGAAGCGTTTTGAAGACATCGGGAATGTCCTCGACGGCCTCCGTCAACAGGTATCCCTCGATGGGCACGCCGGCCGCGATGTACAGCGGCGCCGCCCGCATTTGCGCCCCGCCATTCGGAATGCCGAGCGACGCATAGCTCAGTAGGACGATTCCCAGCAGGTAGACGAGAATCTGCGCCGCCGACAGGGGTACTCCGTAGACGTATGCGACGAACAGGAACTGCACGGGGCTCGAGATTGGATAGCTGAACTTGAACGTGGACACCGCGAGCGGCATCACCACACGCGACACGTCTGGGCGCAGACCCAGGCGATTCTCGGCACTGTCAACGAGCGAGGGAAGTGAGGCGAGCGACGATCGCGTGCTCGCCGCGACGAGATGCACGGGTAACATGGCCCGGGCGAAGCGCGCCATCGAGACGCGCCCGCCGATGACGGCGATGGGGTAGAGCGCGGCCGTCCACAACAGCATGACCGCGCAGACGAGCACGACGAAGACCCCGACGACCTCGAGCGTGCCCCACCCGCCACGTACGGCAGTCGAAAGAGTCAGGGCGAATATGGCAACCGGCATGGCCCACATGAGCCATCCGACGATCGTCATCATGACCTCGGCGACCGCACGACTGAGCTCGACGACGATGCTGCGGCGTTCCGCGGGCAACTGAGCCGCAGCGAATCCAAATACCATGGCAAAAATCAGCACGGCAATGAGATGGTCTTCGCTCGCTGCGCGGACGATGTTGGATGGCACGAGGCCAGTCAGCCACAGACCAAATCCGGCGGACGAGGGTGCTTCTGGTGGAGGAGCGCCGGCAACGGCGGCGCGGAACGCGGACAGCACCTCCGGCGTGAATTCGATCTGCCCGAGAATGGGAACCACGATCGCGGTGGTGACAATGCTCCCGATGAGGAGCATGACGGTGAATGTCGCGAAAGCCAGCGCGCTGATCCGGCCGACGGCGGCCGTGCTTCGCGCACTCGCCAGCGCGTAGACGAGCTGCGCCACCACCAGTGGCATCACGACGAGTCGCAGGGCATTGCTCCAGGCCGTGCCGATGGGATTGAGCGCCGCGGCAAGATCCGTGAGCCAGCGGCTGTTGATGCTGTGACCGTAACCGCCGAGGAGAAACCCGAGCGCGAGGGCGGTTATCGACCCGCCCGTCACCCAGAGCCGTTTGCCGCGTTCGGAGGAAATATGGCGCATTCGAGCTTTCTGATGGGGATCTCGTTGTGCCGCGCGAAAGTTGCGGTTCGGCCAGCGGCCAGGGACTTCGCCGGCTCCACGGGGGCGCTATTATATCGCCGGATGAGCTTCGGCGCTCGAACCGGGCCACACACGTGCACCTCTGATCTCGAGGTGTGCCGATGATCGTGGTGGCTTGCCCGGAGGTCAATCGAAACATCTTCGAGTGGCATCTCGCCTCGGAATGGGGGAGCGGTCTCGTCGGGCGGCTCACGCAGTTGACCTACCCGGAGATCTTCGCTCGCGACACGCTGCCGCGCGGCGCCTGGATTTTGACGGGGCTCGATCGCCTCACGCCGGCGGGACGTCAGGCGGCGCGGCTGGTCGCGGATCACCTTGTAGCGGCTGGCGTGCCCGTGCTGAATCATCCGGCGAGAATCCTGCTGCGGTACGACTTGCTCGACGCGCTGCATCGCTCCGGGATCAATCGATTCCGGGCAGTTCGCGCGAGTGGCGATCAGGGCGGTCTTCGTTTCCCGGTGTTCATTCGAGAGGAGAACCAGCACACGGGCACTTTGACGTCACTCCTGCACGACGAGCGCGAGCTCGTCCGCGGGCTCACCCATGTCCGGCTGAAGGGATATACGCTCGAGGAGCTGCTCATCGTCGAGTTCTGTGACACCTCCAGCGATGGCGTGTTCCGAAAGTACTCGGCCTATAACATCGACGGCACCATCCTCGCGCGCAACGCGCAAACCAGCCTAGACTGGATGATCAAGTCAGAGGCGCAACGACGCGAGGAACGGTTCGCCCGCGACGAATTTCAATACATCACCGAGAACCCCCACCGGGAGAGTCTGGCACCGGTCTTTGCACTGGCCGGCATTACCTACGGGCGCGCCGACTTCAGCGTTCTGGATGGCCGCCTCCAGATTTGGGAGATCAACACGGCGCCGAGTCTCGGCTTGGCGCCGGATGCCCGTGCGGCGACGCCTGAGCGCGCGCGGTTCAGGGAGCTCACGCGCCCCAACCGCCGCCTCTTTTTCGACGGATTCGATAAGGAGTTGGGTGGGGTTGAACGTCGCTGTCCCGAGGGCCCGCCCGTGCCGTGCCCGCTGCCCCCATCTCTTTTGGCCGAGTGGCGCGAAGAAGTCCGGCGTCACGAACGGCTGCTGCGTCGCCGAAGCCGCATCGGCCGCGTCACCGACCATCCGGTGCTCGGTGAGCTCACGCGGTCCGTCGTGCCCTTCGTGCGCGGTGCGTTGGGGCGGCTCGGATGGTGAGCACCCCCAGGGTTTCGGTGGTGATCCCGGCGGCGAATGCCGAGGCGTTCCTCGCGGAGGCAATCCAGGGGGCGCTCGATCAAACACTTCCGGCGCACGAAGTGATCGTCGTCGACGATGGCTCGACCGATCGGACGGGAGCGATTGCCGGGTCGTTCGGGTCGCGGGTGCTCGTGATTTCGGAGCACGTTGGCGGCGCCGGAGCGGCGCGCAATCGTGGTTCACACGCCGCGACGGGCGACTGGCTGGCCTTTCTCGACGCCGACGACATCTGGCTGCCGCAGAAACTCGAACGCCAGTTCGCCGGACTGAACCCTGATGATGTCTTCGGGTGCACGGATCGGCTCAACTTCGGCGAGCTCGATGGATTGCCGCCGATTCAGAGCGAGGTCAACCGGCTCGTCGAGGGTGATGTCTTCGAGTACATGCTGCGCAACGGCAATTTCATCACCACCTCGAGTGTCGTTCTCCGATCCGACGTGTTTCGCGCACTCGGCGGCTTTGCGACCGAGCCAGCACTCATCGTCGGACAGGATTGGGACCTGTGGCTTCGTGTGCTGCAGGACCACACGCTGGCCGTGTGCCGCGAGCCGCTGGTGCGTTATCGAGTCCACGGTAAGGGAGCGAGCCGGCGTGTCCGGTTGATGGCGCGGTCACGTCTCAGGATCGTCGAGCGGATGCTCGCATCGCCTCGTGGCTTGCAGCTCGCCCCCTCGTCGAGGCGTCGGGTGATCGCCGATGTGCACCGGACCAACGGATTCGACTGGTCGCGCGTGCGGCACCGGTCAGCGGCGATTCGGTCCTACCTGCGGTCCATTGCCGCCGACCCGCTCCACTGGCAGGCGTACAAAGGTGCGCTTCGAGCACTCGTGCGACGCTGAGCGCCACCGTCAGCGCCCGTGCGATGCCACGCCGCCGGGCATCGGGGTGGACGAGCAGTTTGAGCACCTCCGCCGTGGTTCCTTTGCACTACACTCGCGCCATGAAGACTGCGCTCCTTCTGATGTTGACCGGTGCCCTTCTCGGCATTGTCGTGGCGTCGTTCGTCGTGCCGCCGATGCTGGGTTGGTACACGTCGCCGGGCGGGATGCCGCAGGGCGCGCCGATTCAGGCCGTCGTGCAGATTCCCGAAGTGATCCGCTACGCGACGTCCCGGCTGCTACGCGGCCAGGCGATTGGTGCCGGCCTCGGGGCCGTCGTCGGATTGGTCATTCATTTCTCGTCGCGCAAGTCTGCGACGCCCTCGGCTACGTCAGCCTGACGCGTGTCATGCGCGGTCTGCCGCGCCACACGCCCGGGCGGGGACCGTGTAGTCCTCACTCGCGATTGAGGAGGAGGCCGGCCGCCATCTCGGGCTGTATCCCGGCTCCATCGACATCACGCAGATGCTCTCGGAAGGATTGGTAGAACCTTCGCACGCATGTACGCGACAAAGGTGAGGAGCGCAAGGAGGACCGCTGTGGTGACAGCGCCTGAGATTTCACCACGTGCGATGTGGAAAATCGTGGCGCTCACCATCACGAACATCAAGCCGCCGGCTGCCCAGGTAACGAGCCACGGGAGAATGCGCGTGGCACCCGGCAGGATCAAGCCGATGGCGGCCAGCACTTCAGCGACGCCGAGGAATATGCGGAACGGTGTCGACATCGTCGCGTTCATTTGCTCGATCAAATGCGCTGGCGGCACGAGAACCATCCAGCCATGTGCGAAAAAGGCGAGAGCCAGCAGGACCTGAAGTATCCACAACACAATGTTCATCGTCCACCTCCATGAGCGAGGCTCCTGATCGACGCGAAAATGGCTGTCTGCAGCCTACGTGACCGATCGGGGGAACGCAACGGTCGAGTCGCGACCGGACGCTGCCTCTTCAGTCAGCTGGTGTGTAAGAGAGAGAAGCGCATCCCCGGCGGCGGCGGCAGGAGCGGAAAGATGCTCAGTGGTCGTCGTCTGTCACAGTGGTCAAACGCCCGGACACGGTCAGAAACAGCGTGCCTCCTTCGCCGGTCGGGCTGTGGACCGTCACGGTCATGGCAGAGTCGGGGTCGGCGTACAGGCGGACCGGCTGCAGGGCGACATAGAAGTCGAATCCGGTGACGGTGTCAGTGTAAGCGTAGGTCAGCGGCACGAAGAGCATGACACTCTGACCCAGGCACGTGTAGTTGATGAACGCCTCCAGCGTGCTGCCCGGGGGCGACACGTTCACTTGCACGCTCACGGTTTCAACCATCAAGCGCCGGCCGGGCGGGACGGTTATTCCGGGGGAGCCCGACATGCCGAAAGGGTGACGGTGCGACATGGGTTTCACCTTGTCTCTTCGGTAGCGCCCACCGTTCACGGTATCTGTTTGCAGTGATGGCGCGTGTGCAACTCGAGGAACCGCGCATAGTCTGCCACGGACACCACCCCGAATGTTGCGCTCGAGACGGACCGTCCCGTTGCCTCGCACGAACGGCATTCGCGATCGAATCCGGCGAGCGCGTTCTCCAGGCGGACACGCGCTTCGAAGGGAGTCGCGGACCCGTTCGCCGGGTCCAACGCCGCGTTCGTCCTGGCCTTCGGAAACGCGCCCTTCCGCAGGACCCGCTTGAAAACAAGACTTCTGACCACCGGACGCAGAAAGACTGGCAGGTTCGGGAATTTCGATGGCGCTCCAGCCACGACATTCGCGGCTTCGTCCAGCGAGCGCGCAACATGCTCCACGATCTGGCTCGGCGACCACTTTCCTGGCGCGCGCGGCGCGGTCCAGGTTGCCTCAGACCTTTCTGCCGCGGCGATCAGAGCGGCGATGGCCTCGCGATGGGCAGCAAGCGTTGCGCTCACATCCACGTCCGTCTCCAGTGCGGGCCGATTCGGGCTTGACCCACGGACTCGGCCGACCGTGGCGCCCTAGGATTGCGCTGGGGCCCGGTCGCGTGCAAGCGATCACTGATCGTCGGACGGCCTCGGTCGCGCGACGTTCGCCGTTCGTCGCCTTGCAAACGATCGGTACAGCGGAAGGCGTGCGTGTCAGCACGTCGGTGGATCGGCTGCCAGTCAGGCTTCATCGCTGGCTAGCCGAGTACCAGGGCCGAGCTGGCGAGCCTGGAACACGCTGCACATGTTTTACGTCTAAGCTGGATTGGCGAACCAGTCAGCCACCCGCCCCGAATGGAGCCAAGCATATGGAACTGGAACCCTTGACGCCACGGAAGCCACTTCGGCTGTGGCCCGGCGCGCTCGCCGTGGGTGTGCAGTGGCTGGTCATGTTCGGCCTTCCTCTGGTCGCTCCCGATCAGGGCGGCACGGCGGTGATTGCGGGGTTCGTCGGCGCGTTCGTCGTGCTGCTCTGGTGGCTGTTCTTCAGTCGCGCGAGCTGGGTGGAGCGGCTGGGCGCCATCGTCGCCATGGTGGTCGCTGTAGCTGCGACCTCACGTCTCGTTCACGAGTCCGTTGCGAACGGGATGATGGGATTCATGTTGTTCCTCTATGCCGCGCCGCTCCTGAGCCTCGCCCTTGTCGTGTGGGCGGCCGCCAGTCGCGGCCTGTCGCGCGGTCGTCGACTCGCATCGATGGTCGTCGCGATGCTGCTCGCGTGCGGTACATTGACACTGCTGCGCACCAATGGTGTCACCGGCGCTGGCACGTCCGATTTCGAATGGCGGTGGGCGCCAACGGCGGAAGAACAACTGCTTGCACGCGCCGGAGACAGCTCCGTCGAGTCCGCTCAGGACAGGCCCGCCGACGCGGTTCGGGACAATGCACCCGCACCACCCACGTCCGGCGCGACAACGTCAGAGACTGCTCCCCCAACGCAGCTGAGCGCGCCGCTGCCGACGCCCGCGCCGGCCTTGCCAGCGCCGATCGAAGAGGAGGCGCCCGCTCCAGTCAGTGACATACCGACGACAGGCACTGCCGATGAAGCACCCGCGAAGGCCCTCACCGTCTGGCCTGGCTTTCGTGGGCCAGGGCGTGACAGCGTCATTCGGGGCGTGCGCATCGACACGGACTGGTCTCGCACGCCTCCGGTCGAATTGTGGCGTCGGCCGATCGGACCGGCCTGGTCGTCCTTCGCTGTCGACGGCGACCGCCTGTTCACGCAGGAACAGCGCGGCGACGACGAGATCGTGTCGGCCTATAGCCTGAAGACCGGAGAGCCCGTGTGGAAGCACCGGGATGCAGCCCGGTTCTGGGAGTCGAATGCCGGCGCCGGCCCGCGAGCCACGCCGACCCTGAGCAACGGTCGTGTCTATACGCTCGGTGGCACAGGAATCCTGAACGTCCTCGACGCGCGTGACGGGTCGGTGGTGTGGTCGCGCAACGCGGCCACCGACACGGGCACCACGGTGCCCCCCTGGGGCATCGCAAGCTCGCCGCTGGTCGTCGGCGATGTCGTCATTGCGGCCACTGCCGGGTCGCTGGCCGCCTACGATCTCGCCACAGGGAAGCCGCGCTGGTTCGGTCCGACCGATGGCTGGGGGTACAGTTCACCGCACCTGTCGACGATCGACGGCGTCACGCAGATCGTGCTGGTCAACGGCCCCGGTGCCATCGGGGTCGATCCCTCCAACGGCACGGTGCTCTGGAAGCATCAGTGGGGCGGCGACAGCATCGTGCAGCCGGCCATTCTCGGGGGAGACATCCTGATTGGCAGTGGCTCCGGGCTCGCGGACCACACCGGCATGCTCCGCGTCAGCGTCGCACACGAGCCAGGCGGTTGGAGCGTGAAGGAGCGTTGGTCGTCGAACGGCCTGAAGCCGTACTTCAACGACTTCGTCGTGCACCAGGGTCATGCTTTCGGCTTCGACGGCAGCATCCTCGCCTGCATCGACCTCGAGGACGGCAGTCGCAAGTGGAAAGGCGGACGCTACGGCCACGGGCAGATGCTCCTGCTGCCAGATCAGGACCTGTTGCTCGTGCTGTCGGAAGAGGGAGAGCTGGCGCTGGTGAAAGCGACTCCCGACCAGTTCACAGAGGTGGCGCGGTTCCCGGCAATCGAGGGCAAGACCTGGAATCACCCGGTGCTCGTGGGTGACATTCTGCTGGTTCGCAACGGCGAGGAGATGGTCGCGTTCCGGCTGTCGCTCGCTCGTCCTACAACCTGAGAGACCGGCTCGGAATCCCGCGCGCCTTGGTCACCGCGAGGCGGCCGGTTCTCCCGTGAGGTCGAGATGCCAGCCCGGGTGCACCCACTTTCCGTCACGTCGGACGAACATCTCCGTGAGACGCCCCTGCATCGCGCGTTCCGAACCACCCGACTCGATCACGGCCTCGTAGCGGCCATAGAGGACGACGACCTCACCAAACCGCTGCGCACGCGTTTCCGGAAACGCCAGGCGGAGGAGTCGCCCTCCGTCTTCTCGAAACTTTCGCGCGCCCTCGAGCGTCTCGGCCCGGTCCGCGAAGGGACCATCGTCCATGCCGATGCCGATGAACTCCTGCGGCAACAGGTCGCCGAGCACCTTCACATCCCCAGCGAAATACGCCCGCCACGCCGATTCCCGCGCGGCCAGCACCGCCGGATCGATCTCTGCGTTCGCCGTCAGGTTCGAGCAGGACGTTGACACCACGGCCGCGACGAGCGCCGTGCCGAACAGCGTTATCGTGGTTGGAATAACCCTCATGAAGACCTCCATGACTCGAATCTAGCCGGAGGGCCGCCATGTGCGCTTGCGGTTTCTTGCGAACGGAAGACCGGTGAGTGGATACCAAGGTCGGGACATGCGAACATAACCTCGATGAACCGCGTGGTTGGGCTGGTCCGCACCGAGGCGCTCGCGCTCGAGCGCTTCGATCACATGCCAGGTGTCGTGCACCGCGACCCGGAACGCGAGCGAGCCCTCCAGGTACTCCGTGAACTTCGTGGAGACAGGCTCATTTCGCATGCGGACGACAGGGGCCTGGCACGAGATTGCCACGCCCTGGCTCTTCGTGACGACGCCCGCCCTTGAATTTTCCTGTGCGCACGACGAGGAGCACCCTCACGACTGTCTCCTCTCGGTGTCGTATTCCGACCAGACAGTGGAGAGCGCGCGAGCGTACGCCACACTGGCCGAATCGCCCCTGCGACCGCTCACGAACCGTCTGGCGTTCCTGCAGCGCGCCCTCCATCGCTGCGCTCCCGGTGACGAGGCGCGCGCGGAGGCGCTCGGTAGCGCCCTGCTGGTGGCGCTGTCGGCTGCCATCGCGCGAGAGCCGTTGTTCCGTCCCGAGCGTCTGGCGTGGTACGCCACCCGCGTCGATCGAGCCAAGGCCCTCATCGCGGCACGCTATGCGGAGCCGCTCTCGCTGTCCACCCTGGCTCGCGACTCGGGCATGAGTGTCTTCCACTTCGCGCGCGTCTTCGCCGAGCTCGAGGGCCGGCCGCCTCATCGCTTCCTCACCGATGTTCGCCTCGCGCACGCCGAAGCGCGCCTTCGTGACGGCGCCGGCGTGACCGACACGTGTTTCGCGGTGGGTTTCGGTTCGCTCAGCCATTTCGTCACCACATTTCGGCGGCGGTTCGGCGTCAGACCCTCGGACGTTCGCCGAAAGGTGAGTGGCCCATGGCGCGGCGTTCGACCGAGGTGATTCCGTGACGGGCGACCAGGATGCACTGGCAACGTGGGGTCCGCTGTTCTGCATCGGCCTCTTCATCGGCATGATGCTGTTGCACGATCTGGGGCGTCACCTCGGTTCGCGCAGACGGGCGAAGGACCTGGAAGGATCGCGCCTGGGACTCGGCCCGGTCGAGAGCGCGACGTTCGGACTGCTCGGCCTGCTCATCGCCTTCACATTCGCCGGAGCCGTGTCGCGCTTCGATGTGCGGCGACATCTGGTGACCGAAGAGGCCAATCTCATCGAACAGGCGTGGCTTCGGGTCGATTTGCTGCCCGAAGCCGAGCAGGCGCCAATCCGCGGCCACTTTCGCGACTATCTGGATTCGCGGCTCGCGGCCTATGACCTACTGCCCGATCTCGAAGCCGCCACAGTCGAACTCGAACGCTCGAGGATGTTGCAGCGCCGGATCTGGAACGACGCGGTAACCGCTGTTCACAATGCCGGCTCGACCCATAGCACCAATCTGATCCTTTCCGGCATCAACTCGATGATCGACATTACGACCACGAGGACCATGGCCATGCGGATTCACCCTCCCGGCATCGTTTACGGCATGTTGTTCGCGGCAGCGTTGATGGCCGCGCTGCTTGCCGGCTACAACTCCGCCGGCGGCACGACTCGCGCCTGGCTCCATGCCATCGGCCTTGCCGCCATCGTTTCTACGGCGCTCTTCGTCATCATCGACATCGAGCATCCGCGCCGCGGCCTGGTGCGCGTCGATGCGGCGGACGACGTGCTTCGGGAGCTCCGTCGGACTATGAACTAGCCGCAGCCTTCTCGGCGCGGCATCGCCCCACCATCCCAACCAGCCTCGAACCAGCGCGCCAAGCTCGGCCATCGCCTGTCGTGCCATCCGCCTCGAGCTGGGTGGGCGATGCGGCCGTCCCCTACGCATCGAAATCCGTTCCAGCGCGGCCGCCGTAAGTAGCTATGTCTCGGTAATTCCAGAGGAGGGTGCTCATGAAATCCACCGCGCTGTCGGTCCTGACACTGGCTTTCGCCGGCCTGGCTTCGGGATGTGCGCGGGGAGAGCCGCCCACCGATCCGACACCGGTGGTTTCTCGCAGCTGCCAGATCGCGCTGGCAGCGGGCCCGGAACGCACCGATGTCGACCGCAAGATTGCTGACCTGCAGACGCGCATTCGAGCACAGCCACACGATGCCAGACTCGCGCTCGAGCAGCTGGGACACTACTTCGTGGCCCGCGCGCGGCGCACCAACGACGACGGCGACTACACGCTGGCTCTGAACACGGCCGAGTGTCTGGAGTCGCGCTATCCCGGCGAGCCGGCCGCGCTGCTCGTGCGTGGGCATGCGTTGCACCAGCTCCATCGTTTTGCCGAGGCCGAGGCCGCCGCGCGGTTGCTCGTCACAAAGCGCGAGTTCGCGCTCGACTACGGACTGCTCGGGGACGCCTTGATGGAGCAGGGTCGGCTCGCGGAAGCGGCTGACGCCTACCAGAAGATGATCGACATCAAGCCGTTCTATCAGTCGTACACACGCGCGGCGCACCTGCGCTGGCTCAAGGGCGATCTCGACGGCGCCATCGAGCTCATCGAACAGGCCATCCAGACCGCCAGCCCGCGAGACCGCGAGTCGGTGGCCTGGGGCTATACGCGCCTCGCGATGTACGAGCTGCAACGCGGACGCCTCGATTCGGCCGAGCGTGCCATCGAGGGAGCGTTGACCTATCAGCCCGAGTACGCCGCGGCGCTTCTCACGAAGGGGCGAGTGTTGCTGGCGCGCCGTCGCCCGACGGAAGCCGTCGCGCTGCTGCGGCGTGCCGCGACCGCCAATCCGCTGCCGGAATATCAGTGGATCCTGGCTGACGCGCTGCGTCTCACCGGTGACGAGACCGAGGCACAGTCGGTCGAACACGAGCTGGTTTCGGGTGGCGCCACGTCCGATCCACGCACGCTCGCCTTGTTCCTCGCAACCCGCCGGCAACATGTCGACAAGGCGCTCGCCCTCACCGAGCGCGAGCTGATTCAACGCGCCGACATCTTCACCGAGGACGCGCGCGCATGGGCGCTGGCGGCAGCGGGGCAAGTCGACGAGGCGCGCGACATGATGAACCGGGCCCTCGCGGAGAACACGCACGATGCGCGGCTGTTTCTCCACGCCGGCGTCATTGCGGCGTCCGCGGGACGGCAGGCGGACGCCAGGCGGTGGTTTGCGCGGGCGGAGGCGCTCCGTACGACGCTGCTGCCTTCAGAGATCGAGCTGCTTCGTCACCATCGAAACCGGTCCGATTCGTAACCACAGAGGAGGCTGAAATGAGAACCGCCTTGGGCACTATGATGCGGCTTGCGGCAGCCGCGGCAATCCTTCTAGCCAGCGCCGCTCCGGCACGCGCGTCCAGCCATATGGACGCGCCGCTCATCACTCTCGACGACGCGGCCAACACCACGGACGTCTACGCGTTCGTGTCAGAGCGGTTTGGCCGGAAATACCTGACCACAGCGCTCGCCGTGTATCCACACGAAGAACCGGGCATTGGCCCGAACAAGTACAACTTCGACGACAACGTGTTGTACGAGATTCGCGTGGCGACCGGGGCTGACAAGCCCCGCGGCCGCGCGACATTCAGCTATCAGTTCCGGTTCCGCACCCGGTTCAGAAACTCCAACACCATCCTCCAGTCGTATCTTGGTGTCGTCAACGCCGTGGGTGACGCCTCGCAGAACCTGATTCAGACCTACACGGTGACCAAGGTCAATCGACGCACTGGAGAGGTCACGCAGCTCGGCACAGGCATCGTGCCTCCGAACAACCAGGGCGTTGCGACGCCGCGATACAACCAGGGCGACAACGGAGGAATGCCAGCGAAAGGCGGGGTGGCGAGCGACTCCGAGCTCGACCCGTACACGCAGCAGTCAATTGCCACGCTGTCGAATGGCTATCTCGCCTTCGCCGGTCAGCGCGACGACGGCTTCTACGCAGACATCCTGGCGGTGTTCGACCTGCTGAGGCTTCGTGGCCCCGGACAGGCTGTCGACTCTCAGGGCGGGTTCAACGTCCACACGATGGCGCTGAACATCCCGGTTGAGGAGCTCGGCGGCGACCGTCAGATTGTCGGTGTCTACGCGACCACGAGCCGACGGCAGGTGTCGATCCTGTCCGAGGCGATCGACCCCGTGAGGGTGGGCCGGTTCGTACAGGTCGGGCGGCAGGGCAATCCGCTCTTCAACGAGGGATTGGTTGCCCTTCAGGACAAGGACCGCTACAGCCGGACGACCCCCGAAGTCGATTCAACGGTGTTCCGGAAATACGCCGTCACACCGGAGCTGGCGGCCCTCCTCAATGCGCTGGTGCTGGGCGGCCCGGTGGCTCGGACGACGGGCCGCGTCGACATTGCCGGCATCTTCATTCCTGATCTCATCAACGTGGACATGTCCACCCCGGCAGCGCGTCTCGCCGGCGGCGGTGTTTCTCACCCAACCAATCCTGACGATGCCGGTTTCTCGCGGCTCAGCATCTTCGGCGGCGACTTACTGAAGAGCGAGATTCAAGCTGGAACCGGCGGGGGCATGATCGCTGGCGGCTGGCCGAATGGCCGGCGCTTTGGCGACGACGTCCTTGACATCGCGGTGACGGCGCTCATCAGCGATCTGTTGGTGAGCCCGCCGATCATCCGCGTGGCAGGTGACAACGTCGACTCGAATGACATCGCCTACAACAAAGTCTTCCCGTATGCCGCGACTCCGCTCAACGGCCGCGTCCACACCCACTGAGTCGAGCCTCAGGCAGGCGCGTTGGGGTCAGCCTTCGAGGCTGGCCCCGACCCTGCTGTTCATGCTGGGTCTCGTACTGGGCCCGGCCCATAGCGTTCTGGCACACGATCCCGGATTGAGCTCGCTCGACGTCCAGGTTGGGGCTCGCGAGGTGACGGCTGTTCTGTCCCTTGCGGGTGCCGACGCTGATCTCCTTGGCGGTCGAGCGATGCTGGAAAGGGTAGCGCTCGAATCGCTCGACGTACAGGTTGATGGTGAGCGGCTGCGGGCGCAGTCCAGACGATTTCGCGTGACGACGGCAACACCCTGCACGTGCGGATCGTCTATCAGGGCCGCTCAGGCACGCGCGTGGTGATCCGGTCACTGATACCGGGGCGGCTCGGACCGGGGCACCGGGAACTGGCAACGGTTCGTGGGCCCGACGGTTCGTCGCTCGCGGAACGGATGCTGGACTCAAAGGCGAACGAGGTTGCCGCGATGGCCGGTCGCGCGGCGGAGGGATTCGGTTCCACGCCGGCTCGCTTTGCCGCCCTGGGCATCGAGCACATCCTCACCGGGTACGATCACCTTCTGTTTCTTGCCGGCCTGCTCGTTGTCGCCCGGCGCTGGAGCGACGTCGTCAAGACGATCACGGCCTTCACCGTGGCCCATTCAATCACGCTGGCCCTGGCGGCTCTCAACGTCATCGCCGTACCGGGCTCGGTGGTCGAGCCACTCATTGCAGCATCGGTCGTCTATGTCGGGCTCGAGAACCTGCTCCGACCCATCCCGGGCTCGCGATGGAAGCTCACCTTTGCGTTCGGGCTGGTTCACGGGCTCGGATTCGCAGCCATCCTCTCGGGGCTCGGTATCGGCACTTCAGGCGAGTCTCTCGTCGTGCCGCTCGCGTCGTTCAACGCCGGCGTCGAGGTGGGACAGATTGCTGTTGCAGCCGTCTTGGTGCCGATCTTCTGGAAGCTGAACGAGCGCGCTCACGCGCGGCTGCCGGTTGCCGCGATCTGGTCGCTGCTCGTGGTGGCAGCCGGTGCGTATTGGCTGGTTGAGCGAATGGTATAAAACACATCGCCGGCTTACGACCGCCGTCGCGGGATTACCACTCCTACCTCACCCAACAGCACGAAAACGCCGCCGTCGTCGGTGTGTGTCCGCTGTAGAATCAGGCAGCCGAGTCCACACACCGATCCCAGAAGAAAGCGAAGAGTTCACCGGCTACGTATGAAATCCGATGGAGAACGTCGCGCCGCGGCAGCATTCCTCTGCGCCGCTACCGCACTCACGCTCCGGCTGTCGGCGGTGTCCCTATCGGCGCAGGAGCTCGAGCCGGGCGCCTACTGGCCAATCCCCACCGGCATCAACATCGTGACCATCGCCAACAACGTCAACTGGGGCGACGTGGCGTTCGATCCCTCGGCGCCCATCGATGAGGCGCGCGCCACCGTCGACACGGTGGCGTTTGTGTATACGCGGGCGTTCGGTCTGGCCGGCCGATCGGCCAACGCGGGGGTGGTCGTGCCCGTGGTGGCTGGGCATGTGGAGGGCCTGTATTTCGGCGAACCCGCGGAGGTCGGCCGGTTCGGACTGGCCGATCCGAGAGTGCGGCTTGCGATGAACCTCTTCGGCGCGCCGGCGATGACGCCCAAGGACTTTGCGTCGTACCGTCAGGCGGGCATCGTGGGCGTCAGCGTCACGGTCGTGCCTCCGCTCGGACAGTACGATTCGGCGAAGCTCATCAACCTCGGCACCAATCGCTGGTCGTTCAGGCCTGAACTGGGTCTCTCGCGCTCCTTTGGCAAGTGGGTCGTCGAAGGCATGGCGGGGGTCTGGTTGTTTACGGACAACACCGAGTTCTTTGGCGGGCGGACGCGCGAGCAGGATCCGATTGCGGCGACGCAGGTTCATGTCACGCACAGGTTCACGCGCACGATGTGGCTGGCGTTCGATGCCAACTACTTCACGGGCGGGCGGACGACGATCGGCGGGCGCCGGAGCCTCGACTTACAGCGGAATTCACGCGATTGGCGCCACGTTTTCGACCGCGGTCGCTCGCGGCCACGCAATTCGGATGTCCGTGAGTCGGGGTGCTTACACTACAATCGGCGCGGATTTCACGTCGGTAGGCGTCGGCTACAACTACGCGTGGCCACGTTAGCTCGACGGCAGATCACGACACAAGCTGACGTCACACGACCCGCGAATGGCTACAACACACACCGAACGTGATGGCGAGGACCCCGGCGAGACGCCCGAACCGCAGGAACTCTCCCTGGTGCTCGGGGGCCCGCTCTATCAGTTCTGGCGGCGGACCCGCCTCTCCGGCGATGCGCTGCAGTTGCTGCGCCGCCGCATCGTCGTGTTCACCGGGCTGGCGTGGGTGCCGCTGCTGGTGCTGTCGATCGTGGAAGGGAGCGCGTGGGGCGACCGCGTCACGCTGCCGTTCCTCTACGATGTCGAGTCGCACGCCCGCATTCTGGTAGCGGTGCCGCTGCTGATTGTGGCAGAACTGGTGTTCCACCGGCGCATGAGGCCACTGGTGCCCCAGTTCGTGAAACGCGGCCTCATCCATCCCTCGTCCGTGCCTGCGTTCAATGCCGCGATCGCGTCGGCCATGCGCCTGCGCAATTCGATCTGGGCGGAGGTGCTTCTCATTGCATTCGTCTACGTTGTCGGGGTGGGACTCCTCTGGCGGACGCAGGTGGCGTTCGACGTCACCAGCTGGCAGGGGACCCCGGTCGACGGGGCATGGCAGCCCTCGATGGCTGGCAGGTGGCTGGGCTTCGTGAGCCTGCCGCTCTTTCAGTTCCTGCTGCTCCGATGGTATTTCCGGTTGTTCATCTGGGCGCGATTCCTGTGGCACGTGTCACGCTTGAAGTTGCAGCTCATGCCCGCCCATCCGGACCGCTGTGGGGGCCTCGGCTTCCTTGCCGTGGCCATTTACGCGTTCTCGCCACTGCTGATGGCCCAAGGCGTGGTGGTGGCGGGGATGATCGCCAACCGCATCTTTTACGCCGGCGCGACACTGCCCGAATTCAAGGTGGAACTGATCGGTCTCGTGGCCGTGATGCTCCTAGCCGTTCTCGGCCCGCTGCTCGTGTTCACTGTGAAACTCGAAGCCGCCAAGCGCGCGGGCCTCAGAGAGCACGGTACGCTGGCGCACCGCTACGTGCGTGACTACGACTCCAAATGGCTGCGCGGCGGCGCGCCGCCGGAGGCGCAGCTGCTCGGCAGTCCCGACATCCAGTCACTGGCGGATATGGGTAACAGCTTCGACGTCGTGAAACAGATGCGCTTCGCGCCGTTCACCCTGACCACCGTGCTGAACCTTGCCGTGACCACACTGTTCCCCGGTACTGCCCCTGTTGCTGACGATGATCTCGCTGGAGGAATTGCTCGAGCGTCTGCTCATGCTCGTGTTCTGACGACCCTCATTCCCGGGCGTCGGTGGATCCGCCTGATGACCGCGGTTCGTCACGCATCCGCTGCCAGCTCGCGCCGAGCCAGCCTCTTTCAGCCCTTCGCGATCGCGTTACGATATCCAGAGCCTCAACTGGAGCGGAGAACCCATGCACCCCTTCGACCTCGTCGCGCGCACTGTCCTTCCGATTTCCCTGTTCCTCGCATCCGCCGGTGCGATCTCTGGTCCAGCCGCCCAGGCTCAGACCGTCGTCGATGCCGACCATGCGTTCCAACAGGCGCTCGCCCACGGCAATGCCACGGAGACCGTCAGTCTGCTGGATGCCAACGTCGCCTGGACGAACGCTCAAGGACGGACACTGAGCAAGACCGACATGGGCCGGACACTGCCCGCCACCGCCCTGGCAACCGAAGCCGGCGCGTACGTCCGCCGCTTTCGATACGGAGACGTCGGCGTCGTGCAAGTCGACAAGGGCCAGGAGCATGTGCTGCGTGTGTGGATCAACCGTTCGGACACATGGCGCCTGCTGGTCTATCAGGAGGTGCGCTCACTGGCCCAGGCGCCGACGGTGACGCCCGGAACCGGCGCGGACTGCCTCAATCCCTGCCGCACGATTCCCTACGTACCGAAGAACGACGACGAGCGCGGGGTGATTGCCGCGTATCAGGCGCTCGAGACGGCGGCACACGGCGTGGATGTCGCGAATTGGGGTACCCACGTGGCCGACGAGTTCATCCTCGTCAGTTCGAACAGCAACCGCACGTTCGACAAGGCGGCCCGCCTCGAGGGTCTGCGCCGTGCGAGCAAGGGCGGTGTGTCGCCAACAAGCCTGCTGACGGCTGAGATGATCGGAACCGAGGGCGTTGTCGTGATGCGATCGCAGCACGAGCCGGACGCGGGCAATCGGCTCCAGATCACCCGCGTCTGGGTGAAGCGCAACGGCATCTGGCAATCAACCCTCAGCTACCAGACGGCGATTCGTGCGGGGGCTCGACTAAGACCCTCAGGAGCCCAGCCGGCGCGTCAGCGGCTGGACGCACCGTCGGCGGGCGATGCTCGATCAACATCCCGATGGTGCGGCGCGTGGGACGGGATCGGCCGTGTGTGGAGCGGAACGTCAGCGTGCAGCAGGCGCTCGGCGTCGTAGATGCGGTAGTGCCCCGCCGGTTCGAAAGGCTGGTCCTCGAGAGGCACGTACCGGGCGAGACGCGGTGAGTCCACGACTGTGATGGCCACCAGCGTGCCCGGCGCCGGCTCGCGCTCGGGCACCTGCGCGCCCGACAAGTGGAGCACGCGATCAGCCGTGAGCCCGCGTCGCAACGCGGGATCGAGGTAGAACACCAGCGATCCCGGGCGTTGCTCGACCAGCCACAGCTCCGGAGGGAATTGCGCCGAGCGGTTGATCGTCGCGGCCAAATCGCGCGCGGTCGTGACGTTCGCCACTGGTGGCATCACTATCGCGAGTAGCACGCCGATCGTTGCCGCAGTCAGAGTGGCGCCGAGCGCTGCGGCCCTGTCCGGTCGACGTGACGCTAGACGCGCCGCGGCCCACCAGCCGCCGGCGATGGTCAGGGCCACGACCCAGATCCATGGCACGTGCGGGACCGGGAACTTTGCCGGCGCGAACACGAGCGCCGCTGGCAGGATCAGTGCGCCGATGCCGGCCTGCACAACGCGCATCCGCGCAAACCAGCGAGAGGGCTGTTGTTCCCCCCGCTCGAGCCACGCGAGCCACGCCACCGCCGCCAGCAGAGCAATCGCTGGGAACACCGGCAGCACGTAAGTGAGCAGCTTCGACCTCGCCAGGCTGAGGAACAGCGTCCCCGTGAGCAGCAGGCTCCAGCCGAGGCGCGTAGCGTCGGCGAACCGCTGGTCCGTCGCGTTGTCCCGCGCGCGGGGCCTGAGACGGGCGAGCGAGAAGGGCGCGTACAGAATCCACGGCAGGCCGCCGCCGAGAACGACCGGCAGGTAGTAGTGCCACACCGCTCTGCCGTGGCGCTGCGTCGTGGTGAGGGCCCCGAGCACATGGCGCTCGAACAGGTAGTACTTCAGGTAGCCAGGGTGCGCGTGTTCCATCGCCAGGAAGGATGGCGCCGCGACGGCCGCCGCCAGCGCCAGCGCCAGCACACCGCCAAGGACGACCACGACACTGAGTCGGCGCTCGAGGAGGCACACGGTGGCGTGCGCCAGGCCAACGATCGCCACCCCGGAGAGCCCCTTGGTGACCATCGCGAGCCCGAGACACACGCCGGCGGCCACAGACCAGGCGAGCACGGCGCCCGCACGCGGGCTCCGCGCAGCGCGCCAGAAGGCGAGCAGCGCTCCGTTGCTGAACGGCACGAGCGCCAGGTCGTGCACCGGCACCTGCATCAGGCCGATGGGCAGCGCCAGCGTTGCGTAGAAGATGCCTGCGAGCCATCCGCCCCGCCTCCCGAGGATCGTTCCGGCCAGCAACCCCGTGGTGATTGCGCCGAGCAGGCCGAACGCCAGCCCGGGAGCCCGCACAGCCGGTTCGGAGAACCCCAGCACCTGGAGCGAGCCCGCCAGCGCCCAGAAGAAGAACACGGGCTTGTCGGGAAACGGTTCCCCGAGAAACCTGGGCGTGATGTAGTCGCCACGCTCGACCATCTCCTGTGCGATAGCCGCGTGGAGGCCCTCGTCCGGATCGATCAGCGGGTGGTGCAACGTGAGCGGGAAGACGAAGAGCGCAACGCCGAGGAGGAACAGGGAGGCGAAGAGGGCCGGGGAACTGCCCTCGCTTTGGCGGGGCAGAGGCAGCGACCCTTCCGCCGGTTGCGCGGCTGGGGACGTCGGCGGCGGATTGCGTTTCACGTCTGGGAGCGACATCACCGCAGTTCCCCGGACGTCAGCGGGTCTGCCCGGGTTCACTCCAGGCGGGGCCCCTCCACGGGAGTTTCCCACCCATCACGTTGGCGACCGACCGCGTCGGATTCAACAACAGCGCCAGCGTGTTGCCCCAGTACAGGTGGTTGCGTTTCACGCGATCGATGATGAGGAGCCGAGCGGCGTCCTCGACGACGGAGAACAACAAGCCGATCCCTGGCGTGACGAAGAAGTCGCACCACGTCATCTGGCCCGGCTTCAGGCCGACGTTGCCGATGGAGGCTTCCGACAGCGGCCCAACCTCGAAGTTCACGCTGTAGATGAACGAGTAGATGCCTTGAGCACCTTTCGCCTTCCAGTAGCGACCGCTGGCGCCAATCGGTGTCTCCTGCGACGCGCGGTGGTTGTTGGCAAAGACGAATGCCGAAGTTGACCCCATCAAAGGGTGCCACAGGTAGTTCGTCGTCCGCCTGTCCCCATCGTCCCAGCAGCAGAGGGTGCTGACCGATTCGAACCATTCCTCGAAGAACGGCCCCGTCTGGAGAGCCTCGAGGTTGCCTTCTTCGAAGGTAATCCGATACGCCTGCTGGACGAGCAGCAGGACGACGGAGTCGCGGAGGAGGCTGCGCCAGGCAATCGATCCCGTCTCCGGGGACGGCGTGGTCGCAGGGACCACCGACTGGATCGAATCGAGGAGCACGAACGCCCTCGAGTGACCAGCGTTGGAGAGCTTTGGCGCCGAAGGGGCCGACTCCTGTGTGAAGATTCCGCGGAACGCCCGGGGGACTTCCGTCCGAACCGGCACTGGTGAATCCGCTTCGGAAAACAGACCGACGAGCGGCGGTGGCGACGCGGGGTCCTGCGCCGTTGCGGTTCGAGCACCAGAAAAAACGAGCAGAGCCCCGAGGCCAACACGCCCCGTGAGGATCCACGCACGCTGAAGAATCAATGTTCCCCCGTTTTCAACGAATGAGCAGCCATAGACTAAGCGCAACCTGACGATCTGCCAAGTGACCCTTTTGGTGCCACATGTTCGAGCGGGACGAGCGTGTCGGCAACGCCGCTACGCTGTTCGCTCGCCGTTCACGGTCGCCTTCCACCACCGCTCGTACCTGGGCGCAAGCCACAGGGTCCAGGGCACGAGCAACACGCCAGCCAGCAGATCCACCACCCAGTGGTGGCGCAGGTAGACCGTGGACGTGAGCAGCACGAGCACGAACACGAGCAGAATCGGGAAGTACCAGCGGCAGTACTTCCACGCGTAGTAGAGGCTGAGGCAGCTGACGGCCGAATGCAGGCTGGGGAACGCCGCGCGGGCTGCGTGGTTCGGCATCATCGCGATCAAGTGCTCCTGGAAGTTCGTGATGGGCCCGCCGCGGAGCGTCACCTGGAACAGGCCGAGCGACGCGTAGTACAGACGCGGCGGCGCGGCGGGCAGGAGCACGTAGAGGACGTAACCGGTGTAGAAGCAGACAATGATGCCGAGCAGCACGGTGCGCGCCTCGTTCCGTCGGCCACTGAACCAGAGGATCAGGACCACGGACGGGGCGACGAGGTAGAAGTTCGCGTAGAAGGCGTTGAAGAACTCGGTTCGCGCCGGCGTGATGTACGCCTCAGCCCAGAGGACCGGCTGTCCCCCGAAGATCCACTCCTCGATCGCCGACAAATACGCATGAATGTCGTGTGTGTTCACATACCTCACGGTGTCGTGCAAATTCGTGTACACCGCGATACACATGACGAAGGGGAGGAACGTCCGGACGAACTCCGCCGTTGCGAGCCACCCGCGCGAACCCTGCCGGCGCCGAAGCGTCCGCTCGAGCCAGGGCAGACTGGCGGCCAATCCGACGACCACCGCCAGCCGCAGCAGGCCGCCTCGGATGCGCCGCGAGTTGACCTGCTGCTGGTAGAGGTCGATATTGGCGTAGAGGGTGAGAACGGCGGAGGCGACGAACGCGATAGCGAGCAGTCCCTCCTCCGGCCGCAGGCGCCGGAAGACGGTAATCAGCCGGGACCTTCGAGTCGACACCTCGTGCACGAGTGAATCATAGTGCGTGATGCACAAGCCTTCGGCACGACCTGCCGTGTTCGCACTCCGAGCAGCGACGCGCGCGTCCTGCGTGTCCTCTAGCAGAAGGAAGCCAGCCCGAATCGGAAGTCACTCAGGAACGAGTGCGTCCGCTCACCGGAGGTTCCTCGACTCCGTCTGCGTGCATCGCCTTGGATGCGAAGCCGGCGATTGCGGCGCCGATCACCGGAGCAACCCAGAACAGCCAGAGCTGCTGGAGGGCCCAACCTCCGACGAACACCGCGGTCGCGGTACTGCGCGCCGGATTGACCGACGTGTTCGTCACCGGGATGCTGATCAGATGGATCAGTGTGAGGCCGAGGCCGATTGTGAGTCCCGCGAATCCTCCCAGGGCGCGTTTGTGAGTGGTGCCGAGAATGACGACCAGGAACATGAACGTCATCACGACTTCGCACACGAGCCCCGCCGCAAGCGAATACCCACCCGGTGAGTGCACGCCGTAGCCGTTGGAGGCGAACCCGCCGGCGAGGCTGAAATCCGCATGCCCGCTCGCAATCAGGTAGAGCACGGCTGCGCCGGCGACGCCACCAAGGACCTGCGACACGGTGTAAGGCACCAGGAGGGCCGTGGGGAAGCGACCTCCCGCCCACAAGCCGACGGAGACAGCGGGGTTGAAGTGACCGCCCGAGATCGGACCGAGCGCGTACGCGCCCGTCACCACTGTGAGACCGAAAGCCAGTGACACGCCGAGCCATCCGATGCCGACGTCGGGCACGCCGGCCGCGAGGACCGCGCTGCCGCAACCTCCGAGAACGAGCCAGAACGTGCCGATGAACTCGGCAGTGAGCTTGGAGAACACGGCGCACTCCTTGTGAGAATCGAGCCAGTGAACCAGCGGGAACTTCTCGCCGCCAGGTGAGTGGCCGCGATGGCTATCGCGCGCCGATGCGTCGGCGCAGCCTGCCGCCCCACACCCGGGGATTCGTTCCCGTCGTCGTCGGAATCAACGGGGCTCCCGGGGCGATCACGGCGGATCGCCCCGTCCCCCCAAACCAAACCTTACTGGCCGCGCTCGACCGACAGCAGCACCGCTTCTGTCCAGACGATGTCGACCTTGTCGCCGACCTTCACCTTGGCGAGCGCCTCCTTGTCCTGCACCTTGGACGTGTACTTCCAGTTGTTCGGCCCGGTGAAGGAGATCGTCGGCACGTTCATGTCGATGGCGGCGATCGTGGCGGTGATCGTCCGTTGCCGAGATGCGGTGCCACCAGGCAGGAGCAGGTCGGAAGACGTCGCGCCCTTGGTTTTAGTGTCCGTGTCCGGCTCGCCGGGCTGCTTCAGCCGGACGACGACGTTCTCGTAATACCGGGCGGTGACCTTGTCGCCGATCTTGATCTCCTCGAACCGCTTGATGTCCGGCCCTGCGTAGGTCGTCACGAAGGTGCCGTCCGATTTCTTGAGCGTGATCGTACGCGTGGAGGCTTCGATCGCCTCAACGGTGGCCGTCTCGGTTTTCGTCTCTGAACTGACGGTCCTGGTCTGGGCCATGGCTGTCTGCGCCATCGACGCCAGAACCACCGCGGCCATGGTTGGTACAACAAACCGTTTCATATGTCCTCCTGGTCCAGCCTTGACGCGCGTTCGCGGCGCCCTACGTCGTGCCTCGATGGACTTCTCAGCGACCGAAGCGCCCCTCGCCCATCGGAGGGACGCGGCACATGCAGCGGATCACCTTGGCGGGCACGCCGCGCGAGGCTGCAGACCGCGTGCCGTGAGAGCAGAAAGCAGAAATTGCCAGATTTCTTGAGGATCTCGCCACCTGCCGTCGGTTGAGCAGCGACCGCCGGCGGGGTTTCCCCCAACCTGACGGAGGGTGCCTGTAATACCGGGGGCGTCAAGTCAGGCTACTTGGGCGTGATCTTGGCGATCTTGTTGCCTTGTATTCCGAGGCCCGCCATCAGTCCCTTCTGTCCGAAGACGAAGGCGTAGACATCGTCCTTCATCGTCGTCGTCGTGGTGGTTTTCGCCATGCCCTCGTCCACCAGGACGACGCTCGGGCCGACGCCGACTTCGAAACCATCCGCGTTGTCGAGCTGCGCAAGCGCCTTTGCGTTCATGAAGACCATCGCGTAGCCGTACTGCTGTCCGCCGGCCTGCAACCCGAACGAAGCGCCCGTCGTCTTGTAATAGGCAGCCGCGGTCCCACCCTTCAACAGAGCGCCCTCGCCGTACTGCCCGCCGATCCCGAGGCCGGCCTTCGTAACCTTGGGGAAGACCAGAATGGCATGCGCCTTTGGCCCGAGTTCCTTCGCCAGCGGCGCGCTCGCGTACAACTGCTGCAAGGCCGCCTGCGACGTGCTTGTGAGCTCGGCCGCCGCTGTCTTTCCCTTGTCCTGAGCGACTGATGGGTGTGCCGCACAAATGAGTGCGGCGCCTGCGAGAGCGCCCGCCATCCACGTCCTTGTCATTTCATGCCCCTTGGGACCCTGGATCGAAGGATTCACGGGTCCATGTTTCGAGGGTTACCCGTCCGCCGACCCTTCACCGGCTCGGTGCCCCGAGGCGGCGGTCGAAGACGCGCGCCCCGGACTTGAACGCCGCGTGGGCCGCGCACATCCAGGATGCGCGCGGCCCGACGGCAACGAGCGATCGACTAGCGCCGCGCGCGACGCCCGATGGTGAGGCCCAGCCCCGCGAGGAGCGAAGCCAAGCCCGTCAGCCCAAGAATCGGCAGAGGGCTGGCAGTCCTCGGCAGTGTCCTGGGCTCAGCGCCTGAGGCCCCCGCACCCGACTCGGACCCCGATGCCGCGGCTCCCGCTGCCGCCGCCGCGGCTGCAGGCCTGGCAGCGGACGACGTTCCAGCGGCCGTGGATGTGCCGGCACCGGCCGCGCTCTTGGCAAGCGTCGCCTGCACTTCCTGCTCCGTCATGACCCGTGGCGGCATGGACGTGACGATGGTGGCCGACACCCGATTGTTGGGACGAAGGTCCGTGATGTTCACGCGCTGACCATCGCGCGTGATGCTGATATTGCGCTTGGTGACGTCGGCCTCCGAGAACATCCTGATGGTGTTGTCGTCGGTGTTGCGAACGATGATGCTGCTGCCCGTGTTCTGCATCACGATCCCGTTCTTCACCTCGGTGACGGTCACGGGGGTCACGGTCGTCCTCGTGGTGATGGTGGCGGTGCCCGCCATGCCAGGCTTCAGTTCCTGCACCGACAGCATCTTCCCATCGACGTTGAACCGGAAGTCGGCGGGCACGGTAATTTCCCTCGTGCCTTCGGGCAAGCTCACCACCAGCGTGTTTCCAGATACCGAAATGACCTGGAACTTCTTGGTCTCCGCTGTTGTTGACGTCTGTGCCAAGGTGACGGCGGCCGTCAGGCACACGATCGCACTACATAACCCAAACCGAATCGCTGCACGCGTCATAACGCCTCCTGTTTCTCCCGTTTCCAAATTCCCTCAGTTCGCCCGATCTCGGTTCCCTTGATCGTCTGAATCCTCCGCGTAGAGCACATTGGCCGTCCTAATCTGGTGCGCGCCCGACCCAGGAGCGCGATCAGCGGGCCCGGTGAACGTCGTGGCCGTGCGCACCGCGCGGACGATGTAGCGTTGCGGCGCTGGGCCGACATGATAGAACGGGTAGCACGTGACGAGCGTGAGCGACCGCGTCGGTGTTGGGTCGAGCACAGATACGTCCTGCGGGTCGACGACCCAGATCCGTTCGACGCGATAGACCTCCTTCCCTCGAAGCGTGTCAAGCTCCATGACATCTTCGGGCCCGATGTCTTTCAAGCCTCGAAAGAACCCGTCGCGGTGCCCGGCGATTCCGGAGTTGCCATCCGTCCCCGGTAGTGCCGTGTCCTCGATGTGACCCAAGGCGCGGTTGAGCGTGAACTGGGCGGTGCCCGGCAGGACCGCCACCTCGAGGCGAATCTTCGGGATGCGCAGGACCGCGAGCGGTGGCGGTGCGGGTTCGCTCAATGTCTGCTGCCAGGCGGCGATGCGCTCGGGGCCCCAGAGGCTCAGGTCGGGCGCTGGGGGCTGCTCAAGCGCGGCCGCCTGGAGGAGCGCAAACCGCTCGAGCTCGTGGCGAGCGCCCGCTGCACCGTCGATGTACAACGCGCCCCACGTGACGAGGCACACCACACCGAACGTCCAAGCGGTGCGTTCCACGAGCACACCGAAACGGCGCTGCCGTATCGGCTCGATCGGCTGAGCAGGCTGCACTCGCGAATACCTCCCGGGAGCACGCTCCGCGTACACATTACGCCCGCGGCGGCCTCTACCGCCAAGGGCACATCGTATGCCAGAGCTGGTGGCGCAGAATTACGCCTGTTTTCACGAGTGGCGGAGATGCCTGCGTATTCGATCTGTGCAGCCCACGGCATTTCGTGCTCTCGCGTCGCATCTCGTGGGCCTGGTTCGAGCCGGCGACGGGCTGCCAATTCGACAGTCGGGCTGGCTTCGGCGGGCGCTGTTGGCACCTGGACTCGGCGTTGCTCAGGTGGCGGTCGACGTGGCGTGGGTCGGGCGGCGAAAGAGCAGGCGCATTAAAAGCAATGCCGCGAAGACGGCCACGAGCAGCACCGCGACAACTGCCAGCACGAGACGCTCCAGCCGGTCGATCGCGTGGTCGACGAGGCGAACGGCTACCCGTTCTGAATCGCGGACGACGGCCTGGCGCTCTTCGGTGATCGTCTTGCGAAGATCGTCGATCGCCGTCTTGCGCTCAAGGGTCAGGAACTCGAGGACCGCAAGGCGTTCGCCGTGCGCGAACTCGATCGTGCGGACGACGTCCGCCGAGATGGCGCTGACGGCTGCCCGCCGTTCCGTCGCGATGATGTCCGCCGCTCCCTCCACGGTACGAGCCGCTCCCTCGAGGGCAGGCATCAGCCGGTGAATCTCCGCCACCATTCCCTCTGCGGAAGCCACGGCCCGTCCGGCCAAGGGGATCGCCTCCTTCACCGAAAGGTCGTCGAGCAGGCCGAGCGTCTGCCTCTCGAGTTCCCATCGGGCCTGTCGGACCACCTGCCCGCTGTACACTTCGAGTCGCCGGTTCAGGTCGTCCAGCGAGGTGGCGACCTCGGCGGCTACCTGGCCGATGGTCAGAGAGTCCTGAAGCTCGTTTCTGACGTCGATGCTGAGGATGGGTTGCCGGGCGGCGATCGTTCCGGTCATGGGATGATCGGCGGCCCACCTCCGGACGAAGTCGCGCACCTTCGAGACGTCGCCTGACGTCGTGACCGAAGCGGCTACTCCGGCAAGATAGTCCTCTGACGTTCGGCACGCCGCGGCTGCTTGTGCACTCGCCGGCCCGAGTCTGGTCTTCCCCGGTCCGCTCTCGAAGTAGTCGCCCATCTGGTGGAGCAACACCCAGGTATCGATGAGGGCGACAGACGGATCGGGTTGGAAGAGCGAGTCTCGCATCGCGGGCACGGCGTCGATCTTCCACTCGAGCGCGGCGAGTCGAACCGTCGAGCTGGTCGTCGACGCCGCGATCTCGTCTGCAGCCGACTCCATCCTCCCCGTCATCGGCCCGACGAGCGATCGCACTCTGAGTCTCAGTTGTTCCCGATTCACGTTCACATCGCTCGGGTCGTGGAGCACGCCTACTTGAGCAGTTCGGGGACTTGCGGACCGGCAACCTGCAGCGAGGATCACCAAGCCTGTCGCGAGGACCAGTCGACTCAATATTCGATAGTGGCATTCGCTCATGGCGTCACCCAACCTCGAAGCGGATCCTCATCGAGAAAAGGACCTAAGTCTCGTACTTCCCGCGTCCATCTCAAGCAGGGTCTTGCCCTTCGGCCACGAGGCATGACATCACGCCGATGACGCGAACCACAGCATCATGGGCCACCGCGGCCGGTTGTCTCAATTGCTGCCGGGCCGTTCCTCCTGAATCGCGAATACTTCACAAACTGAGCCGTGCGCTCGATGGCGCACTCCGCGGACGCGGACAGATCGTGCTGACTGCGGAGAGGCAGGAATTGGCAAGACGACCCTTGCCCAGGTGTCGCGGCCCGAGCGAACACCCGAGGCGCGCGCGTCCTCAGGGCGCTCCGACGATCCCGAAGCCTTCGGCGGAGGCGGAAATGTGACGAGGTCACCAGAACCAGGCGACCTCTTGCGGCAAGTTGTGATGGTTGCGGGTCGGTGTGAGGCCCGACACGTCTCAGGCGACGCGCTTGTTCTTGTCCGCTGTGATGCTGCTGCCCGAGGGCGCGATCGCTGAGGCGTCTCCCGTCCTGCCGCCATCAGTCGCTTCGCTCAGAAACGGCTGCGCGATCATCCAATGCAGCATCTGGTGCCGGCGCCCCTCGAATCCGTCGACGCCGAAGGCCACCGCGTCGAGGCCCACGGACGGCTGATCGCGATACGTCCCGAAGAGTCGATCCCACCACGGGAAAATGCCGCCAAAATTGGTCTGGCTGTCGCCGTCGCCCTTTGAGTGGTGAATGCGGTGCATGTCCGGCGTCACCAGCGTGAGCCGCAGCATGCGGTCGAGGGTGCGCGGCATCCGGATATTCGCATGCTCCAGAAATCCGTTGAAGGTTTCGAGCAGCACGGCAATGAAGACGAACGCCGGCGGTGCGCCGAGCGCCGTGACTGCCGCAAAGGCAATCCCCCCCGTGATAATTCCTTCAAGCGGATGGAAGCGGACGCCCGTCGTGAAGTCGCAGACGTTGTCGCTGTGATGGGTTCGATGGATGCGCCACAACCAGTCGACGCGGTGCAGCAGATAGTGCTGCCCATACGCCACCAGATCGAGCGTCAGCACGGTGACGACGAGGCCCATCCACGGCGGCAACGTGACGTAGTTCAGCAGCCCGATGCCATACTGATGGCTCAGCGCGGCGCCCAGCAGACCGAATGCCGGCAACACCGTCTTCATGATGACGGTGCCGAGGATGGCGATGCCGAAATTGCTCGTCCATCGGAGCTTGAGCGCATCGCCCGCGGCACGACGCGGGACGATGCTCTCGAGCAACGCGACGATGATGATGGCGCCGAAGTAGTCGACGGCGTAGATTTCCGACGCCCGTGCCAGTAAGCCTTCCATGAGCCGTGCACTCCTGGAGCTCTAACGGGTTACTTCCGACCCCAGCGAGCCCGCACGATCATCGCGCCAGCTGCGAGTAGACCGAGGCCAGCCGAGATCGAGTTGCCGTCAATTTCTGGAGCCGCGATAGGGTCGAGTGCCAATGCCATCGTCTCGGTGATCACAAGGACGACGAGCACTCCCAAGCTGCAGCTCACGAATCGTGCCATACGCATAGCGACTCCTTTGACTGTTTTCTGACTGTTGCTACTTGGACTTCATCCGAGATCTGACGATCAGGACTCCCGCCGCCAAGAAACCGAGCCCGGCCGAGATCGAGGTGCCGCTGATTTCTGGAGTCGGCAGTGGACTGCTCGCCAAGGCCGTCGTCCCAGTGATCACAAGCAGACTGAGCATTCCCACGCTGCAGATTGCGAACCGTGCCAGACGCATAGAGACTCCTTTGACTGTTGCCAATTCGACTTCTTCTGACCGTTGTTACTTCGACTTCATCCGGGATCTGACGATGAGGACTCCCGCCGCCAACAGACCGAAGCCGGCGGTCAGGGTGCTGCCGTCGATCTCAGGAGCCGGCGCGGTCCCTCCTGCCTGCACCTGACTTTGAATGGCGAGGACCATGGCGATGACGCCGAGTCCGTACCACGCTGCGCGAATGAGCTGTGACTGCATGTGAGTGCCCTCCATTCGTAGTGCCATGACTACTTCGACCGCATCCGTGACCGGATGATCAGAGCGCCGGCCGCGAGCAAGCCGAGGCCGGCCGAAAGCGAGCTCCCGTCGATTTCCGGTGTGGTCACTTGCGTGCCGGCCAGCACGTGACCGTGAATGCCCAGAATCAGCGCGAGAACGCCGAGCCCGAACCAGCTCCCGCGAACGATGTCTTGCCGCATTGCTGCTTCTCCTTTGGTGTTACTTCGACCGCATCCGTGACCGGACGATCAGAGCGCCGGCCGCGAGTAAGCCAAGTCCCGCCGACATCGAGCTCGCGTCGATTTCCGGCGCCTGCGCCGCCCCGGCCGCGAAGAGTCGTGTCGCCGAGCGACAGAACAACCGTCAAGAGTCCGAGACCGTAGGTTGCCTTCTCAATCCACCGTGCGCGCATGGCGCCTCCCTGGTTAGTCGGAAAACCGCCGTTGGTTACGACCACGCCGACCAGTGTCCAGTGGTCAGCGCGTACAGCATCAACAGACCGTTGGTCGTCGCGTGCGCCTGCACCGCGTCGCCAATCGCGCCGCGGCGATAGAGCGCCAGTGAAAACGCCATCCCTGCGAGCGTGCCGGCGATCCACAGCTGGCCGTGCATGGCGCCAAACAACACGGACGACACCAGAAACGGTACCCACGAAAAACGTCCGACCGGAATCGATTGAAAATCGGCGTTCAACAGCCGCCGCCCCAGGAATCCGCGGAAAGCGAGTTCTTCGACCATCGGAATCGCCACGACGTAGCCGATGCCACGCACCGCGAGCCACGCCGCGGCCCATGAGAACGGCACGGTCGACAAGGCGGCCGGCCAGAGATCCTTCTCACTGCGATCGGCGGGCAGCAGTGCCAGCCACATGACGAAGGTCGCCGCGCCGATCGCGATCGAGATCGACGACCAGGACCACTTCATCTCGGTGTACTGCTTGCGGAACGCCCACAACACGCCGGCCACGACGAGCAGGCGCAGCGGATACAACCAGTCGAAGCCAGCCGACAGTGCGCCAGTCAGCATCCCGATGGCCATGAGGGCCGCGAACGGCCCGAGATAGGCCGCGGTTGCCGTGTCTGGCCGCGCGACCGCTTGGCGCTCTGTGCGCGTCTGCTGAAAGAACCCGCCGCGCATCGTGACGCCCACGAATCCGAGCGCGATCACGTTGAAGGCGATCCAGCCGGCTTGTGAATGGAAGCCGCCGCGAGCGATCGCCGGCGACGCAGACGTCCCGATCGCGACCAGCGCGACAATCCGCAGCGCGTTGACGATCCAGATCGTCGCCGCGCCAATTGGCAGCAGTACGAGCGCCGCCGGGAAACGCAGTTCGCGGCGGCACAGCCAGAGGTAGAGGCTGAGAAAACCGACAATGAGGCCGATACCCTCGTAGCCTGAGCACTCCGGCGAGATCGCGACTTTGAAGGTTGGCGTGCCGACGACGAGCCGCGCCGTGTCGCTGATCGTCGACGGATAGATCAGGCGAAGCGTCCACGCGACGACCGCGAAGGTGTAGCGGGCGAGCGAGCGCCAGAGCTGTTCGGTGATGAATCCTGCCGACCAGATTACGCCGCCGGCGATCGCGGCCCAGGCCAGCTTGACGCCCGCGGCTCTCGCGGCGGCGCGCCAACTGGCGATGGGAAAGACCGCCAGGCTCCAGGCGACGAGGGTTCCCGCGCCGGCGATGAACCAAGCCACGGTGCGGAGCGGCAACTGCGGTGGCGCTGCGGTGTCGGATTCGAAGAGCGATGCGCTGAGAACGGTTAGGGCCAAGAGAAACGTGGCATGTACGGCCAGGGGCGCGATCCGCCAGCGATGAGCATCAGGAACCGTGACGCTGCGCAATCCGCGGAGAAGGTCGTTGCCCGCCAGCACGATCGTCAGGACCGCGATCGTCGTGGCCAACCGGAGATACTGCGGAGCCCACCCGAGGATCAGGGCAAAGGCGGAGTCGGAACGAAGAAGGATTTGGGTGTCGAACCGGAAAGTCAGGTACAGCAGTTCAGCCGCTAGGAGGACGAGCGCGGCGCCAACGGTAGGCAGAAACGACGGAACACCCGCCCCGGCCCGCCGCTAAGGTGCGCGCCTGCAGTGCGTTCGCGAGAGCCGTGGCCTGCGAAGTGATGAGCTGCCCCTAGCAATCGAGGTGCCGGTGGTGTCATGGGGCAATGATGGCTGTAAATTATTACAGCTAAGTCACTTCCATCATTTCGCGATTATCAATACCGAAGCAAAAGCTGAGCAATAGAAGACTTTTGTCGCGCCAGGGGGACTTCTGCGCGAATTTGTGGGTTAGGGCGCGCCTCCGCGACTGGACTCGCCCGGCCAGCGGAGACGAGACTTTGCCCACGGCGAGTCTCGCCGTAGCCTTCGGCGGAGGCGGACAAACGAAGAGGTCGTCGGAATCCGACGACCTCTCTTTGCCAGTATCTTTGGTTGCGGGGGAGGGAGAGCGTCTATGGTGGCGGCCCGCGTGTCACGAGCGGCGGCCTGACGCGCGCCCGTCAAGCGCGTTTACGCGCCGCACGATGGCCCGGTTTACTCGCTGGTTACCCGGTGTCGCCTCAGCGGCGCCGACGACGGCGATAGACTCCGAGTCCCACGCTGCCGAGTCCGAGCAGAGTCAGGGTCGCGGGCTCGGGAACGGGAACCTGAACCGGAACCGCCACGCTGCGGTTGTTCACCAGCCAGTCGCCGGCGTTGGCGGTCACCCCAGCCGGCAGGACGAAGGCGTCCGAGCCGATGGGGATCTCGAAGCTGTTGCTGAAGCTGGACATCGCCGACTCCGGCGAGCCGCTGCCGCCGACGCCGGCCGCGGTGCTGAGGGTGAGCGTCATGAGGATGGGCTGGTCGACCGGCACGAAGAAGGTGTGGGTGCGCAGGAGGGCGCTGCGCCAGCGTGGACCTGTCGTATTCGGTGTCCGGTTTTTGTAAATCGCCTGCGACATCGAGGGGACGTGACGCCTTGGCAGTCTTCCCAACAGGGGCCTTTTGTCTGATCTCTGTCGATTTCGACGATTGTGTTCACTCAAAACTTCAGGCGACCGCCTCTCGCGTGATGTTCGGAATTTTTTGCTACACGGAGTCGTCCGCGACGATCACCGGGAGCGACGCCGACGCGCTGGAAGTGGGGAAGTCTGAAGGTTAGGTTTGGTTACGGGGGCGTGCAACCAGCGGTACTTGCAGCTGTGGAGCGCACAGTTGAGCCAACACGGCTCGCGACACACCGTCGGACCCGCACTCGCAGCGACGCCGCCAAGGTCGCGCTCCGACCTCTGTCACACCTAACGCCGTACCAGGCCTATGGCCGGCCAGAATGCAGGACCAGTTTCGGCCGGTTCCCGGTCACGCCAACGTCGTCGTGCGCCAAATGACCTGTCGGTCGTTACGCGGCTGCTCCCGACGGCACCGACCTTCCCCTTTGGGTAGTAGCGGAGGCCCACGCCGATACCTAGAATGCCCACCTTAATGCATCGCTGGGGTCGGCAACGGCAAGATGACCAGGGCGGCGGTCACCGCGGCCGCCGAAGCCGTGAAGGGCGATGTCGTGGTGCGGAGCTCCCGCGTGGCGACGGGACTCGTGGGACGGAATGTGGAGCTCAACGACGACGAGCTGGGCGTCATCGCCTCGGACGAGCTGAACCCGCGCGGATTCTCCTCTCGCTGGCGCTGCTGAAGAAGCCCGCCGCCGCGCAGGTGCGACGATGTTCCGCACCTACTATCCCGGAGAGACATGTATGAAACTGGAGACCTGCCCTGGCGTCGCGCTGGCCGCGATACTTCTGTTCATCGTGCCTGCGGTCGCCGTCGCTCATCCTGCGCAGAGCGGGAGCGCTCCGCCGGCGCAGCAGGGGCCCGTTCCCCCGTCGCAGCCAGCCGCCATCAACGATACGATCACGGCCGGTGATGGCGAGAACGAGCCGCCGGCGCGCGGGTTGGTGAGTTTCAACGAGTACGCGGGCTCGCTCGGATCCATCCGGGTGGGCTTCGGTCTTCTGTTCGATTACGCTGGCTTCACGCAGGACGACAATAGCAAAGAACAGTTCGATATGACGTCAGGGTGGAAGTACCGCGACGGACGTATCCTCCTGAACGGTCGTCTGGGGTTCAGACGGGCAACCACGTGGACCGCCGGCATCATGTACGATGCCGACAAGGAAACAATGCTCCTCCGGATGACGGGGATCATGGTGGCGGTTCCCGAAATCTGGGGGCACATCTTCGTCGGTCGGTCCAAGGAAGGCTTCTCGCTGAACAAGGTGATGAACGGGTACGCCGGCTGGGGGATGGAGCGTGCCGCCGTCAGCGATGCGATGCTCCCGATCCTCGCCGATGGCGTCAAGTGGCTCGGCTACGCGCCGAAGGCCCGCATCATCTGGAACGTCGGGTTCTACGGCGACGCGCTGTCTGACGGCGAGGGGTTCTCCAGCTACGAGAACCAGCTGGCCGGGCGCGTTGCCTGGGTGCCGATGATGACGCCCACGGGCGGGACCCTGGTCCATCTGGGGGTCAGCGGACGGTACGGCTGGGTGAACAGCGGGACGCTGCGGCTGAAGGCGCGTCCGGGCGCCTGGGCGGCGCCGTTAGTCGTCGATACCGGGGAGTTTGCCGCCGATGGAAGCACGACGGTCGGGCTCGAGGCGTACTACCGACCCGGCTCCCTCACCATGGGGGGCGAGTATTTCATGCAGAAGGTCGATGCCCCGCAGTCGGGCGACCCGTACTTCCACGGCGGCGAGGCGTTCTTCTCCTGGTTGATCACCGGTGAGGTGCGCGTTTACAACACACAGAACGGAGACTTCAAACAGATCTCACCGCTGCGTACAGTCTTCTCTGGCGGACCCGGCGCCTTGGAGCTCGTGGCACACGTCAACACCGTCGATCTCGACAGCGGGCCAATCTCGGGCGGCAGGTTCTGGCGCTTCACGCCCCTGGTCAACTGGTATCTGTCGGACAACCTGCGCCTGGAGCTCGCGTATGGGTACGGATCGCTGAACCGCTTCGGTCTCGTCGGCAAGACGCACTTCTTCCAGACACGACTTCAGATACAGCTCTAGAACGACTCAATCCATCCGGTCGCCGGCGGCGGTGTCACCAGCGCGATCATGATGGGAGTTCGTCGAGGCGCGCGGCTTCAATGAACTCAGGTACGTGGCACCCGCTATTTCTATCCTCGAGCGCGTTGAAGCTCGTCGGCCAGGATGGGGACACCGAGATTGCTTGCCTGCATACCCGCGGCGACGCAGATCTTGAGCACTTCCATGATCTCTTCCATGGTCGCGCCGAGCTTCAGGGCCGACTGGATGTGCCGCCGTGTGCCTGGCGCGTACATATGAGTGACCGACGCATCGACGGCGATGCTCAGCAGCTCCGCCAGCTTGGGCGTGAATACCCCACTGGAGTAAACGGGCAGGCTCACGGCGATGATCGCCTCCGTCCAGGCCGGGGCAATCTCGAAGAATGCGTCCCAGGCCGTATTCCACTGGCCCGCGGCTTTCATCGTGTCGCAGACCGGGGTTGCCGCCGGCTTCGGCGTGAACGTCACGCCGGCCGCCTTCGCTTCTTCCAGGAGAATGGGTGCGCCCAGGCTGCACGTGTGGAGCGCCAGAAGAGATGCGACCTTCAGGGTCATCAGGATCTCTTCGCGGGTCGCGCCGGCGTCGAGTGCGCCGCGAATATGGCGCCGGGTTCCCTCGGCGCTCAAGTTCGTGCACGCAGCATTCACCGCCAGGCTGATCAACTCGACGTCTTTACGCGGCAGTACGCCGTTGGTCCATGGATCGGCGGACATCCTGAGACATTCATCGACCCAGGACGGTTCCCATTCGCGAAACGTGGCCAGCGCAGCGTTGTCCCAGGGACCGGTGGCTTCTGCTGTCGCGGGTACTGCCATATCACTGTCTCCCATTTGAGGGTCCCGTCCTTACGTCTTCGCCAGCGCCGGTGGCGGCGTCATGCAGTAGGCCATCGGATGCGAGTCGGAAATCTGGTGCTGGACGCTCTTCTTGCCGTCGGTCTCCCAGACCATGAAGCCGCGATCGTCATCACCGCGATTGGGCGGCATACCGAGGTTCTTCAGCGTCTCGTCCACGCTGTCGTACCACACCCCGATCTTCATGATCTTGCGCGCTTCGTCCGCCGTCGCAATCCTGCGGCCGAACCGCTCGCTGAGGTCCACGGCTGCCTTGATCTGGTCAATCGACGTCATACGCTGGCGCTTGCTGTTCCAGAGGTTGTCCTCGATCCCGACGCGCACGTGCTGGCCCAGGATGATCGCCATCGGCTGAGCGACCGCGTTGACCCGCATCCCGGCCCAGAAGGTGACGACGGCACCCTGCGGTTCGCGCTGGAGCCAGTGCATCCAGTCGAATGGATTGTGGCCACACCCGCCGCCGCCATACATCGTGATGTTCGTATTCAGCGGGCCCATGTACGCACCGTGGCGGATCAGCCGCTCCACGATCTCGAGCTGGTGCACATGCGCCAGTGTGAAGTAGGGCTGAATCTTATGCGCCCGCAGGCGCTTCAAGTGCTCCAGATAGAAGGCCGGACCGGCGTCGGTGAACATGCCGGCGTACGCCGCGATCACTTTCGGATCCTCCAGATGGGTCCCTTTCACATCGTCCGCGGTCCACATCTGCGTGATGTCGAACATCGAGGTGCCGATGGCTACCGTGACGGTCTCCGGCGCGGGCGTGATTTCCGCGAGCATGTGGCGCGTGTCGTAGTCCAGCCACTTGGCCTTGGCGTCATCGCTCTTGGGCGAGAAGGCGATGGAGCCGCCGACCTGGATGATCATTTCGGGCACGGCTTTCTGGAGGCGCGCCATCATCAAGTTGTAGTGCTCGATATCCGCCGAGAGGTGCCCGGTTGCGGGGTTGCGCACGTGGAGGTGCAAGACCCTGGCGCCGGCCTTGTAGCAATCCACCGCCGCCGTGACCTGCTCGTCCCAGGTCACGGCAATGTCGGGCGCGTCGCCCGGCAACCATGTCGGCCCATAGGGCGCCGCAGTGATGATCAACGGTTGCATGTTCTCGGGATACAGCGCGTCGTCTGTGTAACGCATGAACTCGTCCTCCTGTCAGTCTCGGGTTTCTGTCTCTAGCCCAGTTCGTCTGGTTCGGGCAGCGGCATCGCCAACGGGTCGGCCTGCCAGATGGCGAACATGTTCCCCTCCGGGTCGGTCACTACCGCGTACCACGCCGTTTTCGGCACAGCGGTTTTCGGTCGCACGACTGCACCACCAAGCTCCACGATCCGCTCGACGGTCTGGGCGAGCGATTCGACGTGGACGTAGTGCACCCAGCTGCGCGGGCCCGGGATCGGCCGCAGTAGTAGCCCTCCGCCGATCCCTTTCGACTCTCCGGAGCCGGTGTCGATGCGCCAGTAGTCGACGCCAGGCGCCTTATCAACCTGCCATCCGAGCAGCGTCCGGTAGAACTCCGAGAGCTTCGCCGGGTCCTCGGCATAGATTTCGAAGTGAGTTACTGAGCTGCTCATCTGATTCTCCGACTTGAAGGCGAGTGTAAGGGTGACGGCACGCGCCCGCTACTGCCCTTAGGGGAAGGTTGGAGCCGAACACGCGGCGGGTCGGGCCTCCAGTGTCCGACTACCGTTGATGATCCGGGCGAAGGCGGATGGCCGGAAAGTCGGTCGGAAAGCTCGACAGCGGTTGGCCGCTCACGCCTTGTCTCGACTCCTCCGCGACCGCCTTCACGCGTCCGGCCTTGATCGCCTTCACCAGTTCGGCATGGTCACGCTCGGTCTGGTCGCCGTACGCCTCGGCGAAGTCCGCCAACGCGCGATCCAGCGTGTCGCCGTCGCCGCAGTAGCCCGCGATGCGGACGGCATCGCCGCAGCGCGCATGGGAGCGCGCCAGCAGGGCCCCGCACAGGAACGCCCAAAAGTCGAACGGTTCGCCCCGTCATCAACGACACGGGCATCGAGGCCTTCATGTTCTTCATCTGCCGCACGAAGTAGTCGCGCCCGTCGATCTTGGTGTAGCCCAGGAGCGGGTCGCCGAGCGACTGCAGGAGGCGCTGGGCTCCGACGACGCGACGCCCCTCGTGCTGTTCACGCATCACCATCGGCGGCAGATAGGCGGCGTGCACGGGCACGATCGCCTCTTTCACCTGGAGGAACAGCGGGTCGATGTCCCCGTTGCCAAAGCACAGCACCAGGTAGGCGCGGGTGCCGACGCTCCCGACGCCGACCACGCGGTGCGCCACGTCGGCCACGGTATATCGCTGCAACATGGACCGGTAAGCGGGTGCGAGATGTTCGCCGTACTCGACCAGTGCCGCGATGACCTTACGGCGCGTGACGTCGTCCACGCGGGTGAGGATGGGCGGGTCACCCTTGAACCGCCATGCGCCGTCCTGCCCGCGCTGGGCCACCTTAGGCAGCAGGCTGGCGTTCGTGGTCCGCTTCGCCTTGCCCACGGTCTTCTGAATAACGTCCCAGGCGCTTTGCGCGGCACCGTGACGGCCTTCGGGCGACGTTCGGCGTGCGCGAAGATCGACCACACATCGAGGATGCCCATCGCCGACAGACGGCTGCATGTTCAACCGATAGCCGGTGACGGTCTTCCTGACGGCACGTCGTCGTTCCTTGGAACTCATCCCGTTCTCGCGACCGGCGACGTTCACGCTGGCGACCAGGCGCTTAAGGTCCCATTCCCAGGGCCCGATCGTCGCTTCATCGAAGTCGTTGAGGTCGATGATGACGTCGCGCTGTGGCGTGCCGTAGAGCCCGAAGTTGTTGATGTGCGCGTCGCCGTCGATCGCGACCTGAATGCCGCTGACCGGCGTGTGCGACAGGTCCCACGCCATCACCGCGGCGGCCCCGCGCAGAAAGGCGAACGGCGAGGCCGCCATGCGCCCCATGCGGAGCGGCACGTATTGCTCCTGGCGGCCAGCATTCCCGGCCACGACGATGTCCACGGGGCTGGGTCGATTCTTCGGCGGCGTCCACGCTGCATGGGCCGCGTGGGGAACCCGTTCCAGGACCTGCACCCCGTCGGCCAGCCGTTGCGCGGGATGTTCTTGGGAACGCTCGGGCGCGTATCGGCCGAAGCCGTGCCAGGCCTCCCGGCTCGCGTCGAGCTGGGCGATCAGGGCTTGCTGCGTCGCGTCCAGTGGGGGCAGCGTGCGCGAGAGTCGAGCCGACTTTCGCATGGGCGAACTCCGGGGCCGTGTCTTTGCCGTCATGATCAATCTCCAAGATGTGAACCAGCTCGACGATCATCGAGTCGTTCGAAGCGGACTCACTTGCGCTTCGCGACCGCCGCCTTCGCCGCGTCGCGTCGCTGTTGCTGCTCGGTGAGCAGCCGGTAGGTGATGTAGTACTTGTAGATGTTGCTGACGTAGGTGACCGTCTCGCGGCCGATCCGCTCCGAGGCGACGCGCTCGACGTTGCCGAACCACACGTTGGGATCGAGGCCCCTTTGTTTCCGTCTCGCGCCGGAGCTGTCTGATCCGTCCCGGCCCGGCGTTGTAGGACGCAAACGTCATGAGGGCCTTGTTCAGGTTGTCCATGGGCTCATCCTTGAAGTACTGGTCCATCATGAACCGCATGTACTTCACGCCGGCGTGGATGTTGGCGTCGACCTCGGTGATGTCGCCGACGTTCAATTCCTTGCCGGTCGGGGGCATGACCTGCATCACGCCAATCGCGCCCACGGGACTCTTGACGTCCTGATCCAGCGTCGATTCCTGGTACCCCTGCGCCGCCATCAGCAGGTAGTCGATGTCGTACTGCGCCCCGTACTTCTTGAACAGCTCGACCACGGCCTGCAGCTTCTTGCGCTCGGCATCGGCCGCGGCGTTTTTCGCGTACTTGACGCTGTCGAGATAGCGACGTTCGATGGTGTTTCGGAAGCCGTCGCCCTTGCCGTGCTTCTTGAGCCACGTGTTGACGACCTCTCTGAGCTTGGGATTCTCCTTGCGAAACGCGACGGCCAGGTTGCCGCCGGACCGCACCGCGATGTCCTTGTGCACCTTGATGCTGGTGAACACCTTGCTCCAGAACTCGGCCAGGTAGTCGTCGACGATGGTGATTGGAGCGAGGCCGGCGTTGACCATCTCGAGCACGTCATCGTCCTCGAGGACGGCGGGGGCCTCGACGAACACGGCCGGCGGCTTGCCGCGCGCCTTCAGTTGCTCGTTCAGCTTGATGAGGCTCTCCTCGTAAATGCTCCCTTTGCGGACGAACACCTCCTGACCGGCGAGATCGTCCACCGTGGCGATCGGCGGCGCGCCTGGCCCGGTGACCACCACTTCGCTCACATTGGTGCGCGTCGGCTCCGAGAAGGCCGCGAGCTTCTCCAGCTCGGGCCTGACGGTCACCATGGCGGCGACCATGTCCACCTTGCCGCTCGCGAGGGCGGGGTACAGCTGATCGCGCGACATCGGCACGATCACCACGTGCACCTTGAGGTTGCCGGTCTTCAGGTCCGCGTTCAGATCGTTCTCGAACAGCTTCAGGGCCTCGTAGGTCAGGCCCCGTTCCTGCCCCTTGTCGATGAAGTAGTGCGTGCGGTTGAAGGTCACGGCGACGCGAATCGCGCGACGCTTGACCAGCGCGTCGAAGTCACCGGTGAACGGCTTGTCCATCACGAGCCGCACGGCTTCCGGAAGGGCGTCGTACGGCGACGCCGTTGGCGGGGATGGGCGCGTCGGTCGCCGACGTGACCGGCGACGTGTCGCCGCCGCTGCCGCCGGCGGCGCCGCTTCCTTCGGACCGGAGCAGGCCATGGCAGCCGCCACGACGAGCAGTCCGACAATGCCGCGACAAACGCCGGCTGCGTGCAGAGCGTCTTCATCTGTTCCTTTTCATCCGGCAGCGCGTTCATGCGAGCCGATGCGCACTATAGGAGGGTCGGTAAGACCGCCGCTACTGCCCTTAGGGGAAGGATCCGAGTCGAACGTCAGCGGTTAGACAGCGCGCCACGCGGCGAATGGCGTCGAGCACGGCGGCACCGGAATCGGTCTTTCGGAAGAACGCGGCGCAACCCGCTGCTTCGGCGAGTGCGCGCGTTTCGGGATCCTCGTGAGCGGTGATACAGATGAAAGGGGCATGCGCGGCCTTCGGCCACGAGTCGCTGGCCAAGTTCGATGCCGGACATCTCACCAAGATGAACGTCGAGCACCAGGCAGTCGAATAGGGGATGTTTCGTATCCGCGAGGAACGCCTCAGCTGAGGCATACGTGATCGGCTGCATGCCCGCAGCGCGAAGCAGCCTGCCGAGCGATCGGCAGAAATTCTCGTCGTCATCGACGACGGCGACGTAGAGAGTTACGGTTTTACTCATCTTGATCAGCCGGATGATGTCCGCCAACGACAGCGCGAACTCCGCGGGTGCAGGGCATTCGCCACCGGTGAGCACTATATGCATCGGCAGCGAAGGCGACTACTGCCCTTTAGGGAAGGTTGGCTTCGACTCGGTGAGCAGGCCCGCCTCGTCGGTCAGCCGGGTGAGTTCGGCGACCGACTGCACGCCCAGTTTCGTCGTGATCGCCGTGCGGTGGAGCTTCACGGTCCGCTCGTGGATGCCGAGGTCGCCGGCGATCTGCTTGTTGAGCTTGCCCCGCACGACATGGCCGAGCACTTCGAACTCCCGTGCGGTGAGCGTGCCGAAGCGCGCGCGCAATTCACGCTGCCGGTTGCGCGCCTCGCGCTCCCGCGCGTCGCGCGCGAGGGCGCGCGTCACCGCCTCGAGAAGGTCGTGCTTTCGCCGCTCGCTTCTCGAGAAAGTCTTCCGCCCCATCGCGCATCGCGCGAACGCTCGAGGGGATGTCGCCGTGGCCGGTGAGGAAGAGAATCGGCAGCGGATTGGACGACCGGGCCAGCGCCGATTGCAGCTCGAGGCCGTTCATGCCGGGCATCCGCACATCGGCGAGCACGCAGCCCGGCGCATCCTCGGCTCGCTGCGTGAGAAAGTCGCTCGCCGACCCGAACGTCCTGACCGCAAACCCGCTCGCCCGAAGCAGCCGCGAGGTTGCCGCAAGAAAGGGCGCATCGTCATCGACGATGTGGACGGTGGGTTCGGTCACGCTCATACGGCGGCGCCCTCCTCCGCGATCGGCAGCGTGAAACGAAATGCCGCGCCGCCGCCGTTCCTGTTCTCAGCCCACAGTCGCCCGCTGTGCGCCTCGACGATCGTGCGGGAGACCGCCAGACCGATGCCCATGCCGTTCGGCTTGGTCGTGAAAAACGGGTCGAAGATCCGCGCCAGCGTGTCGGCAGGAATGCCGTGCCCCGCGTCGCCGACGGCGATCTCGATCGAGCTGCGCGCCGTCGAGCCGCGCGGTCACATCGACGCGCCGATCCTCGAGCCTCGTCCCGTGGAGCGCGTCCATCCCGTTGAGAATGAGGTTGAGCAGCACTTGCTGAATCTGCACGCGGTCGCCGCGAACGTGCGGCAGATCGGCTGGCACATCGACATCCAGCTTCACCTGCCGCGTCGCTGCATCGATCCGCACGAGCGCCGCCACATCGCCGACCAGCGCGCCCACGTCGAGCCGTCCCGTGTCGAGCGTCTGCCGCTTGAGCAGCCCGCGCATGCGATCGATGACGTGGCCAGCGCGTTCGTCGTCCGAGCGGATGTCCGAAAGAATCGCGCGGATCTCATCGAGATCCGGCGAGGGGTGCTGCAGGAACAGCTCGGCCGCCTCCGCGTTGCGCAAGATCGACGCGAGCGGCTGATTGATCTCATGTGCCAGCCCCGACGCGAGCTGGCCCATCATCGAGACGCGCCCCGCGTGCGCGATCTCCTGCCGGAGCAGCTGTGTCTCCTGCTCAGCCTGTTTGCGCGCGGTCACGTCGCGAGCGGCGCCACGGATCAGGACCGGCTGGCCCGTGGCGTCGAACTCGACACGGCCCTGGGAGGAAATCCACCGGGTCGCGCCATCCGGCAGCATCAACCGGTATTCGGTCTGGTATTTGCCTCCATCCGCACCCGCGACCGCCATCGCGTCGGCCTGCCGGAGGCCTTCGCGATCATCGGGGTGCAGCCGTTGCAGGATGGCGTTGAACTCGAGCGGCTCTGACGGCGCGAAGCCAAACAACTCGCGCCATTTGTGGCTCGCCCAGATCTCGTTTCGCGCCAGGTCCCGGATCCAGATGCCCAAATCGGCGGCATCGACGGCCAGGCTCATGCGCGCCTCGCTTTCGCGCAGCCCGGCCTCGCTGGCCTGAAGCTCGTGGACGAGTCGCGACGCCCGGAGCACGTCACGACTCAACTCGGAGGCCATCACGACGACCAGGCCGAGGTAGAGCGGGCCGATGAGAACGGGGATGGGCAGTTGGGCCCAATGGACCAGCGCGGCCTGAACGGTGCCGAGCAAGAGAAAGAATTCGACACTGCCCCCGATCATCAGCGCCTTTCGGCGCTCGCCTCGCCGCCAGGCCGTGACGCTGGCATCCGCGACAAAGATGAGGATCAGCACCATCGTCGCGTAGCCGAACAGCATCCATGGATTCCGTATGCCTTCGAACACCGTGACGGAGTCGCCGAGAAACGGCACGCGCCGCAGACTCGTGATCTCGAGGTAGTTGACGTTCCCCCAGATCAGAAACGCGACCAGCAGGTAGAACGCGCGCAGGCCCGAGACGGTCCACGCCAGCCATCGCCGCCCCGCGCCGAGGTAAAACGTCACGAACCACGCGGTCGAGACCAGCACACCCAGCAGCGCAACATGTGTCCACCTCATCGCCGAGAGGAGTTCTCCGGACGTCCCGACTCGCATCTGCCGCAATTCACAAAGCGTGAAGGCCGCTGTGGAGGCTGCGGTCATGGCAAAGAGCAGATTGGCCCAGGCGGTGCGGTTGCTCCACCACACCAGAAAGTAGATCACCGCCAGCGTGAGGCACGCCGACGCGACCATGGACCAGATGACGGTGACCCAACTCATGAACTCAGCTTCCCTGATTCAATGGGCACAGCGGATATTAACGCTGCGTGCCGTCTGCAGACGCCAATGCCCTGGCACGAGAATCACTTGGCAGTCGAGTCCGTCCCATGAAGTTATCTTTAGCATTCCCGACGATGGCTGGCGGAATTCGCCGTACGCTCTTGCAGGGCCTAGATGACAGCTTGTATACGTCATGCGTCGGCGGGACGCCTGGGTCGTCGGTCTGGTTCTGTGCGTCATCGCAGGGAACGGGGGCGCGTCCGCCGAAGCGCAGACCGTGACCGCGACGACGGGTGCCATCAATGGCGTCGTCACAGACAGCACGAAGGCCGTCGTGCCGGGCGTGACCGTCAGCCTGTCGGGGCCGTCATTGATGACCACCCGCACCGCCCTCACCGACGAGGCGGGCGCCTACCGCTTTTCTGCAGTGCCCCTGGGCGACCACACGCTCACCTTTCAGCTTTCCGGTTTTGGGACGATTGTCCGCGAGGGCATCCACGTCGGGCTCGGTTTCACGGCGACCGTCAACGTCGAGTTGAGCCCGGCGACCATCGACGATCGCGTCACCGTCAGCGGCGCGGCGCCTGTGGTTGACGTCTCGTCAACAGCGGTCACGACCCATTTTGACAGCGACACGCTCGCGAGCCTGCCAGGCGCGCGCGACTTCTTCGCGATCGCGGCGAACACGCCGGGCGTGGCGCTCTCGAAGATGGACGTGGGAGGTAACGGCGCGCTCACCCTGCAGGAATACACCGCCTATGGACTGCGGGCGACCACCGGGGTCAACCGCAATGAGGTTGAAGGCATTCGTGTCGGCGGGGCCAACGGCGCGAACGACAACTACTTCTCCGACTTCGCGTCGTTTTCGGAGATTGCCATCACCGCCGTGGGCCAGACGGCCGCAATGCCAGTGCCGGGCACTCTGGGCCAGTACGTCAGCAAGTCCGGCGGCAACGCGTATCACGGCGGCCTGTACGCGGATTTCCAGAACGATGCGCTCGAGGCCACCAACATCGACGACGGTCAAATCGCGCGCGGCGTCTCCGGCGGGCCCGGCCTCGACGCGCGCGATGTCAACCGGCTGCAGCGCTTTCGGGATTTCAACGCGGACGTGGGCGGATACCTGAAAAAGGACAAGGCGTGGTGGTATGGCGCGTACCGCTCCACGGAGGTTGCGCAGCAATACCCCTGGCTGCTCGACACGGCTGCCACGCTCGACGCGACGGTCGTGACGGGCAAGGTCACCTACCTGCTGTCTCGACGTCAGAAGCTCGTCGGATACCTCCAGCACGAAACCTTCCGGCAGTCGAGTTATTTCACCGCCAGCACGAGCCAGCCCATCGTGACCAGTGATGCACTCCAGCGCGTGGTGTTTCCCGTGAGCGTGTGGAAGGGCGAGTACAACGCCGCCGTGACGGACGCGTTCTACGTCGAGGCACGCGTCGGAGGTTATCGCTCCGACTTCGCCGCCACATTCAAGAGCACGGACCCGCGCATTGCGGACATTGGTGCGAATACGGTGCGCGGTGGCGCCGTGTCTCAGGAGCGACTGATCAACCGCCCGCAGGCCAACGGTTCCATGAGCTTCCTGAAGACCGGGTGGGGCGGCAGTCACACCTTCAGAATCGGCGGCGAGTACATGAACGACCGGCTCGTCGCACCGACCGACGGATACGGCAATCCCTGCAACTGCGTGTCGACGCTGAACAACGGCGCGCCCGCCCAGGTGCAGATCCGGTTGGGCCCGAACGTGTCGAAGAACGCTCTGACGACCGCCGCTGGTTTCGTGGACGACGCGTGGCGTCTCAATGGCCGGGTCACGCTTTCTCTTGGAATGCGCCTGGATCGCTACCAGCCGATTCTTCCCGAGCAGCAGGGACCTGCAGGGCAGACGTTCCCGGCGATCGACCCCGTCCTCACGTTCAACAACTGGGCCCCACGCGTGGGCATGAGCGCCGATCTCACGGGCGACGGCAAGACGGTGCTCAAACTCCATTACGGACAGTTCTGGGTCTACCCCGGAACCAACTTCACGTCAGCCTTCAACCCGAATCCTTCCGGCTGGTCGCAGACCTACGCCTGGACCAACGATGCGAACTCGAACGGCCGATGGGATCCTGGCGAGGAAGGACGATTGATCGCTGTGTCCGGCGGCAGCACGTCCACGCGGCTCGATCCGGGCATCGAGAATACCTATGTCCGTCAGGCCAGCGCGTACATCGAGCGCGAGGTGGCACCTGATGTCGGCGTCCGGACCGGCATGGTCCTGAACGCGAAGCGCCAGCCGTACGGCACGATCAACGTCAGCCGGCCGCTCAGTGCGTACTCAGTGCCCGTCGCTGCCGTCGATCCCGGTCCTGACGGCCGACTCGGTTCTGCCGATGATGGCGGAACCGTGACCGCCTACGACCTGACCGCGGCCTCCTTGAGCGCGTCGCCCGTGAACCTGACCACGAACCTGCCCGACAGCAACAGCGAGTACTACACCTGGGAGATCACGGCGACGAAACGTCAGCGCACCGGTTGGTCGTTGCTGGCCAGCTTCACGGAGACGTGGAGCCACGAGGCCGCCCTTGGGACGGGCAATGATTTCACGCCGAATGCCCTGATCAACGCCACGCGCAATCAGGATCGGTTCAGGACGTGGCAGGCGAAACTGAACGGCACGATGAATCTTCGCTGGGGCTTTCTGGTCGTCCCCGTCGTCCGACATCAGTCCGGCACACCGTTCGCGCGCACCTTCGTTCAAACGCTCAACTATGGGAGCGCGACCATCAAAGCGGAACCGATCGCGGCCAATCGGACGCCTGACATCACGCTCGTCGACGTGCGCACCGAGAAAACGTTTCGCATCAAAGCTGTGCGTGTCATGGGATTCTTCGACGTGTACAACATGTTCAACACCAATGCTGCACAGACGCTCACCACCACCTCGGGTGGCTCGTGGCTGCGGCCGACCGCAATCACGGCACCGCGCGTCCTCCGGATCGGTGCCCGGTTGCAATGGTAGCGATGGCGCGGGCAACCTTCCGGTGTGCTTGACCTTATTCACTCCCACCTTCCCCTAAGGGCAGTGGTCGACGGTGGCGCGAACGCCTATAGTGCCCGTCACCTCCGATGAGCACCGCGCAAACTCCCTCATGGTGGCTGGGTGACCCGAGGTATCGGGCGCAGCGCGAAGCGGGAGGGCGTCGAGGGAGAGCACATTCGCGCGGTGCTCGAGAGCACCGGCTGGCGCGTCCGGGGTATGGATGGTGCAGCAAGCCGACTCGGTCTCGAGCCCACCACACTCGATGGCCGGCTGGCCCGCTCGGGCTCAAGCGCCCGGAATCTGCTCGAGCCATTGCGTGTTGACGCCCGCCTGGGTGTGGACGTTTCGATCGTCAGATCACGTTCGTGGTAAGTGGCAAACGGAGGGGCCCCATGAACACCGCTGAACAAATCAGGCTTGACGAGGCTCGCGACGGCACGGTCGGCTGGAAGAAGTGGGGTCCTTATCTCAGCGAGCGCCAGTGGGGAACGGTCCGCGAGGACTACAGCGAGAACGGAGACGCCTGGAATTTCTTCACCCACGACCAAGCGCGCTCACGCGCCTATCGCTGGGGCGAAGACGGCCTGGCGGGCATCTCCGATGACAAACAGCGCCTGTGCTTCGCGCTGGCCTTGTGGAACGGGAACGATCCGATCCTCAAGGAGCGCCTCTTCGGATTGACCAACAGCGAAGGCAACCACGGCGAGGACGTCAAGGAGTACTACTTCTATCTCGATAGCACGCCGACCCACTCGTACATGAAGTTTCTGTACAAGTACCCGCACGCGGCGTATCCCTACGCCGACCTGCTGCACACCAACGGCCGGCGCACCCGCGAGGAGATGGAGTACGAGCTCCTCGACACCGGCGTCTTCAAGGACGATCGGTACTTCGACGTGTTCGTGGAGTACGCCAAGGGCGGTGCGGATGACATCCTCGTCAGGATCACGGCCATCAACCGGGGACCGGACGCGGCAGACCTGCATCTCCTGCCGACGCTGTGGTTCCGCAACGACTGGTCGGCCTGGATTGCCGAATCCAACCGGGCCACCCGGAAACCCAGCCTCCGTCAGGCTGAGGCGCCGGCAGGCGTGAGCGCGGTGTCAGTGGCGCATCCGGTGCTCGGCGAGTTCGTCCTTTCGTGCGAAGGGGACGTGCCGCTGCTCTTCACCGAGAACGAAACGAACCACGAGCGGCTTTTTCCGGGGCAGAAGAACGAGAGCCCACATGTCAAGGACGGCATCAACGAGTGCGTCGTCCACGGCAGTCATGACGCCGTGAACGCCGACAGGCACGGCACGAAGGTCGCGGCACACTACAAGGTCACCGTCGGCGCCGGTCAGTCCGAGGTGATGCGCGTGCGGCTCTCGCTCACTTCTGCGAAGCCAAGGGGCCAACCCTTCGGGAACGCGTTCGACGATGTCTTTGCCGCCAGGCTCCGTGAAGCCGACGAGTTCTATGCGTCGGTCACGCCGCCATCCGTGAGCGAAGACGCGGCCAACGTGATGCGTCAGGCCCTTGCGGGCATGCTCTGGAGCAAGCAGTTCTTCTTCTTCGACGGGGACAACTGGCTCGACGAGCATCATTCCAACCCGCTTCATCACGGTCATCGCCACGCGCGGAACTCGGAGTGGTACCACATGTTGAACGAGGACATCATCTCGATGCCCGACAAGTGGGAGTACCCGTGGTACGCGGCCTGGGATCTGGCGTTTCACACGCTGCCGCTGTCGATCGTCGACCCCGATTTTGCCAAGCAGCAGATGGACCTGATGCTTCGTGGCTCGTACCTCCACCCCAACGGCCAGATGCCCGCCTACGAGTGGAACTTCAGCGACGTCAACCCACCCGTCCACGCCTTTGCGACGTTGTTCCTCCATCGCAGCGAACAGGCCTTGCGCGGCAAGCCGGACCTGGACTTTCTCCAATCGACCTTCAACAAGCTCCTGCTGAACTTCACCTGGTGGGTCAACCGGAAGGACCGCTTCGGCAAGAACGTGTTCGAGGGCGGGTTTCTCGGCCTAGACAACATCGGCGTCTTCGACCGCAGCGCCCCGCTGCCCACAGGCGGCCACCTCGAGCAGGCGGACGGCACGGCGTGGATGGCCCTCTTCAGCGAGAACATGCTGGAACTCGCGATCGAGCTCGCCGCCCACGATCCGGTCTACCAGAGCATGGTCTTCAAGTTCGTGGAGCACTTCTACTTCATCGCCGCTGCGATGAACCGGTCCGGCCCCGACGGCATGTGGGACGAGGAGGACGGCTTCTACTACGACATACTGCGGCTTCCCGACGGCAGCGCCACGCGGCTCAAAGTGCGTTCCCTGGTGGGACTCCTTCCACTCTGCGCAACCACGGTGATCGAGAAGTCGCAGCGGGAGCAGATCCCGGGCGCGATGGCCTATGTGCAGGAGCGCCTGCGCCGGATCCCCGAGCTGTCATCGACGATACACCCGACCGGCCCGGGTCACTTCGGCGTGGCCGAGCGGGGTGTGCTCGCGCTCGTCAACCCGGAGAGGCTCCGCCGGATTCTCACAAGGATGCTCGACGAGAACGAGTTCCTGGGACCTCACGGCATTCGCTCGATCTCGAAGTTCCACGAGCGGAACCCGTATGTCGTCCATGTGGACGGCCAGGAGTACCGGGTGGATTACCTGCCGGCGGAATCGAACACGGGCATGTTCGGCGGCAACTCGAACTGGCGCGGCCCGGTCTGGATGCCAGTGAACGTGCTCATCATCCGGGCGCTGCAAAACTTCTACCTGTACTACGGCGACCGCTTCACAATCGAATGCCCCACCGGCTCCGGCCGGTTGATGAACTTGTTCGAGGTGAGCAAGGAGATCTCCGACCGGCTCGTCAGCACTTTCACCCGCAACGCTCAGGGCCGTCGCCCGGTGTACGGCGGCAGCGAGAAGTTCCAGACCGATCCGCATTGGCGCGACTATATGCTCTTCTACGAGTACTTCCATGGCGACAACGGCGCCGGGTTGGGCGCCAGTCACCAGACCGGGTGGACCGGACTCGTCGCCAAGCTCATCGAGCTCTTCGGCGTCCTGGAACCCGAGCGCGCGCTGGAAATGGGGAAGAAGGCCGTGTTCGAAGGAAGCCGCCAGAAACTCGGTCAGGTAGGAGATGAAAACCTGGCCCAGGCATAGTCAACTGCGAGGTGAACACCTAGGGTGTCGCGACAAAAGGCGGTGGTTGTCGTCAGCTTTAGCGGAGGCGGAAAATGCGAAGAGGTCGCCAGAAACGGGCGACCTCTCGCTGCAAGTTGTGATGGTTGCGGGGGGGTGATGGCGTCGTGGGTATCCGAGGTGGCGGCCTGATGCGCGCGCCGTCGTCTGTCGTGCGCCGCCGCGCTGGGCATCGACGCGGACGCGGATGGTTGAGCGCAGGTGATCAGACGGGTTCAGGGAACTACCACGAGATCGTAACGGAACCGTCGCCGCTGTTGACCCCCTTCTCATGCACGACACCCTTCGCGCCGGGCGCAGCGAACGACGAGCCGCCCCCGCCGCCCGCGGCGCCAGCGGTGCTTGGGTTTCCACCACCACCGCCCCCACCGCCGAAGTAGCCCCCGCCACCACCGCCGCCACCAATGACTCCGGGTTGGTGGGTGCCACTGATTCCACCCTCACCTGCCACGCCCGCGGTTCCGGGGGTGCCGCTGCTGCTGCCGGGGCTTGCGTCGCCCCCGGCGCCGCCCGCCTCCTGCGTCCCTCCGCCGCCACCGCCTCCGCTCCGGGACGGGCTCTCGCCAGGATCGGCGATGAGACCACCGCCGTCGCCGCCGTCCCCGCCAGGGTCGGCACGGTCGCCGCCGGCTTCAGCGCCGCCACCCCCTCCGCCGCCGGCGATCACCAGCGGGGTGGCGCCCTGATAGACGTCCGACGCACCACCGCCACCGCCACCGACTCCGGTGCTTCCGCCGCCTCCGTTGAAGCCGCCGACAAAACCAAGGCCCGCACCACCGACACGCACGGTGAGCGACGCGCCCGGCGAGACGGACATCGTGGCCCTCGTCCGACCGCCCAGGCCACCCGCGCCGGGAAAATCCCCAAAACCAGCAACGCCCGATCCGCCGCTGGCCTCAATGGTGACGCGGACGACGCCGTCGGGCACCGTAAGGGTCTCCGTGCCCACAGAGGTGAACGTCTCGGAACCCGGCTCCGCATTGATTGTGAAGGTTCGCCCGCCGCTTCTCCCGCCGGCCGTCCTGACCGTCACTACGCGGGGACCGGCGGTGGTCAAATCGAGCACGAAGCTGGCCGTCAGCGACGTACTGCTGCCCACGACGACGTCGTTGACCGTCACGCCGCCACCGCCGACGTTCACCGTCGTGGCGCCGACGACGAAATTGGTGCCCGTCAGCGTGACCGCCACCGTCTCGCCCCGGAGCCCGTCATTCGGCGAGACGCTCGTCAGCGTCGGCGCGCCCGGAGGCGGCGGCAGCGACTGAGCGTCCACGGGCGACGGCGCCGCGATCGAGTAGACCGCCGGGAGCATTGCCGCCGCCACGCCACGCCCGAGCAGCCAGCGCCGGGTCCTCGCCGGTCGCTCAGCGCGTGAGTCAACCGGCAACTCCAGCAGGTGGAGGCGCGCCAGTTCCCTGAGCGTCAGGTCGACGACGGCCCCGGCTTCGGGCATCGTCAGCTCGCTCCGCAGCGTGGCGGCCATCGCCTCGGGGCTCGTGGCGCCGTCACACAGCTGCCACACGCGCGCCGCGGTCGGGTTGAGCGCGTGCACCTGGGCCCGCGCCCGATCGTAGACGGCCACTTCGGCGCCCAGCTGCTCCGTGTGCGTGGAGGAAGACTGTTGCGGATACATCAGATCGCTCCTTGTCGTGGCAAGGGGCCCGACCTTCCGGCGGCTCGGCGATTCTACCGCCCGCACTCTACTACGGAGGGTGTCTTTGGAGTTGTCTCGCGTCACGCGCGGTTGGGTGTTGAACTCCCCGACGCTCCGTAGTATCGTTGGCGCCTTCGCCGATCGCACGGCCCTCGACGGCCGCGCCTCCGACTGCTGACGACGTCCGACGCGGACGACCCTTCGTTGAGCAGGAGGAGCGCGCGGTGGCTTACCCGAAAATCAATCCCGACGAAAAGACGGAAGTTCTGTCGGTCCGAGTTTCGCGCTCAGATTTCGAGCGCCTGCGCGACCTCGCCCGCGCAGAGGACCGCCCGACGTGCGCGCAGGCCCGGCACCTGATTCGCGAGGGGCTGAGCGAGGCGCTGAACTTGTCGAGCTCGCGCGCGGTGCCCGACGAGGATCAGTCATGACGCCCGACGGTGGGCGGCGTTCGACGAGCTCGGCGCGCGCGTGCACTGATCGGCGAGTGAGCAACAAAAAAGCCACCCGGGGGCCGGAGGTCAGGGCACCGGGTGGCTGGACCTGGAAGCGGCGACGGCGACGATGACGGCGACGACGGCGACGAGTGGTGCAGCACCAGTCAACGTGAGTCAGCCGGGAGGTCGTCGAATGCCGCTCGAAAGATTATCACAGCTCGCCATCGCGCATCGCCTGCGCGATCGCTACCACTTCTCACTCGTCCCGGTTCAGCGTCGCTCGAAGCGGCCGGCACTGCCGGCCTGGGCCGAATTTCAGCACCGCCATCCCACCGACGCCGAGCTCGCCGCGTGGTTCGCGGCCGATGTCAATGTCGGCATCGTCACCGGCTCGGTGTCACAGCTCGTCATCATCGACCTCGATGACGAGGAGGCTCGCGCGTGGGCGGCGCGGACCTTACCAGCGACGCCGATGCGCGTGCGAACCGGGGGCGGCGGCGAACACTGGTATTACGTCCATCCCGGCGGGCTCGTGCGCAACCTGGTGCGCGTGCACCGGCTGGCCATCGACCTGCGCGCCGATGGCGGCTTCGTGGTGGCACCGGGCAGCGTGCATGCGAGCGGCCAGCGCTACCGCGCGCCCGAGCCGTGGCCGGCGTCGCTCGCGACGGTCCCGACGTTCAACCCCACATGGGTCCGCGAACCAGCACCGCCTCCGTCTCCGCCCCGTGTCCTGGTCGCCTCCTCCGCGCGGCTCGCTGTTGTGGGACTGGGCCGGGCAGCGCGACGGATGGACGCCGGCCTGGATTCTGGAGAAAGTCAGGAACGCGGCCCGCTACGGCACCGAACCATGGGGAGGGCTGCAATGACGGCGTCCCCGTGGACCCCTGAACCGGGCGCGTTCGAGCCTGACGAACTGGCCGGGCTGACGACGCTGACGCCCCTCATCGGCTATACGCTCGTCGAGCTCGCGTTGCTGACATTCCCCGAGCGGAAACCGGTGTTGCTGCGCGGCGACACGGTCATCTTCCGCGCCGGCCATATCGGCCAAATCTACGCGGAGCGGGGCGTGGGCAAAACCTGGTTCGCGCAAACCTTGGGGCTCGTCGCTGCCACCGGCTGCACCGCCCTCGGCTTCAGCGCCCCGAGTCCCTGCCGCGTGCTGTATATCGACGGCGAGATGGGCAGCGAGGAAATTCAACAGCGGTTCCTGGCGCTCGAAAACCGGCTCGGCGTCACGCCCCCGGCCACCTTGACCGTCGTGGGCGCGGATTGGCAGCCGGATTTCCTGCCGCGCCTCGACACGGCCCTCGGGCAAGCCCTCATCGAGCCGTTTGTCGCCGCCGCCGATCTAATCATTCTCGACAACCGGAGCATGTTGTTCGACCCGGACGGCGAGAAAGACCCGAGCGCCTGGCAACCCGCGCAGGACTGGCTGCTGTCGCTGCGGCGTCGGGGCAAAGGCCGTGCTCCTCGTCCATCACAGCAACCGCATGGGCGGCGCCAGGGGCATCAGCAAGCCCGAAGATCCGATGAATTTGCTCGTCAAACTCGTGCATCCCGAGGACTACGAGCAGAAACAGGGTGCTCGATTTCTCGTCAGCTTTGAAAAGCATCGCGGCATTTACGGCGCGGCGGTCGAGCCCTTTCTGGCCGACCTGCACAATGACGGCTGGGCCGTGCACGACCTCGCCGGCCTGACAGAAACCGCCGTGGCCAACCAGCTCGTCGAATTGGTCCAACTGGCGGATGCCGCCGGAGAGCGGATGAAGTCCGCGAACCAGACCATTGCCGCCGCCAAGGTCCGGCGGGACACGGGCCTCCGGGCGTGGGCGGCGCTGAAGAAGACGGGCACCATCGCCAAGCATCCAGCCGGGGGCTTCTATGCCCCGTAAGGCGGTTCCCAAGTTCCCTCTGGTTCCCGGAACTTGTGGGAACTGCGGAACAGGTTCCCGGTTCCCCCATTTAGTAATGGGGAACCGGAACCGGGCCCCGGCACTGGTTCTAGAAGGAAAAACATTCAACAGTCGCGCGACTGGTTCCCATGCACCGGGAACCAATTTGGCCACCTCGACAGGGTGACAGCGATGGTGATTAAGGCTCCGTTGCCCGACCGCCGCGCCCTCATCGGCGTCCCGGTCGCCGAGGTGCTCGCGGTGTTGACCTCCGCGCCGCGGGCCGCATGCGTCATCACCATCGCCGCCTGGCAACCCCTTGACGCGCTGCACCGGGCGGCCTACGACCGCGGCTTCTACGTGCTCGAACTCGACGACCACGAGCAGCCGGTGGGCGCCTATCGCAACGCCGCCGCGTGGGAGGACGGAGATGCCTGACGCCTGGCTCCCGGACCGGCGGCGCTTGCGGCCCGTCCCGCTCCGTGCGGTGCTCGAGGCCATGCAGCGCGATGAGCACGTCCTCACCGTGGTCGTCGGGCAGCCCCTCACGGCCGTGGCACGCGCCCTCTATGCGGGCGGCGCCATCCTGGTGGAGTGCGATGCCGACCAGAACCCCGTCGCGGCCTATCGCCGGGCGCTCACGTGGGCGCCGAGTGGCGACAATCTCGTCGCGTGGGGGTGTTGGATTTGCGGCGAGGAGTTCACGCTGCGCGGATGCGCCCCCGCTTCCGGGTTGCTGCCGTCACATGGGGGGCAGCCCCGCACGAGTATCTCGAACCGCCGGCCGGCACCTGGAGCGCGGCGATTTGTCCAGAATGTAGCGTCATTTCGCCCCCTGGTGGACGGCGATGGAGGAGGCTGCGCGCGAGTGACCCACAAGGCTATGTGGCATAGGCGACGGTGTGTGGGGTGACCAAAGGATGATGCAGACCATGATGGCCATGATGAAACGATGGACGAGCCGTGAGAGGCCGGCCGTCCCGGAGGTGCCTGAGGTGATCGAATTCACAGACCACCACGTGGTGATCTTGGAGCGGGCGCGTGCCCAGCTCACGGAAGCGCGCGCACGGCTCGCGCGCGAAGAAAGTCGCTGGACGAAGCTGCAAGCACGCGGCGACGACCCCGAGACGGACTTGGCGCGCCGCACCGTCGGGCCAGAGATTCTCGCGCTGCGCCAGGCTGTCGTCCGTCTGGCGGCGGAGGAAGTTGCGGAGGAAGCGACGATTCGGACGACGATCACCCGCGCGGCCGAGTATGCCGCGGCGTCGACGGCGGCCGCCGCGTGGATCGATCCGATCGTGGCGCTGTTGCCGACGGCCGATCAGATCACGCGCGCGTTGAAGCTGAGCCAAGATTTGAACCGGCGCGCCGCCGAGCTGCGCGAACGCTCGGGCGACCGGCAGTTTCGCAAGGCCCTCGTCGATCCGTTCGCCGAGATTCACGCTGCGCTCGAGGAGGCGTTGCGACAAGTGGAGCGGCGCCGGCTGTCGCGGCACCCCGCCGCGGGGCTGGTCGCCGAACTGGACACGCGTCAGTAACGAAAAGGAGCCTGGTATGTCTGCGGTCATGGAACACCCCGAGTCGGTGACGACGGTGCGTCTCAACAACCCGAGTCGGCTGCGGGTGGACCCGTCGCGGCTCGCCGCGGCGAACCTGCGGGGACGACCCGTGCGCAGCATGATCCAGATTGCGCGGACGGGCAGCTTCGTGTCGAACAGATATGGCGCGTTCGAGATCACGAGGGACGACCTCAAGACGATGCTGCACAACTTCCAGCATGTGACGCCGCAGGCGCCGACCGAACTGCCCGTCGATTTTGATCACCTCAGTATGGATGTGAAACATCCGGGTGACGGCATTGCGGCCGGTTGGATCAAGCGCCTGGAACTGCGCGATAACGGGGACACGCTCCAGGCGGAGGTCGAGTGGACCGCTGAGGCCGCGGCGCGGATTGCGTCGCAGGAATACCGATTTATCAGCCCGTCCTTCGTCAAGGATTACACGTATAAGGACGGCCAGAAGATTGGTGCCACGCTGTTAGCGGCCGCCTTAACCAATCACCCATTCTTGGAATCCATGGCTGCGGTGACGCTCTACAACTTCAGTGCGATGGGCGATCTCGCGATTACCGCGGCGCTCGTGCCGGCCCGTCAGGAGGACCCTGTGACATCGACGATGGCGTTCGACTTGGCCGACGTGGGGCAGCGCGTGAGCTTTGCCGACAACGAAGAACTGACGCCCGAACTCACGCCCGAGGAACGCGGCGCCGTCTACGTCGTGGAGGCGACGAAGGGCCTGGGGGACGACGCGTTCGTGAAGCTGAAGACGCTCGACGACGAGGTGTATGGCTGGTTTCCGGCGACCGCGCTGGTGCCGGCGGAGGCGCCCGACCAAGCTGAGCATCCGCCCGCCCCGCTGACGGAGCCGATCCCGCCGCCCCAGGAGGTCGTGGCCATGACGGCCGACCTGGCGACCAGCCAGTTGGTGGCGCTCGCGCACCAGCTCGTGACCGAGCGCCAGCTGTCGCTCTCGGCGGCCACGAAGGAAGCCGGCCATCTGCGGCGCGATTTGGTTGACGCGCGCGATGCGACCCGACGACTTTTCACGCCGGCGTGAAAAGTGTGGCTGAGCCAGTGCTGTCGTTGGCCGAGCGCCAGGCTGTCACGTTCCCGCAGCTCGTCGACACCCTGACGCGGGAGCGTGCCCTGCGCACCACCCGGGAGGCGATTGATCTCGCGTCGGTCCTCCGGCCTGATCTCGCTGCCGGCTATGCCCAGACGGTGGAGTGAGCGGGCGGGGCGGGACTCGGACCAGACCGCAACGGGACCCCGCCGACTCGCCGAGCTCGTGCGCGTCGGCATGCAGTTCGGCTCGCTGACCGTCATCCGAGGCGGCGTCCGGCTGCACCGGAAGACGGCCGTCGAGGTGCGATGCGCCTGCGGCACCCGGAAGCGGGTCCGCGTCGAGGCGCTCCTGGCGCACCAGGTGACGTCGTGTGGCTGCGTCCGAGCCGCGCAGCTGGCCGAATGGAAACTGCTGCGCGACGACGATGAGCATTACGTGGCGCAGCAGCGGCGTGCGCGCGAGGGCCGAGCGCCCTGGTGAGGAGAGAGCCCTCTGGGGTTGGCGTTCGCTGGCTGGCGTGCGCGTGCGTGCGTCCCCCGGAGACGGAACGGGCATCCTGGGCGGAGGACTGAGTGTCGATTCCTCTCGGCGCGCGGTTCGGCCGATTAACGGTCATTGCGGAGGGCCCGCGCCGCCAGTCCCCGTGCGGCGTCTGGCAGCAGCTCGTCGTCGTCCGCTGCACCTGCGGCACGGAACAGCTCGTGCGGCTGCCGAACCTGCGCAGCACGAACACGACCAGCTGCGGCTGTCTCGCCCGCGAGCTGACGTCCGCGCGGCTGCGTGCGGCCAACGCGCAGCGACGGCATCAGCGCGACCGTGAGGCGTCATGGGCACGTATCGCGCAGACGTCGAGCGGCTAACCTCCGCGACCAGTCGCATCGCGCTGCTGGTGACGCCGACGGCGGCGGTGCGGCTCGCGCAGTTGGCCCGCCAGCATCAGATGACGCGGGCGGCGCTGATGCGCGCGTCCGTCGAAGCGTGGGTGCATGCCTCCGAGACCGAACGGCGCACCCGTCTCCCGCCCGCCGGCCCGCCGCCCCCACCCGAACGCGCCACCCTGAACATCGTCATTGCCGTCACGCCGGAGACGGCGCACGCGGTCGAGACCTTGGCCGTCCGGACGGCGCGCACGAAGACCGCCGTCATCCGGAGTGCGCTCGAAACGGCGGCGGCCGACTCTGGCGCCGAGCCACTGTTTGCGCCGTCCGCGCACCGGCAGCGATGGCCAGCGGCTGATCTCGAACGACGGCGACGAGGCCCTGCGGCCCGTCTGCCGGGCATCGCGCGTCGCATGGCAATTGGATTCGCTCGACCCCATCGCAGCCGTGAGGCGAGTGCATTCCGGAGCAATTTTCGACCACCGGAGGCGGAATGATGTTATACTGTAAGTGCCACAGAGTCTATGACTTACGAGGATAACGGCACTGACAGGAGACGATGATGACGACGAAGCCGATGACGACGACGACGACGGCTCCCAAGCGCACGCGTAAGCCGAAGATCAAGCTCCAGACGACCGAACCTCCACCCACGACCCCGACCCCGGAGCCGCCGCACCCGGCGCCCCTTCCACCTCCGCCGCCCACGCCCCCGACGCTCCCGGAGCCCGACCCGATGCCGCCTCCAGGCCCGGTGGCGCGGATGCGCCACGCGACGGCCAGCCCGGCGCAACGCCGCGGCGCCGAGCTGGTGCGCTTCCTCCGCATTCATGTGAAACGCCCGTATGGCCCGCGCGGAGAGGCGGCGAACATCGCGCTCGCACGCGAAGTGGCCCACCTGGCGCGTATCGAACTCGGCGAGGTGAAGGAGTAATGGCGGTCACTCGCCGTCCGCAACAGAGTTGGATCGACGCCGCCGCTCGCCGCGAAGCCGCTCGCGCCGCGTTCTACGACCGCCCCGACGAGATCGTCTGGCAGACCTCGCCCGCCTCGATCACCTCCTGATGGTGCAGGCCCGCTATTCCTTCGCGCGCACGATGGCGGACAACCCGCACTCGTATACGCATCGCCGGCAATGGACCTGGGATGGCGGCGACGCCGATTTCGTCTGGACTGTCGAGACGATTCGCCAGATCTGCGACCGGGAACGCTGGCCCGATGCGCCCGGCGGGCGACTTTGGGACGTGCTGAATCGGGGCGGGCGCAAATACTGGGTGGCCGGCACGCTCGGCAATGGCGGGCCCGTCAACTTCACCGACGGGCGGTGGTGCACCTGGTTGATCAACAGAAAGCCCGTGCTCCCAAGTGACGCCGGCGCCGAACCACCCCTCGTGGAAGCTGTAGGCAGCGGTATGGGTGGGCGGAGGCGCCCCGCCGATGAGCGCCGTGGCGTATCGGCGAGTATCCACAGACCATCAAGCCGACTCGGGCCTCGGCCTTGCGGCGCAGTCGACGCACATCGAGACGGCGGCGGCACGGCTCGGCCTGACGCTCCACGCGACGTTCACGGATGCCGGACTCTCAGGCTCGCTGGGCGTCGAACATCGGCCCGGCTTGGCCGATGCGCTCAACGCGCTCCAGCGCGGCGATGTCCTGGTCGTCGCCAAACGGGACCGGCTCGCCAGAGATGCGTTCGTGGCGGTGCTGATCGAACGCGCGGTGGCGAAGAAGGGCGCTCGCATTCTCAGTGCGGCCGGCGAAGGCACAGAGACCGACGACCCCGCATCGGTCTTCACCCGGCGCATCCTCGATGCGGTCAGCGAACTGGAACGCGCGCTGATTGCCGCGCGCACGCGGGCGGCGATGCGCGAAGCGAAAGCGCGTGGCCAACGCGTCGGCCGGATTCCGTTTGGGCATCGGCTGGCAGCCGACGGCATTCATCTCGAACTGCACCACGGGGAACAAACGATCCTGCAGCAGATTCAGTCCTGGCGCGCGCGGGGCTGCGCGCTGCAGACGATCGCGTCGGCCCTGAATGCCCGCGGCTTGCGTAACCGACAGGAGCGGACATGGAAACCGAACTTCATCGGCCAGCTGCTCGCGCGCCATGGTGACGGGCTCACACGGCGCTCCGCCTAACGGAGACGCCGATGACGATGACGATGACGTGGCCGTGTCAGGGCGTGCGGCGCTGTTGTCACGGAGGCGCGAACATATTATGATGAGCACGGCACCGGCGCTCGTCGGTGCAGAACATCAGGCGACGCTAGGACGACGCCGGCCGACGACGTCCTTTTCATGCAGCACTGCTGCGCGGAGAGGACGTTGTCTCACCCCAATCCTCGAGAACGATTCGGCAAATTCAGATCGACCTCGATCAATCTGGCGACTTGCGTCCGGCGCTTGAGGCCATTGCCACCAGGCGCCAGTCGTCGCTCGGGCAAATTGTCCGAGACGCCTGCACCCAGGAAATTCTGCGCGACCGGCGGATGCAGCGGCGGTGGGCTGCGCCCACGCCGGCGAAGCGGTCGGCGCCATGAGCGCGAGAACGCGTGCCGTGGGATCACCCGAGCCTCAGGCCACCGGGAGTGTCTGCCGGCACGATCCCGCGCACGGCGAGCGCATACACGTCGACTGTGGCGACGCATCGAGCCAGCAGGTGCTGTCGGCGGCGGCGCTCGCCTTGGCGCGCGAGTTAGGCCGGCAGGCCGCTCGCGAGCTGTGGTTCAACAAACTGCACGCACCGTCGAGGAAGGCGCCATCGCCGAGATGGTGATTGGGTTCAAAGGGACGATGTCCGCGTTATTTCTGAAGGGGCTCGCGCCGCAGTTCGGCACGACGCTCGTGGCGGACGATGGTGTGAGTGAGTGAACGAGTAGGCCGGTGTTGGCAGCCCCGGCCCAGAAACCAGAGAGAAACGGAGGCCCCTATTGTTCACGAAACAATCCCGAACACGCACGCGCCGGCACCGTGAGCAGGACGCGACGTTGATCCGCTTGCGTCGCCTGTTCACCGCCTTCAAGGCCGATCACCCGACCAACATCCTGACGCTCGCCGAGGTCACGGAGATGGTGACGCAGGTGCGCCAGTTCGCCGAGCAGGAGGACATGTCCCCGGACTTCCTGCAAGCCGTGGCGGACGAGATCATGCCGGCGCTGTTCGATGCGTTCGACTCGGCCAACCGGCTCGCTATCCGCCAGCAATGGTCCGATGCGCTCGGGGTCGAAGTGCCACTGCCGAGTTGATGAACATGGAGTTACTGATGACTGACGCGGACAAGGTCGCCAAGGCGCAAGAGAAACAGCCACGATAACAACCGCGGCGACTGCAAAGAGAATTGCCGGTGGGCCACGTGGTCCGAGCAAAACCGCAATCAGCGGCCACGCCCCGCCAAATCACATCCGTCAGGAGACGACGATGGTGCGCGTTGGGACATACGCTCGGTATTCCTCTGACCTGCAAAATGACAAGTCGCTCGAAGGATCAAGCGCGGCTCCTGACCCAGTGGGCGGCGGTGCACGCGCCCGGCGCGGTGACCCGCGCCTTCGGCGATGCGGCGACCTCTGGGGCGTCGTTGTTCGGGCGTCCCGGGGTCCAGGCGTTGCTGCGGGCGGTGCGCGCCCACGAGCTCGACGTGGTCGTGGCCGAATCGCTGGACCGGCTCAGTCGCAGTCAAGCCGACATCGCCGCCATCTATGAGCGACTGATGTTTGCCGGCGTGCGCCTGGTCACCCTGGCCGAGGGCGACATCACCGAACTGCACATCGGTTTGAAAGGGACGATGAATGCCCTGTTCTTGAAAGACCTGGCGTTCAAGACGAGCCGGGGCCTGCGCGGCTGTCTCGAACGCGGGCGATCCCCTGGCGGGCGCCGCTACGGGTATCACTCCGTGAACGGCGAGCCGGGCGCGTTGGTGATCGATGCCGAGGAAGCCGCGGTGGTGCGCCGCATCTTCCGCCTGTTTGTGGCCGGCCTTTCGCCGAAGGCCATCGCCAAGACCCTAAACGCCGAGGGCATTCCTGGGCCGCGCGGCACGTGGAGTCCGAGCACGATTCACGGCCACGCCCGTCTCGGCACAGGCATCTTGAACAACATGCTGTTCATCGGCCAGCGCACCTTTGGGCGGCAGCGGTTCGTGAAAGACCCGGAGACCGGCAAGCGCGTGGCGCGGCCGAATGCGCAATGGGAGACCAAGGCCGTGCCGGAGCTGCGCCTCATCGAGGATGACCTGTGGGAGGCCGCGAAAGCGCGGCAGACCACGACCCGCGCGGCGATCCAGCAGGGCATCGTGAGTGCCCGGCGCCCCATCCACCTGTTTTCCAAGCTGACGAAATGCCGCCAGTGTGGCGGCGGGTTCACGCTCCGGCGCTGGGAGACGCTGCGGTGCTTCAATCATGTGGTGCGCGGCACCTGCGCGAACACGCGCGCCATCAGCCGGGTCGAGCTCGAGACTCGCGTGCTGCGCGCGCTGCAGGAGCGGTTCTTCGCGCCGGGCGTGTTCGACGAGTTCTGTCGGGCCTTTACCGAGGAGATGAATCGTCTGCGTCGCGAACACCGGGTGACGCTGGCCGCGGCGCCACGCGAAATCGCCAGCCTCGACCGGCGCTCCAAAGAGATTCTGGAGTTATTGCTGCAAGGCTTCCGCGACGAGGCGTGGAAGGAGGAACTGCGGCGGCTTGAGGCGCGGCGGACTGAACTGCAGGCCGCTGCTGGCCACGGCGGAGACCGAGCCGGTGTTGCCGGCGTTGCATCCGGTCATGGCCGAGGTCTTTCGGCAGAAGACGCTGCAGTTCGCGGCGGCGTTAGACCACGACGACGAGGAGTTGCGCGAATCGGCGCGGCAGGCGGTGCGTGGCTTCATCGAGCGGATTGTGATTCCGCCTGGCGATGCGCTGCTACAGGTGGTGGGGAATCTCGGGGAAATGTTGAAAGCCGCCGGAGGCCCGAGTGGCGCGGCGGCTGTTGTCTTATGTTGGTTGCGGGGGCGGGATTTGAACCCGCGACCTTTGGGTTATGAGCCCAACGAGCTACCGGACTGCTCCACCCCGCGTCAGGGAAGCGACATCCGAATCTTAGCACGTTCCCCGAGCACGCGGCCACTCATCACGATTCGCGCCGGAAGTCGCACGTCCGGACGACCAGGCCGAACCCGTTCGCGCGCTGTGCAACGGCCCTGCGACCGGGGACACTTCGGCGGCAGCGGGTGAGTGGGTGAGAAGAACTCCGGTTCTCTAGTTGGGCGGCGTTGGAATCTGCCCGGAGTTCGCGACGCGACAGAGTTGGAGGACACGTCGCGCTGTTCAATCTAGCCCAGTTCTGGGACAGCCACGCGGGCGCGAGGGTCAGAATCGTCTACCGCAAGCGCGGCCGGTTGAGGATGACGATAATCGGCGAGGCCGTTTCCTCCACCAGGGCGTTCATCAGGAAGCGCCCGTCTGCGGCGACGTCGTATTGAGGCCTCACGTTGCCGACCACGGCGCTGCCCAGGGGTGTCTGGAAGAGCGCGACAGGCGTGCCCGGTTCCAACGCGGAGGAGCCGTCCGGACGAAGCGCCACCGCCATTAGACTCGCGCCCGGCGAGAGATAGAACAGCTCGCGGCCATCGTGCCGCCAGCGAGGAGACCCGCCGCCAGCACTCGAAATCTGCCGTTTGCCGCCAGGGCCGGGAAACGGCTGTACGTAGACCTCCATGGGTCCGCCTTCATTCGACTGGTAGGCCACCCAACGGCCGTCAGGCGAGAATGCCGCATGCGATTCGCTGAAGGGTGTCTGCAAGAACGGCCGTGGCCTTGGAGGTTCCTGTGAGTCGCTCAGCGGCAGCATCCAGAGATCGTTGCCAGTCTGGGGATCCTGGTTCACGAAAAGGAGAAACTTGCCGTCGGGTGACCAGGTGTCCGGAATCTTCGATTCCGCAGATTCGTAAATCGGAGCCTCGTTGCCGTCGAGACTTGCTGATTTCTCGTACAGATCGTAGACGCCCTTTCGGCTCGATCGAAAAATGATCCTTGTCCCATCAGGAGACCAGATTGGAGCGGCATCGATAAAGGGGTCGAATGTGAGACGTGTTGGCTCGTCACGAGCAAAGTTGACGATGTAGATATCGCGGTTGTTGAGCACCGTGCGGTCGATCGCCAATCGCTGATCGCCGTTCGACAGCTCGGGGTACTGCATGCTGTTCGCGTCTGGCACGCCGACGAGGCCCGTCCGGCGACCAGTGCGGTCGAACCAGGCCAGTTGGCGTCGGCCGGGCCCGCTCGCACGGTACGCAACGGTTCCTGTTGCCGACGCGGAGAATGCGCCGGCTCCGATCGCGCCATCCCAGCCAACCGGATCCGCCACTGTGACCGCGTTGTCGCTGAGAGCCTTTGCGGACAGGTCCAGGTGACGTTCGACGAGCGCTCCGCGCCGAACGTAGAGCACGGTATCGGGAGGGAGAAAGGCTGCCGCCGTATCGGCCATCGCCGTATCGGTCGTGGTCAACTGCGTCGTTTCCGGCGAGTCGAGCACGCCGAGGTGCACGCCTTGCGTTTCGTTGGACCCCTGTGAAAAGAACAGGAAGTGCTGGCCGTCGGGCAGGAACTGTGGAAATCGATGGTTGCTTTGACGCGGTGCGAGGCGAGTGGCTGCGGTGTTCTCGCCGCCCGACGCGGCCACCCGGCGAAGCCCGGCCGTAGCGACGGCAAACAGTATGGTCCCGTCCCGGCTCCAACTGCCTCCCCGATATCCCGAGGCGTCGGCCAAGGTCTGCGGCTGACCGCCGCCAATGTCGATTCGCTTCAGCTTCCCCTCGGCGCCGAATCCGATGGCACGGCTATCGGGCGACCAGAATGGGTAACTCGCCCCTTCGGTGCCGGGCAGCGGCTGCGACGTCGCCGAGTCGAGAGGCCGAAGCCACAGGCGCGGCGTGCCGCTGTCCGACGCCACGAACGTCAGACGACGGCCGTCGGGCGAAAGCGCCATCGAGAGCGGATCCGTCGTCGAGGGAGTGGTCACTTCCAGTCTCAGTTCGGCCGCCGCTGTCGGCGCTGGCGCAGCGCGAAAATAGCGAAGCGTCGGCACCACCATCGCGAGCGACGCGATGATTGCCGAACCGGCGACGAGCCCGATAACTCGTTCGCGCTTGCTCAGAGAGGCGCCGGTTCCGCTGATCGCTGCGACAGGGCGACTTGCCGCAAGCGAACTGTCGGCGATCCAAGCCAGCGCCTGTCGCAGATCTGCTGCCGACTGCCAGCGATCGTTGGCGTCCTTCGCGAGACATCGTGACACGACGCGGTCGAGCCATGCCGGAATCGAGCGGCACACGATCGGAGATTGGCGGCGGGCTCATCCTTGAGGATCGCGCCGATGACGCTGGCCGGCGTGTCGCCCTGGAACGGGCGCGTGCCGGTGACCATCTCGTAGATCACCGCGCCGAGCGCCCAGATGTCGCTGCGCGCGTCGGCCTCCTTGCCTTCCACCTGCTCGGGCGCCATGTACTGCACGGTCCCGAGAATCGTCCCCTGCGCCGTCTCCGGCGCGCGCGTCGCCAGCCGCGTCATCCCCGACATCGAGATGGGACCCGGCTCGGGCCGCAGCTTCGCCAGCCCGAAGTCGAGCAGCTTCGAGCCCGTCTTCGTCAGCATGATGTTGGCGGGCTTGAGGTCGCGATGGACGATGCCCTGGCGGTGCGCCTTGTCGAGCGCGTCGGCGATCTCGGCGGCGATCTTCAGCGCCTGGTCGAGCGGGAGCGGCCCTTTCTCGAGGCGCGCGGCGAGCGTCTGGCCCTCGAGATGCGGCATGACGAGGTAGTGCGTGCCATCGACGCTGCCGACGTCGTAGATGCCGCAGATGTGGGGATGGTCCAGCGCCGCGACGGCGCGCGCCTCGCGCTCGAAGCGGGCCCGCAGATCGGGATCGCCGGCGACGTCGCTCGGCAGGACCTTGATCGCGACCGTGCGATCGAGGCGCGTGTCGCGGGCTTTGTAGACCTCGCCCATCCCGCCCGCGCCGAGCGCGCAGAGGACCTCATACGGACCGAGGCGGGTGCCGGCGTCGAGGGCCACGCGTGCCTGAGCCTCCTAGGATTCTTTTGAGCGGTGATTATAGCTGGGCGAGCGACTTGTTCAGGGAAAGTCGGCAACCGGCTCGCTTCGCCCCCCCCATAGTGGTGGAGGTGGTTAGTCAGGGAATGTGGAAGGGGAGTGTAGTGGACTCGCAACCTTACTTCGGCGGTTCGACGTCCTTGATGATGAAGAGCGTCTCGCCGGGCTTGATGAGCCCCAGCTCGCGGCGCGCGATCTCTTCGATGGCCTCGGGCTCCTCGCGAAGCCGGCGCGCCTGCTCGCGCAGCTGCGCGTTCTCGACGCGCGCCCGCGAGATCTCGGCCGAGAGCTCGCCGTACTGACGACGCGTCTCGAGCATCGCCAGCAGCCCGCGCTCGCCGACGAGCGCGTCGATGACGAGAACCGAGGCGACGAAGAGCAGGAGGAATTGGATGAGCCGGCGGCTCCGCCACCCCTGTTTGGCGTCGGGCTTCTTGCGTTCTCGGTTCTTGGGAGCCTCTTGAGTCATCCGCAACGAGATATCGGCCGCTCGGAGAAAATACCGCAGTTCTGCAAAAAGTACAAGCTATAAATAGCGCGCGCGCAGAAAAAGTACAAGTCGTTTCTTGCTTGGCGCGCGCGAGTCGCTCGGAGGGTGCCGCCCATGACCTCAGATTTCGTCATTGTCCTCACCACGCTGGGCGCCTCGACCGATGCGTCCGCGTTCGCCGCGACGCTTGTCGGCGAGCGCCTGGCCGCGTGTGTCAACGTGCTCCCTGAAATGGACTCCGTCTACCGGTGGCAAGGCCGCGTGGAGCACAACCGCGAACGCCAGCTCGTCATCAAGACGACGAGCGCGCGCCTGGCCGCCCTGCGGGAGCGGCTGGCATCACTCCATCCCTACGAGGTTCCAGAGCTCCTCGTCCTGCCAGTCGTCGACGGCAGCCCAGCCTATCTCCGCTGGCTGAGTGCGGAGACGACGCCGGAATGAACGGCAAGATAAGCGGTTAGCTCTGCGGATCCCCGGTGGATTGCCGGTCGTCCTATCAGATGAGCCCCGGATCTCATGGCTGGCACGCTCCACCACGCCGGCCGCACTGGGGAGGCATCATGACTCGGCAGTTCTTTTCGGGAATCCTGCTGACGCTCGCCCTGATCGGGTTCGGCGCCCTGCCAGCTGTCGCGCAATCCATCAGCACGCGCGTGACGGATCGCGGCGGACTCGCGGTGCCAGGGGCGGTCGTCACCGTGACGTCGGACGATCACCACGAAGATCGGGTGACCGACCTCGAGGGCCGGGCGCGATTCCACCCGGTGCCGCCCGGACGGTACGAGATCACGGCCTACGTGAAGGGATTTCGCAAGGCGCGCCGCACGATTCGTGTCGACGAGGGGCAGAACACCGAGACGCTGCTGCGCGTTCACCGCTACAAGGGGGACGGCGAGCGCTAGCGGTTACACCGCGTCGAGCGCCTGGGCGAGATCCTCTTTCAGGTCTTCGACGTCCTCGATTCCGGCCGAGATGCGCACCATCCCGTCGGTGATGCCGATCTCGGCGCGCCGTTCTGCGGGCACCGAAGCATGCGTCATCGTCGCGGGGTGCGAGATGAGCGTCTCGACGCCCCCCAGGCTCTCGGCGAGCGAGAGCAGGCGCACGCGGTCAAGCAGGCGCCTGGCCGCCTCGAACGATCCCAGATCGAACGTGACCAGCCCCCCAAATCCCCGCATCTGGCGCTTCGCCAGCGTGTGCTGAGGGTGCGACGCGAGGCCAGGATAAATCGTCGAGTGCACCTTCGGGTGCGCGTCGAGGAACTCCGCCAGGGCCAGGCCGTTGGCATTGTGCTGAATCATGCGCAGCGGCAGAGTCTTCGTCCCGCGCAGCACGAGCCACGAGTCGAACGGGCCCAGGATCGCGCCTTCGGCGTTCTGCACGAACTTCAACCACTCGATGTCGTCGTCTCGTGTGGCCACGACAATGCCGCCCACGCTGTCGCTGTGCCCGTTGAGGAATTTGGTCGTGCTGTGGACCACGAGATCCGTGCCGGTGTCGATGGGCCGCTGCACGTAAGGGCTGGCAAACGTGTTGTCCACGATCATCCGCGCGCCGTGTGCGTGCGCGATGCGGGCGGTCAGCTCCAGATCCGCGAGCCGCAGCATCGGGTTGGTGGGCGTCTCGACGAACAGCATGCGCGTGTTCGCCGTCATGGCCTGCTCGACCCGATCGGGACACGACGTATCGACGTAGGTGAACGTCAGCTCGTAGCGACGCAAGACGCGCTCGAACAGACGAAACGTCCCGCCGTAGGTATTGTCGGTCACCACGACGTGATCCCCGGACTTCAGCATGGTAGCGATCGCGCCGATGGCCGCCATGCCCGAGGCGAACGCAAAGCCGGCGCGGCCGCCTTCGATAGCCGCGACATTGGCCTCGAGCGCGCTCCGAGTGGGGTTCTGCGTTCGCGCGTACTCGTACCCCTTGTGCTTCCCGAGCGCCTCCTGCACGTAGGTCGACGTCTGGTAGATCGGGGTGATGATGGCGCCCGTCGAGGGGTCGGGCTCCTGTCCGGCGTGAATGCAGATCGTGCTGAATCGAGCCTTCGAATCGAGTTTCACGGGTGCACCTGTGGCGGGATGTTATCATTCTCGAGACAAATACACGCCGGCCCTTGACCCCCGCTCGGGATGGGCCGACCCGGTAGCACCGCGAGTCCCTGCCTTGCGGAGGCCGACCCCTCGATCATCATGATCGGCCGAGCCCCCAAACCCGCACCCGCGCTTTCCCCCGTGACGTCGCGGATCGATCTCGTTCGCCGCGCGGCGCTGCACTCCCTGCCCGGACGGCTTCTCGTCGGAGGTCTGATCGTCCGGGCGATGACGACGGCGCTCCGGGCCTCGCAGGTGCCCGTCAGCGGAGTCTTCGAGTTTCTCGACGTCCTCGCCTCGTTCGCCCTCGTGTGCGGCGGCGGGTACTTCGTGGTGAAGCTCGCGGGCACAGTACGCCGGCGGCTGCTCTGGCGCGTACGCCGCAAGCTGATCCTGTCGTACGTCTTCATCGGCGTCGTGCCCGTTCTCCTGATCGTCGGCTTCTTCGTGCTCTGCGGGCTGCTGCTGTTCTTTCACGTCAGCTCGTATCTGGTGCACACGCGACTCAGGGCGCTCACCGAGCAAGCTCAGTTCGAGGCCCAGGCTGCGGCGCTCGAGCTCCAGCGGTCTGGATCGATCGACGGGGCGCGGACGGTTTTGGTGCGCCGCGAGGCGAGCTTCGAGGCGCAGTACCCGGGCGTCTCCATGGCCGTCGTGCCGACGGGCGAGAAAGGATGTGCCGGTGAGCCTGCCATCGGCGCCACCGGGCGTTCCATCCGCCTGCCGCCTCTCACCGCTGGTCCCTGGATGCACCTCAATCCACCAGACGTCCTGCCCCCATGGGTGAGCTGTGCAGGGTTTGCCGGAATCCTCGCCTACATTCCGGAAAACCAGCGGGTGCAAACCCAGACGAATGCCGATGCCGGCCTCGACGTCTCGCAATCCACCAGGCTGGCCATTCGCGGAGCGGCCGTCCCCGACGTGGCGCAGCCCTCCTTTGCCGTCGTGGTCGACGTTCCCGTCAACGAGTCGGTCGCGAACCAGCTTCGTGAGGACGCCGGCATCCAGCTTCGTCAGGTCAGCGTGGTCCAGACCAGCAGCGACGGCGTGAAGCCGGCCGTCGGGTTGTCAGTCCCGATGCTGCCCCCCGACGCAGCCTCTGGCGATACGAGCGCGCTCAGCTGGGTGACCCTTCTCGACTACACGGACTGGTCGACGGGGCAGACGGCACCCGTTGCCTGGGCGATTACCCTCAACATCCCGCAGGTCTACGACCGGCTCTCGGCCACACAGGCCCGGATCGGCAATCGAAGCTTCGGGCAGATCCTCCTCGTCCTCCTGGCCGTGGTGGCCGCCTTGTTCCTGGTCATCGAGTTCGCCGCGCTCTTGATGGGCTTCGCGCTGGCCAAGTCGATCACCGGATCGGTGCACGAGCTGTTCGTCGGCACCGAAAAGGTGCGCGGTGGCGACTTCAGCCATCGCATCAAGATTGACGCCCGCGATCAGCTCGGCGACCTGGCCACCTCGTTCAACGAGATGACGACGAGCGTCGTGAGCCTGTTGCGCGACGTCGAGGTGAAGGAGCGCCTGGAGGAAGAGCTTCGCATCGCGCACCGCATCCAGATGTCGCTTCTGCCGACGGGTCCCATCGGCATTCCAGGCGTCAGCGTCACCGCCACCTGCCGCCCGGCCCGTGAAGTGGGCGGCGACTACTACGATCTCTTTCCGCTGGGTCCGCACCGCCTGGCTGTCCTGATTGCCGATGTGTCCGGCAAAGGCACGTCAGCGGCCCTCTACATGGCGGAGCTCAAGGGTCTGATGCTCGCGCTGTCGGAGACCCACCAGTCGCCGCGCGCGCTGCTGGTCGAAGCCAATCGGATCATCGCGGCCCACATCGACTCACGCAGCTTCATTACCATGACCTACGCCGTCCTCGATCTGGAGCGCGCCACGATGACCTACGCGCGCGCCGGGCACACACCGCTCATCTACCTGCCCTCCGGCGCCGGCCCGCGCCGCGCGCACATCCTCACGCCGGAGGGAATGGTGCTCGGCCTGCAGATTGACCGCGGCGAGCACTTTGAGCGCCTGTTGGAGGAAACCACCATCGACCTCAGTGCCGGCGACCTGTTCGTCTTCTTCACCGACGGCATCAGCGAGGCGATGAACCCGCGGTCGGAGTGCTTCGAGGAATCCCGGCTGGGCGCGCTCATCGAACGCTCGGGCGACCTGCCATGCGAGGAGCTTCGGCAACGCGTATTCGACGAGGTGAGCGTCTTCACCGAGGGCGCCAGCCAGCACGACGACATGACGATGATTCTCGTGCGCATCGATCAGGTGGGTGTCGGCCGCGAAGGGCGTGATCTCACCCCAGCCGCTGTGCGAAGCGTCTAGCATTTCTCAATCCGCCATGGCCGAGCCGATGGTCATCTTCCGCACGCACTCCGATATCGAGGCCAGTATCGTCCGCAGCCTGCTCGAGAGCCACGGGATCCAGTCGATTGCGAGCTCCGACGTGCCGCACTCGATCTTTCCGCTGTCGGTCGACGGTCTCGGCGAAGTCCGCATTTCCGTGCACCCGGACCATGCCGACGAAGCCCGGCGCGTCATCGCCAGCCATCGCGTCGACGCCGCCGACGGGCGTTCAGGGACCTTCACCGACGAGCTCGACTCCCTGCAGCGGCGGATTGGCTATCGCTTCCATGATCGGGGGCTTCTCGAGCACGCGCTCACGCACACGTCGCGCGCCCATGAGGACGCGAGCGGCGTCGTCACCGACAACGAGTCGCTGGAGTTCCTCGGAGATGCGGTCCTGGGGTTCACGATTGCCGATCTGCTCTTTCACCGCTTTCCCCAGCGTGACGAAGGCGAGAAGTCGAAGATGAAGGGCGCGCTGGTCTCGACGACGTCCCTGGCTGCGCTGGGCGAGCAGCTCGAGCTGGGCCAATACCTGCTGCTTGGCCGGGGCGAGGAAAAGACCGGCGGCCGACGGAAGCAGGCGTTGATAGCCGACACGGTCGAAGCGCTGATCGCGGCAATGTATCTGGACGGGGGTATCGAGCGAGCCAGGCAATTCGTCGAGCAGCAGTTTTCCGAGGCGCTCGACGAGCTCGGTCGAAGTGACGCTGTGGCTCGCGACTACAAGTCGGCGCTCCAGGAATTCGTGCAGTCGCGTGCGTTGCCTCTACCCGAGTACCGAGTCGTGGGCGAGAGCGGTCCGGACCACCAGAAGCTGTTTCGCGTGGAGGTCTCGGTTCGGGGCGAGGCCCTGGGCGAGGCCAGCGGGCGGACGAAGAAGGAAGCCGAGCAGGATGCCGCGAGGCTGGCGCTCGAGCGTCTGCGCGAGCACACCGTGTCCTAGGTGGCCGATCGCTAGTCGATCTCGATGATGCCGCCCCAGCCGATCTTGGGGCGTCCTGCCTCGGCCTCGGGACCATCGCCGGACGAGCCCCCGGATCCCACGAGCGCCATCGCCGGCTCAGGCTGCGGCACGCGGGCAGCCGCATAGCTCTGCACGTCGCGCCGGACCTCGTCGAGCGTGGGCGGGGACGGCCGGCAGTGCAACCGAACCCAGAGGCGCAGCATCGGATCGGCAAAGCTGTAGCGCTTCTGCCGCGACACGATCAGATCCACGTCCTCCAGCCACGACAGGTAGTCCTTGGTCGAGCCTGGCGTGCGCTGCAGCCGGTGCGACACTTCCGTCAGCGTGAGAGGCTCGTCCTCGGCGAGGATTTCGAGAATCGCCTTGAGCGCGCCATACCCCCGGGCGCGATGCAGGCGGAGCTCGTAGCAGTACCCGCATTGCCGGTGGAGCGTCCCGCCCGGCGCCATCAGCGTAGCCATCACGGCCACCGGGTCGCTAATCGCGCGACCGTCGGGGGCACCCGCCACGGCGTCGACGAGCGCCCGCACGTAAGCGGGACGGCCATCCGCGAGTGCCTGAACCGTGCGCGAAAAATGCGCCAGCTCGGCTTCGTCTCTCAGAGCGCCGCGCGTGAGCGCTTCGGGCAATGCGTCGCGGACCTCCACGGCCTGGAGCGGCGTGACGTGAACCACTTCGAAGCGCGAGGTCGCTTCGCGCAGCGCCCGATGCGTGCGCGTGGCGTAGCGGCTCGTGAGCACGAATCGGTTCCCGCTCGCCGACAACCCCTGGAGCAGATCGCGCAGCACATGGCGGAGGCCTGGAAAGTTCTCGAACGTCCGAAACTCGAGCGCTTCGTCCAGCAGGAACGTCACCGGTGAGCCGCCGCCCGCCCGTGCCTGATCGAAGAAGCCCAGCGTGCGATCGAACGCGCGGCGGGCAGGGCCGCCAGCCGAATCCCGATCGCCCGCGGGGGGAAACGGCGAGTCGGCGTGGAGCGCGCGCTGGAATCGCTCGGGCGTGGTGGCGATGCGCTCGACGTTGACATACTGGCACGCCGATCGACCCAGGCGCTCTCTGAGCGCATAGAGCAGCTCGGTCCGTCCGCTGCCACATCCTCCCAGGACCACCGGAATACGTGAGGGTGCGGCGTCGAGCGCCGCGAGAATGCGCCGTTCCAGTACTGCACGCGCCATCGTCATGACACAGAACCTTCCCGGCGCGCCAGGAGCGGGATCTGCAGGCCGTGCTCTGCCGCGGTCCGAATGGCCTCCGGATAGCCGGCGTCGGCATGCCGGGCCACGCCGATGCCCGGATCGCACGTGAGCACGCGTTCGAGTCGCGCGGCGGCCTCATCGGTGCCGTCAGCGACGATCACCATGCCCGCGTGAATGGAATTGCCGATGCCCACGCCGCCACCGTGATGCACCGACACCCAGGTGGCTCCTGCCGACGCATTCAAGAGCGCGTTCAGCACGGGCCAGTCGGCGATGGCGTCGCTTCCATCCATCATGCCCTCGGTCTCGCGGTGGGGTGAGGCAACCGATCCCGTGTCGAGGTGATCGCGGCCGATGACGATGGGCGCGCCGAGCTCGCCGCGGCGGACCATGCCGTTCAGATGCAGACCGAAGCGCGCGCGATCGCCGTACCCGAGCCAGCAGATGCGAGAGGGAAGTCCCTGAAACGTGACGCGCTCGCCGGCCAGTCGGATCCACCGGCACAGCGCCGAATCATCGGCGAACATTTCGAGCGCCGCACGATCGGTTGCGTGGATATCTTCGGGATCGCCGGAGAGCGCCACCCAGCGGAAGGGCCCCTTGCCCTCGCAGAAGAGAGGCCGAACATACTTGGGGACGAATCCCGGGATGTCGAACGCCTGGGCCACGCCCGCTTTCTGCGCCTCAGCGCGAATATTGTTGCCGTAGTCGAACGCCACGGCGCCCAGACCCTGCAGGTCGAGCATCGCGGCGACGTGATCGGCCATGGCAACCGTCGCACGCGCGACATATTCGTCGGGGTGGGACGAGCGCAGCGCCTCGGCTTCGGCTACTGACAGGCCATTCGGCACGTACCCGTTCAACGGGTCGTGCGCCGAGGTCTGATCCGTGAGCACATCCGGCACCTCACCCCGGCGAACCAGCTCGGGCAAGACGTCGGCCGCGTTTGCGCAGAGGCCGATTGATCCTGCCACGCCGGCCTGCTGCCACCGCCGGACTCGCGAAAGCGCATCGTCGAGGTTCGTCGTGGCCTCGTCCAGGTAGCGGGTTTCGAGCCTGCGGGCGATTCGCCGGGCGTCCACCTCGACAATGAGCGCGGCGGCGCCGTTCAGAACGGCCGCCAGGGGCTGCGCGCCGCCCATGCCTCCGAGGCCGGCGCTCAGGAACCACCGGCCCGCGAGCGAGCCGCCGAAATGCTGGCGCGCCACTTCTGCCAGCGTCTCGTAGGTGCCCTGAAGGATGCCCTGGCTCCCGATGTAGATCCAGCTTCCTGCCGTCATCTGGCCGTACATCGTGAGGCCACGATCTTCCAGATCGCGAAACGTCTCCCAGGTGGCCCAGGCCGGCACGAGCAGCGCGTTGGCGATGAGCACCCGCGGCGCACCGGGATGGGTTCGAAAAATGCCGACGGGCTTACCCGATTGTACGAGCAGGGTCTCGTCGTGCTCGAGCGATTCGAGCGAACGGACGATGGCATCGAACGCGGGCCAGTTGCGTGCTGCCTTGCCGGTGCCGCCGTAGACAATCAGATCATCTGGGCGCTCGGCGACCTCCGGATCGAGGTTGTTCATCAGCATCCGCAGGGCCGCTTCCTGGGGCCAGCCTTTGCAGGAAAGGGTGGTGCCGCGGGGCGCCCGGATGACGCGTGTCGTGGTGGCCATCGCAGTTACGCGTCGGAAGGGGACAGTCGAAAGTCTAAAACTTAAGAAGCGACACGAACGTTGTCAAATCAAACGCGAAAGATTTTTCACTTGACATCCACCGCACTCGCGGATTGCAGCGTTCCCGTGGCGATCATCTCGGCAATTCGCTCGATGTCCGCCGTCAGCGGGCGGTCGTCATCGAGTGTCGGCACCACGCGACGCACGGCGGCATGCACACGCGCGAGGGTTGGCGACGTCGTCAGCGGCGCGCGCAGGTCGATCGCCTGACAGGCGCACATCACTTCGATGGCCACTACGTGCCGCGCGAGATCCAGCGCGCGCTCGGCCTTGAGCGCTGCGCCCATGCTCATGCTGACGTGGTCTTCCTTGTTTCCGGATGTGGGGATCGTATCGACCGATGCGGGATGCGCCAGTCCCTTGAGCTCGGATGTCAGGGCGGCCGCCGAGATCTGCGCGATCATGAGACCCGACTGCACACCACCGTGACGGGTGAGGAAAGCGGGCAGGCCGCTGAGCTCGGGATTCACCAGACGTTCGGTGCGCCGCTCGCTGATCGTGGCCAGTGGACAAAGAGCGATGGCCAGCAGATCGGCGGCGATCGCAACCGGGGCCCCGTGGAAGTTGCCACCCGAGACGATCTCGGCTGTCTCGGCGAACACCATGGGGTTGTCGGTGGCGGCGTTGAGCTCTATCGACAGCGTGTGGCGGACAAATCCGAGCGCGTCGCGCGCAGCGCCATGTACCTGCGGGACGCACCGCAGCGAGTAAGCGTCCTGCACACGGCCGCACCCTTCGTGCGAGCGATTCAGCGGACTCTCGGCGAGAAGCGCCGTGAGGTTGGCGGCCGATTTCTGCTGACCGTCGAACGGCCGGGCCTCGTGAATGCGCGCCTCGAACGGATGAGTCGAGCCCAGCAGGGCGTCAAGTGTCAGGGCTGCAGCAATATCCGCGGCGCGGGCCAGACGCTCGGCCCCGTCCAGGGCCAGAGCGGCTACCGCCGTAGACGGCTGGGTGCCGTTGATGAGCGCCAGGCCTTCCTTGGCCTTCAGCTGGACAGGCTGAAGTCTTGCCGCGGCCAGCGCCTCGGCGGCGGGAGACAGTCGCGCGCCGTCCCAGGTCTGACCTTCGCCGATGAGGACATGGGCGATGTGAGCGAGGGGGGCCAGATCGCCCGACGCGCCGACCGAGCCACGGCTCGGGACGAGCGGGTGCACGCGTGCGTTGAGCAGCGCGATGAGCGCCGTCAGCGTCTCGACGCGAATGCCGGAGTAGCCTTTCGCCAGCACGTTCGCGCGAAGGGCCAAGGTTGCGCGCACGGCGCGGACCGACAGTGGCTCGCCGACACCGGCGGCGTGACTTCGCACCAGGTTGAGCTGCAGGCGGTCGAGCGCGTCGCGCGGGATCTTGACGTCGGCGAAGAGACCGAAGCCGGTGTTGACGCCGTAGACGGCCTCTGTGCCTTCCGCACGTTCTTCCACCACGCGGCGTGCGGCGCTGACACGCTGAGCGGCATCCGACGACAGCGCGACCGGCTCGAGGCGATCCGCGATGCGCACGAGATCGTCGATGGTGAGCGACGAGCCGTCGAGCTCGATCATGGAGGGAGAGAGGGCAGCCGTATACTAATATAGCCCTTCACGTTCTGGTCTCGAACAACGATACCCACTATGAATCTCGCTGTCCTGGGAGCCCAGTGGGGCGACGAAGGCAAGGGCAAGATCGTCGACCTCCTCGCACCACACTTTGCCGTCGTGGCCCGCTACCAGGGTGGGCACAACGCCGGGCATACGGTTTTCGTCCGCGGCCAGAAATTCGTGCTGCGTCTGATTCCTTCGGGCATCCTCCATCCCGGTGTCACCTGCGTGATCGGCAACGGGGTCGTCGTCGATCTGCAGGCGCTCTTTCAGGAGATTGACGAGCTGACGGCGGCCGGCGTCGACACGCGCGGGCGGCTGCTCGTGAGCGACAAGGCGCACCTGATTCTGCCGTATCACCGCGATCTCGACCTGCTGTCCGAAGCGCGGCGGGGCGAGCGGAAGATTGGCACGACGTCGCGCGGCATCGGGCCAGCCTACGAGGACAAAGTGGCGCGCCGCGGGATTCGCGTGTGCGACCTCGCTGACGCATCGGCACTCGAAGATCTCGTGCGCGAGAACGTCAACGCGCGCAACCGCCTGATTGGCGATGTCATCGACTGGCGCCCGCTCATCGACACGCTCAGGGCACAGGCCGAGCGCCTCGGTTCCTCGGTGGCCGATGTGTCGGTGTTTCTGGCCGGCGCCATGGCATCCGGCAGGACCATCCTGTTCGAGGGCGCGCAGGGAACGTTTCTCGACATCGATCACGGCACGTATCCGTTCGTCACCTCATCGAACGCGACCATTGGCGGAGTCTGCACGGGACTTGGAGTCGGCCCGCGCGCCATTGGCGCGGTTCTGGGGGTGGCCAAGGCGTATACCACGCGCGTCGGCGCGGGCCCGCTCCCAACCGAGCTTTCGGGCCCGATTGGTGAGCGACTGCGCGACAGCGGCCAGGAGTACGGCGCCGTGACGGGCCGCCCGCGCCGTTGTGGCTGGTTCGATGCGGTGGCCGTCCGCTACAGCGCCCGCATCAACGGCCTCGACGCGCTCGCCGTCACCAAGCTCGACGTCTTGGACGGCTTCGAGGAAATACCCATCTGCGTCGGGTATCGAACAGCCGGGGAGACGATTACTGAATTCCCATCCGACTTGCACCTCCTCGCGAAGTATGAGCCGGTGTACGAGACGCTGCCTGGATGGTCCGAGCCGACCCGCGGCGTGCGCGAGTTCGACCGCCTGCCGCAACACGCGCAGCGCTATGTGGCGAGGCTTGAAGAGGTCACAGGTGTGTCTGTCGCCATCGTTTCGACGGGCTCTGACCGCGACGACACAATCTTCCGCGAAGAATCAAAGGTGGCGGCCTTGATTGGCGCCCCGCTCGGTCGGAAACCGTAAGGCTGTCGCTCGAGGCACCAGGAGTGACGCGGTGCTAGACCGCGTCGCCCTGGCGATGGCGGGCGAGGAACGTTCCCGATACTGCGTGCCGCGTTCGCGTTGGGCAGCTCGAAGCTCGCCCACGCGACGGTGCCGTTGAAGCGAGTGAGGCCGACCTCGTCGGGCAGCCGCGCGACGAATCCGCCTGAAGGTCCTGTGTCAGAATCGAACGATGTCTGGATCGCCCGGGGCGATGCCTGCTGTGAGATGTGTCGGCCTCGTCAAGCGCTACGGCAGTGTCGTGGCAGTGAACGGTCTGGATCTCGAGGTCTCGAGCGGCGAGTGCTTCGGCCTGCTGGGCCCGAACGGCGCCGGAAAGACCACGACCATCGAGATTCTCGAGGGGTTGCTCGCTCCGGACGAAGGGTCCGTCGAGGTGCTCGGTGAGCGGTGGGGCCAGGACGATGAGGCGCTCAGAGAACGCCTTGGCATTCAGCTTCAGGAGACACAGCTTGGCGAGAAGCTGACGGTCGAGGAAACCGTCCGATTGTTCCGCTCTTTTTTCAGGAGTGGACCTACGGTGGACGAAGTCCTGCACATGGTCGAGCTGGATGCCAAACGATCCAGCCCGGTGGGCAAGCTCTCCGGCGGGCAGAAGCAGCGTTTGTCCGTTGGGTGTGCGTTGCTCGGCCGCCCCGACCTGCTGTTTCTCGACGAGCCGACAACGGGCCTCGACCCGCAGTCGCGCCGCCAGCTGTGGTCGTTGCTCGAGCAATTTCGACACGGTGGCGGCACCATTCTCCTGACGACGCACTACATGGACGAAGCTGAATCGCTGTGTGATCGCGTGGCCATCGTCGATCACGGACGGGTCATCGCCCTGGCCACGCCGCGCGAGCTCATCGCGAGCCTGGGAGCTGAGCACGTCATCGCGTTCGGCGTGGCGGGAGATCGGCCGCCACCCTCCGTCGACGCGCTCCGAGCGTTGCCCGGCGTGCAGGATGTGCGCACGGAAAGCGGCACGATGCTCCTGACCGCATCCGAAGTGCACCTGACGATCCCGGCGCTCCTGGCGTTGCTCGATCGCGACAGGCTGGAGTTGTCACTGCTGACGACGCATCATGCGACGCTCGAGGATGTATTCGTCTCGATGACCGGCCGCCACTTGCGAGACGCGTGATGGGCCCGCGAGCCAGGACAGGACGAGCAGATGTGGATCGGGGCGGGGCCTGGCACCCCGTTGTCGAGCTCACACGATCCCGCGTCCTGGAGTTTCTGCGCGAGCCGGAGGCCGTGTTCTGGGTCTTTGCGTTCCCCATCCTGATGGCTTGCGCTCTCGGTCTCGCCTTCCGAGCGCGAGGCGACGAATCGATCCGCATCGGCGTTCAACGTGCGCAGGGCGCAGACGAGCTCGCACAAACGCTCGGTGCGACCGGGCGCCTCGATGTCGACGTGGTCGATGCCGATCAGGTGGAGTTGGCCCTGTTGCGGGCCGAGGTACAGCTGGTCGTCGTGCCGGGCAACCCGCCGACATTCCGGTACGATCCAAGCCGCACGGAGAGCCGGCAGGCACGGTTGCTGGTCGACGACGCGATGCAGCGCGCGGGGGGCAGGGCCGATTTGTGGCAGGCGCGGGACATGCACACCGAGGCACGCGGAGCGCGTTACATCGACTGGCTGCTTCCGGGTCTACTGGGCATGAACATCATGGGCACCGGACTCTGGAGCGTCGGCTTTTCGATCGTACAGGCACGCACCCGCAAGCTCTTGAAGCGCTTCGTCGCTACACCCATGCGGCGCAGTCACTACCTGATTTCACACATGCTCGGACGTCTCGTTTTCCTTGGCCTCGAAGTGAGCGCGCTTCTACTCTTCGGCTGGGCTGTCTTCGGCGTTCCAATGCGGGGCTCGATTTTTTCAGTGCTCGACCTTGACGCTCCTCGGAGCATTCGCCTTCGGCGGCGTCGGCCTGCTGGTGGCGAGCCGCGCCAGGACCGTCGAAGCGGTGTCCGGCCTGATGAACGTCGTCATGCTGCCCATGTGGCTGCTGTCGGGCATCTTTTTCGCCTCGTCGAATTTTCCGGATGCCATGCAACCGTTCATCCAGGCCCTTCCGCTCACGGCGTTGAACGATGCGCTCAGGGCCGTCATGCTCGAGGGTGTGCCGATGGTCGGACTGGGACCCGAGCTGGGTATCCTGACGGGGTGGGCGGTCTCGACGTTCGCCGTTGCGATGAAGATCTTCCGCTGGCAGTAACGTCGAATGCGGGCTCGGGTCGTCTCGCGCGGTCAGAGCGGACTATTCGCGCGGTACCGCCGACGTCGATTCATCCTGCAGGAGTCGCGCGCGTTCGTACAGGCTCGCCTTGTCGGGGTATAGCTCGCGCAGTACGACGTCGTCGTCTTCGCGCAACTGGAGCTCGGCGCCGCTGCAGCACGACACCATCACGCAGGCGAGCACGCGTTCGCCGCGGGCCAGTGTCCAGAGGACCTTGTGATCGGTCATGCTCCGTGCGACGGCGCGGAACGCGTATGAAAGCCCGCTGCCTCGAGCGCGTTGTGCAGATCCTGCAGCGTCGACAGCTCGACCGTGGTGGCGCCCGATCCGGGAGTCGACAGGAAACGGTCGATGCTATACATGCGGAAACGAATGGCTTCCATATGGAAGGACGCGATGGCAATCAGCAGCTGCTCGGCCTCGTAGATTGGCTTGGCGACGGTCGCCGGGTCGGGTCTCGTGCGCAAGAGCGCGAGCAGGTCGTTGGCTTTCTGGGCCGCACGCGTGCGTGCATCGGCCTGGTCTGAATGAGCGGTCATTTGCCTCGCGTCTGGAAGGATTCTTGAAGTGTAGCAAAGGCGGGCGATGGGTGCTCCAGTAAACTGGCTTCAATGGTGCCGGCGATTCTTCCGCGGCCAGGCACTAGCCCGGCATCGTACAATCTGCCCAGGCGCTCTTTCCCGGAGGACCTGATGCGATCAACTGTCGTCACCACGCTGACAATCCTCTGGATCGGTTCAGGAGCGATGGCTGCGCCGGCCCGGCAGCAACCAGCCACTCCGCCAGATCCAGGCGCGCTCACGAGCGTGATCCCGGCCGTGCGGGCCGCGATTGCCAAGGGCGACTTCGACGGCGGCGAGCAGGTGCTGGCCCGCTATCAAGCCGCGCAGGGTCAGACGCCTGATAGCCTCGAGGCGCTATCCTGGCTCGGGCGGGGCGCCCTGGCGGCCGACCTGCTCGATCGGGCCGACGGGTACGCGAAAGAGACCCGGCAGCTCGCCGAAGCCTTGCTGACGACCCGCAAACTCGATGCGGAACGCCACCTGCCCATCGCGCTTGGCGCCGCCTTCGAGGTCCAGGCTCACGTCCTGGCGCGGCGCGAACGGAGGGCCGAAGCGATCTACCTGTTGAACCGCGCCCTCGAAACCTACGGATCCACGTCGATCCGCACGCGCATCCAGAAGAACATTCACCTGTTGAGCCTCGAAGGCAAGCCCGCGCCGCCTCTCACGGCGGAAGAGTACGTGGGTGCGAAGCCTCGTTCGTTTGCCGAGCTCAAGGGCCGCCCCATCCTGCTGTTCTTCTGGGCCCACTGGTGCCCCGATTGCAAGATGCAGGCGCCAAGTTTGGACCGGCTCGAGCAGACGTACCGCGATCGCGGTCTGGTGGTCGTCGCGCCCACGCAGCGTTATGGCTACATCAAGCGCGGCACCGATGCCACCGCGGCTGACGAGAACGCGCACATCGGACGGATCCGGGATGAGCAGTACGGTGCGGTGGACAACATGTCGGTGACCATCAGCCAGGCAGATTTCGCCAACTACGGCGCCAGCACCACACCCACCATCGTCCTCATCGACCGCGCGGGCATTGTGCGGCTCTACCACCCAGGCAGGATGACCGACGAGCAGCTGGAGCCGCGCGTCCGGGCGCTCGTCGAACCGGGCACGAACTGATCGCTGGGAATCAGAACGGCAGCGGATCGGTGCTGCGCATGAATCTGACGCCCATCTGCTCGAACCGTGAAAACTGCTGGCGCGTCAGCTCTTCGAAATCGATCGTGGGATGGCGGACCGGCGACGTGCAGTCGCGCAGGATGTAGGTTCGCCGCAACCCGCGCTCGCTGAACTCCTCGACGAGGTCCTCCACCGTCTCGAGCACGCAGTGGCTCGACGCCTCGCCCGCTATCAGAATGTGGTCACGGTTCCTCAACAGATCGAGAAAGGCGGCGCTCTTGCGAGCCTGGGGATTGCCTGGCACTGCGATCTCCGGTTGCAGAATCGAGTAGTGCTCGGTCTGAGGAATGCTGCCCTTGGTCCACAGATTCGGCTGGGTCCCCCGCGCCAGCGCGTGCCAGAAGACCGCTGACCAGAGTTCCGGATCGAGCGCGTTCCCGAGCCCCCCAATCGGCACGTGATACGGCCAGATGGTGAGCGCCTTCTTGGCGCGCTCGCGGAGCTTCTGCACGTACCGGATCGACCACTCCCGATCCGTCACCGGTGTCCAGTGTCCGGCGGCGACGTCTTCGGGCGTGATCACGGTGAAGGGAGCCGGATGATGGCCGTCGGGCGACTTCCACCAGGACGCGTGAAAGATCTGGTGCGGCACGTGCGAGTCGAGCGAGCAGGTGATGTCGGTGATGCGGCCGGCGTGCCGGTAGATGAAGGCGATCAGCCGGCGGATATCGTCCTGGGCGCCGGGAACGTACAGCGATCCCTGTTCATGGCAGAAATCGATCTGCATGTCCACGATCAACAGGTGCACTTTGACCCGATCGTCGGCTGACGGCGCCAGCCCGGCGTCCGCCGCGTCCCGGGAAATGCGGGTCACATCGGGATAGAAGAGCGTGCCGACGCGCGCGGGATCGTAAAAAGTAGGCGGCAAGAGATCAGACGCTCCCTTCAGTACCCCATCTCGCGCTCGATGCCACGCACGATGCGCGCGAGCTCATCGACGAGAGGATTACCGCCCGCTTCACGAAACGACCGGACGAGCGACTGGTAGTACCACATCACATCGTCGGGCTTCGCTCGAAATCGATCCCACGTCCGGTCGCCAACCGTTCGGAGATCGCGCAGGATGCTCCAGGCGTTGTGAACCTTGTCGGCGACGGACACCCGAAGCTCGTCGGCGGCGAGATGACGTGCGTGATCGATATAGCGGGTTTTCCGATCGATCCAGGGCTCCTTCGGCACGTTCCACGAATCGGTGCACGCCTCGACGATGCGGGCGACCTTGTCGCCGAACTGCCGGCGCACATCGTCCAGCCGCGGCCGGCCACCATGATCTTCGGCGACATCGTGCAGCAGCGCCGCAATCGCCTCGTCTTCGTCGCCGCCGTCGTCGAGCACCAGAGACGCGACGCCCAGGAGGTGCGACACGTACGGCGTGTCACGGCCCTTCCTGATCTGGCTGCCATGAGCCTCGATGGCGTAACCAACGGCTGCTTCGAACCGCTCGCTGAGCAACCTGGGCACACGTCCTTCTTTTCGTGGCGCCCGGGCCCGTCTGCCTGCCAGGGCCCGGTCGCAGGCGCACATTATGGCACGGGCGTACAGACGAAGCCGTCCGCCCAGGGCCGGCAATCCGCTACTGACGAGTGGGACCGTCGAAGGTCTCGCGCGTCGTGACGGAGAACTTGCGGTAATTGGAGAATTCCGTGGTGGCCTCCAGATCGAACTTGCGGACCAGCAGCGACCGGCCGCGCATTTCGAAGCGCGCGAGACGGGGAAGCCACACTTCGTCGTTCACCTTCGTGCGCTCGTACGTGAACCGACCGCCTTCCTGAATTCGTCCAAGAAAGCCCCAGCCGACATTGATGGTCTCGGTTGAATCGAGTTCGGCTTTCATCACCTCATATTCCGCTTCGCTGACCCACACGCGGCCGTTGAACTTTGGAAAATACCGCCCTGGTTTCGACCGCGGTCTCGCGTCAGCGCGCGAGGTGAGCGACACCACGATGGCCGTGTGTCCGTTCATGGCCTCTCGGCCGATCAGTCGCATCTCGAACACCCGGAAGACGTCGTCGACGATTTCGTCGCGGGCGCGCCGGTCAGCCGCCTCTTTCGCTTCGCGCCGGGCGCGGGCGGTTGGCGATTCGTGGAGACGCTGTTGCTGCACGTCCGAGAGGTACTTCTGGTACTCGCCGTCGCGCCGCTCGAGCTCCTTCGGGTCGAGCGGCACGCCGTCATCGGCGATGAGCCGACGATAACGGTGACCGGGCTCGGGCGATGGATAGACCTCGAAGAGTCGCGTGCGTCCCACGTGCACCTTGCCCAGCTTGCTCACGCGGACTTCTTCCCGCTTCTCGAGGTAGGTGTAGTCGCGCTGCAGGTCTTCGTCGGTGAAGAGGCGGGCGCGCACCGCGGCCACAAACGCATCCGCCTCCGGGAGCGGCCGTGGCAATTGGGCCGACAGCCAGGGACTCGTGACGAGCAGCCCCGCCAGCGCGCCCATCAGCGTGCCGGTCGGCTTGCCATACTTCGAGCGCCTGCGGGGAATCATTCTCTGACAGTTTCCTGCACGTCCGGGGCCAGGTCTTGGTCGCCCACAATACGGTGGAAAATCAGTGCGCGTATCATTGTCAGCCAGGTCCAACAGGAAAAGTGGCACCCGGGCCTGGCACTAACGTGCCCCTCGGGGGGGAACCTTCGCGAGATGACGGCGGAGGCCGGATGCGTGTAAAGTCCGGACGCCCGCGTCGCCGTGTCTCCTGCGCAGGTGTCGATTCACGCCCGGGTCGAGCGGGTGGTTCGATGACCAGGGCGAATTCGTGGCGAAGGAAACGAGCAGAGGATGAGTTCGGCCAGCGTTCATGACCCTTCGCGCGTGAACACTGCGTCGCTCAACCCGCCCGTGATCATCGTCGGAGCCGGGCCAGCCGGCCTCACCGCGGCCTACGAGCTGGGTGCGCGCGGCGTCCCCACGCTCACCCTCGAGCAGGACCGACAGGTTGGCGGGCTCGCCAGAACGGTCGAGTACAAGGGTTTTCGCTTCGACATTGGCGGTCACCGCTTTTTTACGAAGGTGCCTGTCATCGTCGAGCTGTGGCACGCCATGCTCGGCGCCGATCTGCTGTCACGTCCACGCCTGTCGCGGATCTATTACCGCAGCCGCTTCTTCGACTATCCCCTGAAGCCCATGAACACCCTGCGCAATCTCGGGGTGTTCACGAGCGTGGGCGTTCTCCTCAGCTATCTCCGGGTGGTGCTCTTTCCAATCCGGCCGGAGGTGAGCTTCGCCGACTGGGTCTCCAACCGCTTCGGCCGGAAGCTGTATCACATCTTCTTCAAGACCTACACCGAGAAAGTGTGGGGCATTCCGTGCGACACGATCGGCGCTCAGTGGGCGGCGCAGCGCATCAAGGGCCTCTCACTCAAGACCGCCGTGATCAATATGCTCCGGCCACAGCGTGGCAGGTCGAGCGGAACCACGATCAAGACTCTGATCGACGAATTCGAGTATCCGCGGCTCGGTCCCGGCATGATGTGGGAGGCGTTTCGCGCGAGAGTGGAGGCGTCGGGAGGGCGCGTGGATCTCGGGTGGCGCGTCACCCGCCTTAGACATTCCGGCAATCGAATCGGCGCGCTCGACGCCGAGAGCGAGTGCGGCTCCCGTTCGGAGCCGGTTTCGCACCTCATTTCCACGATGCCTCTTCGCCATTTGATTCACGCGCTCGACCCGTCGCCGCCGGAAGCGGTCCAGCGAGCCGCGACTCAGCTGAAGTATCGTGATTTTCTGACCGTCGCGCTCATCCTGGATGCGGCCGATGTCTTTCCCGACAACTGGATCTACGTGCACGACGACAGGGTCAAGGTGGGCAGGATCCAGAACTTCAAGAACTGGAGCCCCGAGATGGTTCCAGATCCCGGTAAGACCTGCCTCGGCCTCGAGTACTTCTGCTTCGAGGGCGACGGCCTCTGGACCCGGTCGGACGAGGAACTGATCGAGCTGGCCACACACGAGCTCGACACTATCGGGCTCACCCGGGGACATCCCGTGATCGACGGCGCCGTGGTGCGCATGCCGAAGGCCTATCCTGTGTACGACGAAGGGTACGAGGCCGCCCTGGCGGTGGTTCGCCAGTACCTGGCAGGCTTCGAGAACCTGCAGGTGATCGGGCGCAACGGCATGCACAAGTACAACAACCAGGATCACTCCATGCTGACCGCCATCCTCGCCGTGAGGAATTTCTACGGCGAGAAGTTCGACATCTGGGCCGTCAATGCCGACGACGAGTACCACGAGGAGCAGTCGGAGAGAGCGTCGAAGGGCCCGATCGCGGACATTCTCGACGCAGCCAGTACCCAGCCTCTCGTGCCGAGGGCATCAGTCAATCGTGCCACGTCGCCTGCCGGATCGCCGTCGGAGCAGTCGCCGTCCTGAGCCCGCATTCCTGTTCGAGACCGGTCCGTGCAACTCTCCGTCATCGTTCCATTCCACCGTCACCGGCCACAACTCGAACGGTGTCTCGCGGCGCTGTCCTTGCGACGCCCCGCGGACGAGCTCATCGTCGTGGCGGACGGCGCGCTTGAAGACTGCCGGCCGTTGGTGGCTCGAGCGTCAGGCACCCTCATCGAGATCGATGGCCCGCGAGGCCCGGCCGTCGCACGCAACCGCGGTGCCGCCATCGCCAGCGGCGATCTGCTCGTGTTCGTGGATTCCGACGTCGTGGTGCCGCCAGAGAATTTCGATCGCCTGGTGGCGATGTTTGCCGCGGCCCACACACTGCACGCGGTCTTCGGGGCGTACGACGAAGAGCCGGCCGACCCCGGGTTTGTGTCCCAGGTACAAGAATCTCGCGCACTCCTTCGTGCACCAATCCTCGGAGCCGGTCTCGCGGACGTTCTGGGCGGGCTTCGGCGCGGTGCGCCGCGAAGCCTTCATGTCGGTGGGCGGGTTCGACGAGCGTTTCGAGCGGCCGAGCATGGAGGATGTCGACTTCGGGTATCGTTTGTCCGCTGCCGGTTATCAGATTCGCCTCGAACACGAGCTGCGCGTGTGCCACTTGAAGCGATGGACCCTGACGTCGCTCGTGGAAGCCGACGTGCTCTATCGCGGCATCCCGTGGACGCAGTTGATCTTGCGAGAAGGGCGGGCCGAAAACGACCTGAACCTCAGAACCAGCTACCGCGTTGCGGTCGTGCTGGCCTATCTGACGGTGGCCCTGGCCGTTGCCGCCGTCTGGTACCCGTGGCTGCTCGTGCCGGCGACGTTGTCGCTGGCCGGAATCGTCAGCCTCAACCTCCCGCTCTACCGGTTCTTCCTGTCGAGGCGTGGACTCCTGTTCACGATCGGCGTCGTGCCACTGCAGCTGCTCTATCACCTCTATAACGGCATCTCGTTCGTGGCGGGCTCGCTCATGTTTCTCGCGAAACGCTGGGCCGGCGTGGTGTTGCCCTGGACCGTGCCGCAAACCAGATGGAACGGGCCATTGCCGCCCGTTGATCCACAGCGGGTCACTCGACCGAGGTGAATCGGGCACGCGGCGGCCATCACCCGCCGTGCTAGAATTCGCGAACCATCACCATGAGTGTGCGGCTCGCGTGCATCCTCACCGTTCTCGTGTCGCCCGTGCCTGCGGCGCTGGCCCAGGTGAACGCCGCGCCGGCTCCAATCCGCGTGGCGCTCGTCAAGATGCCGTTTCGGGGCGAGCGCAACCTCCCGGACCGCTCCGATGTTCCCGACTACCTCGAGAAGGGTAACCTGCGGACGTTGCTCGAGGCCGAGGGCGTCACGGTCAAGCCGATCGTGACCGTCGAGCTCGATGCTCAGGAGCAGAAGGCGTACGGCGAGTGGAACCGGCTCGCGCTCGCAAACGGCCAGCTCGCCCGGGCCGTGGCCGCCGCGCGCCGGGAGGGCGCCTTTCCCGTGGGCCTCTTGGCCAACTGCAGCGCGCTCTCGGGCATGCTCGGCGGGCTGCAGCACTCCGGGCCCTCCGCGCGTCCCTTGCGCGTCGGTCTCGTCTTCATCGATGCGCACGGTGATTTCAATACGCCGGAGACGACGCTGAGCGGGATGCTCGGCGGTATGCCGGTGGCGATTGCCGCCGGCATGTGCCTGACGAGGATGCGTGTGAAATCGGGGCTCGACCCGGCGCTGCCCCAGCGTCACATCGTGCTCGGCGCCGTGCGCGATACGGATCCGCTCGAGCAGGACCTGCTGGATCGATCCGAGATCGAGCACATCTCGGTGAACGACATTCGCACCAGATCGGCCCGGATCCACGATCAGATGAAGCGTCTGTCGGCGCAGACCGACGTCATCTATGTGCACATCGACATGGACGTCCTCGATCCGAAGGAAGTGCCGGGCCATCCGCTGACCGTGCCAGACGGACCCACCAGCCTGGAGCTGGCGGCGGCGCTGACGGACATGTTCACCTACGAGAAAGCCGGCGCCTTCGGCGTGGCGTCCACGCCGTCCGGTGAGCGCGACCCCAACGGCGTGTCGCGGCAGGCGGCGTACAATCTGATCATGGGCGCGGTGAAGGGGCTGCGGCAGCGGACCGGCAGCCATTGACACGGGAGACTGCCGATGATGACCACCGTCGTTACACTCGTTGCAGGCCTGCTGGTGCAGGCTGCGGCTGCACCGCGCGCCATTGCCCCACCGGAGGCGCAGATCGCGTCCGCGCTTCTCGCATCGCCCGAGGAGCGACGAGACGCAGCGACCGTCCTGGGTTACGACAGCGCCGGCAAGCTCACGACGCTCCGAAGCGGCACGAACGATCTCATCTGCCTTGCGGACACTCCCACCGACGACACCTTCAGTGTCGCGTGCTATCACAAGGATCTCGAGCCGTTCATGGCCCGCGGACGTGAGCTCGTGACCGAGGGCGTGACAGGAAAGGAACGGGAGCAGCTCCGCTTCAAGGAGATCGAAGCCGGCACGCTTGCCATGTCGCGTGAGCCGAGGACACTCTATGTGCTCACCGGAAGCGCATATGATCCGGCGACCAATACGGTGGCCAATCTGTACCTTCGGTGGGTGATCTATCTGCCGTTCGCCACTGCTGCTTCGACCGGACTGGCGGTGAAACCGACGCCCGGTGGTCCGTGGCTGATGTATCCCGGCACCGCAGGCGCGCACATCATGATCAGCCCGCCTCGCGAAACAAAATAGCGAAGCAGTCCTGGCTAGGGCGGTTCAGCGCCCTCAATCGTGACCCAATCGAGCTTGGCAGCGAGCCGGCGCGCATCCTTGCCCGCTCCGCTCTCGGCAGGTATGAAGCTCGTCGATCGAAGGCGGAGCCGGCCGCCACGCTGGAGACCCTGCACGAGACCCGGATCGAGAGGGAAGCGGTACACACGAAACTCACGGCTCATCCTCTGGATGACCGCGATTTCCCTGCCGTCCAGCTCCAGCGACATGCGCCCGCGCGGTACACCAGCAGGGCGATAGGCGGACGCTCTGATTGAGAGCGTGCCAGCGTGATTGGCCGTGCCGCGGAGCGGCGGGATTGCCAGCTCGGCATCCTCGTCAATCCATCGTGTTCGGGTCAGGCCAGCGCGTTCCCTGGCGTAGAAGCCTCGCCGGATGTAGCCGAAATCGAGAAGCCCGATGTCCAGGCGCAGCGGGAGCGGGATGGCGCTCGCGTGCTCACCGGCACGACGCAGTTCATACAGCTCCACGGAATCTCGCACCCGGTGGAGCGTGCGCGAGATGCTGGTGCGGGTGGAGCGCATCTGAGAGTACTCCCAGGCGCGCTCGGCCACCGGGGAGACGATGAAGCCGTCGAGGTCGGTGAGGCGGATCGAATCGCCGCCTGCGGCCGAACGACCCGTGGTGACCAGATAGACCGGGCGCCCGAGGTCCAGCACTCGGTTCACCAGACGACGCGCGGCGGCTGACGCTTTCGCGGATCGGGGCACCAGCACCGACTCGCGGTCGAACGTGAACGTCAAACTCATGGCGAGATGGCTGGGGATCGATCGATCGGCCAGCACGAGGGCATCGTGCGGAATCTGGTGGGCGAGCGATTCCACCTGGCGATAGACGCCCTGCATCGAAGGCGTGCGAAGAATCGGCAGCGAATTGTAGAGCAGCCAGCCACCGAGGAGCAGCGGAAGGACGAGAGCCAGGCGGGCGAGGAAAGCACCGGAGGTCTTCAATCGAGCCGTCAGAAATCCGACGTACATCATGGCCAGGGGGAGCCCCAGCGGCATGAAGCGCCGGAACCCGATGGGGATGGTGGGATTGACAATGCGCGCCTGGATGAAGAGCACTGTGGGCAGGATGAAGAGGAGCGCGATCAACGCGGCGCGATGATCACGCTCGCGGACGATCATCAGGGCGAGCCCTCCAAACGCCAGAACCACACCGAGTGGGGTGAGCAGCAGGCCTAACACGCCCGTGAACAGTCCCGGCCCGACGGTCCAGATTAGCGCGCCCGCGGCAGGGACGAGCACGAGCAGAATGATCCTCTTGGCCAGTGGGCCGAGGCGATTCGAGCGCCACAGTACCCAGAGCACCCACGGTGTAGCCGCAATGGCCAGCGCCAGGGCCCGGCGCCAGTTGCCGGCGACTAGCGGGTAGAACAGCCCGTGCAAGATGCGGATGGTATAGGCCTGTGCGACCGAGAGCGCGTGCAACCACGCCTGCACCAGTAGCAGCGTGAACACACCGACGAACCATATCCACACGCCGCGACGAGGTTGCATGCGCAGCACGGAAAATGCCCAGATGAGGATGAGCGGTGCCACGAAGAGCAGAAACTCCAGCCGGGTGAAGCTGGCGAGCCCGAACGCCGCGGCGCCGCACACGGCGACGACCGGGGGACCACCGGCGAGCGTGAGGACGGTGAAGAAGATTCCGCTGATTCCCAGGAACTGACCCAGCATTTCCGCATACGGTAGTCGCGCGAACCAGATCTGTCCGACGACGAGCGTGAGAAGCGCCGCAGCCACAGCGCCGCCGAACGGGGACGAGATGCGTCGGGTGAGGAGAAAGAGTGCCAGGACGCTCAGCACGCCGCAGAGGGGGCTGATGTAGAACCCGGCGAACGGGCCGAGAGCGATATTGAACGACGCGATCCAAACTGGGAACAGCGGGAAGAAACTTCCGATCGTTCGTCCGTTCTCAATCTGAATCCCGCCCGGAAAACGATTGAGCAGCGGCGGCGGCTCCCGTTCGGGCGGAAAGAGGGCGGGCAAGTCAGCAGGGTCGATGAGTCCGACGAGCGGTTCGTCCATCGAGGCGCTGCCTGCCCGTTCGATGATGTGGCCGATGTTGGGATAGACTGAGCCATCGTCGGCGCTGATGACGGCTTCCGCGGGACGCCCGATGATCAGGGCCGATGCCGCCAGGAGCACCACCAGGAACGCCCATGTGCCGCGCCCGACCGCTGTGTCCGCAAGATGGGGACCGAGACTGCGCCAGACCCAGACCCACCCGATGATTGATAGAGTCAGCGTGCCCGCGAGGAGCGTCCATCCGTTAAAGGCGCCGAACGCCGCGAGAGTGACGCCGACCCACGACAGACAGGCCGTGGCGACGAAGAGCAGCGTGAACGCGAGCTCCAGGCGGTCGAGTCGAAACGTCTCCCGGAAGGTGGCAGTGTGAATTGGCCGCTCGGTCTGCGACATGCTGGCGAGGGGTCTTTTTCGGTGCGCTATGCTATCGCGCCCGGCCAGCGCCACACGGTTTTTTGCATCGTGACTCGCCACCAGGCCCTCGCGGTGTTCGTGAGCGCCCTCGTCGCCGGTGCCTGCGCCAGCTGCGCACGGAGCGAGAACGAGCTGCTCGACAAACCCGGAGGCCGCATTCGGGTCGCCTACACGTCCACGCCCGACCTGAATGACGTGCCGTCGCTGATGGCACACCGCAGGCTCGGTGATCGCGGGTATTCGGTCGACACCGTCTTCTTCGCCCAGCCGGAACTGGCGGCTCATGCTCTGGCCCGAGGCGATGTCGACATTGCGATTGGCTCGACCCGCACCTTCTGGGCAAGCGCGCTCGCCGGCGCGCCGATTGTCGCGGTGATGGAAGCCTCGCGCAACGACCACCTCCTGGTCGCGAATGCGCCCATCCGATCGTGCGCCGAACTGGGCGGACGTCGTGTCGCGTCCCACAGCTCCGGCTCGGTGGGTGACGCACTGCTCCGCGCCTATGTCGCGGAGCAATGTCCGGGCACCGAGCCCGTGCACATGCAGATTCCGGGGTCGTCGAGCCGTCTGAGCGCGCTTCGGGCCGGCTGCGATCGACGCGGCGGTCGTGCAGCACGACGATCTGCTTCGCGGCGGGTTGGAGGGTCGAGGGGCACCACGGTGCTCGAGACGTTCGCCACGCGATGGCCGGCCATCGCGACGACGGCGGTATTCGTCAGGACAGGCTTCGCCCAGGCCAACCCGGGCGCCGTCGAAGACTACCTTCGCGAGTGCTTGTCCATCGTCCGGCACAACGCGCGCGACCCGTCACAACTGGTCGCGGAGGCGGAGCGTGTGCTCGAGACCTCTGACGATCTCCGCCCGGTCGTGAGCGCGTACTTGAGCGATCGGGCCTGGGATCCGGACGGTGGCCTGTCACCCGAGGTGGTCAACGAGACTTTTCAGTTCTTCGTCCGCACCGGAAGCCTCGCCGCAGAGCGTGCGCCATCGACGCTCGTCGATCGAACCTTCCTCGAACGAGCCTTGAGCACGCTGGCCCTCGCCGAGCGCCGCTGAACGCAGGAATGCCGACTTCGCCGGGAATTCGCGACAGGTGTGCGAGTGCGCCATAATCTCGTGCGCGAGGACGGGATCGGTGCCGGTTTGCCGAGGCGTGGACAGAGGACGTCGTGACATGGCGTTGAGCGTGCGTGAGCGGGAACCTGGCGAGTGGGTGGCGCCCAAATGGCTGCTGCGACTGGCCTCGCTCGCCGGTTTTGCGGCGATCTGGGAAACGGCGGGCCGGTGGCGTGAAAACCTGCTGCTTCCAACCTTCACGGCGACCGTCGACGCACTCGTGACGCTCATCGGCGACCGGGCATTCTGGGAGGCGGTTGCCCTCAGCAACCTCGCGCTCGTGATCGGCTTCACCGCCGCGGCCATTCTGGGCGTGACGATGGGTCTGGCCATCGGCTCCTCGGTTCGAGTCGAAGCGTACGCCGATCCGTGGCTCGATGTGCTGCTGATTCTGCCGCTGGCCGCGCTTGCGCCCATCTTCATCATGGTCTTTGGTGTGGGGCTCCAGTCGCGCGCGGTCGTCGTGTGCGCCTTCGCCTTACCCCTCGTGCTCGTCAATACGGCGGCGGGGCTCAGCGAGCAGAGGCCCACGCTGGTGGACATGGCACGCGCATTCGGCGCCTCGCGGGTGCAGATCTGGTCGCGGATCCTGCTGCCGTGCGCACTCCCGGCGATCCTCGCGGGGCTCCGCACCGGCCTGGGGCGCGCGCTCACGGGGATGGTCGTGGCGGAACTGCTCATCGTGGCTGCGGGGATCGGGCGGTTGATTCTCGAGTTTCAATCCAACTTCGACGCGGCGTCGGTGTATGCCGTCGTGACCGTGGTGATGGCCGAGGCCGTGTGCCTGACGCGCGGGGCGGCCCGTGTGGAGCGGCGGCTCGCCTTCTGGAAGCTCGGATCCGCCTGGCATGATTGAGCTCCGCCGGTGCACCAAGCGCTATCCCTCGCGCGGCGGAGGCCCGGCGATCCAGGTACTCGATCCCGTCGACCTGATCGTGCCTGATCGAGAGTTCGTCTGCGTGCTCGGCCCGAGCGGGTGCGGCAAGACCACGCTGCTCAAGATGGTCGCAGGTCTCCTGCGCCCGGACGAAGGCGAAGTGCTCATCGACGGCGTGCTCGTGGACGGGCCGGGTGACGACCGGGCGGTCGTGTTTCAGGACTTCGCGCTTCTCCCGTGGGCCGATGTGACACAGAACGTCGCCTTTGGTCTCGAACTGCGCGGCTGGGATCGCACCGCGCGCGAGGCGGCGGCCACGCGCCTGATCAAGGCGGTCGGGCTGGAAGGCTTCGAGCACTACTATCCGGCTCAGTTGTCTGGGGGAATGCAACAGCGCGTCGGTCTTGCACGTGCCCTCGCCATCGAGCCCCGCGTACTGCTCATGGACGAGCCCTTTGGCTCGGTCGATTCGATGACACGGCGGTCGCTTCAGGAAGAGCTCCTGCGCCTGCATCAGGAGACGCCGAAGACCGTGCTGTTCGTCACGCACAGCGTGGACGAAGCCGTCAGGCTCGGCGATCGGGTCGTGCGGCTTGGCGGCAGGCCTGGTCGTGTGGAGGAAGTGCTCACGGTGGATCTGCCACGCCCGCGACCGCGCGAGATCGGCACGCATCCGCGATTCATCGAGCTCAAGGAACACCTGTGGGATGGCATCAAGGGCTCGGCGGGCGCAGGTTCGGAGGAGGTAGGGCGTGCGCGATGAATCCGGGCGAGCCTGGGCGCGCGATCGTGTCGTCTCCTTCGCCTTAGGGATCCTGGTGTGGGAACTGGTGGCATGGTTCGCTGATTTTCCGTTTCTCCCACGCTTCAGCGTCGTGATCGCCGCCGCCGTCCAGCTCGTGGCAAGCGGCGCTGTGCTACGGCCTCTTCTGGCCAGCGTGCTGAGCCTGATCGTGGGGTTCAGTGGAGCGGCCGTCGGCGGCGTGGCCATTGGCGCGGCCATGGGCCGGCACCGCACCGTTGAGCACCTGATCGATTTGTATCTGTATGCGCTCCTCGCCACGCCCACCCTCATCTACGTGCCTGTGTTGTTCACGCTGTTCGGCGTCACACGCGCCAGTCAGGTGGCGGTGGTATTTCTCTACGCGTTCCCCTTCATCGCCGACGCGACGTTCCTCGCGGTGCGGAGCGCCGATCGCGGGCTCGTCGACATGGCGTGGTCGTTCGGCGCAACCGACCGGCAGGTATTCTGGCGCGTCGTGGTGCCCGGCGCCTGGCCGCGGATCGTCGCCGCGCTCAGGATTGGGATCGGGCGTGGGGTACGGGCATGATCAATGGCGAGATGCTCATCGCCCTCATCGGCCTCGGCGCGCAGATTCGAACGTTCGGAAACCGATTCGAGATCGACAAGCTGTTCGGCATCCTGCTGATTGTGCTGCTGCTCGGGGTCGTCGGCGGGCAACTGCTCAAGCTGCTCGACCGGCACATGACGAAGGCCCGGCGACTGGCGATGTCCGCGCGATGACACAGTCGGGTCCCATCAGGCGGCGCCTGGTCGGCGGGTCGATTCAGGTGCTCCTCGCCGAAGCTCTGAGCTTTCCCTCGGGAATCCTTGTGGCGGCGTACTTGACCCGACGCCTTGGGCCGAGCGGCTACGGGCTCTTCGCGCTGGCCGCCTCGCTCGTGGCGACCATCGAGTGGTTCATCGGCTCGATGCTGTCGCGCGCGACGATCAAACTGACGGCGGAAGCAGACGAATGGCGCGGCATTTCCGTGTCGATTCTCCGCCGCCACCTCCTCATCGGTTTCGGGCTCGGCGCGGCGACTTGGGCAGCGGCTGGGCAGTTTGGGCTGTGGCTCGATACCCCCGAGCTGCCACCCCTTGTCCGCCTGGCGGCCACTCAGATTCCGATCGTGGCGTTTACGGCGGGGGTGCTGAACATTCTCGTCGGCCGCGGCCGCTACCGTCCGCGCGCCGTGGCGCGCGCCACGCGTTGGGTGTCGCGCCTGGTATTCACCGTCCTCCTGGTCGGTCTCGGATTCGGGATTGAAGGGGCGCTGATCGCCATGATCTGTGCCGTAGCAACCAGCCTCGCGATCGCGCTCTGGTCCCTGCGGCTTCACCCCTTCGAGCGCACGGTTCAGGTCGACGGGTTCTGGCGCCTGGCCTTCGCGGTCTTCACGATGGTGGCCAGCGTGCGGCTGCTCGAAAAAGTTGGCCTCGTGATGCTGAAGGCCTTCGGTGGGACGGTCGCCGACGCCGGGTTTTACGCGGCCGCGCAGAATTTCACCCTGGGCCCTGGGCTCTTCGCCATGTCGACGTCGCCGTTGCTGCTCTCGGCGCTGTCGCAGGCGCGGCGCGACCACGATCATCGGCTGACCGGTGTTCTGTGCCGCGACGCTCTCCGGGGCATCGCGTGGTTGCTACCGCTGGCCGGCATTGCGGCCGGCGCCGCATCGGAACTCGTCACGCTTGTTTACGGCCCGCAGTTCGTCGACGCCGCGCCTCTCGCGCGGTTGCTCGTGTTCAGCGGCGTCGCGCTGGCGGGGCTTTCGATCACAGGGGCGATCCTCACGGCCATCGATCGCCCGAATCTGGCTCTCGTGGCAACAGGGCCTGTGTTGCCGCTGGCGCTGGTCGGCTACGCGCTCGTGGTACCGGTTTGGGGCAGCGTCGGGGCGGCAGCCGTGACGACGGCAGCGTCCGCCGTGGGGCTGGCAGGGACACTCGTGATCGTGCAACGGTTGCTGGGCGCGGCTCCGCCGATGGCCACCGTTGCACGCGCCGTACTGGTGACCCTGTTCTGCTGGGCGGTCTCGGCCTGGTGGCCGACGCCCGGACTCTTAGTGCTCGTCAAGGCGGCGGTGGTGGGATCGGCGGCGTTGCTGCTGGTCGCGTTGCTGGGCGAGTTCACGCCCGGCGAAATGAATTTGCTCCGGACGCTCCTGCCATGGGCGCAGCGCGATGGACGTCACCATCGCCTCGAAGGACCGCCGGTCGAATACCTCGACGAGTTCATGGCCGCGCAGAAACGGGAAGCCAATCTGGGGCTCGTCAACCGATGGGTCGAGCTGCCGGCCACGGCACGAGTGCTGAAGACCGATTTGTTCGACGAGAGCCGGCCCGGCGAAGGCTTTCTCGACAGGCTGGGCACGTTCCAGCGCCTGCTGGTCGGCATGGACATCAGCCCGGCCATCGTCGGACTCGGCCTCAAGCGGATGGCGTCGGAACGAGCGGGCGGCGTGGTCGCGGATGTGCGACGCCTGCCGTTCGCGGCTGGAGCGTTTGATCTCGTGATCTCCAATTCGACGCTCGATCATTTCGACTCGACCGTGGAAATTGATCGCGCGCTCGCCGAGCTGTCACGCGTCACGCGTCCGGGCGGCGTCGTGGTCGTGACACTCGACAATCCCCATAACATCACGTATCCGTTGCTTCGACTGGCGGCGGCTGCAGGCATCACGCCCTTTCCGCTGGGTGAAACCTACGGCAGACACGATCTCGGCCGCGCGCTCGCGCGAGTCGGACTCGTGGTCACCGACCACAGGGCGGTCATTCACAATCCCCGGCTGCTGCCGACAGCAGCGCTCCTGCTTGCGCGCCGGCTCCGCTGGACCGGGCTGCAGCACGGCGTGCACTGGATGCAGCGTTCGTTCCAGCAATGCGAAGGCACCCGCTGGCAGTACTTGACCGGCTGTTTCATCGCCGCGCGTGCGGTCAAACAGAGCACGCCTCCTGAACCAGGCCCGCGGGACTTCGACACCGGTCAACCCGCATGATGTCGCTCCTGTCGATTGTCGCGCTCGGTTTCTTTCTGGGCATGCGGCACGCGACCGACGCGGACCACGTGATCGCGGTGACGACGATCGTCAGTCGCGAGCGGTCGCTCCAAGGCGCGGCGTGGGCCGGCGCCCTCTGGGGCGTCGGTCACACCATCACGATCATGCTGGTGGGTGCACCGCTGATCCTGTTCAGCGTGGCGATTCCGCCGCGAATCGGGCTGACCATGGAGCTGTCAGTCGGGCTGATGCTGATCTTGCTCGGCATCGTCAACCTGGCGGCCATCGTGCGCTCGATTCGTCACGCGAAGGCTCTCGCCGGCGCCACGACCCAGGTGACGCACTCGCACACCCATCAGCACGGCGACTACGTACACAAGCACCCTCACGGCCACGGGCCCGAGTTGCACCCGCATCGGATCGACGACACGCCGCTCGCTAGGATTGATCGCCGCTTCGCGCGACTCTCGTCCTACAGCCTCGTACGGCCGCTCGTCGTCGGCGTCGTCCACGGCCTGGCAGGCTCTGCGGCCGTGGCGCTGCTGGTACTCACCACCATTCGCAGCCCCGGCTGGGCCCTCGCATATCTGCTCGTCTTCGGCATGGGCACCGTCGCAGGCATGATGCTGGTCACGGTGGCGGTGTCGATGCCCTTCGCGTATTCCAGTGGGCGATTCGCCGCGACCAACCGCGGGCTGCGCATGGCGACGGGACTCTTGAGCCTCGGCTTCGGGTTGTTTCTCGCGTATCAGATCGGGTTCGTCGACGGTCTCTTCACGGCGACCCCGAGATGGTCGCCACACTGAGACGTCCACCCTCTGGTGGGTGCCGATTGTCCCGGCGCGTCCCGCGAGGATGAGGCCCGAGCTCGACAATCCGGCGTCGGCGGGTGAGAACGTATGATGGTGATGTGAGGACAGGATGACTGAGAGACCCCACGAATCGGAGTTCGCTGAGTTCTACAGACACTACGTCTCGCTCGTGCCAGAGGTGGATGTCGTGCCCGTGCTCGATCGCCAGGCGGGCGACCTGCAACGCGTCGTGGCCGCGGTGCCGTCGTCCCAGGAACGCTTCCGGTACGAGCCGGGAAAGTGGAGCATTCGCGAAGTGATCGGCCATCTGGTCGACGCCGAGCGGGTGTTCGGCTACCGCGCGTTCTCCATCAGCCGCGGAGAGCAGAAGGCGCTGCCGGGTTTCGATGAGAACGACTACGTGGGCGCCTCGAGCTACGACCGGCGTCCGCTGGCCGAGATCGCCAACGAGTTCGCGGGCGTGCGCTTAGCGAACCTCTCGGTGTTTCAGCGGCTCGATGAGGCGGAGTGGACGCGTGTCGGCAAGGCGAACGGCCACCCGGTTTCCGTAAGGGCCCTCGCCTTCATCATGATTGGCCACGTGCGCCATCACGTGGGAATCCTGACCTCACGCTATGGAATCCAAGGCCTATGAGCTCGCCGTTCACCGTCCGCTGGGTGTCGTGGCAGACGCGGGCAGGCTGAACGCGAGATACTCGCCGGAATACGGACCGCCGCTCACCGCAACGACGATGTACTGCCGGCCGTTGAGCAGGTACGTCATCGGCGAGCCGCTCTGCGGCGCAGGCATGTAGACCGTTCCCACTTCCTTCCCAGTGGCCTTGTCGTAGGCACGGAGCATCGCTCCTCGTGGCCGGTCGTTGAACGTCGTCACGCCGGGATCGCCGGAGATGACGAGCGTCTTGGTAACCAGGGTGCCGACATTCCCGGCCTGCCCTGTTCGCGGGATGTTCAGCCCCTTGAGCGCGGGGTGCAGGCGAATGGCATCGGGCGTGTCGCCGTGGGGCACCTGCCAGACGATGTCGCCGCGATCGAGGTTGATTGCCGAGATGGTTCCGTACGGCGGCTTCATCAGCGGGAGGCCGCGCACGTTCAGCGCCTCCCATTCCTCCCAGCCTGCATTGGCGACCGCGGGATCCTCCGGAAGCGCGTCAGCTCCGGCCAGCTCGCCAGGACCGCGCGTGTGGTGCACCTTACGTCCCGCCGTGCCCATCACGTAGTTCACGTCCGAGAAGTCTTTGCCCGGCGATGGCACGAGGCCGAGCGGATCGACACAGGCTTCGCACGCGGCCGCGTACAGGATATGGGTTTCGGGATCGTACGACGCGCCCGGCCAGTTCGTCCCACCGCTCGCCGTGCCCAGCGTGAGCGTGGCCCGCGGCCCTTCGACCTTACTGAGCACCGGCGGCGTGAAGATGGGTCCGATCTTGTAGCGGGAGACGAGCTTGAGCGCCTCGGCGCGAAGCTCCGGCGTGAAGTCGATCAGATCGTCGATCGCCACGCCGTTGCGGCTGTATGCGGGCGGCTTCGCCGGGAACGGCTGGGTCGGCGCGTACCACTCGCCGGGGATATCGCCCTTCTCGACCGCCCGCTCTTCGATCGGCCAGACAGGCTGTCCGGTGACGCGATCGAACACGTAGATGAACCCCTGCTTGCTCGGTTGAGCCACGGCCTTGATGGCGCGTCCGTTCACCGTGATGTCGGCCAGGATCGGCGCCGACGAGATGTCCATGTCCCAGATCGGATGGTGCACGAGCTGAAAATGCCACTTGCGCTGTCCGGTCTTCAGGTCCACGCAGACGAGGCTTTCGGCAAAGAGATTGTTGCCGTGGCGATGGCCTCCGTAATAGTCGCTCGTCGGCGTTTCCACGGGGAGATAGGCGAGACCCAGTTCCTCGTCGATCGAGATTTGCGTCCAGACGCCCGTGTTGCCGTTATTGGCGGCGGAGTTGTTCAGCCAGGTATCGTGACCGAACTCTCCCGGCATGGGGATGGTGTGAAAGATCCAGAGACGCTTTCCCGTCCGCGCGTCGTACCCGCGGACATATCCCTTGTTGTTGTTGTGCGTCCGCGGCGTGCCACCCTCGCGGAACGCGGCGCCCACGATGACGACGTTGCCGGAGATGACGGGGGTGGAATGAATGCCGATCTCGCCCGTCTCCAGATCGATGTTCTGATCGATCTCGAGCTTCAGATCCACCGCGCCGTCGAGACCGAAACCGGGAATACGGGAGCCAGTCTTCGCGTTGAGCGCGATGAGCCGGTAGCCAGGCGTGAAGTAGAGGATCCGCTCTTCGGCGCCGTCGGTCCAGTAGGCGAGGCCGCGGCCGGAGAGCTGCCGGGGCGCGTTGGCGCCCCGTGCGCCCTCGCGCTCCTGGTGCACCCAGAGCAGCTCGCCCGTGGCGGCGTCGAGGGCGACGACCGCTCGCCGAGTGCCGGCCGTCGTGTAGAGGACGCCGTTGACCATCAACGGTGTGCCTTCGAGCTTGTATTCGGGGCGCGATCCGAGGTTGTCGGTCTTGAAGCGCCACGCAACCTCGAGATCGTTGAAGTTGGCGGCCGTGATCTGGTCGAGCGGCGAATATCGGCTGCCGCGGACGTCGCCGTTATAGGTGGACCACTCGCCGTTGGCCGTCCCGCTGGGAATCCTGATTGTGTTCTGACCCGCGATGGTGAGACTGAGTGCGATGATCCCGGCCGAGATCGAGACCGGCACCGCCGCACGGCGATAAATGCTTCCAGACATCACACACTCCATGCTGACCGACACGCAGCCAGCGAGCGACGCATCACGAAATCGGAACGGCCGGTGAAGTCTACATCAGCGCGGTCGCGCATCGGCTTACGGGACCATGCGAAACGCCTGGTAGACGGCGCGCTCAGCCGGGTCATCTGGCCTGAATTCCGCAACGTAGGCGCCCTCCGCCAGTGACGCCAGTGGCAGTTCCGCCACCAGCCATCGGCCCGCCTGATCGTCACGAGTCGACGACGTGACGGGTACCGGCAGCACGCGTCCGGCAGCACTCAGCAGCCGAACACTGATCGCGGACTCAGCGGGATCGAGCGGGAGTTCGAAGCGCAGGCGTTCCGTTCGCCGAAATCGCAGATCGGCGGCGGGAGCCAGTGGCTGTGCCGGGCTCGAGCTGCCGCGGAACACCAGGGGCGCGGCCAGCGTGACCCGCGAAGGATTCACCATGAATTCAGACGTCTCGAACAGCGAGACGCCACCGGCGGCGGCCCGCGCGCTCACCGTGTATCGCCCCGGTGAGATGACTTGAAGCGGAAGCTCGATGATGAAACTGCGTGCTGTCACATCGCCTCCCGCACTGCCACTTGCCACCGTCGCGCCATCGGGATTGCCGATCACGACTGATCCGGGGCCGCCCATGGGCGATGAGCCGGCCTCCAATGGACGTTCCGCGACCACCCAGACGATGGCAGGTGGGGACGTGGCTCCGGGGGATGGGGGATCTCCCGAGAAGTTCCACGTGATGTGTAACCGAAGCTGGACGGCGTCGCCTGGGGCCGGGAGCCTCGCGATCGCAGCATCGACGAGGCTTCGGTCCGGCGCGGCCGGAGACGATGTGGACGTTGGCTGCTGGTATGAAAGAAGTGCCTGAGCGTAGAGCGCGGCAGACAGCAGCAGTCCGAGCATCGACAGACCGAACGGCCGTGATCTCGTTGGCGGCATCGACATTCCCGCGCCGGCCTGCTCAGTGTAGCTATCTCGACATGCCGACTCAACCGCGTGTCGTCGAAGACGAGCTATCTCAGCCGCGCCGGCCGCGCGCCCTGGTTGGTATTGATCCTGCAGTCGTGAATGGCGGAGGCGACATGGATAGCACAACAATGGCGATTCTCATGGCCGTCGCGGCCTTTGCCGTGTTTGGCGTCTTGTACGTCGTGTTTGGTGCGCGCAGGGGTAAAGCTGAAGGACACACCGACCGCACGTGGTGTCTGCCGCAGGGACATGGCGATATCGACGTGCGGACCGAGACCGGGCGAGAGATCGCACCGGACGACACGTGTTCGCCCTCATCGACCGAGATGCACGAGCCGGTGTCCACCCCGAGGAGAGCGGCCCGATGACCGATGCAGAAAAGCAGCAGCTGTCGGATCTGCTCGATCGCCTCGACGTCGCAACAGGCGAGATCATGCCGCGCGACGGCCGAAACGCCACGGTATTGACCGAGCTCATTCAATGTGTGAACGGGCTGCGCAGTCTGCTGGGCATGGTTCGCCCTCACTGACGCGCGCCCCCGTTTTTTCCCTCTCCGGGCTACAATCTGAGCGACCTTCGGCCGGGCAGGCGCGACCGCGCCGCTGTCCGGCCTGAAGTGCCATTGACGCGGGATTCATGGCCAACGGTCCGCTCATCGGTATCAACTACACCACCCCCGATCTGGTGGCCAAGGTCACCGGCCGGGCGAAGTATGCCGAAGACTACCGCGCCGATGGCATGCTGTTCACCAAACTGCTCTTGAGCCCGATGCCGCATTGCCGCGTCCGTCTCATTGACGCGGCGTCGGCGCTCGCGTTGCCCGGCGTTCACGCCATTCTGACGGCCAACGAGCTGCCTCCCAGGCAGCCGTCCCCGCCCGCTGCGGAAGGGTCGGTGATGCTGGCTCCCGAGCGGGCGCTGACCAACGAACCGGTCTACCAGGGTGAGCCGATTCTGGCAGTGGCGGCCGTGGACGAGGTAACAGCCGCCAACGCGGTCGAGGCTATCCGTCTCGATCTCGAGGCCCTGCCCTTCGTCATTGATCCCCTGGACAGTCTGAGACCGGGCGGCCCCAACGCACGACTCGAGGGCAATGTTTACGTCCATGATGGGGTCAGGACGCTCAAGTGGACCGAAGAGGATTTCGCGTCCGCGCAAGGTGGCGCCCTGCCGAGGGGAGCCTCGGGTGACTCGTGGTCGTACGGTGACCTCGCCGCCGGGTTCGCCCAGGCCGATCTCGTCCTCGACGAGACGTTCCTGACGCAGTCGTCCAGTCATCAGCCGCTCGAATCACGGACGGCGATGGCGTACTGGCAGAACGGGAAGCTGTTCCTCCATGGATCCACTCAAAGCGTCGCGCAGACGGTCGAGGCTGTCGCGGGTTGGGTGGGTGTCGATCCCGCCCAGGTCGTGATCGTCAGCGAGTACACGGGTGGCGGATTCGGCAGCAAGATTCCCGGCGCGCACAGCATGGCGATTCCCGCGCTTCTCGCGAAGAAGACCGGGCGGCCGGTCATGATGCGCATCAGCCGCGAGGAAGAGCACTACATCGGCCGGGCGCGCCCGGGCCTTACCGCGCGCGTGCGGATCGGCTTCCGCAAGGACGGGCGCATCACGGCGATCGACCTCTTCATCCTGCAGGACAACGGTCCGTACGACAAACAGTACGACCATAGCGCCGCGGCCAGCATGTGCTCGCTGGCCTACCAGCCACTGGCGCTCCGTTTCCGTGGCTTGTCAGTCCTGACGAACACGCCGCCCCGCACCTCGCAGCGCCAGCCTGGCGGTATGCAGCAGAACGCCATCATGGAGCCGATTGTCAGCAAAGGCGCCCGCATGCTGGGAATCGATCAGGTTGAGATGCGGCGCATCAACGCGCCAGCGGGAAAGGCCAACTTCGGGCCGCGAGACAAGGAAGGGCGCCGGGCCTACACGACGAGCGCGTTCGTGCGTGAGGCCCTCGATCGGGGCGCGGAGCTCTTCAACTGGGAAGAGCGCAAGACCCGATCGGGCGAGCGGCGCGGATCGAAGGCGCGCGGCGTGGGCGTGGCCGTCAGTCCCTACACCGGCGGGTATTCGATCGGCTACGACGGTCTGGTGAGCCTCAGGCCCGACGGCCGACTCTACGTGCACACCGGGATCGGCAATCTCGGCACCCATTCGGTGATCGATACTGCCCGCGTCGCGGCCCAGCTCCTCGACATTCCGTGGGACCTCGTCGAGGTGGTCTGGGGCCACACCGGCAGGCATCTGCCCTGGACGTGTCATTCCGACGGGAGCCAGACCATCCACGCCATGGGCCGCGCGATTCACGCCGCGGCGACGGACGCGAAACGGAAGCTGCAGATGCTCGCGGCTCATGATTTGGGAGACAGCCCGGACGACTACGAGGTGGCCGATCGGCGTGTCTTCCGGACCGGCCGGCCGACGAGCGGGATGTCACTTGCGGCGGCCGCCCGGCGTGCGGTGGAGCTCGGCGGCATCTATGACGGCCACGAGCTGCCGAAGGACATCCACGCGATGACGGTGACCGCCGCGAAAGCGCTGGCGGGTCTCGGTCTCATGGGGGTGGCCAAGGACACCTATCCCCACGACGGCGAAACCCATTCCTTCGTCGTCGGCTTCGCAGAAGTCGAGGTGGACGTCGAGACGGGAACGGTGACGCTGGTCGAGTACACCGCCGTCGGCGACGTGGGCACCGTCATTCATCCGCGCAGCCTGGGCGGCCAGATCCTGGGCGGCGGTTGTCTGGGCATCGGCCATGCGCTGATGCAGAAGCTGGTGTACGACGCTCAGTACGGAGCGGCACTCGCCAAGCGATTCCATCACAACAAACCGCTCACGATTCTCGACGTGCCCCCCGGTGGCATGCACTACGCCGCGCTCGACATTCCCGATCCCGAAACACCCGTCGGCGCGCGTGGGGTGGGTGAGCCGCCGGTCGGTGCCGGTGTCGGTGCCGTTCTCGCGGCGATCGCCGATGCCGTGGGCGACGAGATGTTTCGCCGGATCCCCGTCACGCCGGACATCCTCGTCAGCTCGCTTGCCGCCGGTTGGCGCGTTCATGCGCCGCTCGCCTCGCACATCTAGCGCGGCGGTCGTTGTTTGCTCGTGTTCCTCGACGTATACTGGCGTCCGTTTGTCGGCGAGCTCCACGAGCGTGTGAGCCGAGGAGGCATATGACGCGGCGTAATCTGGTGATCGGCGGTGGACTGGTCGCGGTTCTCGCGGGGCTTGGTGTCGGGCAGGCGCTGCTCGATCACACGGTGGCCGCGCAGGGCGGTCGAAAGGTCGAAGCCCCGATGTTCGAGGTGGATCCGCTCTGGCCGAAGCCACTCCCGAATCACTGGCTGATCGGCTCGTCGATCGGCGTATCCGTGGACGCTCAGGATCATGTCTGGATCATTCACAGACCCGATACGCTCGTCCGGAACGAGGTGGCGGCCGCTGCGTCACCGCCGACGGCGGAGTGCTGTCTTGCCGCTCCGCCGGTGCTCGAGTTCGATGCCGCCGGCAACCTGGTGAATCACTGGGGTGGTCCCGGCCAGGGCTTCGAATGGCCGGAGTCGAACCACGGCGTCACGGTGGACTACAAGAGCAACGTGTGGATCGGGGGAAACGGTCAGAAGGATGCCCAGGTTCTGAAGTTCACGCGAGACGGCAAGTTTCTGCTGCAGATCGGGCACCAGGGCAAGAACGGCGGCAGCAACGATCTCGAGAACCTCGGACGGCCCGCGAAGATCTTCGTGGATCAGGGGGCGAACGAGGCATACATCGCCGATGGCTACGGCAACAAGCGCGTGATTGTGTACGACGCCGACAGCGGCCAGTACAAGCGTCACTGGGGCGCGTACGGCAACAAACCGGACGACACCAACGCCGGCCCGTACAACCCGAGCGCGCCGCCCCCGCAGCAGTTCCGGAGTCCCGTGCACTGCTCGGAGATCTCGGTCGACAACCTGGTCTACGTGTGCGACCGCGTCAACGATCGCGTGCAGGTGTTCCAGAAGAACGGGAAGTTCGTGAAAGAAGTGTTCGTCGCCAAGAACACTCTGGCGTCAGGATCGACGTGGGATATCGCCTTCTCGAAAGACCCGGCGCAGCGCTTCATCTACCTGGCCGACGGGAGCAACGAGAAGGTCTATATCCTCGAGCGCGAGTCGCTCGAGCTGCTCACCAGCTTCGGGGACGGCGGGCGTCAGCCGGGCCAGTTCTTCGGCGTACACAGCCTCGCCGTGGACTCGAAGGGTAACCTCTACACGACGGAGACCTACGAAGGAAAGCGCCTGCAGAAGTTCGTCTACAAGGGCCTCGGTCCCGTCACCAAGAAGGATCAGGGAACGTTGTGGCCCTCGCGTTCCGGAGGCTAGCGTCGCCGGGTTACTTCTTCCCGGGCGCGCGGTAGTCGACGGTCCGCTTCACCGCCTGGTCGACTTCTTCGGGGGTGATGAGCGGTGTCGACTTGAACGTCACGGCTCCCGACGCGGTGACAGCCAGCGAGAGAGCGATGGCGGCGGCGCTGTCCGGCAGATCCACGATGACGATCGCATCGCGCGCGCCGTAGGTGTAGTAGAAGGCTTCTATTTTCCCGCCGATGCGCTTGACGGTGGCCTCCACTGTGCTGCGGCGCTTCGATCCACCTTCCTTCATGAGTCCCTTGGTGCCTTCGACGGTGTAGTCTGCTTCGAAAAGATATTTGGGCATGGTTCGTCCTCGCGCTGAATCCGAATGTGCGGGCCGCATGGGCGGCATGAGCCTGCACACCCTACCGCAACTCTGGAGGGCAATCAAGGTATAGTCCGCGTTCAGCCGATCGATGAGCGTGCTTCCCCCGAACCCTTCCGGCCGCTGGCGAATCCTTCTCTTCTACATCTCGGTGCTCGCTCTTGCCCTGGCGACGTTCTTCCTTGTCGCCTGGATCGGCGAGAAGACGCTGACGCGCCCGGGCCAGCCGCCTGCCGGGGCCCGCGAGATGTCGGAGCAGATCGACACGTTGCTCCATGTGCTGCTGGCACTCGCGGTGATCATCGTGACCGCGCGGGTCGTCGGCGCGCTCTTCCGGCGGTTTCACCAGCCGCCTGTCATCGGTGAGGTGGTCGGCGGCATCCTGCTGGGTCCTTCGCTGCTCGGTTACGTGGCGCCCTCAGCCTATGCATTTCTCCTGCCGGGGCAGGCCGCGCCTTTTCTGGGCGTCATCGCGCAACTCGGCGTCATCCTCTACATGTTCCTCGTCGGGCTGCACTTCGACCTCGGCGTGCTCCGCGAGCGCGGCCACATGACGCTGGCCATCTCGCACGCGAGCATCATGGTGCCGTTCACCTTCGGGCTCGTACTCGCGCTCGGTCTCTATGCGGACATGGCGCCTGCCGGCGTCACCTTTACCTCGTTCGCGCTCTTCATCGGTGTGTCGATGTCGATCACTGCGTTTCCAGTGCTCGCGCGCATCCTTGGCGACCGAGGTCTCCAGAAGACACGCATGGGCGTCCTTGCCTTGACCTGCGCGGCCATCAATGATGTCACCGCCTGGTGCCTGCTCGCGTTCGTGGTCAGCGCAACCCAGGCGACCCTTCTCGGTGCATTCGCCACGCTCGGCTTGACGATCCTCTACATCGTGATCATGGGGGTACTCGTGCGACCCGTGATCGCCCGGGTGGTGCCGTGGCTCGAGGGCCCGGGCAGGGCAGACGGCAATCTCTCGATCATCTTCGTCGCCCTGCTGCTCTCGGCGCTGGCAACCGAGCTCATCGGCATCCATGCCATCTTCGGCGCGTTCCTGTTGGGCGCCGTCACGCCACATTCGAGCCGCATCGTGACCGACGTCACCGCGCGCGTCGACGACGTCGTGCGCGTGCTTTTTCTGCCCGCGTTCTTTGCCTTCACTGGAATGCAGACCCAAATCGGGCTGCTCGAGGGCGTCGGCGACTGGCTCCTCTGTCTGCTGATCATCGCGGTGGCAACGGCGGGGAAGTTCGGAGGAACGGTGGTCGCCGCGAGGTTCGCCGGGCTTCACTGGCGCGACGGTGCCGCGCTTGGAATTCTCATGAACACCCGTGGCCTGGTCGAGTTGATCGTGCTCAACATCGGCCTCGACCTGGGTGTGATCTCGCCGCGCCTGTTCACCATGCTCGTCATCATGGCCGTCGTCACGACGCTGATGACATCGCCGCTCTTGCAGGCGGTCACGCGCGGCCGGCCGTGGGGTCCCGAATCGGGGACGGCCGCCGCTTAGTGGCCTGTCCTCGCTGACTCAGTACCACCTGCCGGGCGGGGCATCCCTGCTGGCGGCGTTGCTCGTCGCTTACAAATTCCCGATTTGCGCGCTCCTCGCGCCTTGCCATCCGGGCGCCGCGCTCCGGCATGCGGCACTGATCCAGCGAGGACAGGCCACTAGGCGCACCAGCTCACGAGCGCTCGAGGAGGTGCGACGGTCTGCACGCCGCGGTTCGACGTTTGCGGCTAAGGCCGATGTGTCCGGGCGTACTGCTCGGCCCAGCTGATTGATGCCGACTTCGGGTCGCTCACCAGGCTGGCTTCCTGACGCGCCCGCTCGATGTCCCAACCGTCGATCATCACGCGCTTGATCAGCCAGAACCCGGCGGCCCGGCCACCACCCGCGCAATGGATGAAGACCGGCTGATTGGCAGGATCTCTGACGGCGGCGAGAAACTCGCTGACCGTGGTGTCGACGGAGGGATCCGGCGCCTGCGGCACGGCAAACGGAAAATGGAAGTACTTCATGCCGGCTGCCTCGGCGGCGGCGCGCTCCTGCTCGATGTCGGCACCCTCTTCGGAGGGACGGCGAAGGTTGACGATCGACGCGAATCCCATCTGTTTCAACTCGGGAACCGCGCTCGCCTTGGTGGCGCCGGCGCAGGCGACGGTGGCGTCCAGACGCGTGAAATTGGTGATGCCCTCGACCGTTGGCTTGGAAGGCGTCATCTGTCCATTCACGACGGTCAGAGCGGCCACGGCGAGAATCGCGGCCACGAGTGCGTTCGAGATTGCGTGGTGAGTCAGCATCGCGCCATGGTACGCCCGGCAGGCGACGAAGACAACCCGGGGGCCGGCGTCTCGTCAGCCGGCCCAGCGGTTGAGTCGCCGATCGACGAAGTGGACGGCGTGATTCGCGGCGAGGGCCAGAAGGACCAGCACCCCGAGAATGCCGTAGACGCTCGCCGCCTCGAGGCGGGCGCCGTGCTGCCGCAACAATGCGCCCAGCCCGAAGGGGCCGACCAGCATCTCGGCGTTGATCGTGCCACGCACGGCCCGGCCGATGCCGAGCCTCAATCCGGCCATCACGGTCGGGAGAGCCGCCGGCAGCAGCACACGCCGAACGATTTGCCGCTCGGTCGCCCCGAACGCGCGAGCCATCTCGACATACGCGGCATCGAGCGTGGCGAGCCCGCCACGCGTCATGTACACAATCACCACGACCGAGTACACGAAGACGGAAGCGACCTGCGTCGTACGGCTCAATCCGAACACACCGAAGAACACCGGCACCAGCAGAATACTGGGCACGGCCAGGAGTGCATCCAGGTACGGATTGCAGACATAGGCCAGCAGCCGGTAGCGGCCGAGGGCGAGGCCCAACGGAACACCGGCCACCACCGCGAGACTGAACCCCAGCGTCAACACGCCGAGACTGCTGGCGAGCGCCGCGGCGATTTCACCGCTGAGCGTCATGCGCCACACGGCCCGCACGATGTCGCCAAGAGGCGGCATGAACGGAAATCCGAAGAAGCGGCTGACGGCTTCCCAACCAAGAGCGGCGGCGGCGAGCGCGAGCAGCGTCGGGCGGATCCCTGAGGGTAGCGGCGCGCCCGGGGCGGCAACGCCTACGACGGCAGGGTGCGCAGCTGTTGCCATAGATACGCTTTGAGCCTCGTCGCCTCGGCGTGAGTGTCCAAATCCGTGGGTCTGGGGCGCGACATCGACACCGTGACCGTCTCCTGAATCGACCCGGGCCGCGGGCTCATCAGCACCACGCGGTCGCCGAGCCGTACGGCCTCGTCGATGTCGTGAGTGACGAAGAGCACCGTCTTTCGCGTCTCGGCGTGGAGGCGCAACAGCTCGTCCTGGAGCGATCGTCGCGTCTGCGCATCGACCGCTGCGAAAGGTTCGTCCATCAGCAGAATTGCCGGGTCCACGGCAAGCGCTCGCGCCAGTCCCACGCGTTGCTGCATACCTCCGGACAGCTGGCGCGGATAGTGGTGTTCGAATCCCTCCAGACCGACTGCGCGGATCAGATCGCGTGCGACAGCTTCGCGATCGGGCCGAGGCATTCCACGCAGCTCCAGGCCGAATGCCACCGTCGTGAGGACATCCGACCATGGCAGAAGCGTGGCGTGTTGAAAGACCATCGCGCGGTCCGGCCCCGGACCTGTTACCGCCGTGCCGTCGATGGTCACGGTGCCCGCATCGACCGGAATCAACCCGGCCAGAATCCTGAGCACCGTCGTCTTGCCGCACCCGCTCGGTCCCACGAGACACACGAACTCGTGTCGCGCAATCGAAAAGCTCACACGTGCGATCGCCGGCGTCGGCTGTGTTGCGCCGTTTCCGGCGAACGACTTGCTCACATCTTGAAGCGCAATCATTCGACGGCCACCTGGTTGGCCCACGGAGACAGGCGGCGCTCGAGCCATCCGAGGCCCTGAAGGACCAGAACCGATTCGGCGACCAGCACCATGACGGTGGCGTACACCCCGCCAGCGTCGAACATGCCCTGGAAATCCAGGATCAGGCGGCCCACCCCGATTGCTACGAGCAGCAACTCGACCGCGATCATTCCCGTGAACGCCCGGGCAAGCCCGAGACGCACCCCGGTGATGACAGCCGGCATCGCGCCGGGCAGCACCACCGTTCGCCACAGTTGCCATTCGGTGGCCCCGAAGCTGCGCACCATTTCCAGCCAGCTCGGATCCAGCGTGCGAACCCCGGCGCGCGCGCTGACGGCGATCATGACGACGGCAAAGAGCATCACGACGAGTGCGCGCGCCAGAAGATCGAGACCGAGTGTGATGATGACGACCGGGATCAGGGCCGACATCGGCGTGACGAGCAGAATCGTGAGATAGGGATCGACGAAGGCGTCGGCTGCCCGGGAGCGGCCCATCAGCAGGCCGGCGCCGATGCCGAGGACGAGTGCGGCGCCGAAACCGAGCAGGAGGGCCTGATGACTCAGCCAGAGCGCCTGCCAGAACCGAGGGGTGGCAAGCAGCCGGAGCAGCGCGGACAACGTGTCGGTGAATGACGGAAAGAGCAGGCCCTGTATCCACCAGGCCAGGAGCTGCCAGGCGGCTGCGACCAGAATCAGGGATCCGGCTCGGAACAGCCAGCGCCACGATGGCGCATCGGTAGCCACGTCGCGCCGATTGTCGCACTAACGGATGGGTCTCGGAACATTTTCGGACACTTGGACACCGCGTGCCGCGCGCCTGGTCTGTTAGAATGCCCGGTCTTATTCAGGGTCGAGATGAAATACCTGTTTGTCTCCCTCGACGGCCTCATTGGCGACATCGCCTGGGAAGTCGTCAAAGAGGGCCACGACGTCAAGTTCTACATCAAGGATCCCGGCGAGAAGGAAATCGCCGATGGGTTCGTCCCCAAGACCGACGATTGGGAACGCGAGGTCGACTGGGCCGATCTGATCGTGTTCGACGACGTCCTCGGCCAGGGAACCGAAGCGCTGCGACTGCGCCAGCGCGGCAAGCTCGTGGTCGGCGGCACGCCGTATACCGATCGACTCGAGGACGACCGCGGGTTCGGCCAGCAGGAGCTGAAGGCCGCCGGCGTGTCAATCATCGCGCAGGAGAACTTCACGTCTTTCGACGAGGCCACCAATTTCGTGAAGGACAACCCGGGGCGCTATGTCATCAAGCCGAGCGGCGAAGCGCAGAACTACAAGCGGTTGCTCTTCGTCGGCGAGGAAGAAGACGGGCAGGACGTCATTCAGGTGCTCCAGGACTACAAGACGGCGCTTTCGCACCGCATCAAGGAGTTTCAGCTCCAGCGGCGGATCATGGGCGTCGAGGTGGCGGTCGGCGCTTTCTTCAACGGCAAGGAGTTCGCCTACCCCGTGTGCGTGAACTTCGAGCACAAGAGGCTCTTCCCGGGCAACATCGGGCCCTCGACGGGCGAAATGGGCACGACCATGTTCTGGAGCGAGCCCAACAAGATCTTCAACGCCACGCTCAGGAAGATGGCGCCGAAATTGAGCGCGGAGGGGTACGTCGGCTACATCGACGTCAACTGCATCGTCAACAGCAACGGCATCTATCCGCTCGAGTTCACGGCGCGATTCGGCTACCCGACCATCAGCATCCAGCAGGAAGGCCTGCTGATGCCGATCGGCGAGCTGCTGTACAAGCTGGCCGACGGCACCATGACCAGATTTCGAGCGCGCAGCGGGTTCCAGGTGGGTGTGCGCATCGTCGTGCCACCCTTCCCCTTCAACGATCCGGAGACGTTCGAGAGCAGCTCGAAGGATGCGGTGATTCTCTTCAAGACGCCGAGCCGTGAGGGCGTTCACATCGAGGACGTCAAGGCCGTCGACGGCGAATGGGTGGTGACGGGCACCTCAGGCGTCGTGCTGATCGTCTGCGGCATCGGCCCGACGATGAGGCAGGCGCAGAGGCAGGCGTACAATCGCGTCCGGAACGTGATGATTCCCAACATGTACTATCGTGAAGATGTCGGCGACCGCTGGTCCGAGGAAGACAGCGATCGGCTGCACAGCTGGGGGTATTTGCGGGAGTAGCCGCGTTCAGGGTGCTCGCGCGGTGTTGGCAGGCCCGGTCACGCGCCCGATCTCGCCGAGTACGTCATCGAGATACGAGAGATTCGACACCTGCGTCGCGCTCAGCCCGGCGGGCAGCGCCTCGGCCTCCACGAGAAAATCGAGCATGTACTGAACGTCGGCCGCGGTCAGACCGCCGTCGGGATTCCAGATACCGGCGCGCAGGTGCGCGTCGCCGATCGCGCGCGCCGTCTGTTCATCGATCCCCAGGCGCTTCTGGGCTTCCGCGTACAGCAGGTCCGGGTCGGCCATCACGCGGCGTTGGGCGATCAGGACGGCGCGCAGGAGATCCTTGACGCTTTCGGGATGGGCCTCCGCCCACGCCCGGCGGATCTGAAAGCCATCGATGTGCAGGTTCGCGTATTCCGCCGCGTGCGTCATCAGCGCGTGCAACCGGCCGGGCGCCTGGAGCTGCAGCTTGATGAGCTCCTCGCCGGGCACGACAGCCGCATCGAGCCGCCCGGACAGGAGCGCAGCGCTGCGTGCCGAGCTTTCGGCCATCACGATGAGCTGGGGCGCCGCCCCGGAGCAGCGGCGGCGGAGATAGAGCTGGATCAAAACCTGGCTGAGCCCGGTCGTACCGCTGACGCCCATCCGTTTGCCATCGAGCTCGGTGCAGGACTGGATGGCCCGCTGGGCCGCAAGCACCGTCGTCGGTCCCGCAAACTGCATGACGGTCCAGACCGGGGCGCCCCTGGCGACGGCCGACCACATCGTCTGATTGTTGAGCACGCCGATGTCGGTCTGACCGCGGGCCAGCATGTCAACGATGAGCGGAGGGGGCGACACCTGATTCCGATCGATCCGGTAGCCCTGCGCCTCGAGGTCGTCGAGGGCCATCAGGACTGGCACGTCCCGAACATCGACGTTGACCGGATCCGTATAGCGGATGGTCGTGGCCGCTGGCGCCGACGCCTTGTCTCTCAGTTCCGATCGGGCGACGTCGGCAGGTGCGCCGCCCGAGCAGCTCGCGGCGACCACACCACTGAACCACATCGCGTGAACGAGCGGCCATCTCATGGCAACGGCGCCAGTCTGGCGCCAGCCGGCGTTTCCACACGGCCGATTTCGTCGAGGACGTCGTCCAGATACGAGAGATTCGACACCTGCGTCACGCGTCAGCCCGGCGGGCAGCGCCTCGGCCTCCACGAGAAAATCGAGCATGTACTGAACGTCGGCCGCGGTCAGACCGCCGTCGGGATTCCAGATACCGGCGCGCAGGTGCGCGTCGCCGATCGCGCGCGCCGTCTGTTCATCGATCCCCAGGCGCTTCTGGGCTTCCGCGTACAGCAGGTCCGGGTCGGCCATCACGCGGCGCTGGGCGATCAGGACGGCGCGCAGGAAATCCTTGACGCTTTCGGGATGGGCCTCCGCCCACGCCCGGCGGATCTGAAAGCCATCGATGTGCAGGTTCGCGTATTCCGCCGCGTGCGTCATCAGCGCGTGCAACCGGCCGGGCGCCTGGAGCTGCAGCTTGATGAGCTCCTCGCCGGGCATGACGGCCGCATCGAGCCGCCCGGACAGGAGCGCGGCGCTCCGTGCCGAGCTTTCGGCCATCACGATGAGCTGGGGCACCGCTCCGGAGCAGCGGCGGCGGAGATAGAGCTGGATCAGCACCTGGCTGAGTCCCCCGGAGTGCTGACACCCATCCGCTTGCCATCGAGCTCGGTGCAGGCTGGATGGCCCGCTGGGCCGCAAGCACCGTCGTCGGTCCCGCAAACTGCATGATGGTCCAGACCGGAGTGCCCTTGGCGACGGCCGACCACATCGTCTGATTGTTGACCACGCCGATGTCGGTCTGGCCGCGAGCCAGCATGTCGGCGACGAGCGGAGAGGGCGACACCTGATTCCGATCGATCCGGTAGCCCTGCGCCTCGAGGTCGTCGAGCGCCATCAGGACTGGCACGTCCCGAACATCGACGTTGACGGGATCCGTATAGCGGATGGTCGTGGCCGCTGGCGCCGACGCCCCGTCTCTCAGTTCCGATCGGGCGACGTCGGCGGGGGCGCCGCCCGAGCAGCTCGCGGCGATCGACACCACTGAACCACATCGCGTGAACGAGCGGCCATCTCATGGTAATTCAGCCGTCAGACGTGAGGTGGGGTTCGTCGGCTGTGGAGCGGCAGCAGCTTTCCGCGTGCGGTGGACACCGGTTCCTGACGCCGGACCCGCAGCGTGTCGGCCTGTTGCCAGACGTTACCGGCCGAATCTCCCCGCGGCGATGATGATCGGAGAGCCTGGAGCAGCACTCTCGCCGGCTCCTGCTCGTCGGGGATGTGGAGACGAGGGCTGATGACGAGATGGAGCCGGGTCAAGCCGCGGTCGTCCTCCTCTTCCAGCAGCTGGTAGTCGAGCGGGCTGCCTCCATAGCGGCCGGGCAATACGTCTTCGAGCACGTGCAGCACCTCGGAACCGAGAAACGTGACGCCCTCACAGAGCAGCTTGCTGTAGCTGCGAATTCCGTAAAGGTGTGTGGTATAGCCGCAGCCCTCGAGCGGGCATCCGCACGCGCGCGTTTCGACGGTGCCGTAGTCGTCGATCTGGTAGTTCAGCATCACCTTGGGGCTGGCGTCGACGAGCGAGGTCAGGTTGAACGCAGGGACCGTCAGGCCGGTGCCGTCGATCACATACGGATGGGTGATGAGCGCGACGCTGTCGTGCGCGAGATGCACCTGGTCGACGTCGACGGCGTTCGGGCAGCCCAGGCCGATCGGTCCGGTCTCGATGGCGCCGTACGCCGGGAGCACGCGAGCCCCCACGCGACGCATCGTCGCCACCTTGGCCGGCGTCACGGGTTCGCCGCCCACGCGAATCGTCGTGCCCGTCAGATCGAACCCTGCCTCCTCGGCCGCGACCGACACTCGAAGCGCGCAGCTCACGTTGCAGTAGAGCAGGCAGCGTCCATGACGATCGAGCGTGTCGCGGACGGCCCTGGCCACTGTGATCGCCTGATCCAGCTTGACTATCGTCGGGATCGGCACCGGCACGCCGTATGCGCGCAGCCAGCCGATGATGTAGAGCGTCGCCAGGTCGTATCTGAACCAGGTCTTCGCGTCGAACCATCCGAAGTTCGAGATACCAGTGCTCGGGATAGCGAGCCAGACGGGCGCGCGTGAGCATGAAGCGCAGGCCGGCGCTGGGCAGGATTCGCATCCAGTGGACCGCCGGCAGATCCGCGGCGTTCCAGGCGTGCAACATCAGCAGGTGAAGATGCGCCGTTGCGGAGATGTAACTCAAGTCGTGATGCACCGAGGTCGAGAGCCCGGTCGAGCCGCCGGTGCTCAACGTGAAATGGGCCGTCGTCGACTGGTTGTCGAAGTCGCTCGCGCGAACGTGAATCGTCGTGCTTCCTCTGACAATGGGCGTCCGCCCTTTGAACTCTTCATAGGTCACGTAGACGCCGGCGCTGACGCAGGCGCCGCAAGGCGTCGTCGAGCCCTTCGCTCTTGACGAGCGTTCGTAGATCGCCGTTTTCGCAGCCCGCATGCCGGAGCAAGGCGCGGTACGGGCTCTTCGGGTTGGCGTATATGGACTGCTCCGCAATACGCAGGAAGTTGTCTTCGCGATGGTCGAGCCGTTCGCGCACGATGCGCCGCGCTTCGCCGAGCGTGAGCGGATCCTGCAGAAAGCGACGCAAGGCAAAGGGAAACCGCGCGAACATCCGCAGGTACTCGAGACTCTCGTTCACGAGTCCTCACGCTCAACGCGACCGGCCAGCCGGTGGCAGTCCGGCCGGGCCCACGGGGCGGGCGCGTCAGGGACGCGGGGTGGGCTTGGTGTCGGTGTGAATGATCTTTTCATCGAGCGCGATATCGACGATCTCGTGCTTGATGTCGAGACGAAGGCGACCGAAGAGGCTCATGTACACGTTGGCAACCCAGACCAGCGAGAATCCGGCCACCAGGTAGCCGCGCCAATCGTCGAACAACAGTTTGTACCCGGTGATCGCCAATACGGCGGCTGCCACATAGTGGCTGAAGCAGTACTCGCACGTAAAGAGATAGAAGAACTTCCGTCGTGCCAGCCTGGAGCTCGACTTGCTCTGGGCAGAGCACCAGTCGCGCGGCTCGCGGAAGACCTCTTCGTGCGTGACGGTCCACGCGATGCACGCCGTCGGAATGGCCAGCACGAAAAGCGCGAGAAGTTGCTCGCCGATAGTCATCGGTGTCAGATTCTAATCCAAGCCCTGCCGATGACGATGACGACTCACCGGCGCACGCCCAGCAGATGGGAGATGAACGCTGGATAGTCACGGCAGTGGGTGAGGGGCGGCAGATCGTCGCGTTTAGCGCCTGGCCCCAGGACCAGCGCGAACCCCTTGAACCGGTGCTCGCCGGTCCGACCTCGATCGGGCAGCGCCTGCACCGCTCCGAGCCTGGGTGTTCGGGCGTTCGAGACGAGGTACTTGCCGGCCCACCGAATGATGAAGTCTGGAAGAAACTCACTTCGCCGGCCCGGGAACACCTCCTGTGCCGGGACGACGTCACTGACGAGGGCCCGGTCGGTGTCAGCCGCTCGAAGCCCGCGGAACGTGTTCGTCAACGAATCCACATAGCGGCGATAGTCCCCGCTGGCCGGCTGCACGATTCCGCGTGGTTCGCGGCCGGTTACGTTGAGGCGAACGTAGCTGTTCATGTCAGAGCGCAGCGCGAAACCCGGCGTGCGGCTCCAGTCGATACCGCCCGTGACCTCGTGCTCGACAATCCAGTCGCGTGCCTGAACCGGAACGGCCCGTGCCGCCGCGTGCTGCACGCGGGCGGGAACGGCCTCGCGGAGCCTTCGGATGAGCCCGCGATTGCCATTGGATCGCCCGTGGGTGTCCGCTCCACGTCCATCGAGGTGGCCGTTCACCAGGTCCATCACCGGCCGCATGAAATGCTCCTGGGCGAAGTTGGCGCCCATTCCGTGCAGGGAAGAGACCACGACCGTCGTGGTGCGAGTGTCGATGCCCTCGAGCACCACGCCCACGGCGTTGTCGATGGCGCGATAGACCTCCAGCAGTGCACCTCGTGGAACATGGCCGTGCATGGCGTCGTCGTCGCGCCAGAGAATGTGTCCGGCCCGGTGGCTTTCGCCGAAGACAACGAGAAAGAAGTTCCAGGGGGTGGAATCCCGCAGCCAGCGCGCGAGCTGACCTTTCCTTTCGGCCCCTTCGATGCATTCCCGGGCCATCATCGTCAGCTGGCGCGTGTCCTTGAAGACCGGAATCTCGTACCCCATCGGATGTCGGCCAAAGCGACGGCGAATCTCCCGCCCGAGCGCCGGCGGATTGGTTTCGAATCGGCCCAGCAGATCGTGCGAGCCCCAGTTGAAGACCTCGGTGGCCTGTGGCAGGCGGTTCGGAAACGTGAAGGGCACGTCCAGCACCGTGACGCCGAGTCCCGCGCGCGCCAGGTCGTACCAGAACGGCTCGCAGTACATCCAGTCCGCCGAGACGCGCCTGAGACGCATGCGCGCCGGATCCCACTGGATGTGCTGACTGATCCCGTGTTCGCCCGGCATGGTCCCCGTGTACATCGTGGGCCACACCGCCGCCGGGAAGTACTCCGCCGGGGACCGAAGCGGGTGGGCGACTCCTTCGTCCAGCAGGCGACGGAACGTCGGCAGGACGCCAAGCGAGGCGCGGATGAACGACAGCTCGGCGGCGTCGACGCCGATCATCAGGACGCGTCGGTCGGTCATCGGGCGAGCCTCATCGAGTGTCACGAAACGTCACCAACGTGCGCAGGCAGCGGGCGACCGGCGAAGCTTTTCGGTCCCCCAATGCTGGACGGTGAGTGTAGTATTAACGCGTCCCGGGCCGGCCCGAGATTAACCGCCAACGAAGGAGCATCTGCATGGCGCTCAACCAGGGGCTCAATCGCCGGGCGTTCTTGAGGAACGCCGGCATGACGGCGCTGGCCGGCGCGGTTGGAACCGGGGCCACGTCCCCACTCGCCGCCGCCGATCTTGCGACTGAGGGGACCGGAACCAAGTTCGACTTCGACACGGTCTACAACCGTGTCGGAACGGACTGCATCAAGTGGGACGAGCAGATCAGCAAATACGGGAAGGACAAGATTCAGGTCGGCATGGGCATCGCCGACATGGACTTCAAGGTGGCGCCTTGCATCACCAAGGCGCTCGCCGAGCGTTGCCGCCACGAGAACTGGGGCTACCTGGATACGCCGGCGGCGTACATCGACTCTATCGTCGGCTGGAACAAGCGCCGGTACGGTGTCGAGATCGATCCCGCGACGGTGGTGTTGACCACGGGTGTCCACCCCGGTCTCATCGCCGCTCTCCAGACCTTCTCGCCGCCGGGAAGCCGGGTGCTGCTGACGACGCCCACGTATAACGGGTTCTACAGCGATCTGCGCCAGACGCGGACGATTGCGGAAGACAGTCCCATGACGGTCGTCGACGGCAAGTATGCGATCGACTTCGACGACTTCGAGCGCCGGATCAGCCACGACACCAACACGTTCATCCTGTGCAATCCTCAGAATCCCACAGGCAACTGCTGGTCGCCGGAGGAGCTCACACGTCTCGGGGAAATCTGCCTCAGGCGCCGCGTGGTCGTGCTCGCCGACGAGATTCACTGCGACTTCGTCACCAGCGGCCAGCACTACACGCCGTTTGCCAGTCTCCCGAACAAGGACATCGTCAATAACAGCCTGACGTTCAAGGCAGCGAGCAAGACGTTCGGTCTCGCGGCCATGAAGGCCGCCTGGTTCTATTCGACCAATCCCGACTATCTCGCTCGAGTCAAGGTGAACAACCGAGCCGACCTCACCACGCTTGGCATGGTGGCCAACCTGGCCGCCCTGCGCGAGGGCGATGATTGGCTGGATCAGCTGTTGCCGTACATCGACGGCAACCACGATCTCGTCGCGTCGTTCGTGCGAGACCGAATGCCGCTCGTGAAATATGCGAAGGCCGAGGGCACCTATCTGGCGTGGCTGGATGTCAGCGAGGTGATGGAAAGAGTTGGCGCGGCGAAGGCCGCCGCTGAGGCCAGCGGGGGCTCGGCGGCACCGGTGGCGCCCGAGGTGATCATGGAGCGCTGGTTCGTCGATCACGCGGGCGTTCAGCTGAACGCGGGATCGACCTACGGCACCGGCGGCGCCGGCCACATGCGCATGAACATCGGGACGTCACGCAAGCTCGTCGAGCTCGCGCTCAATAACATGGCGAAGTCGCTGAAGGACCTTTAGGAGCGCTGGCGCCCGCTGTCCGGCGGCTTCACGGAGGCGTCAGTGCCGGGTTCGCGGCCGGATTGCCACACCCAGCGGCCGATCGCGACCACGATCAGGCCAGCGAGGCCACCCGCCACCCACCGGCCGCGTCCGTCTTTGGATGTGTGAGTCTCGGCCGGCGCGCGACCTGGTTGTTGCCCCTTATCCGACACGGGGACCCAGCGCGTCAGGAATGCGAAGCCCTTCGACGTGCAGACGGGACAGTACTCGCCTTCGTGCACCTCTTCACAATCGAGACACAGGCGCGCATTTCGCAGTTGCATGACTCAGTGTACGACACCGCGCGCCTGCAGGCCCGGGCCGCGCCTCGTCTGCGCTTCCGCTGACCCTAGTGAAGGAAAACGCTGTCGATAGACGATCAAAGGGTTAGGCGCGCTTGAAACGGCGGGCGAACAAGGCGAGCCCGCTTGCGAGCAGGAGAAGGCTGGCAGGTTCCGACACGTGTGCAAACCAGGCAATCACGATTGAGTTCTCTATCTAATACGCCGCCAGCCAATCACCAGCGTGGTCGGGTATCCGCAGCCTCACGCGTTGTCCCCTGGCGAGGGGACAACACGTGAAGTGTCCATGTCGAATTCGAGTTTGTGGAGGTGCCTAGGACTTCTTGCTTCCGGCGAGCCGCCGCCGCGCGACGAGCCCGGCGATCCCCGTGCCCAGGAGCAGCATCGAGGTGGGCTCCGGCGCCGGGATCTGCGTAGTTGTGGTCGTATCGGCATACCGCCCGAGCACCACGCCGCTATCCTTGTTGTCGGGCGACACCGGACTGAGCGCCTGTAAGTGCGCGCCCATCTGCCCGCACCCGAGTGCCGCATCGTTCGAGCAACTGATCGCGGCATTCAGGAAATCGCTCACGAGGAAGTTGCCGCTCCCCTTCGTCACCGTGAAGGACAGACTCGCCGTATTGGTCGCGTCCTGATCGTTCCCATTCGGATGCGTCAGCGACAGCAGAAACTGCGCGTTCCCGCTGCCCTGCAACTTGTCGTTCGTCGCAATGTCGTACGGCAGATTGAGCCCGCCGATGGTGTAGTTCGTCGCCAGCCCGACGAGATTGAACCCGAACTCCCCGAGCCGCGCATTGGGATGCGTCGCCGCCATGTCGAGATCGATGAGCCAGTTCGTGACCGCACTGGTCGTATCGCCCGTCACCGTCACATCCACGTTCAGATTGTCCGGAATCAACAGACGGGCATCACCCGTCAGCGTTGCGTTGATCGTAAACGGGACCGCCATCGCTGGCACCGAAGAGGCAATGAGAAGCAGCAGAGCGCCGAAGAAAACCCTGGAAAACCGCGTAACCATCTGAACTCCCTTACACATACTGAAAAAAGAAGTAGGAAAACGTCCCAATCGGGCTGATGCCCGGTGGTCTAACCCGCGAACTCTGCGGCGCCGAACGGGGAAAAACGAGCGAGGCGACCTATTGCAGAAATGATTCGCTTGAACACCGTCACGAATGATACAAGCGGTCCGAGCCTTGATGCTTTGATGGGAATCACCATTCGCTGGACTATTTCTTCTCCGCCTCTTTCTTGACGCCTTCCGTAATCGTCCAGAGATAGAGGCGATACGAGCGGCCCGGCGTCGCTACCTCGACCGTTCGGTCCGGCGTCCAGTCGCCCATGGCGAAATCGTTGGAGACGACCCGCGCGCCCACCTTCAGCTGCCTCCAGAGCAACGGCCGAATCACGTTGTTGAAACCGTCGCCCATGAAGAGAAAGACGACCGTGATGTCGGACATGTCAACGTCCAGGGCGTTCCCCCAGCGGATCTCGATGCGATCCTGCAGCCCGGCAGCCTTCACCTTGGCATAGGCGACCTCCGCGAGGTCCGGGTCGATGTCCACCCCCAGCCCTCGCTTGGCGCCAGCCTGGATCGCCGTAATGAGAATTCGGGCGTCCCCGCACCCCGGCTCGTACACCACATCGTCTACTTGGATGGTGGCCAGCTCGATCATCGCTGGCACGACCGTGTGGGGCGTGCCTTCGTATCCGTATCCCGATCGAGTGCCGCGATGCTCGTCGGCTTCGGGTCCAAGGAGACCTTCGCCCTCGAGGCGGATGGTCTTGTCCTGGGCGCCCGCCTCAGAGACGACGAGCAAACCCTCCAGGACGAGCACGACAACGCAGGCAATCGCACGAAGACGCATAGAGCTTTCCGGGCGCGAGCGTAGAGATTGTAATACGCATATTTCTTGACGTCCGGCGTCGGCTCGTGTTACTCGCAAGGGCACGAACTGGCCACGCAACCGAAATTACACAAGCGCGTCAGGAGGGTTCGATGAGTAGGCCTATTTCGGCATTCGTTGTCGCCGCGATCGTCGCGGTGCTGGGGGCCATTCCCGTGCCGGCGCGTGCGCAGACGACGGGCGAACGGTTCGGAATCGGGATGTTCAAGGTCCAGAACCGGACGTTCGTAGGTCTGGCCATGCGCTATCCCACCGAGCCGCAGCAAATCGGGGGCGTCGTCGTCGAGCTTCCCGCCGCGGCTCAGGCCGCCAACCAGACGGGCATTCCCGGCGACGTGATGTTGATTGTCCAGCAGTGGGACGTCGTGGGCCCGAAGATCAAGCAGATCGTGGCGCACGTCGGGCCCATGATCGACAAGAGCCGTCCAGCCTACGTTCACGACTTCAAGGCCGTCGACGCGCTGGCGCCCTTCGTGCCGCGCCTGGCGGCGTACGGGTTCGGCAACTACCGCGCGGTGTTGAACACGCCCGAGCCGGTGAAGCCGCGGCCGCCTGCGCCGTCGATTCCTGGAATCTGGGAGCGATCGCCGAACGATGACCGGCCGGTGAATCCGCGCATCTTTCTGATCCCGAACACACCGGAAGTGTTCATCGGCGACGGCGAGCCCGTCATCAACTGGCATGCGGACAAGCGCAACCAGTACGAGTACGAGTGCGAGCTGCTGGGCGTCGTCGGCAAGTCCATGCGCCGCGTGCCGGTGGACCAGGTGAAGAACCACATGTGGGGATACCTGAACACGAACGATATCTCCGATCGGCAGGGCCGCACGCCCGACGACTGGGCCGGCGATCGTTTCTTCAGCAAGGGCAAGGACAGCTCGAAGCCGATCGGCCCCTTCATCGTGCCCGCGGAGTTCGTGGACCCGCTGAACATGCGGCTCAAGATGACCGTCGGCGGCGTGCAGGTGCAGGACTCGCACACGAACCAGGCGTGGCACAACATGTACCGAGTACGGCGCCTATCTCTCGAACCTGATCACGGTGCCGGTGGGAACGGTGATCGCGATGGGCACGCCGCCCGGATCACATGGGGGTCTCGGCCGCTTCATGGTGGACGGCGACATGCAGATCTGCTCGTACGAGGGGCTGGGCACCCTGAGCAATCCGCTCAAGACCGAGGGGAAGCACCCACCACCGACGAGCTCGCGATAGGGCAGAATCGGAAGTTTCGGAGGGTACGGAGGAGCGCGCGCTCCTCCGTACCATGACAAGACTTAGGGAGCCATTCGCGCGAGCTGGTCGAGCAGCTTGCCGCGCGGGCTCGCCGCGGGCACGAACCGCTGCACGCGCTCGCCGGCGAACACCTCGCCCGTATAGATGTTCCCCTGAGAATCGATGGCGATCATGTGGAGCCCGAACCACTGGCCGCCGTTCTCGCCCATGCCTCCCATCTCACCCAGAACCTTGCCGTCCGCGCGGTTCAGGAACCAGATCTTGTTGTTCGTGAGATCCGAGATGAAGAGCATGCGCTGTTCCTTGTCGGGCGAGAAGGCCACGCCCCCGGGTGCGCCGCCCACGCCGGTCTGCGGCGCCAGGATGAACTCCTTCAGGAACTTGCCTTCCTTCGTCGTGACGTGGATGCGATTGCCGACGCGGTCGGCCGCGTACACGAGCCCGTCGTTCGACACGTTCAGCGTGAGGTGCCCGACGAACTCCTTGGCCATCGGGCCGCCCGGCGTGTAGTCGTGGTCGGCATCGTTGGTACTGATTTCAGCGAGAGGCCTACCGTACGCGCCCCACCCGCGCTTGAAGGCGAGGGTGTTGAGGTCGAAGACCAGCACGCGGCCGCCCAGATAGTTGTCGGCCACATACATCTCGTTGTCGGCCTCGACGATGCGAATTTCCTCGAGGCCGCCGACGATCATGGGCGTGGACGGCGGGTACTTGGCACGGAATGCGGCTCGCGCAGCCGCGGCCTTGGCTTCGGCGGCCGGGTCGGGTGTGGCTGGGCCGCCAGGTGGCGGGATGAAGCCGGCCACGGGGCCCCGTCCGCCCTGTCCCGGCACGCGCTTCGGGGGCTGGGCGCCGCCTCCACCACCACCGCCGCCGCCTTCGCGCTCGGGTGTCCGCGCGACCTCAGCGACAACCTTGCCGGTCTTCGGATCGTATTTGCGGACGGTGTCCTGTCCGAGGTAGACGAAGCCCTTGCTGTCCACGTCCATCCCATGGCCCTGCGGTGCGTCGAACGACCCGATGACGTTGCCCGCCTTGTCGAAATGAATCATCGACGGCGGCCGCGCGCAGCAGAGCGCGAGCGGCGGGGTCAGTTCAGCATGCAGCTCGATATTGGTGAGATCGTTCGGGCGATTCAGCGCCCAGACGTTGTCGTCCTTGTCCACGGCAAGCCCGGTGATGCCGCCGATCTTCCATTTGTTCGGCAGTGGCTTCGGCCACCCCGGATCGAACAGGTAGCTGGGCGCGCTCTGGGCCCACACGCTGTTGCCCAGGTAGGCGCCGGCCACCGCGACGCCGGACACGAGTGCGAGCACGAGCCCGAGCCTTGAACTGACTCTGATCATCTGGATCCCCCTCGAGAGTAGACGGCTTCGCGGGAGTCTAGTCCGGGGTGGGTGGCTCGTCAATCGAGCCCACAATCTCGGGCCTCATCCGAAAGCGCATCGCCCGTTGATTGCTCCGGCGGGGTGCGTTCCGGTACACTTGGCGGGTTCGAATCGCGCCTTCCTTCCGGTCCCCATCGTCCAGAGGCCTAGGACGTGGCCCTTTCAAGGCCAAAACTCGGGTTCGAATCCCGATGGGGACGCCACTTCGTAACTTCACACTTCACAGCACTTGCACCGTCGGCCTTCTTCGAAGTCTCTTTCCCGTTTTTCGTCTCTGTGCCGGTTTTTGTGCCGGTCGTGTATGCCGCGAGCACGCGCACGGCGCGCGCCATCTCGGCGCCGCTCGGATGGGCGTAGCGCTCGAGCATTCGCAGGGTCGACCAGCCACCGATATCCTGCACGACTCGTAACGAGATGCCCGCAGCGACCATCGCAGACGCGCCCGTGTGCCGCAGGACGTGATGTGTCACCCCGTCCAGGCCAATCTCGCGCATCAGGCGACCGAACGCCACGCTGACAGCCTCCTGCCGCGGCGGCTTGCCGTCCTTGCCCTGGCCGAAGACGTAGCCACTCTTGTGAGCCTGGTTGAGCAATTCGGCCTTGAGCTCGGACGTCAACGGCACGCGACGGCTCCTGCCGCTCTTAGATTGGACAATCGTCGCGTAGTCCGGCCCGAGGTCTTCAACGCGCAGATTGAGCACTTCTGAGAGGCGCGGAAGGCTTTCCAGCGTGGTTCTAGAAATCAGTCGGAGTGCCGGCGGGCACGATTCGAGGAGGTGCTTAATCTCCTCGGGCGACAACACGCGAATCCGCACGTTGTCGACGCGATAGGGCTTGACCGTCTTCATCGGCGAAACGATCAGCCGACCCCAATCGACCGCCCGCGAAAAGCAGCCGCGGATGACGTTCAATTCGCGATTGACACTCGACTGACTCACTTGCTTCGTACGGAGCGTCTTCCAACGCTCAACGTGGAAGGCCGTGATTTCGTCCAGTGATCGATCTCCGGTGGTCTCGAGGAAGCCTTTCAGGACGCGACGATCCTTGAGTAGGGCGCTCCGATTGGTCTTTTCTGCCCATTCCGCGTACGTCCTGACGTGTTCCGACAGCTTGACTGACTTCGGTTTGCGGAGCTTCTCGTGCGTCTCGAGGGTTTGCCCTTGCCGTTTGATTGCAATCCGATTGGCCAGGTCTCGATTGGCGGTGTGGGTCGAAGCCCGGTGTTCGCGGCGGTGGAGCCAGAAGCGATACCAGTACGGATGATCGCAGCGTGCGTCGGCGTCGCAACCGCAGCGCTTGTACAACTTCATGGCTCGACTTCTTCGACCGAGGCGACCGTGTGCTCCGTGATGAATCGATTCAGCGTGTCGGACGACAGGCGCGTAAGTCGACCGACTTTAACATAGGCGATGCGCCGCGCACTGAGCCAGTTCCGCAGGGTCCCCGGACGGACACCGATGTACTCGGCCGCTTCCTCGACCGATAGCAGCGGACCGACACGACCGTTCTTGGCAGGTGGGCTGATCTTCATCGTCCCCAGACCTGGATCCGAGTGAGGCGAACCTGTGCGGGCCGATCCACAACATCAGCAAAACGCGTGCTCCGTTTTACGGCATCGATCCGATCTATTTGCCGATCATCGTCGCCGTTGGAACGAGGTCGCGTCGGAGTATGGGATTTCCATCGTGGCATTTCAGGCGATGTCAGTTGACTCTAGCAACGAACGAGGAGCCTGACGGTTCGCATTCAGGGTTGCTGGACGGTGTCGCGCTGCTGCGCTTTCATTTTGATAGGCCTCCTCATTTTGAGAGAGAGACCTTCGACCCTTCTCGTTCGGCCCGAGGCACGATGCCCTTCGCTCGCGCGGCCGTCAAGCACGCTGCGCGCCGCTTCGCGGTGCCTCCCCTTGGTCGGCATCCTTGACCGCCGCTCCGCTGCGGGCCGGCTGGCCTATAGGGCCGAATGGGATTCTGCGGACCGCCGCGGTTCCGCTGCCAGGTCGAAGGCCTCGCGATCGTGTGACCGTCGGAGCTTCGCGTCGAGCCACTGCAGGAGGTCGCTGGCGGTCCGGAGCGCCGGCACACCTTCGTGGCCGACGGCGGCCAAGACGGCGCCACCAATCAGGATTTTCCGCCGGGTATCGCGTTTGCGTTCGGCATGACCGGCGCGCGCGAGGAGCCGTCCTTTCTTCATTCGCAACCGCGCGAGTCGTTCGTCGAGCGCCTGAATGCGGGCATGGATCTTCTCGGACTGCGGCATATGGGATCTCCAAATGCCGGACCGCCGTTGCAGCTCGAGTGCCAGAGACGACCGAGCGTGACGCGCGCGTGAGAAATAGCACGCCGCGCGTGCGGGCATGGCGCCTGCAGGACGACGACAGTCGGCCAAAGGCGCACTTTGGCGTTTCTGCGAAACACGCGTGCGCCTTTGGCCGACCTGAGGTTGCAGCGATGGAGTGGTTCGAACGCAACGACAGCATGCCGCGGCGGTGGACGCGCGCGCGGGAGTGGCGGCTGCTACCACCTGTCATTCCGATCGGGGTCGCGCGCCTGCGGCTCGTGCGCGAGCGCCGCGCACGACTACATCACCCGCAGCGAGGCGTACGACGATCCGGAGCGGGACGCCGCCGTCTACACGGAGTCTGGTCACATGCCGTCCTGGGCTGACGACGAGGCGCGCCGAGTACTGGGACGGCGCAGACCTCTACGAACGCGCGAACGGGCGTCTCTATGTCAGCGCGGATTTCGCTCTCCCTCGCGGCCTGGACCAAGACGATCAGATCGCCCTGGCGCGCTCATTCGCCCATGAGCTCACCGACAGCGAGCAGCTCCCGTACACCCTGGCGATCCATGCCGGCCGCGACGCCAACGGCGACGAACACAATCCGCATGCGCACGTGATGATCTCTGAGCGCCAGAACGACGGCATCGAGCGGGAACGAGCGCAGTGGTTTCGACGGGCGAATTCCGCCCATCCGGATCGGGGCGGCGCGCCGAAGAGCCGAACGTTTCACGGACGCGAATGGATGGAACATGCACGCGAGCGATGGGCCGAACTGACGAACGAGATGCTCCGCGCGCGTGGGCGCGAGGAACGCGTCGACCATCGCAGCTACGAGCGCCAGGGAGTCGACCGCGATCCCGGCCGCCACTATGGACCTGCGGCGGCCCACATGACCGCCAGAGGACGTGAGCACGACCGTCTCGAAGAGGCCGTTGCCCATATCGACCGCCAGGACACCATTCGGGCTATCGACCGCGAGATCGACGTGCTGGAGAGCAGCAGCGGCGGCGGGAGAGGCGCCGTGGGACATGAAAGCGATCGACCACGACAACAACGCGACCGGGCGACACCCGGACGCGACGACGACCTGTCTCCCGAGAGATAGCCATGCCAAGTGCCATCGATACGTTTCGCGCGCAGCGCGAGGCTGCTGAAGGCATTCACGAGTGCCTTCAGCAGATCGCCGAACTTCTCACGCGGCTTCGCCAGGAGGCCGATGCGATCGCGCACAACGACGACCTGCGCGCCGTCCTGCAGCGCGAGCAGAGCTGGCTCGCGCAAGCCGAGCGCACCGTGGCTGAAGTGCGCGAGTGGCGGGAACGGGAAGCCCGGCAGTTCTGGCCCGGCATTGTACGGCGTTGGGCCGTCGCGCTGATTCTTGCCCTTGTGTCGGCCTGGGCGGCCGGCGCGGGCTATGCCTTCGTGACGACACCACGGGAGGCAGAGCTGACGGCGCTCCGGGCGCGCGCCGGCTTCGCCGAACTCGTCGAACATCGCCTCGCGAAGATGACGCGGACCGAGCGCCGCCAGTTTGACGCGCTGATGAAATGGGGTGACGGTCAGTGAGCGATGGTTAGACCCACCCGTGCTTAGAGTCTGTAACAAATTCTGAATCGCACGAACCGCTGCAGTTCGTCGGCCCACTCGACTACTGCGATTCGAGCGCGTCCTCGGCCGATTACCAAACCCTTGGTGACTTATGGGGAGTGAACACCACGGACAGGCGGGAGGCGCGTGGCGGCAGACCTCGACCGATGTTATGCAGACCAGCCTAATTCCGCGACGGCTGACGTCCAGGCGCCCAGAAGACCAATTCGTTCAATACTCTCCGAAGATTCTGGAGCTCCGGCGGCTTCGCGTTATGCTGCGGGCCGCGTAGAGCCGTAATGTCCAACCTCGAAAAGGCCTATTCGGCTGATATCAAAATCCGTATCGAGGATACGAAGCTCCCGCCGGAGGGTATCGCGATCGTGGCAGAGGAGTTCGATAAGGATGGTCTTGTCTACGAGAAGAATGGCGTGAAGGTGATCGCGTTCGAGGTCGACCACGGCCCGGCGATTAAGCCCGCGTACGGATTCCGGATCGAATACACGGGCCGCTCGGTCCTGATCTCGGGCGACACCCGCTACAGCCAGAGTGTCATCAAGTATGGCACCGGCGCTGATGTGCTGATTCACGAGGTCGCAAGCGCAAGACCGGAGCTGTTGGCAGCAAGCGTTCCCGTCCAGCGGATCATCGCTCACCACACCACACCACGGGAAGCAGGCATGGTGTTCTCGCAAGCCAAGCCGAAAATGGCAGTCTACTCGCACATCAGTCTTCAAGGCCGGGGAAACTTTACCAAACCGACCATCGACGAGGTGATCGCTGAAACACGCCAGACCTATAATGGAGCCACGGCGCCTTGCCGCTGAAACGCGCGCTGGTTTACGGTGTGGACATCGCTGAGGCGCTACACGAGGCACACCGGCTCGGGATAATCCACCGCGATCTCAAGCCGGGCAACATCATCCTCGCACGGCAGGGTATCAAGCTGATGGACTTCGGCTTGGCCAAGGTCGTGCGCCCGGTTGCGACGACAGGGGCTGCGACGGCGACCGCGGAGCCGCAGCTGACCATGACAGGCTCGCTGATCGGAACGGTTCCGTACATGGCGCCCGAGCTGCTCGAGGGCCGGGCCGCCGATCCGCGCACGGATGTGTTTGCCCTGGGCTGCGTGCTGTACGAGATGGTCACCGGCCGGCCGGCGTTCTCGGGGTCGAGCCAGGCCGGCCTGATCTCAACAATCATGACCGCCGATCCGCCTCCGGTCAGCGCGCTGCAGCCGTCGGCGTCCGAGTCGCTCGACCACGCGATCGGCCGGTGTCTCGCCAAGGACCCCGACGAGCGCTGGCATTCGACACGCGACTTAGCCCGCGAGCTGACCTGGATCGCCGCGCCGGCCCGCGTTGAGCCGCCGCTGCCTGGGCTACGGCGCCAAGCGCCAGCAACCGACTATCGTATCGAGTATTTCAAGAGCGGCGACGGAGCGAGCATCGCCGCGGCCCGCGGGGCGGCGGGCCGCCGCTGCTCATCGTCCCGACGATGGCCGACACGATCGAGACGTCATGGGCTGTCTATTCCGGGGCATTCGTCGACCGTGAGTTGATCACGTACGACCGCCGCGGCAGCGGACTCTCCGAGCGCGGTCCCGTGCGCGGCAGGGTCGAGCTGTTCCTCCAGGATGTGCAAGCGGTCATCGCCGGTTTTGGGCTGCGAGAGCTCGACGTCCTCGGGACGCTGCTGGGGACAACCGAGGCCGCGTGGGTTGCATCACTCGGTGAATACCGGATCCGGCGCCTCGTGCTGCGCGCGCCGACCCTCGGGCTCAAGGACTGGGCGTCGATCCCCGGAGTCAGCGCGGCGTCGAGATATGCTGGTCGGCCTACTGTTAGTTAGGCAGCGCGTTTGTGGGGCCTGTGCATCAGGGAGAAGCTGTGAGATTCCGACGACTGACTTCGGCGCTGCCGTTCGTACTCGCTGCCAGTTTGCTGGCGACTGCCCTTGTCGCCCAGCCCGGGCCCAAGGAGGAAGTTGCCGCCGCGACCCTGACCTGGGGCCAGACTCTAGGACGAAATGATCCTGACGAAGTTGTACTTCTGTATGCGACTGATGGGGTTCTTTGGGGGACGCTCTCTCCTACGGTTCGAGCGGATCGAGCGGCGCTGCGCGACTACTTCATCACCGCGTTCAAGGTCTTGCCCAGTCTCAAGGTCACATTCGACGAGCAGTTGATCCGCGTCTACGGCAACACTGCCGTCAACACCGGCTCGTACACATTCTCGTATCTTAAGGACGGACAAACCACGACGTTGCCGGCGCGCTATAGCTTCACCTTCGTGAAAGAAGGCGAGAAGTGGATAATCGTTGACCATCACTCATCGTTGATGCCTATCCCTCCTGGGTAGGCAACTACGTGGGGTGGATAGCCATGCCGGAAAGAGATCGCACAGGGTTTGCGAACCGAAAAGACCCCACGCGTTGCACTGGACGTCACGATCCAAGCCCGCCAAAACGAACAAAGACGTGTCGGATGAGATCCCATGATGAAGCGAGAGGGTTGACACATACAGGGGAGAGACTCATGAGACGACGAGTGGCGATCATGTTGGGCTTGACCTTCGCCGTCGGCATCGCGTTCGGCGTCATCGGGAATCAGTTCCTCAATGCCCAGCAACCACCCATCAAGCGCACCGAGGTGCTCAAGACAGAGATGGCTGGCATGGAGGGCAAGGAAGCGCACATGTGGGTCGCGGAGATTGCCCCAGGGGCAGCGACGGGCAAACACGCCCACCCGACGCCCAGGTTTGTCTATGTCATGGCCGGCTCCGTCACGTTAGAGATCGAAGGGAAGTCGCCCCAGACCTTCAAGGCGGGCGAGGGGTTCCAAGAAATGCCCGATGTCGTCCACAATTTCAGCAATGCGAGCACGACCGAGGCGGCGACGGCCCTGGGGTTGCAAATCGCCGGGAAGGGTCAACCGCTCCAGTATTGAAGGGGCAGCGGGGGCGGTATTGGCGCAGTCTATCTCGATGAGTCCCTCTTTCCGTCTATTGGCGGATCGATCCGCATCTATCTTGCGCCGCGCGTGAGCGCGGATCCGGTGATCTTGGTCGTGCAGCGCAGGCCTCGCTTGTCTGCAAATACTTCACAGGCCGAAACGTCATCGTGAAGGTGTTCTGGTACGCTCCCAATAACGTCCTGGGTCGAGATGAGTGTCCCTTCTTCCTTGGCCCGGGCGAGTGAAGGGGGAAGGCGCAGCCTAACAGGCGATGGACCTGACGTCGCGGGCCGCTCTCGCGCCCCCGCGCGACGCAGGTCATCGCCAGTCGTTAGGCTGCCTCAGGACGGGGCACCAACAGACCATAGCCCCGGTATGAGACCGGAGGCCATCCCATAACTCTGCTATCAGAAGGAAGACATCATGAGTCAGCAGATGGATTGGACAGGACATGGGGGGAGTGCCGCCGAACTCTACGAGCGTCATATGGTGCCAGCCATCTTCGGTCCCTGGGCGGAGGACCTTGTGGCATGCGCCGCCCCACAGCCAGGCGAGCGGGTGTTGGATGTGGCCTGTGGCACGGGCGTCGTGGCGCGGCTCGTGGCCCAACGCGTGGGTCCCGCCGGGCAGGTCGTTGGCCTCGACCTCACTCCAGGGATGCTGACGGTTGCCCGCGCGCTCCCACTGCCCCAGGGGGCAATGATCGAGTGGCGTGAAGGGAACGCCAGTGCCATATCCCTCGCAGACGCGACGTTCGATCTCGTGCTCTGCCAACAAGGACTGCAGTTCTTTCCGGATCGACCGGCCGCACTCCGCGAGATGCATCGCGTCTTAGTGCCTGGTGGCCGACTGGCGCTCAGCGTCTGGCGCCCCATGCAGCATAGCCCCGGTTTCGCCACTCTGGCAGTGGCGCTGGGACGTCACATTGCCCCGGAGGCCGCCACGATCATGCACGGACCTTTTGCGCTCGGGAGTCCTGAGGAGCTCCAGACCCTTCTCGACGGAGCGGGGTTCCACGATGTCGTCCTCCACCCCGCGGTCAAGACCCTGCGCTTTCCGTCACCTGAGGAGTTCGTGCGACTCTACGTGGCCGCCACCCCGCTCGCCGGTGTGGTGGCCCGAGTGGACGAGAACGCCCGTGCAGCCCTCATCACCGAGGTCAGTGGAGTTCTCCAGTCCTATGTAGACCCTGAGGGGTTGGCGTTTCCCATCGAAGCGCATCTCGCCGTGGCGCATACATAAACGAGAGCATCCCTACGCAGGGAGGGCCATCCTTGCGCGCCCGTCCGCCCTTGGCGACAAGGCAGGACTTGTCTTCCGCGCGAGCGCTAGGGCGCTGGCGGAGGGCTTGCCCTACCAGCCGCTGATCTCGAGCCTGCTCCATAAATACGCGGCCGGCCTTTTCACAGAGGTCTAACGAGCGCATCGGCTTCGAGCACAACTGACGCGCCGATGCCTTTCACTTTTTCAGCGCGGCCGTCCAGTTGAGGACGATGGTCACAGGCGCCGGGATTGGCGGCTCGACCAACGTGTTGACGAGAAACCGATCGCCCTTCGCCGTCGCGGCGTACTGCTGCCGCGGCTGTGTCGGCGGCAGCGGGACCATGCGGAGCTGAAACAGTGGCGCTGGCGTGCCGGCCTTGAACTCGGACTCGGCAGTCACCGGCACGGCCATCAGTCGCTGATCCGGTGCGACGTCGTACAGCTCCTTGCCGTCCGCCCGCCATCTCGGATGCCATCCCCCATTGGGCGAGATGCGCCACTTTCGATCGAGAGCAGGAAATGGCTGAACGTACACATCCCAGGTGCCAGACTCGTTCGACGTGTACGCCAGCCAACGTCGGTCGGGCGACCACCGTCCGTCGCCTTCCACGAACTCGGACTGCAGCAATCGCTTGGGTGTGCGCGCGCCTTCGATCGGCAACACCCCCAATTTGAAGGTCGTGAGGTTCTGAAACAGGATGGAGCGGCCGTCGGACGACCAATCGGTCACACCGATGAAGTCGACCTTCCTTCAAGAGTAGTTGTTCGACGCTCTGGCCAGACGCGGGTTTTTCATACAAGCTCGACGGGCCGTTGCCGAGCGACCCATAGGCGACACGGCTGCCATCGGGCGACCACACCGGACCCCAGTTGGCAGGCCCTGACGTGAAGCGCGTTCTGATGCCGCTTGCCACGTCAACCATCCAAAGGTTGCCAACCTGGTTAACGTCATCGTCCATCTCGACCACGGCCCTTCGTTCATCTGGCGACAATGCGAAGCTGTAGTGGCTGCGGCCAGCGCCCAGGGTGCCAAGCGGCTCGCCCTTCCGACTGAACCACGTGACATCAGTGAGCAGCGGCCCGCCGTTCCAGTAGGCCAGCGTGCCGTTTTCCACGACCGAGAACACCGCGTCGCCGTATACCGTGTTTCGCGATGCCACTTGGTCGCCCAGCGCGACGGGCGTGCCCGTGAGCTGCAGACTCGGAAGGTCGAAGGGCTGCGCCATCAGCGATTCATCCCGGCGAAATAGGAGGAATCCTTGCGCATAAATGGCATCGGTTCCCACGATGCCGAGAGGCTGCGTGTCCGTGGAGTCGACCGAGCCGACACGAACCGTGCTGGTGGCCTGCGTCCCGCTCTGGACGAGGAAGAGAAAGTGGCGGCCATCGGGCAGAAAGCTTGGCAGCCGATGGCTGATTTCCTGCCGTGACGGCTCGAGAGTGGTTGCCGCGACGGCCTCGCCGCCGTTGGACACGACTTCAGAACGTTTCGACATGGTGCCTGGTAGTGTTGGCCGATGGGGTTAACCGGACTTCTTTCCCTTAGGAATGGTCAGCATGATCGACATGATTGCCACTCCCACCATCAGCAGGTTGAAGCCCAGTGCGACGATGGCGGCCTCGCGAACGGCGAGGTTGTCCTGCCGTCCCTGAAACGTGATCACGCCCTCCAGCCAGCGCACCCCTTCGGCGTGGCCGCTGAGCGCCGTGAAGATCGCCCCGGAGATGGCCACGCCGAGCGCCGCGCCCAGCGACGAGGCCATCTTGTAGATGCCCGAGCCGGAACCTGACTGGTTCATGGGCAGACTTGACAGCGCCGCATCGGTGGACGGCGTTGCGTAGAACGCCAGCCCCACCCCGAACAGTGTGTAGCCGATGACGGCCACGGTGCGGTAGTCGGCCAGCAGCAGGTTGGCCGGCATCAGGAAACCGATCGAGATGCCGGTGATGATGCAGCCCCAGATCATGGGCCGGCGCGGTCCGAAGCGTTGCAGCAGCTTCTCGCCGACGCGGATGAAGGCGATGATGGCGATGGCGTATCCCAAGGTCAGCATGCCCGCCTGCTGCGCGGTGAGGCCGCCGCCGATCTGCACCAGTTGCAGCGAGACCAGCTGCATGCCCACCACCGAGTTGAGCAGGAAGTTGGATACGGTGGCACCGGTGTAGACGGAATTGTTGAACAGCTTGAAGTCCACGAACCCCTGTGGATTTCCAGACTCGGCGCGAAAGAACAGCCAGCCGGACACGAGGGTGGTTGCCACCAGGCCGATGCTCGCGGGGCTGGTCCATCCCATCGTGCTGCCCTGTGTGACCAGCACCTGCAGCGCCACCATCGTCACCATGAAGGTGAGCACGCCCGGCAGATCGAACTTGTAGTGCCCGCTGCCGGCGGCCTTGCTCTCCGGCGTGCCGCGCACGAGCCACATGCCGGCCAGCGCCACCGCGATGGAGGCGAAGAAGATCCAGCGCCAGCCGAAGTTCTGCGCCACCAGTCCACCGAACAGTGACCCCAGGCCGGAACCGCCCCAGGAGCCGATCGACCACAGACTGACCGCCCGCTGCCGCGCCGGTCCGTCCCAGTAGGCCTTTACCAACGCCAGGCTCGACGGCATGATGCACGCCGCCGAGAGACCCTGTATCGCCCGGCCCAGCATCAGCAGCGGCGTTGCCAGACTGCCCGAGGGCGCCAGGCCAACCAACAGCGAACCCACGATGCTGAGCACAAAGCCCAGCGTCATGATCCGCATGCGACCCAACCGATCGGCGAGGCCGCCCATCACCACGATGAAGATGCCCGAGAACAGCGCCGTGATCGCCACGGCGTTGTTCATGGTGTTGGACTCGATACCCAGGTCGCGCTGCATGTCCGGTGCGACGTTCAGCGTGGTCTGGGCGAACAGCCAGAACGTGACCACCCCGAGGATGATCCCGAAGAGCAAGCGGTCGTTGCCCTGGAACCCAGGCGTCGCGTCGGTGGCGCTCCTGGCTGCGGCGCCGGGGTCGGTCGAGGGGCTCATGCGTGCTCGCTCACCGGCTCACGAGCTTCGGTGCGGCCGGCGGGTGCGCACAACCATGCCGACGCCGCGCTGAGCATGGCCTGCAGGCCCGTCCGCAACGTGGGATCCAGCACTGGAGCAAAACGCGGCGAGTGATTGCTGGGGATGGTATTGAGCTGCCGCTCCTGCTTCGCCTTCGCATACACCTGCGGATCGGTGCCGCCGACGAACCAGAACACGTAGGGTACGTTCCACGTGCGGCCGAACACGCTGAAATCCTCGCTGGCCCCCGCCGGTTTGGTTTCGTACGCGTCGTCGCCGAACTGCGCCTTGAAGGCGTCGACGACCCGCTCCGTGGCATGGCGGTCGTTGTCGGTCAACGGATAGCTGCTGAGCGTGGTGAACTCCGGCGGCCTGGGCGCATTGGATGCCTCGCACTCCGCGCGGCAGATGCGTTCGACCGCCTTCAGCATGTGGTCGCGCACGTCCTCGTTATACGTGCGCATGTTGAGTTTGATGGTCGCGTCGTCGGGGATGATGTTTTCCTTGGTGCCGGCTTGCAGTGAGCCGACGGTGAGCACGGCGCTATCGAGCGGTGAGACCTCGCGCGAGACGATGGTCTGCAGCCGCAGCGTGGTCGAGGCCGCCATGATCACCGGATCGATCGAAGTCTGCGGTTGCGAGCCATGCGAACCGCGGCCGAACAGCTTCACCTTCAGGCTATCGCCGGCGGACAGGATTACGCCGGAGCGGTAGCTCACGGTGCCGGCCGGGCCCACCATCACATGCTGGCCAAGGATGACGTCCGGATGCGGCAGCCCTGCGCGGTCCCAGTCCTCGACCATGCGACGCGCACCTTCGGCCACCTCCTCCCCGGGCTGGAACACCACCATCGCCGTGCCCTGCCAGGCATCGCGCGACTCTGCCAACACGCGTGCCGCGCCCAGCAGCCAGGTGACGTGGAGGTCATGGCCGCAGGAGTGTGCGACACCCACCTGCTGCCCATCGGTGTCGGTGGCCGTCGCCTGGCTGGCATACGGCAGGCCGGTGTCCTCCGCCATGGGCAGCGCGTCCATGTCGCCGCGCAGCATGACCGTCGGGCCATCGCCGTTGCGCAAGAGGCCGACAACGCCAGTGACACCCACTGCGCGCGTCACCGCGTAGCCGAGTTTCTCGATGTAGTCGGCGGCGATACCTGCGGTCCGCCGTTCCTGCATGGAGAGTTCGGGATGCCGGTGCAGGTCTTTGTAGATCTCGAGCAGTTCCGGGGCCATCCCGTCAAAGGAGGCTTCAAGTGCACTCGTCAGTGGATTCATCATCAATACCCGCCTTGCTGCTTGCGGTCCCCACTCCCACCATCTACCTGCGCCGGGCGTGTGACATCAGCTCATCGTTGTTTCGGAAGATGCCGCTCGATGCGGTCGGCCGTGGGAAGTGACCAGCCGCGCCGTATCGACACGAGCCGAATACCGAAGCAGAGCACCGCGCCACCGATCATCGTCGGCACCGTCGGCGGAAGGTGAAGCACGTGCCCCGCGACGACCACTGCTGCGCCGGCGAGCGCGGCCACGGCGTACAGCTCTCCCTGCAACACGGTGGGAATCTCGTTGACGAGCAGATCACGAAGCACGCCGCCCCCGATTCCGGTGAGCATTCCGAGTATCGCCGCCACGAGCGGATCGAGTCCGAACGCGAGCGCCTTCTCGGTGCCAGAGACGGCAAACAGCCCGAGACCAGCGGCATCGAACAGCAAAATGGGCGTGCGCAGCCGCTCGAGGCGCGGGTGCCACCAAAACGTCAGCAACGCCGCAAGCAGCGAAACGGTGACGTGATGCCATCCACTGAGCGCAGCCGGAGGTGTCGCGCCGAGCATTACATCCCGGAGCATCCCGCCGGCATTGCCAGCGACAAAGGCGAGAACGCAGACCCCGAAGACATCGAGACGGTACTTCACGCCGATCGCCGCGCCGCTGATGGCGAACACGGCCGTGCCGGCAAGGTCCAGCGTGAGCCATACCGTGCCCATCGAGAAGTGTTCAGGCAAGGCGCCTCGCTCGCACTGCAATCACATCGCCTCCGCGCCGCCGGTTGGGCATGCTCCATCGGTATTCGTGGCGGCGAACGTCTCACGCAGCGCTGACGCTAACACAAAGACATTGAAAACGTCTCCGCAGCCAGGGGTGACTGTCCGCTGACGATGCGGCGTATGATGGACTCGCTCGGGTCATCGCGGCAGCGCAGCTGTCTTTCAAGGACGCCTCGAATGGTTGAAAACCCTTCCCGCCTTACGGTCGCCGACGTGAACGCTCTCGTCGAACGAGGGGAGCCAGTGGCGTTCATCGACTCTCGCAATCCGATCGCGTGGGGATCCTCGAAGGTCAAATTACCTGGTGCACTTCGAATCCCCATCGATGAAGTGGAGCGACATCTCCCCACGCTCCCGCGCGACCGGCGGCTCATCGTCTACTGCACCTGACCCGCTGAAGGATCAAGCGCCCGTGTGGCGCGATTTCTGGCAAAGCAGGGATTCACCACGTCGTACCTGATTCGGAGGATTCGACGCCTGGGTCAGATCCGGCGGCGCGGTGGAGACGCGATGAGACCGCGCGTCCCGACTGCCGGCGCACTGCAGCACCTCCGCCCTGAACAGCTCGAACACGAGCTCGACCTCGCACGCCAGGTACAACGATCGCTGTTTCCCTCGCCCTTGCCGCAAGTGCCAGGTCTGCGCCTGGCGGCAGTCAACCATCCCGCGCGGTTCGTCAGCGGCGACCTGTACGACGTGATCAAGATCGATCCTGAACGCCTTGCGGTTTTGTGCGCGGACGTCAGCGGAAAGGGATTCGCTGCCGCGTTGATGGCGTCCGAACTGCAGGCCTACGTACGGGCGACGCTCAGAGCCGCCTGCGTGTTTGCTGACACGTCGCTGGGCCCATTGCCCGTCCAGGTCGTCGCGCTCGTCAATAGCGAGTTGTCCCGGCACTACGGATCCGGTCGATACGCCACCATGTTCTTTGCCGAGTACGACGCCAGCGAGCGCTCGCTGCGCTATGTCAATGCCGGGCAGAACCCGCCGCTGCTGGTCGTTCGCGGCGACGAATCCGTCGCAGAGCTGACGACCGGTGGTCCGCCCGTGGGTCTGTTCGAGGATGCCAGCTACGAGGTGGGAACGGTGACCGTGCCAAGCGACGGCACGATCCTGATCTACACGGACGGCGTCGTCGAGGCCCGCAACCCTGACGACGAAGAGCTCGGACTCGCCCGATTGATTGAAGTGTGCGCGAGAAGGCACGAGGGCCTCGGCGCCCTATTGTCCGCTGTCATGGATACGGTTCGGGATTGGAGCAGAGATCGCGAGCAAGAGGACGACATCACGCTGCTGGCGTTAGCTGTCGGGAACGGGTGAGTCAAGATCGAAGTGATGATCATTGATTGTCGAGTGCCGGATTGCGGAGAGCCGGTGACATCCGCCAACAGCACCGTGAGCCCTTCGGCCGCGGTCGGGTGAGTGAAGATGGCGTCGCGCAACACCGTGAAGGGAAGCTGACCGAGCATGGCCGTCTGCACCGTCGCCATCAGTTCGCTGGCCTCGGCGCCGAATACCGTGAAGCCGAGAATCCGATCGCTCGTCTTGTCGATGAGCATCTTGATGAACCCGCGAGGCTCGGACAACGTTCGAGTCCGTAACACGGCTGCCATGGGCATCTTCGCCAGACGGTACTCAATGCCGCGACTCTTCGCTTCCGATTCGTTCAATCCGACCCGCGCCAGTTCCGGATCGGTAAACATGCAATACGGTACGAGGCGGTTCCGGGTGGTGCGGTTGCCTCCATTCAAGTTGTCGCGCACGATGCGGAAATCATCGTAGGCGACGTGGGTGAACTGCGGGCTCCCGGCGCAGTCCCCGACGGCCCAGACGCCAGGAGCGGTGGTCTCCAGCCGCTCATTGACGGTGACATACCCGCGCGCGTCCAGTTCGATGCCGGCTAATTCGAGCTCCAATGCCCTGTGTGTTCGGCGTCCGGCCGGCGGCGATCAGCAGATCCGTCGCCTCGATCACGCGCCCGCCGTTGTCATTTTCGACGCTCACGCGAACCTGCTCGCCGGATCGTCCCTCGACTCGGGTAATCTCGGCTCCCAACAGAACTTGAATCTCCTCGTCGTGAAACAATTCGAGGAGCGCGGCCCCGACATCAGGATCCTCACGGCCTGCGAGTTGAGCCCCTCGCTCGATCACCGTCACGCGCGAGCCGAACCGGCGCGCCGCCTGTGCCAGCTCGAGGCCAACGTACCCACCGCCCACCACGATGAGATGATCGGGGACACGCTCCAGGTCGAGCGCCTCGACATGCGTCATCGGTCGGGCGTCAGCCAATCCAGGCACCTCGGGAATCGTCGCGCGCGTGCCGAGGCTCAAGATGACACGTTCTCCCGAGATCGTTCGCGCGCCTCCGTCGTTGAGATTGACGACAACGGTCTTCGGCGCCACGAAGCGCGCCTCACCCATGATCAGGTCCACGCCGCTGGCTTCGTACCGGCCGAGATGCACCTTGATGAGATCTTCGACCATCTTCCGCTTCCGCCGCTGAACGCTCTGCATGTTCGTCGCGGTCGAACCGACCTCGAGCCCGAACTCTGACGCGCGTGCGGCGAATGACGCCACTTTCGCACTGTGGATGATGTTCTTGCTCGGGAGACATGCGACGTTCGGGCAGGAGCCTCCCACCATCTTTCGCTCGATCAACGACGTGCGATGCCCCGCCTTCGACAGCGTCCACGCCAGATACTTGCCAGCTTCTCCACTTCCGACGACGACGACGTCGTAGCGATCGATCGCAGGCATGTGTACCTCCTCGAGCACGTGACGGTGTGGGGCCCTTGGCGCGATCGTATCAATGCGCTGTCGGAACGACCAGCACAGCGTGTTTTTCGCCGGCACGCGCCGATATTCAACACAGGAAACCAGAACAGGTGGGCGGAGGACCCGCACGCGCCACGCCAGACAATTGAGTTCACAACGAGCGCAGTCTGGCTCGGCAGATGTGCGCACCATTCAGAACGAAGGGACGTGTTTCAAAGTGAAACGCGGTCGGCCTTTTTCACGCACGAGGCGCACGAACGGCGTAAGCTGGGTCACTGGCGAGGTTCCTTCGACCGGCGTGATCAGTGCACCAGGGGGACACGATGAACAGGCTCCCGATACGTCACGTTCTCTGCCCGATGGATTTGTCGTCGCTGTCCATGAACTCGCTGGAGTGGGCGAACGCTTTCGCGCGCGCGCGAAGCGCGGAGCTCAGGGCGTTTCACGTTGTCGTTACGGGCGGCGCTCGTGGTTCCAGAAGGTCTCGGCGCTCTCGAGCGCGGCGACATGATGACGAAGCTGCGGGAGGCGCTCAGCACTGTCGATTCTGAGAATGCCCACACCGGAGCAGCTGTCAGGCAAGGGGACCCTGGCACCCAGATTCTGCAGTTTGCGAAATCGATGCGTGCCGATGTGATTGTCATGGGGGCTGCCGGCGCCGAACGACCGACGCGTCCGATGGGCTCCGTAACTGCGACAGTCGTCGCGCGTTCCGACTGTCCGGTTCTCATCGTGCCCACGGGACGGCGAGTCGATCGGCTGAAAGCCGGCGTGTTCAAACAGATTCTGTGTGCGGTTGGTCTGGCGCCATCTTCCGTCAGCGTGATCAGGCAGGCGCTCTCGCTCGCATGGGAGACACATGGACACGTCAGGTGCGTATGCGTGATGACCGAACCAAGTCCGTCTTCGTCCGAGATTCAGACGCAGATACTGGCTGCGATCCCTCCTGAAGCAAAGGAGTGGTGCGACGTTGAAGTGGTTGTCAAGCCGGGGGTCCCAGCCACAGAGATCGTCAGAGCCGCCGAAACGTCGAACGTCGATGTCCTCTTGATTGGTCCGCCACGCCAGTGGACGTCTACAACGCAGGCGGTGTTAGCGAAGTCGCTCTGTCCGGTCTGGTCACACATGACGCTCGGCCCCTCCCGTACCCTACTGGCAATTGGGCAGGTGCGAGCGCTCGCAGCAGCGAATCCTCGACGCGCTGAGCACGTCCTTCGCCGACACGCGTCGAGTGTCAACCGAAGCTGGGTGTTTACGTTTCGGACATCACGGGGTCCACGTGCGAAAGGAATGCGACTGGGTTGCTGACGCGGATGGATCACCAGATCAGTTTGTGCCGCGATCTTCGTTGACACGCTTCGCCGCGGGGCACATCCTAAGCATTTGCTGCCGGCGTGACGCGTTGAGCCAGAAGGAGGAACCAATGTTCGAGACCAGTAATGATCTGCCGCCGACCACGCGCCGATCGGCGATCGAGTTGCTGAACGAGCATCTCGCCGATGCCATCGATCTGCAACTGCAGGCGAAGCAGGCGCATTGGAACATCAAGGGGCCAAACTTCACCGGGCTGCACGAACTATTCGAGCGTGTCGCCAGTCAGGCGAGCGAGTATGCCGACGAGATCGCCGAGAGAGCGGTCGCGCTCGGCGGAGTGGCCCGAGGCACACTCCAGGCGGTGTCCGGCCAATCACAGCTGCGGGAATACCCTCTTGAGGTCGGCGACTGGCGCAATCACGTGCGCGCCATGCAGGATGCGCTTGCGACGTTCGGCCGAGGCGCACGCCGCGCAATAGACCAAGCAACAGCGTTGAACGACGCCGACACCGCCGACCTGTTCACGGAGATATCGCGAGGGGTGGACAAGTCTCTGTGGATGGTTGAAGCGCACGTCCAGGACGCACCAGGGGAGGAGAAACACGTCGAAAAGCCCAAGGCTGCACTCGAAGCGTCGCGACCATGATCTCTTCCAATTGAAACACTGAACGAAGCAGCGAAACGTCGATGCCCTCGTGACGAGATGCGAGCCACTGCTCTCGAACTGCGGGTGCTCGCCGCTTCTCCCGCGCGTGGACCGGGCTTCTCGTCATCACCGTCAATCGCAGCCGATCTGACGGCCTGAGCGGCTTCGTGGGCCGTCTCGTAAGGGGCGGTGTGCGCAGCGAGGTGCAGAAGGGCGTTCTCGCCCCGCTGACGACGCCGAAGGCTACGCTGGAATGAGCGCCTGGGCCGATCCACGAACATTCCTGCATCGTCTCGGTGGAGACGGAGGGAGGTGTTCAAATGACCTGGTCATGGAAGCTTGCGAGAATCGCGGGCATCGACGTGTACATGCACGCCACCTTTCTCATGCTGATTGGGTGGATTGCGGTGGTCCACTGGTCCGAGGGGCGGACCGTGGCGGCGGTAATCGAGGGCGTGGGATTCATTCTTGCGCTCTTCGCGTGTGTGGTACTGCACGAGTTCGGACATGCCCTTACAGCGCGGCGCTACGGCATCAAGACTCGCGATATCACCTTGCTTCCCATTGGCGGACTGGCGCGACTCGAACGGATGCCGGATGAGCCACGCCAGGAGCTGTGGGTCGCTCTCGCCGGACCTGCGGTGAATGTCGTGATTGCGCTGCTCCTTTTCGGATGGTTGCGGGCGACTGGAGACTGGGATGCCATCGATCAATTGGGCGTCACGAGAGGCTCCTTTCTCGAGCGGGTCATGATCGCCAACGTCTTCCTGGTCGGCTTCAACCTGCTGCCGGCGTTCCCCATGGACGGCGGTCGCGTCCTGCGAGCCGCGCTCGCCATGCGGATGGAGTACACGCGGGCGACGGCGCGAGCGGCGGCGATCGGCCAGGGCATGGCGATTCTGTTCGGATTCCTCGGACTCCTCGGCAATCCCGTGCTGATCTTCATTGCGTTCTTCGTGTGGATTGGGGCCGCGCAGGAGGCCAGCATGGTGCAGATGAAATCGGCGCTGGCGGGGATTCCGGTTCGACGCGCAATGCTCACGCACTTTCGCACACTCACGCCAGCGAACACGCTGGGAGATGCGGCCGACCTCGGTCTTGACCGGATCGCAACAGGATTTTCCAGTCGTCCAGGACGGCCGGGTACAAGGCGTTCTGACCCGCGGCGACCTTCTCGCAGCACTCACGCGCCGAGGCCGCGAGGCACCGGCAATTGAGGCGATGCGACGGGAGTGCCCGACTACCACACCGGCGGAGATGCTGGAAACCGCGCTCGCGCGGCTCCGAGGCCAGGACTGTCACACGATGCCTGTGACTGAACGGGAGCTGCTGGTCGGCCTGGTGACGATGGACAACGTGGGTGAGTTCCTGCTGATTCAGGCCGCCGAGATGAAAGCACCGTTATGAGATGGGTTGCGCAGTCTCGTTCTGCCCAGCCTCCAGGGCCACGATCTCTTGCAGCAAGGGTGTCATCGACCGGCTTCTACTCTCAGGCGATTGCTTTGTGAGGCAACGACCGAGACTCCCTCGTACGCTTCGAAGCCTCCCGTGATGTTTTCTTGTCGAGCACGCCCGCTCGACGAGCGTCCCATGGAACGATCAGCACCGGCCATGCGGCGCGCCGGAGGACACGTTCCGAGACAGATCCCTCTCTGAGCCGCCGCCAACCCCTTCGCCGGTTCGAGCCCAAAACGACGAGGTCCATTTTCCTGGCGTTTGCGTGCAGCACGATCACGCGAGCGGGATCACCGTGTTGCTCGTCAACGCGAACCTTCACGCCCGCAGCCTCCGCACGTTGCCGAAAGTCGGTGAGGTACCGAAGCCGTTCAGCCGCGCGCCAAGAGAAGGGAACGTTGGCCGGTGTCGCGTGAAGGAGGTGCAGCTTCGCCTCGCTGATGATCGCGAGATTGAGCGCACGGTCGAATGCTCTTTCGCTAGCCTTCTCCAGATCGATTGCACAAAGGATTCGACCGATGGTAGGCATTGCCGTCTCCTTGATCAGGAACCTGCCGTTCGACGCCGAATCAGGTCAGGATACGCCATACACCGGTTGGGACTCTTGCTCCGCGGACGTCGTGACGCTGTTCGGTGCTTTCCCGCCGTCGAGTACGCTGCGGGCGGCATCACAAGAGCGAACAGGCCTCGCTGAAACTCAGGCGCGGGCTGCGCGGGAACAGCTTCGAAGGATCGCCATACCCGAGATTGCACAAGAAGTTCGATTTCACATGGCCTTCAGGAAAGAACTCCTCCTCGCATCCCTCGCACGGCTGGCCGGCGCCAAAGAACGCCTCGTCCACTCTTGAATTGTCAAATCCTGACATCGGGCCACAGTCGAGCCCCACGGCACGTGCTGCGATGATCAGATACGCGCCTTGAAGGCTGGAGTTGCGCCGCGCCGTGACTTCGATGAGCTCTGGCGACCGCGCGAACCAGTCGCGCGTTTTCGGGCTGTGCGGAAAGAGTTGCGGGAGCTTTTCGTAGAACTTGAGGTCATAGGCGATGATCGCTGTAACGGGCGCCGTCATCACCTTCTGAACATTTCCCGGCGCCAGCGCAGGAAGGAGTTTCTGCTTTCCTTCGGGGGTGCGGATAAACACGATCCGCGCGGGACAGGTGTTTGCGCTTGTCGGGCCCCACTTCATCAGCTCATAGAGTTGGCGGAGCGTGTCGTCGCTGACGGGTCGGTCGAGCCACACGTTATGCGAACGTGCCTCGCGAAATAGCTGATCCAACGCCTCATCACTCAACACCTGCCTTGCCGAACTCTCTTCCGTTTTCATGGCGACCTCCCAAATTCGCTCGGCGGCTTCGCCTGCGTTGCGATTGTTGACGATGTCGTCGGCGCCGAGCGCCTTTGCCTGCTCCAACTTCTTGTCGTCGACATCCGCCGCGACAATGTGCACCGGCGCCAGCACGCGCAGAAGTTGAATGGCCATGTGGCCGAGTCCGCCGACGCCGATGACGACGACCGTGCTGTCGGCGTTGAGATGCGGCAGCGCTCGCTTGATGGCGTGATACGGAGTCAGCGCGGCGTCGCTCAGAGGCGCCGCTTTGGCTGGACTCAACTCGCCCAGCGGTACCAGCAGTCTCGCGGAAGGAACCAGCATGTACTCCGCCATTCCGCCGTCGAGACCGAGCCCGCCGCCGAAGCCATCCATCTGGGCCCAGTTCTCGCAATAGTTCTCCATTGACAGCTGGCAGGAGTGGCAGCGACCGCAGCCCCACGGGCCGTAGACCGCTACCGCGTCGCCTTCTTTGAAACCTGCGACACCTTCTCCAAGCGCGGCTACCCACCCGGCGTTTTCATGACCGAGTGTGAAGGGCGGCCTGAAGCCCAGGTCCTCTTCCATCACGTGCAAATCCGAGTGGCACACGCCAGCACCGCCGATCTTGATCAGCACCTGCCCAGGACCCGCTGCGGGCTTCGGAACGTCCTCGACCTGAGCGGGACGACCAACACCAACAAATCTGACCGCTTGCATCACGCACCTCCTCGGTCGATCCCTCACATCTGCAGCCTTCCGAGCTATTGTGACGTATCACCGTGGTCTCGCCGAGGAGGATCGATGTCGCGTGCACGCTCGTCCGCAGGGGACACGATTCCGACGGAATGCCGGGCTATCGAAGTCCGCGTCGCCGAGCTGCGCCAGCTCTTCAACGCCATCGATCCCTCGCCGTTTCGTGATCGCGACCTCGACCCGCGTGCGGAGGAATTCATCGTCGAATGGGCCCGTGATCTGCCTCGTGACGCACGGTTGGCATTGTTGGTCCACCTCGAACGGAGCGCCGGGCAGACGATGAGGCACCGATGCTTGGCGAGTCGATTCACCAGTACTTCAAGCAACGCGCTGTGGACTCACGACGCCGGCTTCGCGAGCTGTTTCGGCGAGGTCGCATCAGCCTGGTGATCGCACTCGCGTTCCTCGGCGCATCGATTGTGGTTGGCGACGCCGTGGCGAGCTTCTCTTCGCGACACTGGCTTTGCCGATGTGATCCGCGAGGGGCTTCTCATTGGCGGCTGGGTGGCAATGTGGCGCCCGCTGGAGGTGTTCTTGTATGACTGGTGGCCGATTCGAGCGGAGGCTCATCTCTTCGACCGATTGAGTACGATGCCCGTGAGGATCGAGTACAAAGAGACTACGTCCACCGACGCTTGGCGGGCCGATTGGCCGGCCGTGTCAGCGTCCGAGCCGCGACCGTCACAGGCGCGAGGCGATCACCACGGTGGATTTGTCAGGAGGCGCGCAATGCCGTCCGACGACACGGAACATCAGCACACCCCAGAGGAAGAACGAAGGATTCGGGAAGCGGCCCTCGATCAGACGATCGAGGGATCGTTCCCCGCGAGTGATCCGCCGTCTTCGAATCCGAATCCAGACGACCACGCGGCGCTCGAACGCCAGGATCCCAAAGAGGAGCAGACGAACACGGCGAGCCCGGATCACGCGAAGGCACGCCGGTAACGCGGTCAGTCCTTCGCTCGCCCGATCAGTTTCGTGCCTTCCCTCAGCCACAACACGGAGCTGGCGACAGCGATACACAACGTCCAGTCCCGAGCAGTCAATCCGACGGTACCAAAGGCGCGCTGGAGAAACGGCACGTAGACCACCAGCAACTGCAGGGCTACTGACCCGGCGACCGCCCCCCACAGCCATCGGTTCGTGAAGAGGTGAACGAACGCACTTCGCTCGTCGGATCGTGCGTTCACCACGTTGAAGATCTGAAACAACATCAGCGTCGTGAACGCCATCGTCTGTCCATACCGCAGGTTGCCCTCTCCCTCGACGAACCCTCCTGGCATTGAGGCGTCCAGGACGAACAGCGTGCCGGCCGCCATGACGGTGCCGACGAAGAAGATCCCCCGCCACATGCGCCCGGTGACCACTCCCTCGCCGACAGGACGCGGCGGTTGGTGCATGAGCCCTTCATCCGCCGGATCGACACCCAGCGCAAGTGCTGGTGGACCATCGGTCACAAGGTTGATCCAGAGGATCTGTGTCGCGAGCAGCGGTAGAACGACGGCGCCACCGCCGACGTCAAGGCCGATCTGTCTGGCGAGCAGGACGCCAAAGAACATGGTCATCACCTCGCCGATGTTCGACGAGAGGAGATACCGCAGGAACTTGCGGATGTTCGCGAAAATCGCGCGCCCTTCTTCGACCGCCGCGACGATCGACGCGAAGTTGTCGTCGGACAGGACCATGTCGGCCGCCTCCTTCGAGACGTCCGTGCCCGTGATGCCCATGGCGACGCCGATGTCCGCCTTCTTCAACGCTGGCGCGTCGTTCACGCCGTCTCCCGTCATGGCGACGACGGCGCCGGAACGCTTCAGCGCATCGACGATGCGAAGTTTGTGCTCGGGATTGACCCGCGCGTACACGGACACATCGGCTGACAGTGCGCAAGAGCTCGTCGGCCGACAACTTCTCCAGCTCGGCTCCTGTCGTCGTGCGGCCATCAGTGCTAATCCCGAGTTCGCGAGCGATGACGCTGGCGGTGCGCGGATGGTCGCCGGTAATCATGATGGGACGAATGCCCGCCTGTCGTGCGCGCGCGACGGCGTCTCTGGCTTCGGCTCGAGGCGGATCGATGATGCCAATCAGTCCGGCGAACACAAGATCCTGTTCCACTCGTTCGTCGGGATCTGCTGAATGCTCCGCAAGGGCCTCGCTCGTCAGCCATCGGCCAGCCACGCCAAGCGTCCTCAGTGCCTCACCCGCGAGAGCGTCGTTCGTCTCGAGAATGGCTGCGCGCCGTTCCGGGGTGAGCGGCCGCCGCTCTTCACCGACGAGTTCTCGCGTGCACCGCGTCAGCAGGACATCAGGGGCGCCCTTGGTGAACACCACGCCACGGTCCTGGTGCTCGGAATCACGGTGCAGCGTGCTCATCAACTTGCGTTCCGAAGAGAATGGGACTTCTCCGACGCGGGGGAGCCGCTGGTTGAGGGAATCGGCGCTCAGGCCGCACTTTCGCGCCGCCACCAGCAACGCGCCTTCCGTGGGATCGCCCTGCACGGTCCATCGGCCGGCCGTCTCCTGAATCGAGGCGTTGTTCGCGCGGTCGGCCGCCGCAAGCGCGCGTTCCAGTTCGACGCGCAGCGCCCCTTCGATGGGCCGCCCTCCGTCAGCCTGAACGGCGCCATGGGGGGCATACCCTGAGCCCTCGAACGTGACGCGCCCGCTCGCGGTGACGACCACGCGCACCGTCATCTCGTTCTTCGTGAGCGTGCCCGTCTTATCCGATGCGATCACCGTGGCGGAGCCGAGCGTCTCCACCGCGGCCAGGTGCCGGACGATGGCGTTCCGCCTCGCCATACGCTGCACGCCGATCGAGAGCACGGCTGTCACAACGGTGGGAAGACCTTCGGGAACCGCCGCGACGGCCAACGCGACGCCGAGGATGAGGACATCGAACAGGGCGCCGACGCCACGTACATCTTCGACCATCACGATGGTGACGATCATGATGACCGCGATCGCGACCACGACCAGACCCAGCATCTTGCCCGTGCGATCCAGTTCCCGTTGGAGCGGCGTCGTCTCGTCGGGCGTCGCCTTGAGGAGTCCTGCGATCCGCCCCATCTCGGTGCGCATGCCCGTTGCGGTGACGACAGCCTTCCCATGCCCGTAGGTCGCGGTGGTGCCGCTGAAGACCATGTTGTCCCGATCGCCGAGAGGCACGTCCTCGCCGATCACGGCGATATCCTTCGTGATCGGCAGGCTCTCGCCGGTGAGTGCAGCCTCCGCCGTCTGTAGGGCGGCGGACTCGAGCAACCGGCCATCGGCGGCAATGGTGTCGCCTTCCTCGATGAGGATGATGTCGCCCGGAACGATCTGCGAAGCGGGGACGCTTCGCCGCTCTCCGCCTCGGATCACGGAGGCATCCGCGGCCGACATCGCGCGAAGTGCCGCAACGGCAGCCTCGGCGCGCGACTCCTGCACATAGCCCATGGCCGCGTTCAGGAGCACGACGGCAAAGATGGCAATGGCTTCGTACGGGAGGGCCGCGTCGCGCTCCACGACCCAGAGCGCAGCGGAGATCGCTGTGGCGACGAGAAGCAGGATGACGAGCACATCCTGAAATTGCGACAGGAATCGCCGCCACGCCGGGACAGGTTTCTCCGCGGCGAGCTCGTTTGATCCGTACTGCGCGAGCCGAGCGCGCGCTTCCTCTTCGCTCAGCCCGCTCTGCTCATTGGTCCCGAGCTTGGCGACCAGTTCGCTGGCGCGCAGGCGGTACGCCATACTCGGCTCTGGCGCTTCGCTCGCGACGGTAGGCACCTGGTCTGCTCCTTGAGAGGCGGCACGCCTTGCGTCGCGATGTTACCGCAGGCAATGCACTCGAAGGGTGGCGCATGGGGAAGATGCCGACCGACGTTCGCGTACCCTTTCGGAAGAGCCGCGTACGCGGCGCCCTCGGTCGAGTCGGACGATGGACCTTGGTGGCGATCGTGCTCGGCCTGGCGCTCATCGGCTTTCTTCATCTCACACGCGGCACAGCGGTTCGCCACGTGCGCGGTGTGTCATCAGACGGAACGCCGATCGCTGTGGGCGAGCCGGAGTTCCCGCTGATGGCCACGATGGCGACTGGTGCGTGGCTCGCGCCAGGCAACCGCGTCGAGGTGCTGCTGAACGGCGACGGTACCTATCCGAGACTGTGGGAAGACCTGCGGTCAGCGAAGCAGTCAATCACGCTTCAGCTGTACTACGGTGCCCCGGGCCGGATGGCCGACACGCTCGGCCAGATTCTGATCGAGCGAGCCAAAGCGGGTGTGCGCGTCCTCGTTCTGTACGATGCCTTCGGGACCGTGGACATCCCCGCAAGCCATCGCGACGCGCTCCGAGCCGCGGGCATCGTTGTCGAGCCGTTCCGGCCGATCCGGCTCTCCACGCTCCATCTCGCACAGAATCGCTCGCACGTTCGGGGCATCGTCATCGACAGTCGTGTCGGATGGACCGGAGGCTTCGGCATCGACGACAAATGGTTTGGCGATGGACGGACGAATGGGTCCTGGCGGGAAACCAATGTGCGCTTCGAGGGCCCAGCGGTCAGGCAGCTGCAGGCCGCGTTCGTGGCCGCGTGGGTCGAAGCCACCGGCGTGATGTTCACCGGGCACGCCACGCTGTCACCACAAGAGAACGGCGTGGCCGCCGCGGGGTTGTTGTACACAGCTCCCACGCTCGGAAGCACCGCGGCGGAACGATTCTTCGCGCTGTCCATCGCTGGCGCCCGAAAGACGCTGTACATCACCAACTCGTACTTCGCCCCGGAGCGCAGCTTCATCGACCTGTTGGCCGCCGCAGCGAAACGGGGGGTGGATGTCCGTATCCTGACGGCGGGTCCACGAACCGACGTGAACATCGTGCGCAATGCCGGGCGCGCGTGGTACGGCACGCTCCTCGACGCCGGCGTCCGCGTGTTCGAATGGCAGCCGTCGACGCTCCACGCGAAGACATTTGTGGTCGACGGGCAGTGGTCCACGATCGGATCGATGAACTTCGACAATCGATCGATGGCGTTGAACGACGAATCGACGCTGATGATCCTCGATTCGACCATCGGCCGGCAGATGGATCAGATTTTTCTGGACGATCTTCGACACGCCGAAGAGATCACCCTCACCACATTCCAGCAACGATCGTGGTGGGCACGGTTAACGGAGCGCGCCGCCAATTTCGTGATGCGTCTGCTATAAGCTGTCCGGTGAGGTGGCGCGATGACTCCCTACAAGGTTGGCTATCTGGTCGGCAGCCTGGCGAAGGCCTCGATCAACCGATTGCTCGCCACCGCGCTCGTGCGGCTGGCGCCGGCGGAGCTCGAGATGTCGGAGATCTCGTTCAAGGACCTCCCCCTCTACAGCTACGACTACGACGCGAACTACCCGCCGGTGGCCACCGCGTTCAAGGATGCGATCGCAGCGGTTGACGCCGTCCTGTTCGTGACGCCTGAGTACAACCGGTCGATCCCGGGCGGCCTGAAGAATGCCATCGACTGGGCGAGCCGGCCCTACGGCAAGAACGCATTCGCGCGTAAACCGTCAGGCATCATCGGGACATCGCCGGGCAAGATCGGCACGGCCATCGCCCAGCAGCATTTGCGCAGCATTCTCGCCTTCTGCAATTCACCGCTGATGAATTCCGTCGAGGCGTACGTGCAGTTCGAACGCGGCCTGATCACCGACGATGGGCGCGTCACCAACGAGTCCACCGAGCAATTCCTCCGGCAATACATCGAGGAGTTCGCTGGGTTCATCGCCAGGGTGTATACAGTGCTGCCGCGGAATCAGTAGCGGGCGGTCCTCTTCCGCACCGCGCGAACGGGAAGGAACGCGAATGTTATGAACGGCGAGCGACCAGCCGAAGGCGTCGTGATCGTGCGCGGCACTGGTGAGGGCTTTGCCCAAGAGATCGTCGCCGGCTCGCATCGCTTCCTCAGCGACGAGCCGGCGCGGGCTGGAGGAACCGACACCGGTCCCACACCGTACGATCTGCTCCTGGCTTCGCTTGGCTCCTGCACTTCGATGACCATCGCGATGTACGCGCGACGAAAGCAGTGGCCACTCCAGCGAGTCACCGTTCGCCTTCGCCACTCACGAGAGCACGCGGAGGATTGTGCGGCGTGCGAGACACGTGACGCACGACTCACCGTCATCGAACGAGATATCGCGCTCGATGGAGCACTGGACGCGGATCAACGAGCGCGTCTGTTGGCGATCGCCAACCGCTGTCCAGTGCATCTCACGCTGTCATCGCAGATCGACATCCGGACCAGGCTGGAATAGCAGTTCGTGTCGTCCACCAGCGCCGGGAGCGACCGCCAAGCGGACGCCACCAGGGCCTTCGCGTCTTCGGACAGAGTGTGCCTGATTAACTTCGGACGGTCAGGACTGGGCAGTCGGCCTCTCGAATCACGTGATGCGTCGTCGAGCCGAAAATGAGTCGGTCTAGGGCACCTCTTCCTTGCACTCCCATGACGATCAGCTCAGCCCCTTCGTCCTTCGCAATCTTCACAATCTCACGATAGGCTCGACCTCTGACTACGCGTTCCTCAGGCGCAGACCAGACGCGGGCCTGTTCGGGAACAACAGACTTGAGCTGTGCCACTGCATCCTCTTCGAGATATCGATCGAATTCGGCGACGCTCAAGTGGCCCATTTCAGAGGCGCCCGCCTCCCCGAGCAGGCTTTCGATCACGTGCAACAGAATCAGGCGGGCGTCCGCTTCCTGCGCCAGGGACAACGCGTAGTCGAGCGCTCGCCTCGATGCCTCAGAAAAATCAAGCGGGCACAAAATCGTCTTGTACAGCGCCGGCCCCGGTTGCGTGACGGGTGGGGGGATTGTCATGACCGGCGTGCGTGTCGTGCGAAGGACTTTTTCGGTGACCGACCCGAGAAAGAGACGCTCGAAACCGCTTCGTCCATGTGTGCCCAGGACGAGCAAGTCCGCGGGCAACTGGTCGGCCAGCAGCACGATTTCTTTCGTGGCGTCACCCTCCCTTACGACGATCTCAGCGGACTCGCCTGTGTCTCCGAGTAAAGAGGAACAAAACCCGCGCACGTGTTCAGCGACCTCCTCGGGTTGCAGAGGCGGAGGGAGGGCGACGTTTCCCGGCATACCGGTGCCCGGCAGTATCGGCTGAGGGGCACTGTAGACGTGGAGGACTGTGACTTTGGCGGCATACCATTTTGCCAGCGCCATCGCATGACGAAGGGCATCCAGCGAGAACTCCGACAAGTCAACGGGGCACAGGATGCGATTGATGGTCACCATGTCGAGATGCCGCCTGTCATTGAGTTCCTTCCGCGAAGCGGCTTCATGCGCCTGCGACGAACACTTTTCCGAACCGCCTGCTCCGTCGCGCGTAACGCGTCGTCGATGGCGGCGTGCAGCGGCGGCGTGCCGGCGCTCGATCACCACGCTGGGCAGCCCGCTGAGCACCACCTTGATGTTGCAGACCTGGTCGACTCCGCCGCGCGGTCCGTTCATGTCGGTCACACGAACGCTGATGCGCTCGATCGATGTCGCGAACTTCCCGAGCTTCATGCCCAGCTTGCGTCGAACATACGCCTGTTCATCGTCATCGAGCTCGACCCCGAGCAGGCGCACGTGAGCCGGTGTACGCAACGGGTCCGTGCGACCGCTCTCTCGCTTTACAGGTCTCGGAATCCAGGCGGGCAGCGGCGCGCGTGGCGCAGCGTCCTGCCTATTTTCCTGTTCACGTGTGAACCACTTGATCGTCATTCCGGTATCTCCTAGATTGATCGCCGTGACGTGTTCGACACTCTGGCCAGGCAGCTGCCCGTCGGCGTGCAGATGCTGAAGCGCGCCGATCAAGGCTCTACCGGGCACTCTGGCGATCCATCTCCGTCGCGATCCGCGAGGCCTCGCGGACCAATTGACTCGAATACCCCCACTCGTTGTCGTACCAACTCATGACCTTCACCAGATCACCATCGACGACCTGCGTCATGCCGAGATCCACAACCGACGCGCGGGAGTCTTTGATGATGTCAGACGAGACGAACGGATCCGTGGTCACACCGAGGACGCCGCGATACCGTTCACTTTCAGCCTCCTCCGTGAACACACGGTTCACCTCGTCCACGGTCGTCGCTCGAGCCGCGAGGGCGACGATGTCTGCGAGCGACCCGACAGGGACAGGCGCCCGGACGGCTACGCCGTCGAATCGGCCGCGATACTCGGGGAGCGCTCTGGCCGTCGCAGCCGCCGCGCCGGTCGACGTGGGCACAAGATTCGCGGCACCGGCGCGGCCTCTCCGGGCGTTCCTGTGTGGAGCGTCGACGATGGCCTGACTGGCGGTGTACGCGTGAACCGTGGTCATGATGGCCTTCTCGACGCCGATCCGGCGCCCGAGAATCTCCATCACCGGGGTGATGCAGTTCGTCGTGCAGCTCGCGCACGAAATGATGGCGGTGGCTCCCTGCGGTGTATTGACGCCATGGACGATCGTTTCGACGTCATCGCTTTTCGACGGTGCCGACAGGATGACGTACCGAGCTCCGGCGCGAATGTGAGCGTCGAGGTCTTGTCGCCTGGTGAACGCGCCCGTGCACTCGAACACGATATCCACGTCCAACGATTTCCACGGCAGGCGCGCCGGATTCTCTTCACGCAGCAACGTCAGCCGCTGCTTCCCAATCGTGAGGGTTCCGTCATCGGCTGTGTCGACCGTCTTCTCATAGCGTCCGTAGACGGTGTCGTATTTGAGGAGATACGCGATGCTGTCGGGCGCGCCAATGTCGTTGACGGCGACCAGGTCCAGGCCAGGCGTGTCCATCACGATCTTGAGCGTGGCCCGACCGATTCGTCCCAGTCCGTTGATGGCGACCTTGGCCATGGCGTGCTCCACTGCTAATTGACCATGTCGACGAAGAGCGCTGAGGAGCCGCGACGCTGCGTCATGCGCTCACGCAACTCGGCCGTCTCACGAGCTTCTTCACAATCCTTGCACCGCACCGCGAACGGAAGGGCCCGGAGGCGAGCTTCGGCGATCTCGTCGCCGCACTCGAAACACTCACCGTAGGTGCCTTCCCCGATCCGGCGAAGCGCCGCGTCGATCTTGTTCAGCGTTTCCGCTTTCATCTGGATCAGCGCGAACTCGATCTCTTCCTGGATGTCGACCTCGGAGCTCTCGCCTTCGTCGAGCACCTCGCGCTCATTGGTGAAGTCGCGTCGGCCGTCGCGAATCTTGCCCTGAACTTCGAACACCAGCTCGCGACGGCGGCCCTCGAGCATCGTCCTAAGTTCGTGATCCCGGCTGCCGTTCGTCGCTGCCATGGTCTTCGTCGTCGTCGCCATGATGCCTGCAGCTCCTTCTCTGACGGGCGATCCGCCCGTCGCACGATTTCCTGCACCCTTGCGAACGGCCATATAACTGGCCGGAGAGTCCTCGCGCCGTGGATTCGACAGTCGTCACTCGTGTTACGGAGTGGCAAGCGGAGCGGGGATCCGGCGCCCTCGACCTATCGCCGCGCGATGCGGCGGTTTTGTCCGCTCAAGTCTTTCGCACTGCACGTGCGCCGGTGAGAGAGCCTCGTACGGGTCTGAGGTTGCATCGCCGTTGTCCCCGCGCCGCTCGTCCACGATGAGCAAAGGCAAGCGGTGAGCCATCGTGGTTGCAGCGGCGGATTTCGTTCGAACTCACGGCATTTGGGATGATTTGTGCTGGCGAACACGCCCGACGCGACGACCTAGCGATCGCCTGTCGTTTCAAAGTGAAAGGCTGGTGCTCAGTTTGAAAGGCTTCGGACTTGGTCTTCACACTGCGCGAGGTCGAAGGCTCCGAGCCTCAGGAAGCAACGCTCGATTTCATCCTGATGCGGGTCGCTCTGTGACTGGCTTGCCAGACGGTCCGGGTAGGGCGGCTTTCGCACCTCCGGCCGCTTCACCGTTCAACAGCGCATCGAGATTGCGGTAGGCATAAATCGTGGGCGCGTGGTTTTGCATCAGGCCCCCCGTATCCGCCGTGGGCCCATAGTTGCTATGCACGTCATGCCCAAGCATACGGAGCATGGCCATCAGCTGTCCGCGGTGGTGCGATGTGTGGGTGAGCCGCCGCATCATGACCCAGGCTCGTGCCCGGCGCACATCGAAGAACTGCGTCTCTTCCTGCCACCACGGATCGCGCTTCTCACGCAAGGCTGCGAGGCGCTTTCCGCTGTCCTCGGCATAGCGCTTCATGAACGCCAAACGGGTTTCCTGCGCTGGCAACGGTGGCGCTTTGACGTCGATGCCCAGCATGCCTCGAAACCACAGATCCTCGCTCACGCATTGATGCACCATCTGCTCGTGCACGCTGCGGCCTCGAGGATCGTCTTGACGTGGGCGCACTGGAAGATCGTCGTCTGTGAACTCACTCCAGACGCTGATCACTTTGATGCGTTCTGTGTCGTAGGTGTCGATCAGAAAGTCGTATGACATGGCATCCGTGCCTTGAAACGGCCACGATCGTATCCCGAGCGGCAGCGCGCGTAAGCGGCACGCGATCAGAAACGGGTGAAGCGCACAGCGACCCGCTCGGTCACTCTGCATGCCACGCGCCACAAGCCAGCCCAGGAATGTGCTCGATCCGAGGCGCGGCACGAGCACGCACGATTGATCGTCATAGCCACGCACGGCTGAGCGGCTACAGTGGCTCTGCGTCGGCAGATTGGGAGCGCGACCGTCAGGGCTGATCGGAATTGACGCCGCCGCCGTTTGGTCGATCCTCCGCTGGGCCCCCTCGTCTCGTCAGATTGCGCGCAGTATTGATCAGGCCGACGTGAGAGAAGGCCTGAGGAAAATTGCCGAGCAGCCGCCGCGCATCGGGATCGAACTGCTCGGACAGTAAGCCCACATCGTTCCGCAGATTCAAGAGCCGCTCGAAGATGTCCCGTGCCTCTCCAGTCCGTCCCTGGAGGGCGAGGTTGTCCGCGAGCCAGAAGGTGCACAGGAGGAACGCTCCTTCACCTGGCGGCAACCCGTCTACTTCGGGGACGGTAGGATAGCGGTCGACGAAACCGTCGCGAACAAGCCGTCGCTGAATGTACTCCACGGTGCCGAGCATCCTTGGATCAGTGGCGGGTAGGAAGCCGACGAGCGGAAGCATCAGCAGACTCGCATCCGGATCCTTCGACCCGTAGTACTGAACGAAGGAATTGAGCGCCGGGTCGAAGCCCTCGCGGCAGACCTCATCGTGAATCTGCTGTCGGATTTGCCTCCACTTGGACGCGTGGCCTTCGAGGCCGAACTCCTCGACGCTCTTGACCGCTCGGTCCATCGCGACCCAGGCCATGACTTTCGAGTGCGTAAACTGCCGTTGCGGCCCGCGGACCTCCCAGATGCCTTCGTCGGGCTTCTGCCAGTCCGTTTCGAGGAAATCCAGGAGCGCGCGCTGCACACGCCAGGCGTTCTCACTGGGAGGCAGCCCCGATCGGCGCGCGAGGTGCAGCGCGTCCATGACCTCGCCGTACACATCCAGCTGGTGCTGATGGTGGGCGGCGTTGCCGATCCGCACCGGGGACGAGTCCTCGTACCCCGGGAGCCATTCGAGTTCGAGTTCGGTCAGCCGTCGCTCGCCGCCAAGGCCATACATGATTTGTAACGTCGAAGGCGTGCCTGCCACTGCGTTGATCAGCCATTCTCGCCAGGCACGGGCCTCGTCGGTGTACCCGCCAACCATCAGCGAGTAGAGCGTGAACGTGGCATCTCGCAGCCAGCAGTACCGATAGTCCCAGTTCCGTACGCCCCCGATGCGCTCTGGCAGGGACGTCGTGACGGCGGCAACGATTCCACCTGTAGGCGCGTACGTCAGTGCCTTGAGCGTGATGAGCGACCGCACGACGGCGTCGTGCCACTCGCCGTGGAACGTGCAGCGGCCCGACCACTCCGTCCACCACGATTCGGTTTCGCGAAGACTCTGCACCGGATCCGTCGGCTCGGGCTCGTCATGGTGTGTAGGTGACCACGCCAACTCGAAGGGCACCATCTGGCCAGCCGCAACGGTGAAGTCGCCGACCGTGTGAAGTCCTCGACCGTGAAGCTCGGTGCCGGTCCGGCAGTACAGCGTCTCCGGTCCAGCGGTGGCCCTGATGCCGCGTTCCGAACGTCGGACCCATGGAACGACGGATCCGTAGTCGAACCGGATGACGAGTTCCATCCGCATCGGAACTACACCCCGGACGCCTTCGACAATCCGGATCAGCTCTGGAGTGCCGGTTCGAGGCGGCATGAAGTCAATCAGTCTGACCAGTCCGGCATCGGTCTCGTACTCGGTCTCGAGAACGAGGGTGCCGGGTCGGTAGCGACGGCGAACACGACGGGTCTCGGCCGCTGGCGCCAACAGCCAGCGTCCGTGTTCCGGAGTCCCGAGCAACGCTGCGAAACAGGCAGCCGAGTCGAATCTCGGAAAGCAGAGCCAGTCAATCGAACCATCACGGGCCACCAATGCTCCCGTCTGACAGTCCCCAATGAGTGCGTAGTCTTCGATGTTGGACGGCATGGTTAATGTGACGCCACCGGTTCATCGTGCCTGGGCCCTGCCAGAGGTCTATCAAAGCCAGTTCGCGCCTTGCCGAAGGCGGGTTTCGGCGCGGCATCCTGCTACTCAGTGCTCGGCCCACGCGCATCAGATTTCATCGTGAAGCAGCCCATTACATTCTGCAATCCATTAACTTCGCCCGCGGGTCGTGGGCGTGTTTTCGCATCCTTTTGACCGGCCTGTCTCTTGCTGATTGAGATGCCATGGGCGGAATCGACCGCCATCATCGACCAAATGCTGGAGGACAACGACATGCTCGACACGCGCACAATCTCGACCGGCGAACTACGGCAACGACTGGACCATGGCCAGGCATCCCGCACTTGTGGAACGTGTTGACCAGCCAGTACTTCACCGGCGAGATCATTCCAGGTTCCACCCGGATGCCGCTCGACACCATCGGCCACGCGACGACATCTGTTCCGAAGGACGCCGAGATCATCACGTACTGCGGCGGACCGAAGTGCCCGCAGAGTGCGCAAGCCGCCCAACGCCTGATCGACCTGGGCTACACAAACGTGCGGGCATACGAGGATGGCCTCGAGGGCTGGAAGGCGGCGGGACACTCCGTCGAAACGCTTCAAGAGCCGGCACCGGCGGCATGACCCACCGCGCGCGGCCTGCGGTTCGGCCGCGCCGGCGGTCCGCCGGCGCGCAGCCTCTGGTCTCGAGGAGACCGGACCGGACCGCGCGAAATACCAGACGCGATGAGGCACAGGTGACGTCATGGATGACAGAGGCTCACCGCTCGTCGGGCGCTCTCTCAGATTCCTGGTGCCCGCACGTTGACTTCAGAGCCATTCGACGAAGCGTGGCGGAACCTCATTCAGCACGATCATGACCCGCACGACGCGCTCGTGTCTCATAAGCTCCTGCCCGGCTGCTCTCGCGAGCTCCGGGGTGGCATACGCGGGAACAACCTGCGGAAAGTCTGCGGTTCCTCGTTTGACCGTGGCAATTAATCTGAACATCTCTGATCCTCGGGAAACACTCAGTAGAGAGTTCGAGAGGCAAGTCGGAGGCCAAGCGCCTCGGACAAGATGGAGGATCGCGTGCGGGACGCTTGTTGGATGCTTGGTATGAAGACGAAGTTGTCACAGCGTCTGCAAGCGATCGATTCGGCGATAACCGGATGGATGGCGCGGTTCGGCCCCGAACTACTGCGGATCAGCCTAGGGATCGTGTTCCTGTGGTTTGGCGTGCTGAAGTTCTTTCCGAACGTAAGCCCCGCGCAGGAATTGGCGACCAGGACGATCGGAGTCTTAACAGGTGACCTGATCCCGGACTCGATCTCATTGCCGCTCTTGGCCGCTTGGGAATGTGTGACCGGGGTCGGCCTGCTGCTGGGCCGCGGGCTTCGGGGAATTCTGTTCCTGCTCTACGCGCAAATGCTCGGCACGCTGACGCCGATCGCCCTGTTTCCGCATGAAGTCTTTGTCCGTATCCCATACGCGCCAACACTCGAAGGTCAGGTACATCATCAAGAACCTGGTGTTGATCAGCGCAGGCATCGTGGTAGGAGCTTCAGTGCGTGGAGGATGGATGGTCCCGGAGGCGCCAGACGAAGGCACACCGAAGTAGTCCGCTGCAGGCTATTCCGCAGCGGCACCGACCCTGCTTGACGTTCTCGACGAGGACGCGAGTGTCTCACCGAGCACGAACGGTCGCGGCACTCCACGCATACCGGGGTTCATTCGATGACCGGCGGGTCGAGGTGAGCGGAGGCAAGTCGTCCGATTCGCCCGAGATGTGTATCGCCAGACGCGGAGGAATACTTCAGCCCGTAACCCAATGCGCGGTCAAATCCGATGTGCGCTCCCCACACGAGCGCGAGTGTCAGCCCGGTGCCTGCGCTGAGCAGCGTCGCCGCAAGGAGAAGTGGCCCCACGTAGCTGTGCGCCACGTTGTAGAGCGCAGCACCAATTCGCGGCCCGGCGATGTAACCGGCGAAGCTCACGTCCGGCGCGAAGAACAGCACCGCAAATGCGAGCCACGAACCCCTTCGTGTGCGTACAGATAGATCGCCAGGAGGAGCGCCATCAACCCTTCGAGCCGCAGCCAGAGTCGGACTGAGCCGTGAACCGCGCCGCCGCCCATCGGCACTGTAGTAAGCATGGCCGACCTCCGTCTATGCGACCGCCGCGAGCGCTCGTTCGATTGCGCCGCGGAACACGGACGGCACCTGAGCTCCTGAAACGGTTTCCCGCCATTAATGACGTAGAGCGGAACGCCTCTTACACCGGACCTGGCCGTCTGCTCGGCCTCATCTCGGGTGCGCCGGCGCTCACCTACGTCATCGAGAAGCGCCTGTGTCTCCGCCTTCGTGAAGCCATGACCGACAGCGATGTCCACGAGGACGTTTCGATCGGCGATATTCCGCCCCTCCAGAAAATAGGCAGTGAAGATCCCTTCGGCGAACGCGCGACCGGTTCCCTTCCGTTCCGCGTGCCGAACGAGCGTGTGCGCGTCGACTGTCGAATACACACGCGTGACTTTGGAGAAGTCGAGCGGAATGCCGGCCTGGCGTCCTGCCGCTTCGACTGGCTCGAACATCCGCTCGGGATTCTGTCGGTATCGCTGCGCCAGGGACGCCCTCAGGTCGATACCGTCAACTGGCACGTTCGGATAAAGCAGGTACGGGTGATGACGCATCACGACGTCCGAATGACCGAATGACTCCAGTGCCCCCTGCAGACGTCGCGAGCCGATGAAGCACCAGGGGCACACGAAGTCCGAATAGACGTCGATTTCGATCCGGTTCATCGACTTTCCTCCGATCTGACATAGACCCGGTTCCCCACGGGTCGGACGTCCGCACGCCGTCTGGTGCATCGTCTACCACGTAACCACCGGCACGCAGCCTTTGCGCGACGTCGTTGGTCTGTCTACGTTCCGGAACCACGAGTTCCCACTCCAGGAGCTTGGCCTCCTCCGGGCGCGCCGAGGGACCCGGTGACCAGATGTTGGTCCCGAGATGATGGTGATAGCCGCCGGCGGAGAAGAAGAGCGCGCCCGGATAGCTCCACACAGTCTTGTCGAATCCCAGCGCACGGTGGTAGAACGCCTCGGCTCTCGCCAGATCGCCCACGTGAAGGTGCACGTGGCCCATGGTCGTACCTTCGGGGGCGCCGTCCCATTCGTCGCCTTCGCCCGCCGTGATCAGACCGCCGATGTCGAGAGGCTCGGTGGTCATCACGAGCTCGTCGCCCCGGTACGTCCAGGAGGCACGGGGCCGATCTGCATAGACCTCGATCCCAAGACCGTCGGGGTCGCTCAGGTACAACGCTTCGCTGACCGCGTGGTCGGCCATGCCCGGTCGGAGCCCCAGACGGAGCACGTGTGCTGCGAAGCGCCCGAGCGCCACTCGGTCGGGCAAGAGAAGAGCGAAGTGGAACAAGCCGAATCTGCCACGCGGTGGCACCGGCGCAACACCGTTCTTCTCGACGAGGTGCGCCAGCGGCCGCGCTGCACCTCTTACGCCGAGCGAAGCTCGACCTGCAGCGCGTTCGAGCACGTCCATGCCGAGCACGCCCTGGTAGTACTCGACCGAGCGCTGCAGATCGCTGATCTGCAAGTGAACCGCGCCGACGTGAGTCTGCTCGGGCAGACGCTCCGCCGCTTGAACACCGTGCGAACGTCGGGATGTCTCTCACTTGCGCACTCCTCACTTCACCCTTGGCTTTCCATTGCATGTCAGGACCGTGCCGCTTCGACGGTTGAGCGTGACCTGCAATCGTCGCCGACCGGAATCCGCCAGCTTCCACAAAACAACGTCCATTCATTCACGACAGGCTGAAACTCACCGTGACCGTCAGGACGAATCCCTCGGCCTGTCCGTTGAGAAGCAGCGGGGCGTACACCCACTGCCGCACGGCGTCGATAGCCGCCTTGTCGAGAAGCGGCACCGACCGAAGCACTTCGACGTCCTCGACGCGGCCGTCTCGGCCAACGGTCGCCTCGAGAATCACCACCCCTTGCACCTGTGCGTTGACCGCAATCGGCGGATAGACCGGCGGCACGCGCTTCACGAGCGCCGGTGCCTGAATCTGCCCGCCGATCCGGACTGGTGCTCGCGGCGCAGGGGGTGGTGGAGGTGGTGGCAGCGGCACACCCACAATGCCTCCGACGACGCCGCCGAGTACACCTCCCGGAACACCTCCCGCAACACCGCCCGGAACACCGTCGATGCTGTCGAAGTCGCTCGCGCCCTCACCGTCATCCACCGTGTCGATAGCGGGCGGGAGCTCGCGAGGGGCCACCACCGGTGCTTGCGGCACCGGCCGCGTGGTCGGTGCGGGCCGAGGCGAAGCCTGCTTCACAGCCGGCGTCGGCGCGGACGCCGGTGGGGGAGGAGGCGGTGGCGGTGGCGGTGCAGCAACCGTTACATAGGTCAGGATCTCCTTCGGGACAGCCGGCAGCTGATTTGTTGCGAAGAGCAACGGCAGAAGGACCACGGCCCCAATCACAAGAGCGTGCACGGACCACGAGATCACCAGCGGCGCGAGATCGCGACGAGTCGTGTTGCGATGGCCGTTAACAATCAAATCGAACATGGCCGCCTCCTGTCCGGAACCTCTCTTTGAATAATCAGTTGATTATTGACTAATCAACTATTGTCGAAGACGAGGTCGTCTGCGCTCGTAGGCTCCTACTCTTCTGAACCGATTACGTCGAGTAGCATGATCAACTGCTGGCGGTCGCCGAGGTCGAGGCGTTGCAGCACACGCTCGTGACCGGCCGACATCGCCGATGTCAGCCTCTCCAGCAGACGTGCCCCTTCGCTCGAGAGCCAGCACAGGTGCTGCCGACGATCGCGGGGACAACGTTGCCGACGGATGTAGGCTTTTGCTTCCAGCCGGTCCAACAGGCGCGTGACGCCAGGGGTCTCTTCAATCATCCGCGCGGCGACCTCGAGCGTTGGAACGCCATCTTCCTTGGCGCTTTCGAGAATGCGCAGGACGTTGTATTGCTGCAGCGTGATGCCGTGAGGTTCGACGATGCGCGCCGCGCGACGTCGAACCCTGTCCGCTGCTCGTAGTAACGCCACCACGGTGTCCCTCGCGCTCGTGCCACTCTTGGGCTTCGCAGCAGTCCGTGCAACCACGGCATAAGAATAACCTGTCAATAGTTGATATGTCAAGTAATATTCGGTCCAACTATTTTGCCTGCACGACCTGCGACTATTCGGTGATTTCGCGGATGACGCGACAGGGGTTTCCCCCAGTGGACGCGCCTTCCTGGCACGTCGCGCGTGACGCACGCTACAGAAAGGGCTATTGTCGGGCTCTGGATTGTTCCTTGCGTCGCGTTATTGTCAGCGCCGCGGTGAACGCGCTCAACCCAGCGAGCACCGCAGCGGAAAACATCACCCACTCGTACGCGCCGACCAGCGCAGAACCCGTGACACCAGTCTCGCCGGAACTCCCGAACGCGAGACCAAGCGCCGCGATCGCGAGAAGGCCGCCAGCGCGGGCCGCCGCGTTGTTGATTCCCGAGGCGGTGCCGCTCCTGTCTTCCGGGGCAGAGTCGAATACGGTCATTGTGAGCGGTGCGACGCTGAGCGTCATCCCGACACCGACGATCATCAAGCCAGGCAGGAAGCCGGTCCAGTAGCTCGATGCTTCGCTCGAGACGCCGAGGATCACATAACCCGCCGCGGTGATCGATGGACCGATCATCAATAGAGGTCTCGAGCCGAAACGCTCGGCGAGTCCACCCGACCAGCGCGACCCCATTCCCATGATCGCCGAGAACGGCAGGAACGCCGCTCCGGCGGCCGTCGCGCTGTAGCCATGTATCTCGATCAGCATGAATGGCAGGAGGAACAGCGCACCGCTCAGTGCAGCGTAAAGCGACAGCGTCAGCGCGTTCGCACCGGCGAAGTCGCGGCTGCGAAATAGCGATAGCGGCAACATCGGCGCCGTGGAGCGCGCCTCGGAACGGATGAAGAGCCAGGTGGCCGAAATGGCCGCAGCGATTGCGATGGACCCACGCAGAAGATTGCCGTCTCCGAACGCCACCAAGCCATAGCTCAGCGCTCCAAGCGCGAAGATCATGAGGACGGCTCCGCGCCCGTCAACCGGCGCGGCCCGATCGGTCCCTCGATCGGCGGCGAGCTTCAGCCCCAGCAGCAACGCTGCTGCGCCACCGGCAGGTTGATGAAGAAAATCGCGCGCCAACCGACGGTGTCAACGAGCCATCCGCCAAGCGGCGGCCCGAGCGACGTGGTGAGCGCTCCGGCCGCTGCCCATGTGCCGATGGCGGGACCGCGCGTCTCTTCCGTGTATGCGGCGCTGACAATGGCCAGACTTGCAGGTATCAGCAGCGCCGCGGCCGTCCCCTGAGCAAGAGCGAGCACCGATGAGCCATAACGCCGTCGGCGCAACGCCGCATCCAAGGGATGCCGCCGCGAAGCCCACAAGTCCGATCAAGAACACGCGCCGACGTCCGAAGCGATCACCCGCCGAGCCCCCGAGCAGAATGAGACTGGCAAGCGTCAGCATGTAGGCGTTGACGACCCACTGCATCGTGGCCAGACTGCCGCCGAGGCTGTCCTGCATCACCGGCAGCGCAACGTTCACGACTGAACCGTCGATGAAGCTCAGACTCGATCCCAGAATCGTGGCGGGAAGGACCCAACGGGTATCCGCGGGCGTTGCCTCGATGTGGCCCGGAGCGACGGGATGCTCGCAGGGGAGGCGGTGGGGCCCAAGCATTCCTGACTAGCGTTTCGTACTCCGATTCAGTGGGCAAGCGTTCCCGCCCGCCGAGGGGGTTCTCATTCACCGTTCGACGCGGCCGTCGAACAGCCGCAAGATCCATCGTCGCTCGCCACGACATTCCCGCTGCGATACGCCGCGCTATGCCCGCCTCGTTGGCGCGGCGTCACCAGCCAGCAGCGCATCGACGGCTGCCAGTTCGTCCGCGTTGATGGTGTGCCCCATTCGCGGGTAGATGCGTTCATCGACGATGGCGCCCATTCGGCGGAGGACGGCGGTGGATTCATGGACCCGCTCTAGCGGCACATGCGGATCGACATCGCTGGAACCGATGAACGTTGGCGTGCCGTCGAAGGCGCCGGCATAGTGTCGCGGTGTGCCCGGGGGCCCGATCAGCCCGCCGGTGAACGCGACAACTGCGGCGTACCGTCGCGCATGCCGTGCCGCGAACTCCAGCGTAAGACAGGCACCTTGTGAAAACCCCATCACCGCAAGCCGTTCTGTTGGAACGCCTTGCTGCCCGAGGTCCTGCACCAGGCCAGCGACGACGCGCAGGGCGGATCCGAGCCACGGTTCGTTCTGTTGCAATGGAGCGAGAAACGAGAACGGATACCAGGTAGCGCCCTCTGCCTGTGGCGCAAGGTAGGCAACGTCCCTGGCGCTGAACTGATCCGCCAACCCGAGGATGTCCTCTGCGGATGCGCCGCGGCCGTGAAGCATGATCGCGACGAGCCGGGCGTCCTTCGCCGAAGGTCCGGACCGCAGCACGGGCTGGCCGGCGTGCGGATGGTTGCCGGGTGCCATACGTCAGTTCTCCATCAATCGATTGGCTTCAAGTTGGAGATGATCTCCTTGCGGTATCGTTCGAGGAAGGGCGGCAGCACGACCTTCTCGCCGAGCGTCGCGGGATCCTCGTCTACGGCGAACCCTGGACCATCCGTCGCGATCTCGAATAACACCCCGTTCGGCTCACGGACGTACAAGCTGCGGAACCAGAAGCGGTCGACCTTGCCGCTGTTCGGAACGCCAAACTCGTTGAGCCGTTCCGCCCACTCGTCGTAGTTCCCGTCCGGGGTGCGAAAGGCGACATGGTGAACGCCGCCGGCGCCCTGGCTGGCGACAGGCAAATCCGGCTGCACGGCAACGTGCAACTCGGCGTGCGGACCTCCGCTGCCCATTTCAAACACGTGAACGCGCGTCCCAGGGTTGTCGGGATGGGGACAATCACGTGCGAGTCGCATGTTAAACACGCGCGTCAAGAGCGCGTCGGTCGGGTTCAGCGTCGGGATGCTGATGACGATTGGTCCAAGCCCGCGGATCTGATGTTCGCCCGGAACCGGACTGCGGTCCCAAGTCGTAGGAGGATCGCCGGCTCCGCCATCATCGACGAGCGCAAGGCGCTGCCCTTCTGGATCCTCGAACCGCAGTGTGAGCCGTCCATCACGTTCGAAGACTTCACCGTGCGGCACACCATGTTCGTCGAAGCGTTGCACCCACCACTTCAACGTATCGTGACCGCGGACGCGCAGGCACGTACGAACGATACTGCGGGTGCCACGACGCTCGCGTGGAACTGGCCAATCGAAGAACGTCAGGTCGGTCCCCGGCGTGCCCTTCGCATCGGCGTAGAACAGATGGTAGGCAGTGACATCGTCCTGGTTCACGGAGCGTTTGACCAGCCGCATGCCAAGCACGTCGGTGTAGAAAAGACGATTCTCGCGGATCCCGGCGGAGATCGCCGTGAGATGGTGGATGCCGAGTAGTTCCATGAGGCGCTCCGGGGTGATGCGGTGACGCGGTCGCTCAGGAGACTTGACCGTTCTGGTAGTTCGCGGCCCGAAATGCTCCTTCGTCATCGACGATGTTGGTCTCCATGTGCGGCACGACGTCGGTGTTATGTGCCGACGCACACAGCCACCCATCGCCCACACGGCGTGCGACGAACGAGAAGACGTTTGTGCGGGACCCAGGCCGTTTGATCTTCCCAATCGGGGTCTGCCCGGACAGAGTCATGCGCGCATGCACTACGGCAACATCGTGCGAAAGTTGTTTCACGCGCGTTTCGTCGATCGACAGCTTCGACTCATTGAAAATGCGCTCGAGGCCATACGCATGCGCTTTGCGGATTGACGCGCGGTCATGCCACCAAAGGCCCGTGACGTTCACGAACTCGGCGTCATCCTCGAACAGCGATGCCAGCGAGTCAGGGTCTCGCCTGTTCCACGCCTCTGCGAACAGCGACGGGATCTGCTCCGGTCGTGTCGCCACTGGGTGACTTGCGCCAGCCTCTGCCCGTGAGAGTCCCGCGTCCGGCGTAAGCCCCTCCCATGCCCATCTGCCGTAGAAGCCGACGAACTCCGCGCCATGAGCGTTCAAGATGTCAGCTGCGCGCATGCGTTGATCGCGTTCCTTGGCCAGGACCATGATCACGAATCGGCCTGCACGAACATCTTCGACGTGGTGGCGCAGATGCTTGTACTCCTCCGCGGGGCCGGCAATGCGAAGCAGCGTGCGCTGAAATTGAGCGAGGAATCCGTGTTCCTCACCTGTGGGATCGAGGCGATGGATGTCTTCGTCGCCGTGCAGAATATCGATGTCTTGTCGATCGAAGCCGGCTTGCAGCAGCGCATTGATGGCCGCGTGGGCATTCTTCGCGTCGGCGACAGTCCCGACGACGCGATTGGTGGGGTACGGAATGAAATCCGGTCGATCTTTCGTCGTCGCGTCCATGGTCCCTCCGATTCGATCGATCATCCCACGTCGAAGCTGCGGCTGCCCGCGAACGTTGGCTAGACGGCGCGACCGGCTGGGTGCATGCGCCCGGGCGCAGTCCGAACAGACGGTCTGCTTCACAAGCGCGAATCAGCGTTCTCAGCGCGCGACAAGAACAGGGATGGGGAGCCGGTTGAGGACTCCCTCGGCAACGCTCCCCAAGAGCAGGTGGCGAACGCCGCTGGAGCCTCTCGCCCCAACCACCACCACTTGCGGGTGCGCCGTGGCCACAGCGGCAATCGCGGCAGCGGTTCGCCAGTTCTCAGCACGGGTAGCGCAGTTGCGCCTCGCGCGACGGTCGAGTGTCCTCGGCGGCACGGTTCAGCTTGCCTCGATCTCGACACGCCTCGTGTGGTACGCGGACCGTGTGCAAACTGCGGCGATGCATTGGATGGCAGCTCGGTCAAGCCGCCAGCACTTTTCGGCGCTCGACATACGTTCTGCGGATCAGCGCCGCCGACGAACCAGCAGACCATCGGCGCCTGTGCCAGGTCCGCGCAAGACGCTGAAATCTTCGCTCGCGGTCGCGTCGGATTGCCATGCTGCACCTCGCTGCCGAAGCGGCCTTAGCACGTCGCTCTCTGCGCCAGTCGCGGCTCGCTACGTTCGCTAGTCAGTGGAACTCGCCGACGACGGTGAACGCCGGCGGCTTCGCGCGCCTGCGACGCTGGTCGCCTCGGCATTGTGATGCGCTTTGATCGCCGGATCGACCAGCGCGAATGCCACCGAGGACGCTCGTCGATCGCGCGTCCGTTCAGCCGGAGCAAGCGCTTCGGCTGGAATGATGTTCGGGCGACTGCCGGCTTGCAACGCACCGACCGTCACCACGGCGCTATACCATCATCGAGATCGCGCGTGAGACGACGGTCTGCAAACGCATGACGCACTTGTCGCGATGACGCTCACTGGATCATACGATGCGCGTCAGATTGCGACGGCAGATCTTCGAGGCTGAGGCCGAGCTTTGGCATGCCCATACCGCAGTGAATGTCGTCATACGTTGCTGGTGATCGTCGGGGCGTTGTCGGGTGACGCTGCACGGCCCGCGTGACGACGGTGCGATGCGCAATCGGACGGCGCTGATCAGCGTCACGGGTCCGTCCGGGGGCGCAGACCAATTCCTGCCGTCAGCTCACAAGGCAGGCACGACGAGGTACCCGGCACCGTAGTCGACGACAATACTCGATAGGCAATGGAGCCGGGACGCGGTGAAAATGCACCTTGCTCGCTTGCAAGGCCCATCACGATGAGCCGCGCTCGACGGTCGACGGCGGTGGAGCCGATGAGGTCTGCTGGGCGCCCCAACGCCACAACTTCGTCGCAGTCCTGAGACCCACAAATCTGCTCCGCCAGTGCGTGGAGCTTCGCACGAGCGCTGCCGACGCGAGTCTCGTCGGAATCTTCGACGAGAGGTAGCCATTGCGGTGGAACGGTCACGGGCTCGACGATATGGGTCAACGTAAGCTTCGCCGACAATGCGCGCGCCCAATGCGCCGCAATCCTGGCAGCAGCGATGGAAGAGTCGCTGAAGTCGGTGGCGGCCAGAATGTGCGAGACAGAATCTGCCTCACGCGTTTCTGATTCGTCCGCCCTGGGTATGCCCAGGACCGGCACCTTCGTTCGGCGGAGGAGACGCTCCGTGGTCGATCCGAGCAGCCACTTTCGGAAGCCGCCAAGTCCCTGTGTCCCCATCACGATCAAATCGGCTCTTTCGGTTTCCGCTGCCTCGAGTATCGAGCCGGCGGCGTTGCCCACTACCGTCCTGAACACGATCTGTGTTGTCCGGGTGTCGCGCTCGCCCAGGTCGCGGCAGCAAACTCGCGCAGTGCCGGCTCGGTTTCCTGTTTCGCGAGGTCCTGACCCAATCGGACCCGTGCGGCCTCTGCCAGGAGGGGATCGACAACACTGACGACCGTCAGGCGACTTCCGAACCGTGCTGCCAAGGCAGCCGCCCACCGAAGCGCATTCCGCGATTGTTCGGAGAAGTCGACGGGACTGAGGATCGAACGCGGGTTATCGATGGGCATCACAACCTGACCTCAGAGACGCACACCACGAAGTAGCTGAGCGTTGATCGCGACGACCACGGTGCTCAGCGACATGAGAACCGCGCCGACGGCCGGGTGAAGCACGATCCCCCAGGGCGCAAGTACGCCCGCCGCCAGTGGGATCGCCACGATGTTGTAACCGGCCGCCCACCACAGGTTCTGGATCATCTTGCGATAGGTGGCCTTACTCAGCGCGATAATCCTGGCCACATCACGCGGATCGCTCCTGTACCAGCACGACGTCGCCAGCTTCGACAGCCACATCCGTCCCTGCCCCGATGGCGATACCGACATCCGCCGTGACCAGGGCAGGTGCGTCGTTCACGCCGTCACCGACCATCGCGACACGCTTGCCTTGTCGTTGGACGCTCTGGATCGTCGATGCTTTCTGCTCGGGAAGCACCTCTGCAAACACTGTGTCGATCCCCAGGTCTTGGGCGACGGCATCCGCCACGGCTCTCGCGTCACCCGTCATCATGATCACTTCGAGACCCTGACGGTGGAGACGATCCACGGCTTCTCGCGATTCGTCCCGGATGGCATCCGCGACGGCAAACACCGCGAGGGAGTCTCTCGTTCGATCATCGTGATTGCCGCCTGCCCGCGCGATGCCGCGCGATCGATGGCCGCGGCAAGCGCCGGGTCCGGGGTCACATTGAGCTTGCGCAGCAGGGCGGGGCCGCCCAGCTGAAGCTCCCTGTTCGCCACAACCGCGAGCACACCATGTCCCGGGATCGCTCTGAACGCCTCCGCCTTTGGAATGGAAAGCCGACGCTCCTCGGCGCTCTTGACGATGCCTTGGGCAATCGTGTGTTCAGAGTCACGTTCGACCGCCGCGGCAAGCGCGAGCGCTTCGTCGTCGCTGATGCCAGCTCGCGTCGTGATCTCCACCACTCGAAATTCGCCGCGTGTAAGTGTTCCCGTCTTGTCGAAGAACACCGCATCGAGTTTCCGCGCTTCCTCGAGTCCCCGTCTGTCGCGCACGAGCAAGCCGTTTCTGGCGCCCAGCGTCGTCGAAATGGCCACGACCAGCGGAATGGCGAGCCCCAGCGCATGCGGACACGCAATCACCAGGACGGTCACGACGCGCTCGACCACATACGCGGCCGGTGCTCCAACGGTGAACCAGGCGACAAGCGTCAGGGCCGCGGCGACGACCGCCACAATCGTGAGGCCGAAGGCCGCTCGGTCAGCCAGCGCCTGTGCGCGCGATCGCGACGTTTGCGCCTGGGCGACGAGGCGCATGATGCCGGCGAGCGCGGTCTTCTCACCGGTGCCGGTGACCTCGACGCGCAGCGAGCCGGAGCCGTTCACCGTTCCCGCGATGACGTGGGCATCTCGACTCTTGGCCACGGGTCGGGATTCGCCCGTGATCATCGACTCGTTGACGTCGCTCGCGCCGTCGCGCACGGTTCCGTCGGCTGGAATGCTCGCGCCCGGGCGCACGAGTATCAGGTCTCCGACTCGCAGATCCGAGGCAGGGACTTCCTCCGACCGCTCGCCGACGAGCCGCGTG